>NZ_JBIVYI010000002.1:0-791198 GCF_044769665.1 Rhizobium sp. NPDC090279 | reverse complement strand
CTGTCCGGGATTTAGCGGAATCGCTGTCCGGGAATTACTGAAAACTGTGGCCGGAGATTACCGGAAATCTTGTCCGGACTTTACCGAAACCCGCAATTCGTTTCCGCGCAGGCTTTTAACTCTAAATTATGGCCATAGCAGTAGCTTATCGACGTTTATTGCAGCAGCGGGTCTATGCTTGGCTTCTACTACGTCAGACATCAATGAGCGCCGATTGGTCGCGCTCGACCGGGCTTTGATCTTCTCGATCTGGCTGATACTGGCTGCCGCGCTCTGTTGGTTCGAAGTCGTCTGGCGGGACGAGGTTCGCGCCTTGTCGATCGCCCTACAGGGTAACAGCTTTGTCGACATGTTCCGTCATCTGCATGGCGAAGGGCACGCGGCACTATGGTACATCCTGCTTCGGGCGGGGTATCTTGTTACCGGAGCGCCGTTGGTCCTCAAAGCATTGGCTTTCGCAATCGCCGCGACGGCTGCCTATTTCCTTGTTTATCGTTTGCATCTTCCGCGCTCAGTCCAGCTGCTCGCGCTGTTCGGCAACTTCTCAATCTACGAATATGCAGCGATGTCGAGAAACTACGGCATCAGCATGCTTTTGGTCTTCATGATCGCTGCAGCCTATGAGCGCTGGAAGCACAACAGCTTGGTACTCGGACTGCTGTTGGCATGCCTTGCAAACACCAACGTCCATTCTGTTGTTCTCGTTTGCGGTTTGCTGGCATATTGGTTTCTGGATCTAGCGCTTGCGAAGCCGCGACCAGCCCTTTCCGAATACCGTTACTTTGCGGCAAACGCGGCTATCGCGGTCTTCGGCATCGTTCTTTGCGCGGTGACGGTTTATCCGCCCTTCAACGATGCAGCGCAGATCAATCGCGGCAGCGACGGTCTGGCCATGCTTGTTCTTCGTGCCGTCATTTTCCCCGGCCTGAATTTCATCGAGTTCTATCCGACAATCGTCATCAGCCAGCTCGCTGAGCATCGGGCTCTCTTCGTTGTATTCGTCCCGCTGATGTCCGTTCTGATCTATGGGAGCGTGGTCTCGCTGGCAGCCAGGCCAGCGGCCATGGTGGCGGCCTTCCTGACGCTTGTCGGCCTTTCGCTGCTTTTCACCGTCGTCTATCCCGGCAGCTATCGGCACGAGGCGCTATGGTTGGTTTTCATGATCGCCATGATTGCGCTTTCAGCCGATATTCAGCGCACACCAATAGATGCTTCAACGCCGAGCAAAACTAGACGCGCGGTCATTAAGTTTGGCCGCCTGTGCTTCCTGATCCTGCTCGCATTGCAGGTAGTATCCGGTATCGAGAAGGCCAAACAGGTGCTGGTGACAGACACCCCTTTGAGCCGGAGCCAAGATTTTTCCAACCTTGTGCTTTCTCGTCCCGACCTGCGGGATGCCATCATCATCGCCGATCCCGACTATCTCGTGGAAGCGTTGCCTTATTACATTCCGAACAGGACCTACCTGCTGCGGGAAGGACGCTTTGGTGATGTCGTCAAATTCACGAAAAATGCGAAGCTCGAGCTTAGCCTCGCGGATATTCTGCAGGCCGCCCGCAAGCTGCATGATGATCAGCAAGTACCCGTCATTATTCTGCTCTCCCAACGACTGGACCTTATCGCAGCGCCAGTCGCGATGTCCGAAGGCTACAATTGGCAGCTGACGATCACAGCCGCGGAAATTACTGAATTTCGCGATGCAACCGAATTGATCAGACGCTTTGGCGCAGTTGCCGGAAGCGACGAGACATTTGACGCCTATCTATTGAAATGACGGCGGGACAGCCCTTTCCGAGGTGATGACGTGAAGCAGCAGAATATCGATTTTACCGATACCGATCGTCCTCTGACCGGTCGCATTTCTGACTATATTGCGATTGCGCGCCTGGACCATGTCACTAAACAGATCTTCATCGTGCCAGGTGCGGTTTTTGCATATGTGCTTCGCGGAGTGCATAACGACAATGTCCTGGCGATGGTCGTGCTTGGCCTGACGGCGGCAATCTATATTGCATCAGCAAATTACGTCATCAACGAATGGCTGGATCGTGACTTCGACAAACACCATCCGACCAAGTCACAAAGGACGGCAGTGCGGAGGGAGCTCGATCCGCGACTGGTCGTCGTGGAATGGGCGACGCTCGTAGCGTTAGGGCTGTGGTGTGCCTATTCGGCAAGCTTGTCGATGCTCGTTGCAGCAGTGCTTTTTGCCGTACAGGGTATCGTCTACAACGTCCGCCCGTTGCGGACCAAGGAAACAGCCTATCTCGACGTAATATCGGAATCGGTCAACAATCCGCTGCGTCTCTGCATTGGCTGGGCGATGATCGACGCAGGAACGCTTCCTCCGGCATCGGTGCTGCTTTGTTACTGGCTCGGCGGCGCGTTTCTGATGGCATGCAAACGCCTTTCCGAATATCGCGAGATCACCGCGTCGCATGGCCATCAGACGCTTGCACGCTATCGGGCGAGCTTTGCTCACTACACGGAAGTATCGCTGACACTTTCCTGCTTCCTGTATGCGATCCTCTCGAGCTTCTTCCTTGCTGTCTTCCTGCTAAAGTACCGCATCGAATATTTGTTGCTGATGCCACTTATAGCAACTCTATTCGTCTATTATCTGGCAATCTCCATGCAGCCTGGATCGTCGGCACAGGCACCGGAAAAGCTATTTCGCGAGCGCGGATTGATGCTGCTCATCGTGATGATCGCAATCGTCTTTCTCGCTTCGACGTTCATCAATATTCCAATGTTGGAGCAGTTTACCGCACAGCAATATATCAGCCTCGGCTAGGCGCCATGCACGCGTGTATCGATTGGAGCCGTATAAACCTTGTCGTTTTTGATGTGGACGGCACGCTCTACAGGCAGAGACCCGTGCGCCTGCACATGGCCCGCGATCTCGTGCAATTCTCGTTACGCGAGGGCAGACTTGATGTCATCAGGGTGCTTCGCGCCTTCCGCCGGATTCGCGAGGAACTGGCGGAAGCGGAGATCGAAAATTTCGAGGCGGTGCTGCTTGAAAGAACAGCCATGGCCGGCGGCTGCTCGGTAGGCCGTGTCGTTTCGATTGTCGAGGAATGGATCGAGAAGCGGCCCCTGACTTATGTCGCGGCCGCCCGCTATGCCGGCCTCAATGAGGTTCTTGCGGGCATCAGAAGAGCCGGAAAACGGATCGGCATTCTCTCAGACTATGCCCCGGCAGCAAAGCTTAGGGTTCTCGATATATCTCCGGATTTTGCCGTATCCGCGGAAGACGATGCCGTGCATCTGCTCAAGCCTCATCCGCGCGGTCTCGACACGATCATGTCGCTCGCCGGTGTAACTGCCTCAGCGACTTGCATGATCGGGGATCGGAAGGAGCGCGACGGGCTTGCTGCGCGGCGTGCAGGTGCTGCATGCCTGATCCGCGCGCCGCGCGAGACCGCCGGATGGCTTAGTTTCAAGGATTACTCCGACCCGGTCTTCGAAACCTTCCGGCACTAGAAAATCACCACTCCCGACCATCGGTGTCGGTACCGACATCGCAATGATCAAATAGATAGGGAGAGTGAGGCTCGTCACATTAGATGATCCTTGTTCAATTGAAAACATTGAGTTTTCATTTGGTCATCGTCATCAACGTCGTATTCTGTCGTCACATTCGTTGCTCCCAGGGACCCATTTTCTCACATTCGTTTATCCTAAGACCCCATTTAAGGCCCTCACTTGACGGGAAAAAACAGCGCGAATTGCCAATTGTTCAATAAAAACAACACCCACCAGCGCAATCGTATTGACGAAAAAATCATCGTTTGTAACGAACTAGAGAGAGATGGTGGGCCCGGAGGGACTCGAACCCCCAACCAAGCGGTTATGAGCCGCCGGCTCTAACCATTGAGCTACAGGCCCGGCGCAAGAAAAGGCTCGCGCTTACGACTCCGAAGCAATGGTTCCCCGGAGCCGACTTGGCTCTAACCCAATTTCTCTTTTCCGACAAGGGACTGCCGTAATACCTTCACAATCAATCCGCAAAAGCGGATCTTGAGGGATCATCAACCAAGGAACGAACCATGCTACTGACGAAAACCAGAGATTTTACTCTTGCCGCTCTTGTCAGCGCCACTTTCTTCGTACCCGCGGCTGCGGCTTTCGCCGAAGATGCCAAGCCCCGCGAAGCCGTCATCACCGTCACCGGTGAGGGACATGCGGCTGTCGCGCCGGATATGGCCGTCGTAACACTCGCAGTCGTCCAGCAGGCCAAGGCCGCGCAGGATGCACTCGACCAGAACAACAAGGCTATGGGCGCCGTACTGGCGACGCTGAAGGAAAGCGGTATTGCCGAGCGCGATCTGCAGACCTCCGGCTTTTCCATTCAGCCGCAATACACCTATCCGAACGACAAGGACGGCCGTACCCAGCCGCCGGTCCTGACGGGTTATCAGGTCAGCAATGGCCTGACCGTTCGCGTGCGCGATCTCTCCAAGCTCGGTGGGTTGCTCGACCAGGCGGTCAAGCTCGGCGTCAACCAGGGTGGCGATATCCAGTTCACCAATGACAAGCCGGATGCCGTGCTCGAAGAAGCGCGCAAGAAGGCCGTTGCCGATGCCGCCGCCAAGGCGAAGACCCTGACGGATGCCGCCGGCGTCAAGCTCGGCCGCGTCGTCGCCATCCATGAGGGCGGCATTGCAGCGCCGCCGCAGCCCTACATGCGCACGATGGCTGCATCCGCCCCGATGGACAAGGCCGTCCCAGTCGCAGCGGGCGAGAGCCAGTATAACGCATCGGTGAGCATCACCTACGCAATCCAGCAGTAGTCATAACAAAACCGCCCTTCGCTCTGATCCATGTGGATCGAGCAAAGAGCGGTTTCGCGGCCCCCGCCAAAAGGCGAAAAGGTCAGAAAACGAAAAGCGGGCGCCTTGTGCGCCCGTTTTGATTGTCAGCGGCCCAGAAGCGGGCACCCGCGAACATTGGCAAACATCATCGTATCCGGACCACGGCGGCCAAAGCCATCGACGATGACACGACGCGGCGTCACATCCACGACGCGAGCGCGGCGCAGGCCATAGCTGCGGGCAACATCCAGGGCCTGACGCGGATCGCATCCACGGCGATCAAAGCGCGGCGGCGGACGATCATAGTCCGGCGGTGGCGGACGATGACGGCCCGGGTTGACATAAATATCCACACCCTGCGCAGAGGCAAAATCCGCAGTGCCCGACAACGCGGTCACTGCGACGCAGGCGGCGACCCCCAACTTTGCCAGCATTTGTCTCATTGTGTTCTCCATGAAGCAGAAGGCTACTCTCTCATGCCTGCAATAATTGCTGAGCGAATGCTCGAGAAGTAACGGCGCAATGCTGAATGAGCTCAGAATCAGCCATTCATCCACTATTCACGTACATTGAACGCTGAAGGGAAACCAGATGGCCGATAATAGCACAACATAAAAAAATAAAGCCGCCTCCGTTTCGGAGGCGGCTTCGAATCCATCGAATATATGTGGAAAACTCGGGATCGCTGCGATCAGCGGCGAATCAGCGGGCAACCCGGCGCGTTAGCGAAGACAACGCGATCCGGACCGCGACGACCGAAGCCTTCGACAACAACACGGCGCGGCGTGACATTGTCGATGCGGGCGCGGCGCAGGCCCATGTCGCGTGCCTTGTCAACGGCAAGGCGCGGCGAGCACATGCGGCCGCGACCATGGTCATAACGAGCCTGCTGCATGCCCGGATGGAAATCGTTGGCCGACGCGGTGACGGCGGTGGCGGAAATCGCCCCGAGCGCGATGATGGCTGCAATACCTGCCTTGGCGAAAAGATTGGTCATGGTGTTTCTCCTTCAAATCCTTGCTGCGGATCGTTGCAATCCCGTCTTGGTCCGTTATCGGCCAATGCCTCTGGGATTGGGGCCACGTTAGGTCAGCCAAGCTGAACCGAACGCGAATTGGCCATTCAGATTGTATTCATGACGGTTAACAATCGGTTGACGAGAATATGCGCAGGATTCAGGCGGAAAAATGCAAGACGATTTCGCGACGATGCGGCCGGTCGCGATGCTCGAAGAGATAGATGCCCTGCCAGGTGCCGAGCGCCAGCCGGCCGTGCATCACCGGAATGCCGATCGAAACCTGCATCAGCGCGGCCTTGATATGCGCCGGCATATCGTCCGGCCCCTCCATCGTGTGCGCGATCCAGCGCATCGAGGGATCTGACGATGGCGGCACGAGCCGGCTGAAGAAAGCCTTGAGATCGGTCTTCACATCGGGATCGGCATTTTCCTGGATCAACAGGGAACAGGAGGTATGGCGCACGAAGACGGTCAAAAGCCCTTCGCCGCCGGCCGCCACCGCGCGGGTGAATTCGGCCACCTTATCGGTGAACTCGTAAAGCCCCTGTCCGTGGGTGGCGAGCGTGACGACGGTTTGCGGCATGGCATTTTCCGAACATGGCGATAGCGATCCGCATCAGCTCGGGCGCAGTGGCCGGAAAGTCAAGTCCGGCCACTGCCTTCAGTCTATAGCGAGATGACGATGTTGAAGCCGCCATAGATCAGGCGCTTGCCGTCGAAGGGCATATTTTGCATGTCATCCTTCAAACGTGGATCGGCCATGACCTTCGCCAATATCGCGTCGCGGCTTTCGCGCGATTCATAGGTGATCCATGAGAACACCACGACCTCGTCTTCCGTCGCCTGCACAGCACGCGGAAAGGATGTGAGTTCCCCATAGGGCACATCGTCGCCTATGGCCTCGACATAGCTGAGCGCGCCATGTTCCCGCCAGACATCGCCGGCCCTGCGCGCTTGCGCCTTGTATGCTTCAATCTTGCCTTTCGGCACGGCAACGATGAAACCATCGACATAGGACATTTCTGCCTCCTCTGTTCTATGTTCACCTTTAGAGGACGATTGACTGGGATCAGATCCGACATTGCCGGCAGATATTTTCCGTGCCCCTTCCGATTGATCGGAAACGGACGCGAATTCGCCGAACGATCCCGCGAAGGAATGCCAATGACGATAGAATACCAGAATGATCCCAAGCTCGAAAATGCGGCGCTCGATGCCCTGTGGGCAACCGCATGGGGCAGCTCCTCCCCACGAGATTTCCAGCCCATTCTTTCGAGAAACCTCGCGCATGTCGGCGCGTTCTCGGGCACAAGACTGGTCGGCTTCGTCAACGTCGCCTGGGATGGAGGCATTCACGCTTTCATTCTCGACACCTGCGTCGATCCGGCATTTCGGCACAGGGGCATCGCGAGCACTCTGGTCGAACGGGCAAAAATCCTGGCTCGCGAACGCGGCGCGGAATGGCTGCATGTCGATTTCGAACCGCACCTGACCCGCTTTTATCGAAAGCTCGGCTTTGCCCCGACCGAGGCCGGCCTCATGCGGCTGGGCGATTGATGCATCATCGTCGGCTAGTCTGATGAGCGAACTTGCGAGAGCAGCCAGTTGCGGAAGAGAGCCGCGGCCGGGTTCAGCAAGGCGTTCGGCGGATAGACGAGGTTATAGCTGACGGTAGCCGGCTGCACCTCCACAAAGCACCTGACCAGCTTTTTCTCACCGATATCGCGCGCCACCAGCGAGCTGCGAACGAGAGCAAAGCCTCTACCCTGCCGGCAAGCCTCCAGCATCTCGGCGAAGGAATCGAACAAAGGCGCCTCTTCCACCGCCCGCGCGATATCGAAACGCGGATTTGTCTCGTCGTCGCTCCCGCCAATGATCTGCTCATGCCAGCGCTGCCAATCCAGGATCGTATGCCGCATGCCGGAATACCGCAGAAGCGGAGCGGCTCTTATCGCCTGACGCGGCGGCAGCCGTTTGGACAGTTCCGGCGAACTGACGACGAATTCCTCGTCCGCCAGCAGCTCTTCGTACGTCAGCCCCGCATCGGCACGACCGAGCCAGATGGCCAGGTCGGTGCCACCGGGCTGAAAATCAGGCCGCTGGTAGCCGACGGCGAGCTTCACTTCGGCCTCCGGGTAACGCTGGCAGAAATCCGGCAGCCGCGCCGCCAACCACTGGCTGGAAAATTCGGGCGAGACGGAGACCGCGACGCTGCGAACCGAAATGCTCGCACGCGCCTGGTAGAGCGCCGCTTCCAGGTCGAAGATCGTACCTGAAATTGCGGGATGCAGGCGCGCACCCAATGGTGTCAGCCGCGCGCCGTTTCGGCCGCGGTCGAACAAACGCCCTCCGATCCACCCTTCCAGCTGTGCAAGCTGATGGCTGACGGCCGTCTGCGTCTGCCCGATCCGATCCGCGGCACGGCCGAAGCCGCCGGTCTCGGCAATGGCGCAGAAGGTCTGAAGCACCGAAAGCGGTGGCAACGGCCTCTTTCCCATGAAAGTTCCTCATGTATTGCGGCACAAGGCTTCATTATACACCACCACGCTTCAGGCGCATCTGTCTCCTTACGAAACATCTCGAGGTCAGCGACGGATGAATATTCTTCATGTTTACAGCTGGAAGCGCTGGATCACGCGGCTCCTGACCCAACAAGGCGCTCTTGAAAGACGATCACACATGGAAGGCCGCCGCAAGCGAGACATGTTATGCCAGACAAACCAACATCTGCTACGGGACGTCGGGCTAAGCTGCCTGGCGGAAGAGCGTCCGAATGATGGGCGTCGCTAGCCTCTGAGTGTCTTCACCCTGGTCAGATCCGGAAAGAGGCGCATCCAGAGCAATACCACGACAATGGTCCCGACACCGCCGACGATACCGGTCAAGACAGGCCCAAGCGCGCTGGCAAGCATGCCGGATTCGAATTCGCCGAGTTGGTTGGATGTACCGATGAACAGCGAATTCACGGCATTGACCCGGCCGCGCATGGCATCGGGCGTCAAAAGCTGCACGAGCGAACTGCGCACGACGACGCTGACGGTATCCGCAGCGCCGACGACGAAGAGCGCGGCAACCGAAAGGATGATGTTGCTCGACAGCGAAAAGACTATGGTGGCGACCCCAAAAATGAGCACGGCAAACAGCATCTTCTTGCCGACATCCGTCTGCAGCGGCCGCCGCGCCAGCCAGATCGACATGACCAGCGCGCCGATCGCCGGCGCGGCGCGCAACAGGCCAAGCCCCCAGGGGCCGGCATGCAGGATATCGCGCGCGAACATCGGCAGCAGTGCCGTGGCGCCGCCGAGCAGGACCGCGAAGAGATCGAGCGAGATCGTGCCCAGCATGACCGGCCGGCTCTTGATGAAGGAAACGCCAGCAAAGACGGAACTCAGCGTCACCGGCTCGCGCGACGATGGCTGCTCCCGTTCGACCCGGATCGAAATGACGTTGATGCTCGCGATGACATAAAGCACGGCCGAAACCGCAAACGGCGCAATGGGGTTGACGCCATAGAGCAAGCCGCCGAGCGACGGCCCGATGATGAAGGCCGTCTGCATCATCGAGGTGGAGGTGGCGATCGCGACCTGCAGCATCGACATCGGAACGATATTGGGCAGCAGCGCCGCCATCGTGGGGCGCTCGAAAGCTGTCGCCGCGCCCATGACGGCAACGGCGGCGAGAATGCCGGCAGGCCCTATCCAATGCAGCCAGACGGCCACCCCCAGTACCAAAGCGGTCAGCGCCTCGATCAGCTGGCAGGCAAGACCGATGCGACGCCGATCGAAGCGATCCGCGACATGCCCGACGACAAAGGTCAGAACGACCATCGGCAGGAACTGGCAGAAGCCGACCAGGCCGAGGAAAAAGGCGCTGTGGGTCTGGTCGTAGATCATCCAACCCATGGCGACCGTCACGGACTGAAAACCTATCGAGGAAAAGACGCGCGACGCGACGAATGAACGATAGCCGGGGTGACCGAGCGCGCTCGGCCGGTCAAGGTTCTGCAGGGTATCCATGAGCCTTCTTCGTCTGCCGGCACGGACGCACGCAGACACGCTTCTCAACGGTCGGAAATTCTAGAGCCCCTGCTCTGCCTGAAAGCGCGCCCTGTCAATCTCGTTTTTGCTGCAGTTGCAAATCCAGCGCGGACGGCAGATCAAATCGCGGTGAAGACGGGCTGAGAACGCCACGACTGACCCCGATCGACCAGATGGCCGCCAACTCCGTCGCAATCGCATCGATCAGCCTTGGAATATCGCGGGCGGCCGACTCGTGCAGTGCCTCCGCCACGATCAGCACCGAGCGCGTATCGTCGCGCACCGCCGACAGGCCGCTTTGGCGATTGGTCCAGCGCCTGGCATGCGCCTGCCCCGCCGCATCGGCAAAGATCACCTCCCTCGGCTCCGGATGCTCCGTCTCACCGGCAAAGGTCAGATAGGATTCGCTGCCGTTCGCATGCCGCACTTCGAGATCATCAGATATTTTCGCGAAATCGAAAACGGCGACAGGAATGGCGAACGCAATCGAGATGGCATTGCAGAGGTCGACCAGCGGATGCAGCCGCGGCAGCGATCCCTCCTGGCGAAAGCGGCGAAGCAGCGCTTCGGACGCGCAGCGATATTGCGTCGGCTTCAATCCCATTTTGGAGAAACTCCGCCGCCATGCCTGGATTTCAGCCATCTCGCCTTCCGGGCCCGCCGCCAAACGCTCCGCTGCGATCGCGTTGTATCCGGCAATCCGATCCGCGACATCGACGGCCGGGGTGATCCCTTCGGCGAACAATACGCCGGGGACGAGTTCGGGAAATTCGCTCCACATCTCATTCGAATGGCGGAAAAACATGATGTCTCCTTCTGCTGATCCTTTTGGTGAGCAGAAAACCCCGTCGGCATTGTCCGGTCTTGAATAAAATTGCAGAGGCTTCAGCCGATGGCGGCCGCATAGGCGCCCGGCGAGACGCCGAAATTGCGGATAAAGAGGCGCGTCATATGGCTCTGGTCGGAAAAGCCGCTGGCAAAGGCCGCCTCCGCCAAAGATGTGCCCGCCGCGATCAGCCGTCGTGCTTCCTGGATACGGCGCTGCATGAGGTAGGCATGGGGCGTAAGCCCCGTCGCCCTGGTGAAGGCGCGCAGGAAGCGGAAACGACTTAGCCCACACAGCGCTGCGAGTTCGGCAAGGGTCAGCGGAGCGGCGGGATCATCATCGATCAACTCACGCGCCCGGTAGACGACCGTGGGAGCTGCAGCCCCCGCGCCGCCCGATCCCTCGCGCATGGCGGCGGCAACGAGCGACAGCAGCAACCCATCCCGCAAGAGGGAATTCTCGGCCGCATCCTCGATCAGAAGCGAAAACAGGGTTTTGAAATGCCCGGCCATCTCACCGCTGCGAATGACGGGCGACGGAAACTCCACCGCGCCCAACCTGCCCTCGCCGACTTCGCGCAACAGATCGCCGATCAGCCGAGGATCGAAATAGAGCATCGACCAGGCGCGGCTTTCGCCGACGGGCATGCCGTCATGCACCTCGTTCGGGTTGACGCTGATGATGTCACCGGCTTCGGCCTGCACCATGCCTCGCCCGCTGAGCGACGCCTGCGCGCCGGCTTCAATGATCCCGATACCGAACTGATCATGCGTGTGCTTGGGGAAGCTCCGACCTGTGTCGGCCCTGACCGGCTCGATGCCGGCAACGCCAGAGCGGTATATCCTGAACTGACCGGATTTCATCCGCATCGCCTTCTCATGCCGCCGATATCGCTGGGCCAGCGATGGCATTGCCTTCAAGACGGCAGTGTCGCGCGCCCGCTAGCGGGAAGCAAGGCTTAAGCGCCTCCGGCTGCTGGCTTGTCGTCTTCCGCCGTCACCAGGGCCGCCTGAGTATTGCCGGCGACAGCGGTCGGCAGCGGCGTGCCGCGCTTGCGCTCCCGCGCCAGCGTCAGCAGGCCGGAAAAGATGATGAGGGCAATGCCGAAGGCCATGGGCATATCGATGCTGTCATTGAACAGCAGATAGCCGAAAACGATCGCCCATAGCATCTGGCTGTACTGCGGCGGCGCAACCAGATTGGCCGGCGCCATGCGCGCTGCATTCATCAGCAGCACGTTGCCGACGGCACCCAGCAGGCCATAGCTCGCGAGGAAGATCCATTGCGTCGGCGTCGGCATCGTGACTTCGGAGAGCATCAGGAAGCCGCTGACGATGAGCGTCCCGAACAGGCCCGCGCCATAGAGCGAGATGCGCTTCTCCTTCGAACCGAGCGCGCGGTTGATGACGATGGAGATTGCCGCCGCAAGGCCACCGATCGCCGCGCAGAGGTGGCCGACCGAAAGCTCGCGAAAACCCGGACGCAGGACGATCAGCACGCCGACGAAGCCGAGAATGACCGCTGTCCAGCGCTGCCAGCGCACGTCTTCCTTGAGAAAAACCACGGAGAGAATGGTGACGAAGGACGGCAGCAGGAACAACAGCGCAAAGGCTTCCGCCATCGGCAGCATTGTGAAGGCGATGACCGAGCAGATGGCGCCCGTCGCGCCGCAGACGCAGCGCAACAGCCACAAGGGACGGTTTGACGTCCTCGCGATATCGAGCCAGCTATCATCCCGCTTCTTCAGGAAGGGCACGGCGGCGAAGCCGAACAGCGCGCCGATGAAGGCGACCTGATAGGAGGGAACCACGCCATGCAGGATCTTGATCGAGGCATCGCTGAAGGCGAAGACGGCATAGGACGCGAATGCCACAAGGACACCGCGCAAAACGGAGCGGCCCGCGGCCGCGGAATTGGAATCGGCTGTAATCGAGGACATCGGAATCGTTGGAAAGTGCGATGGGAGGACACTGAATCAGATAGATACAGGCAATAGTATGATGAAATGGGCTGAATTTCGATTGGGGCGGCAATAAACTATTGTTTCGGTTGGAAGCAGGAAGCGACCACTCAGCCTCAATTGCCAATGAACCCCAACTGACTGGGGGAAATATGTCCTCTGACGGTGTAGGAAAAAGCCGTAACCTTCAGAGCATCGCTATCCACTTCGCAAGTGAACGCCACTCTCTGCCACCCATTGGGGGTTTGCACGGCAACGCCGTCACCGAATGTGCTTACATCCGAAATCATCGTCTGCGATAGTGCAGAATTGTAATAGCCTACGGCGCGGAGATCATATCCAAATTGGAGCTTTTCTTCCGAGTTGCAAAGATAACGCACTCGTTCGCGCCGTGGCAGCTTCTTCCAGGCATCGTAGTCGCTCTTCGACAGGCGGGCCATCTCAGCACCCGAATAAAGCTTCTTGGCCTGAACAGCCCGCTTCGGCACAAGTGATTTAGGCCGCGGCGGCTCGGCGACCAGCGCAGTGCCTTCGGTCGGATTGCCCTGGCTGCTCGAAGCGGATTGACTGTCAGCACTCTGCTGCGAAGGAGATGGCTTTACCGCCGGAACGACAATCTGCGGCGGGTCTTTCGCGTCATCCTTGGCCTGCTCGGCCGGAGACTGCTGCTGCGGATCGGATGAGGGCGGCTGTGCGGCCGCTTGCGCCTGCGGATCATTCGGATCGCTTGCCGGGGCCTGCGGCTGCTGCACCTGCGAATCGGAAGGTTCATTGGTTGCCAGGACATCGGGTGCCGTGGAAGAGGCTTTGGCTGCCGAGTCGCTCGCCGGCGGCTGGGCCGCATTCGCCTGCTGGTCCTTGGCGTCAGCCTGCTGGGCTTCCTGCGCCTGTTGCGCGGCTTGAGCTTGAGCCTGGGTTTGTGCGGCAGCCTCCGCAGCCGCCTGCGCCTCTGCCTGTTGCTCGGCAGCCGCATCGTTCGGCGGGGTCGGCGGCGTATCGTTCGGCTGCTCCGACGCGTCGGCCTGCTGCGTGGTATTTGCGTCCTTCTGATCGCCCTTCATATCCGGAAGTGGCGTCTCGGTAGCGGAGGGCTGCTGCTCAGCTTTCTCAACGGGCTTGTCAGCACCGGGATCATCAGGCTTGGGTGCGGGCTTTTCCGCCTTCTCCACGGGCTTGTCGGCCTTGGCCTCATCGGGTTTGGCCGGAGGCTTATCAGCGGGTTCCTTACCCTGTGGGTCGGATTGCTTCGGCGGTTGCTCGTCCGGCTTCTTTCCCTCGGGCTGCTGCGGCTCGTCCTTGGCGTCGGCCGTCTGCTGCGCGGGCTTCTCGTCAGGTCTTGGCGTCGGCTTCGGAGGCTGGTCGGGCTTCTCGTTCTCTTTCGTCGCAATTTCCTGCTTTTCCTCCTGCTGCGGCACCAGCTCGACATTGACGCTCTGCTCGGGCTTTGCCTCGGGCGGCGCCGGCAGCAGCGGCAGCAGGAAAATCGCAACGAACAGGACGTGCAGAAGGATCGACAGGACAAAGCCCGGCCTCATCTCCCTATCCCGTTTCTCCGCAACCCTTTCCATCGTTCAGCGGATGGCTCGCGAAGAGAAAGTAATCAGGCGAAAACTGCGCATCGATTCATTCGATCCCTACCGGCAAACAGATCAGAAGACGTTCAAGCCGCTGACATATGGTATACGAGAACACGCCTAGAAAGAGGCCGCTGTCAAAATCGAACTTGTCAGGCCTCCGCGCGATCCGCAATGGCGCAAAAACAAACCTGCGTGATCAAAGCGCGGGAAAACCGGCCCATCCACCGTTAGAAGAACTCGTCCAGCAACCGATAGTAAACCATCTTTTCCGCCTGTTGCTCAAAGTTTCCATACGCTTCCAGAAATGCGGAAACGAGATCCTTTCCGAAATTATGCTCGATGCTGCCACAAGCAAGTGCGATATCCTGATGGCGATCGGCAATACCGAGACGGCCACAATCGATATAGCCGCTGAACCTGTCACCGTCGGCCATGAAATTCGGCAGGCAGGCATCGCCATGCGTGACGACCAAATCTTCCGCTAATGGTCTCATCTCCTCGAGTTCGCGGAAAAGATCCTGCCCCGACCTTCCCAGCCGGGTCTCATCGAAGTCATCCTCATCGACGCGGCCTGCAGCCAGGCGTGCCCGTGCCTCGCCAATTCTGCTTTCCAGCCGATGATCGAACGGACATGCGGCGATGTCGATCGCATGCAATCGCCGCAAGGCATCCGCCAGAAGGCGCACGCGCTCGACCGGCTGCAGCAGCTTCGCACGGACAAGATCGCTGCCTGGAAGCGCGCTCATCAAAAGCCATTCGCGCTTGCCGTCCTTCTCGTGGGCAATGATGTCCGGGCAGGCCAGGCCCTGAGAGGTCAGCCATCGCAGCCTCGCGACCTCGCCGGCAAGCTCGCCCAAGGGATCGGCAAGCTCGGTCTTGAGATAGACCGGCACACGCCCATCGGCCTCAAGGTGGAAGACATGGGCAGAGGAGCGGCCAACCGCATCCTGCCGCCATTCATATCCCGTCAACGCATCGCGTAGCCGGACTGGGATGGACGTTTCCATGAATTGCGGCTTGCTTGTCATCACCAACCCCTTGATGCCGATGTCGTCAATAAAAAACCCGGCTCGCTTTCGCGAACCGGGCCTGATTCCATAAGCGCCAGTAGCAGCTTAGCTGTCGAGGAAGCTTCTGAGCTTGCGGCTGCGGCTCGGATGCTTGAGCTTGCGCAGTGCCTTGGCTTCGATCTGACGAATACGTTCGCGCGTAACCGAGAACTGTTGGCCGACTTCCTCGAGCGTATGGTCGGTGTTCATGCCGATGCCGAAGCGCATACGCAGCACGCGCTCTTCGCGCGGCGTCAAGGATGCGAGGACCCGGGTCGTCGTTTCGCGCAGGTTCGCCTGGATGGCGGCGTCGATCGGCAGAAGCGCGTTCTTGTCCTCGATGAAATCGCCGAGATGCGAATCCTCTTCGTCACCCACCGGCGTTTCGAGCGAGATCGGCTCCTTGGCGATCTTCAGAACCTTGCGCACCTTTTCGAGCGGCATGGCGAGCTTTTCGGCCAGTTCTTCCGGCGTCGGCTCGCGGCCGATCTCATGCAGCATCTGGCGCGACGTACGGACGATCTTGTTGATCGTTTCGATCATATGCACCGGAATGCGGATCGTGCGCGCCTGGTCGGCGATCGAACGGGTGATAGCCTGACGAATCCACCAGGTGGCATAGGTCGAGAACTTGTAGCCGCGGCGATATTCGAACTTATCGACCGCCTTCATCAGGCCGATATTGCCTTCCTGAATGAGGTCGAGGAACTGCAGACCACGGTTGGTGTATTTCTTGGCGATGGAGATGACGAGGCGCAGATTGGCTTCGACCATTTCCTTCTTGGCGATACGCGCTTCGCGCTCGCCCTTCTGAACCATGTGGACGATGCGGCGGAATTCCGAGATCGAAATGCCGGTTTCGGTCGCAAGGTTCTGGATTTCCTGGCGGATGTCGCGGATCGTGGTATTTTCGCTCTTGGCAAATTCCTTCCAGCCGCGTGCAGCCAGGTTTCCGATCGACTTCATCCAGTTCGGATCGAGCTCCGCACCCTGATACTGCTCCAGGAAGCTGTCGCGCTTGACGCCATAGGATTCGGCAAGACGCAGCAAGCGGCCTTCGTTCTGCACGAGACGCTTGTTGATGTCATAGAGCTGCTCGACGAGGGCGTCGATGCGGTTCTGGTTCAGCGACAGAGACTTGACCGACTTGACCAGTTCATCCTTGAGCTCCTTGTAGCGGCGCTCCTGAGCCGACGACAGCGTGCCGGAAGCCGACAGCCGCTGTTCCACCTGCTGGTCCTGCAGCTTGCGCAGCTTCTTGTAGGTTTCGGCAATAATGTCGAGCGTCGTCATCACCTGCGGGCGAAGCTCGGCTTCCATGGCGGCAAGAGAGAGAGACGATTCGTCTTCGTCCTCTTCTTCTTCCTCCATCGGCTGGCCTTCACCGCCGACATTGGTGATGTCGTCATCGCCACCCGGGAAACGGCCCCGGCGCGACTTTTCCTTTTCCTCGGCAGCCTTGCGGTCGGCCTCAATCTTCTCGGGGCTCTGGAACTGCGGGGCAGCCTTGGCTTCGGGACCGGAATAGGTGGTTTCGAGATCGATGATCTCGCGCAGCAGCGTCGTGCCTTCGTTGAGTTCGTCGCGCCAGATAATCAGCGCCTGGAACGTCAACGGGCTCTCACAGAGGCCGCCGATCATGGTTTCGCGGCCAGCCTCGATGCGCTTGGCGATCGCGATTTCGCCTTCGCGCGACAACAGCTCTACGGAACCCATCTCGCGCAGATACATGCGCACCGGGTCGTCCGTACGGTCGGTCGGCTCTTTCTTCTTGGCGGTCGCAAGCGCGGACCCCGTGGAAGGCGCCAGCTCGCCGCCTTCGCTCTCCTCGTCGCCGCCGGCATCGTCGTCGTCGTTCGAAGGAGTACCCGCCTCCTCGACGTCCTCGTCCTCGATGACGTTGATGCCCATGTCCGAAAGCATGGCCATGGTGTCTTCGATCTGCTCGGACGTCACTTCTTCGGACGGCAGAACGGCATTGAGCTCGTCCATCGTCACGTAGCCGCGCTTCTTCGCGGCCTTGATCATCTTCTTGACCGCGTCATCGGAAAGATCGAGAAGTGGGCCGTCGGAGGTGCCGTCGCGCTCGACTTCAGCTTCTTCGTTCTCTTTGACCTTTGTTGCCATCTCTATATCGTCGCTTTCCCTGACGCTGCAAACTTACACGCGGTGAAACAATCACTCTGGCTGGCGCGCCCTGCACCGGCCGCGACTCACCGACGAACACCTAACGGAATGACCTTTAATGCCCGATTAACCACGATCACCGCTACCGGAGTGCAAAGCTGGATTGCGTTTGGATTTCCGGCCATGGTATTAGGTGATCCGCTTGATCCAGTTTACCGTTCTTTCCGAAGTCAAACGGTGATTCCCAGAATTTTAGTTCTCGTCAAGCTTTTCCAGCAAAAAAGCCCATTAAATATGCGAAAAAGCCTTATCCACAGGCTCCGCACGCCGCAATTAATTGTTTCCCGTATTTAGGAAGTCCCCGCGCGATGACAAGAGCTTCCTAAACAAAGCCTCACATTTCCAGCATCGGCAGGTATTGCAGACGCCGGAAGTGTGTCCGAATAGCATCAATTCCAGTCCATTACGACCTTGCCGGAGTTGCCCGAGCGCATGGCTTCGAAGCCATCGCGAAAATCATCGATGCCGATACGGTGGGTGATGACGGGCGATACATCGAGACCGCCCTGCACGAAGGCGATCATCTTGTACCAGGTCTCGAACATCTCGCGGCCATAGATGCCTTTCAGGTTCAGCATCTTGAAGATGACTTTGTTCCAGTCGATCTCGAAACCGGCCGGCGCGATGCCGAGAATGGCGATTTTGCCGCCATTGTTCATCTTGTCGATCATGTCGCGGAAGGCGGGAGCAGCACCCGACATCTCCAGGCCGACATCAAAACCCTCGGTCATGCCGACAGCCTTCATCACATCGGCCAGATTTTCCTTGGAAGCATCGACGACGTGATCGATGCCGACCTTGCGGGCAAGTGCCAGCCGGGTGGGATTGATATCGGTGATGACGACCTTGCGGGCGCCGGAGCGCTTGGCGACCATCGCCCCCATGATGCCGATCGGCCCTGCGCCGGTGACGAGCACATCTTCGCCGACCAGATCGAAGGAAAGCGCGGTGTGAACCGCATTGCCGAACGGGTCGAAGATCGCGGCGATCTCATCCGGGATATCGTCGGGGATCGGTACGACATTGGATTCGGGAATGCAGACGAATTCGCCGAATGAGCCGGGACGGTTGACGCCGACGCCGAGCGTGTTGCGGCAGAGATGGCCCCTGCCCGCCCGGCAGTTGCGGCATTTGCCGCAGACGATGTGTCCTTCGCCGGAGACACGCTCGCCGACGTGATACTTCGTGACGGCCGAACCGATTTCGGCGATCTCGCCGCAGAACTCATGGCCGACGACCATCGGCACGGGAATGGTCTTTTGGGCCCATTGATCCCAGTTCCAAATGTGGACATCGGTGCCGCAGATCGCCGACTTTTTGACCCGAATCAGGACATCGTTCGGCCCGACCTCGGGAATCGGGACGTGCTCCATCCACAGCCCGACTTCCGGCTTGGCTTTAACAAGCGCTTTCATCATGTTCGACATGATCGGTTCTCTCCAACCAATTCAAATGATTCCAAGTTCTTTTCCGGCTTCCGCAAAGGCCGCGATCGCCCTCTCGACATCGGCCTTCGAATGGGCGGCCGACATCTGCGTGCGGATGCGCGCCTGCCCCTTCGGCACGACTGGGAAGGAAAAGCCGATGACGTAGACGCCCTTTTGCAGCATCAGCGCCGCCATATCCTGCGCGAGCTTCGCGTCGCCGAGCATCACGGGAATGATCGGATGATCGGCGCCGGCAAGCGTAAAGCCGAGCTTGGTCATCTCGCCGCGGAAGAGTGCTGCATTGCCTTGAAGCCGCGCCCGCAGCTCGCCGCCCTTGTCGATCAGATCGAAAACCTTCAGCGATGCAGCGGCGATGACAGGCGCCAACGTGTTCGAGAAGAGATAGGGACGCGAGCGCTGCCGCAGCCATTCGACGATCTCGCCTCTGGCGGAGGTATATCCACCCGAAGCCCCACCGAGCGCCTTGCCGAGCGTGCCGGTGATGATGTCGATCCGGCCCTCGACACCGCAATATTCAGGCGATCCCCGGCCATGCTCGCCGACGAAACCGACCGCATGGCTGTCATCGACCATGACCATCGCGCCGTATTTCTCCGCCAGATCGCAGACGCCGCCGAGATTGGCGATGATGCCGTCCATGGAGAACACGCCGTCGGTCGCGATCAGCTTGAAGCGACTGCCTTCAGCCTTCTTCAGCTCTTCTTCCAACGCCGCCATGTCGTTGTTGGCGTAGCGGAAGCGCTTCGCCTTGGAGAGCCGGACGCCATCGATGATCGAGGCGTGATTGAGGGCATCCGAGATGATGGCGTCCTCCTCCGACAGCAGCGTCTCGAACAGACCGCCATTGGCATCGAAGCAGGAGGAATAGAGGATCGTCGCTTCCATGCCGAGGAAGGCCGAAATCCGCGCCTCGAGCTGCTTGTGCTCCTCCTGCGTGCCGCAGATGAAGCGCACCGAGGCCATGCCGTAGCCATAACGGTCGAGCGCCTTCTTCGCGGCCTCGGCAAGCTCCTCGTTGTCGGCGAGGCCGAGATAGTTGTTGGCGCAGAAGTTGAGAACGCGGGCCCCGCCGAGCACGGCGATCTCGCCGGCCTGCTTGGAGGTAATGACGCGTTCGGCCTTGAAGAGGCCGGCCTCTTTCAGGCCGGAAAGTTCGTTGCGCAGGTGCGATAGGAATTCAGAGGTCATTGTCGCATTCCGTTACTGGTCATGGCGGAAACAGGCCGAGAAATACCATAGGATTAGCACAGCTGCTGCATTCACCAGCGGCAAAAATGCATGAAGCCATGACGCTGGCGCGATATGGAGGCATGTTGCCAGATGCTATCGCCAAAATACGCCGAAACAGATCATTTGTTACGCTTCGCGCTTGTAGCTATTGCAAAAATTACTTGACTGAGTCCATTATATTCATGAACGCGGCAGAAGCTGAATGAGGATGTCATGAACATATTCGAACGATTTTCGCTGAAAGGACGAGTGGCCCTCGTTACCGGAGGCGGACGCGGCCTCGGATTTGAGATGGCGCAGGCACTCGCCGATGCCGGCGCTCACATTATCATCAACGGGCGGACCGCGGCGACGTTGAATAGAGCCGTCGAAACCATCCGGACGAAAGGTGGTTCGGCAGAAGCTGCCGCCTTCGACATTGCCGACCGCGACGCGCAGCGCGCGGCGATGAACGACATCGAGAAAAATCACGGACGGCTCGACATATTGATCAATAATGTCGGCGCCCGCGACCGGCGCTCCCTCGCCGACTTCGACGATGAGGCGATCCTTGCCTTGCTGAATACCGACCTTGCCGCCTCGATCATGCTCTCCCGCGATGCCGCCGGTCTGATGAAGCGGCGCAATCATGGCCGGCTGATCTCGGTTACCTCGATCAGCGGCCAGGTCGTCATGCCGGGTGACTGCGTCTATCCTGCCGCAAAACAGGGGCTGACGGGGCTTATGCGCGGCATGGCGGTGGAGTTTGGCCCCTATGGCATCACCAGCAATGCCATCGCACCGGGCTGGTTCGCAACGGAAACGAACGCCGCGATGGCCGCGAATGAAGAGCTGATGCCTTTCGTGCGCCAGCGCATTCCTGTTCAACGCTGGGGGCGGCCGAATGAGATTGCGGGTGCTGCGCTGTTTCTCGCCAGCGACGCCGCCTCTTTCGTCAACGGTCATGTCCTGACAGTCGACGGTGGTATGACGGTGCGGATGTAACATTTCGATTGCCGGGTTTCGGCATATCACCGGACGGTGAATTCCGAAATTACAGCGAGGAACGCGTCCCCATAGCGTTCCAGCTTCGATTGCCCGACACCCGATATTCCCAGAAGATCCTTGCTGTTCTTCGGCCGCTCCGTCGCAAAGGCGATCAGCGTGGTATCGGGGAAGACGACATACGGCGGCACGCCCAATTCCTTGGCGATCCTGGTGCGCTCGGCTCTGAGCGCGTCGAACAGGGCCAGCTCCTCGCCGGCAAGACCATGCGCCTGCTTCTCCGGCCGCCCCGCCTTCTTGCCGCGACGTCCAGGTTCCGGCCGGTCCTTGCGGAAAAAGACCGGCCGCTCGCGCTTGAACACCGCTCTTGCCTGCTCCTCCAGCTTCATGGCCCCGAAGGCCGTGTGGTCGATGCTGATGAAACCGTTGGCCAGCAATTGCCGGAAGATCGATTGCCAGGTACGGGAGGGGATATCCTTTCCAGCACCGAAGACCGGCATGTCGACATGGCCGAAGCGTTCGGTCTTCTCGTTGACCGTCCCCATCAGCACATCGATGACGTGGCCGGTGCCGAAACGCTCGCCGGTGCGATAGACCGCGGCAAGCGCCTTGATCGCCGCTTCCGTGCCGTCCCAGGTTTCCACAGGCTTGAGGCAGGTATCGCAGTTGTCACAACCGCCATCGTGGGCTTCGCCGAAATGCGCGAGGATGGACTGACGCCGACATCCTGCCGTTTCGCAAATGGCGAGCAACGCATTGAGCTTCGCACGCTCGACGCGCTTGATCTCCTCGGATGCGCCGCCTTCATCGATCATCCGCCGCCGCTGGATGACATCGGCCATGCCATAGGCCATCCAGACATTCGAGGAGAGGCCATCGCGCCCCGCTCGTCCCGTCTCCTGATAATAAGCCTCCACGGAACCCGGCAGATCGAGATGGGCGACATAGCGCACATTCGGCTTGTCGATGCCCATGCCAAAGGCAACCGTCGCCACCAGGCACAGGTCTTCCTCCTTCAGGAAGGCATCCTGATTGGCGTCACGAAGCGACCGATCCATGCCGGCATGATAGGGTAGCGCGCGAACACCCTGCCCGTTCAGCCACTCGGCCGTATCCTCCACCTTGGCGCGCGACAGGCAATAGACGATGCCGCTGTCGCCACGATGGCCATCGAGAAAGCGCAGCAATTGCTGGCGCGGCTGATCGCGCTCGACAATCTCGTAGGCGATGTTCGGACGGTCGAAGCTGGTGGTGAAGACCTCGGCATTGTCGAGGGCCAGCCGCTCGATGATGTCCTCACGGGTATGCGGGTCGGCGGTCGCCGTCAGCGCGATGCGCGGCACACCGGGAAAGAGCTCGGCAAGCCTGCCGAGATCGCGATATTCGGGCCTGAAATCATGACCCCATTGGGAGACGCAATGCGCCTCGTCGATCGCGAACAGCGCGATCTTCGCCCGGCCGAGCATCTGGCAGAAGCCCTCGGTTGCGATGCGTTCCGGCGTCACATAGAGCAGATCGAGCTTGCCCGCGGAAATGGCGCGATAGACGTCGCTGGCCTCATCGCGCGACAGGGATGAATTCAAGGCGGCCGCCCGGATGCCGAGCTGCTTCATCGCCTCGACCTGGTCCCGCATCAGGGCGATGAGCGGCGAGACGACGATGCCGATGCCATCGCGGCAAAGCGCGGGGATCTGGAAGCACAGCGACTTGCCGGCACCGGTCGGAAACAACACGACGGCATCGCCGCCGGAGACGACATGCTCGACTACCTGCTGCTGCTTGCCGCGAAAGGCCGAATAGCCGTAGACGCGCTTCAGGACATCGAGCGGCGCCGGCGCACCCGCACGCTCGCCGAACAATGCATCGTCTGCGGAAAATCGCGGCTCTTCTCTTTCAGGCTGAGGCATCTATTCCCTATTTTCCAGCGGCACCTTTGACGCGGCCGGAAAGCACGCCGAAACCATCGATGATCGCCTCCTGATTTTCCAGCCGCAGCGCCTCGAGCTGCACTTCCTGCAAGGCGCGAATCAGCGGCTCGATCGCTTCACCGTCGCCTTCTTCGGTTGCCTCCGCAATAGCGCCCTCCAGCTCGATCTTGTGCCAGCGCAATGCTTTCGATCGCTTGTGAAGCGCGAGCGCCTGGCGATAGCCCTCGCGCGCATCCTCCATTGCGGCCTGTTCCGTCGCCGTCCACAGACGGGCATTGCGAACCTGCTGCTCCAGGCCTTTCAGCAAGGCGCCGAAATCCTGTTCTTCCAGTTGCTCGACCAGCCGCTCGCGGACGAGCTGTGGCCCGACCAGGGTAGCAGCCACCCCGAGAACCGCGGACCAAAGGCGCTGAAGTTCGCGGCTGTCGTAGTCGATGGCGGCAATCTCGTCATATTCGTCCTGCAGCAGCGCCGGATGGTTGACGATGGTCAAGGCCAGAACGCTTTCGCGAAGACTTGGAATATCCTGATGCCCCTTGATCATGGCGGAGCGCTGCAAGCGATCGGACGCTGTCGTTGGCATTGGGGGAGCGCCGCGAGCCGGACCGCCTCGACCAGCAAAAGAACGACCATTGCCGTCGCGGGAAAAGCCACGCGCCTGCTGGCCGCCGCGCTGGAATTGCGGCTGAAAGAGCCCGTTCAGCCGCTCACGCATATTCTGCTGATAGTGGCGGCGCACATCCTCATCGCCAATAACGGTGACGATGCGCCGAAGCCGCGCTTCCAGCTCCGCCCGCGCTTCCGGCGTCTCGAACGCGCCGCTGCCGGCCTCCCTCGTCCAGATCAGATCGGCGAGAGGTTTTGCCTGCGCCAGCACCTTGTCGAAAGGCGCGCGTCCGTCGTGGCGGACGAGATCGTCCGGGTCCTTGCCATCAGGCAGCAGCGCAAAGCGCACAGTGCGATTCGGCTTGATATGCGGCAGCGCCAGATCGGCGGCCCGATTGGCGGCGCGGATGCCGGCGCCGTCGCCGTCGAAACAGAGCACCGGCTCCGGCGTCATCTTCCAGAGGAGATCCAGCTGGTTCTCCGTCAGCGCCGTGCCGAGCGGCGCAACGGCATTCTCGACGCCGGCCTGATGCAGCGCGATGACATCCATATAGCCTTCGACCGCAATGATGGTGCCGGCACCATCGGCGCCCTGGGATGCGCGGCGGGCGCGGGTGAAATTATAGAGCACATTGCCCTTGTGAAAGAGCTCGGTCTCGTTGGAATTCAGGTATTTCGCGGGCGCATCCGGCGACATGGCACGGCCGCCGAAAGCAATCACCTTTTCTCTGGAAGAGAGAATCGGAAACATGATGCGGTCGCGAAAGCGATCGTAGGAAACCGGCACGTTCTCATGCACGACAAGGCCGCAAGCTTCCATCTGCTCCTTCAGCACGCCCTTGCCGGCGAGATGCTCCTTCAAGGCGTTGCGGCTATCGGACGAATATCCCAGGCGGAAAGTCTCGATGGTGCGGCCGCTGAGGCCGCGGTCACGCAGATAGGCCCTCGCCCGCGCGCCATTGGCAGTCTGCAGCTGATCCTGAAAGAACTGAGTCGCCATCTCCATGACATCGAGCAGCGAGGTGCGTTCCTTCTCCCTCTTTGCCTCCATCGGGTCGGCAACGGGCATCGGAACGCCGGCCATATCGGCAATCTGCTGCACGGCTTCCGGAAAGCTCAAGCCCTCGAGTTCGGTCAGAAAGCGGAAATGGTCGCCAGTCACGCCGCAGCCGAAGCAATGATAGCGCCCCTTGCGATCCTCGCAGTGGAAGCTCGGCGACTTCTCGCCGTGGAAGGGGCAGCAGGCCCAGTAGTCGCCACGCGGCACATTGGTCTTGCGCCGGTCCCAGGTCACACGACGGCCGATCACGTCCGAAATCAAGACGCGGTCGCGAATCTCGTCGAGAAACGTATTGGAAAATCGCATGGCTACCTCTGGCTCATTCCATATAAACAGGAATGTCGGGCATTGCCACGACGACCAAGCCACCGCCCACGGTATTCACAGCCCTTTGTCGGTGATTGCATTGCCGCCTTTCGATCACAACTCCGTGAACACGATCCCGCATTTATCCACATTCGCCCCGATAACCGAGGCTAGATTAGCCGCATCAGAAACACCGCAAAGCTCCTTCACCGCAGCTGGAACGCGCCTCGCAACACCCATCGAAGTAACCGCCTCGTACGCAAAATTCCGCGAAAAAGCAAAGGCTTGCACAGCCTCCAGTCGCCAAGCGCGAACAAGATCGGCGACCAGGACAATCAGCGGATGCAAAGCAGCCGCACCGAGGCGACACTCTCTGACGGCGCATTTGCGGCAAGGTTCGTAAGCCAAACATTATTTTTTTGTAATTTGATTGTTGGTGTGCGCCGCAATAGCGTTCATCTCACAGGGCGAGACAAGCCGGCGAAGAAACTTCTTTGCGACGCGACATGCCGAGACGCCCTGACGAACCGGAAGCCATCAGGTACGGGCTTTCAGTTTAGGAGAGGGAAATGCGCATTCTTATCGTACCCTTGGCAGCAGCAGCCGTCTTCGCCACAGCTACTTATAGCTCGGCCACGATGACCAGCGGCGCCGGCGAAAAGAATGTGCTCTATGCCGGTGCAGGATATCAGTTGCCGGCGGATATGAAGGTCCCTGCTCTTACGGCAGGCGTAAAGGTTCAAATGTCCGAACTGCCGTCGCAGGCATTAGCTTTGCCCCAGCAGATCAGGATTCTCAGATAAGTTCACCAGATACTCAGGTGGGGCACCATCCCTACCCCCGGCGCCGCCCCACCTGAGTGCCTTTGCAATAGACGTTTGATTTTTGGGCCCCACCCTGCGTCATCAAACGCCTGCAAAGCGCAAGAAGGCAGGAGCTCCCCCAGCTCCTGCCTTCTCTAATTTCTGGCCCTCTCCGATTTCACGACAATACGAGCATTGAACATATGCTGCGAAACATCATGTTTCGTTGTCGCTAATATCTTGACGCAACGCTATCGATGGATATCTTTTATTATCTACGTATATGCGATCTTAGTAATAATATCTTCGGACAATTTGAATTTTGCTCAGTTCATCGGAGACGGCTGCATGTCTTTATCCGCGAAGGAACTTGCTCAAGACCCCGAATTTTTCACGGAAATCCTCAATTATACACGAGAGATTGTATCCACTTATGATGAGAATCAGAGCGTATGCTCTGTCTTTGCTTCACAGCAGCGTTGGCT
Source organism: Rhizobium sp. NPDC090279 (assembly GCF_044769665.1). Classification (NCBI taxonomy): domain Bacteria; kingdom Pseudomonadati; phylum Pseudomonadota; class Alphaproteobacteria; order Hyphomicrobiales; family Rhizobiaceae; genus Rhizobium; species Rhizobium sp. NPDC090279. The sequence continues at coordinate 764,877 of NZ_JBIVYI010000002.1, read as the reverse complement.
GATGGCGTTGGCGGGCTTCGCCCTCTATTGCGGCGGCATCGATGGAGAGCCGCCCGGCATCCATGCCAACCGATTTGCCAACTATATCGTCGAGCACGAGATTGCCAGCCACAACACCGCGCTCAGCTTCATTCAGGAGATGCTGGCTCTCGGCTTCCTGCGCTACCTGCCTGTCACGAGCGATCGGCGCGCGCGGCCGTTGCAGCCCACGGAAGAGGCCGCAAGGCAGCTTGCGAAATGGCTGAGCATCCATCTTTCCGTGCTGGACCGGCTGGACGGCGGCAAGCGCAATGCGCTGTTTGCCAAGCGACCGGAGTTTATCGGCGTGCTGCAGCCGGCGATTTCGGTCGGCATCATCGACAGCGACGATCTGCGCCATCCAGGGGAAACGTTCGATCTGTTCACCTGGGCGAATTCCGGCGGCGTCATTATGGATTATCTGATCTCCCGCGTCGGGATGATCAATCCGACCACCCAAAAAGCAATCGTCGGACGGATCGCATTCACGGACCTATGCAATCGCTTCCTCATCTCCAGGACGAATGCAAAACGGCTCATGAACAAGGCCATAAAGATGCAAAGCATCGGATGGACGGGATCTTCGGGGCGGAGCCAGCTTTGGCTGTCCGACGACTTCATCCAGCAATATCGAAACTATCAGGCCGAAAAATTCGCCATCATAGACGCCGCCTGGCAAAGCACTCTCGGTCTGCGGCGAACGCGCATGCCGAGAGCAAAGCTGGCCTTTACTTCAGCAGTTCCTTCAAGATAGCCGAAGCCCTGGCGAAATCCATCTGACCGGCATAGCGCTCACGCAGGGCGGCCACGCACTTGCCCATATCCTTCAAGCCCTGCGCACCGAGTTCGGCGACGATCGCGACGCAGATTTCGCGCACCTTGTCTTCGGAAAGCTGCTCGGGCATGAAGCCCTGGATGACAGCAATTTCCTCGCGCTCCTTGCCGGCGAGCTCAGGGCGACCGCCGTCGATATAGATCTTCTCCGACTCTTCCCGCTGCTTGATCATCTTGGCGAGAAGCTGCAGGATTTCGTCGTCGCTCGCCTGTTCCTTGCCCAGCCCGCGATTGGCGATGTCCTTGTCCTTGATGGCAGCAAGGATGAGACGAACGGTCGAAAGCCTCGCCGTATCCCTGGCCTTCATGGCGTCCTTCTGGGCGTTGGAAAGGGTTTCGCGGATCATGTCTTTAACTCCTTCAAGCAAGCCGGCAACGATCGGTCCGGCCACCTATATCATCTTGCCTGTCTCTTAGACCAACAATGTCGATCAATGCAATTGCGGCCGCGAGCCCGAATTCCTTGACTGGAAAGCAAAAGCGCGCATTGACCGGCTCGCCTTGTTTAGCTATGTCCATCACCTGCACATTAGATCGATAGGAAGATCTCAAGCCGCGACGCATGTCGCCGGCCGTACCTTGCTACAAACATGGCGGAACCGCCGGTCTCTTCAAGGCCGCGCCCGACGCCGGAAACGGGATGAACATGACCGCGACAGCCCCATGGACCATTGAAAAGCCAACCGCCCTCCTCGTTCTCGCCGATGGCACCGTGATCGAAGGCAGAGGCATCGGCGCGACCGGCAAGGTCCAGGCCGAAGTCTGCTTCAACACGGCGCTGACGGGTTATGAGGAGATCCTGACCGATCCTTCCTACCTCGGCCAGATCGTGACCTTCACCTTCCCCCATATCGGCAATGTCGGCACGAACGACGAAGACATCGAGGACCTGACGCCTGCCGCCCGGCACGGCGCCGTCGGCGTCATCTTCAAGGCTGATATCACCGATCCTTCGAACTACCGCGCCGCCAAGCATCTCGACCAATGGCTGAAGGCTCGCGGCATCATCGGCCTCTGCGGCATCGACACCCGCGCGCTGACCGCCTGGATTCGTGAAAACGGCATGCCGAACGGCGTGATCGCCCACGATCCCAACGGCGTCTTCGACATCGACCAGTTGAAGGCGGATGCCAAGGCCTGGAGCGGTCTCGAAGGCCTGGACCTTGCAAAGGTCGCCTCCTCCGGCCAGTCCTCGCAATGGGCGCAGACGCCGTGGATCTGGAACGAAGGCTATGGCGAACTGGGCGCCGCAGACGCAAAATACCACGTTGTCTGCCTCGATTATGGCGTCAAGCGCAACATCCTGCGCCTGTTCGCCGGCCTGGATTGCAAGGTCACCGTCCTGCCGGCGACCGCATCGACGGACGAAGTCCTCGGCCTTAACCCGGATGGCATCTTCCTTTCCAACGGCCCTGGCGATCCGGCCGCAACCGGCGAATATGCCGTGCCCGTCATCAAGGATCTGCTGAAGTCTGGAATTCCTCTGTTCGGCATCTGCCTCGGCCACCAGATGCTCGGCCTCGCGCTCGGCGCCAAGACCGCGAAGATGCACCAGGGCCATCACGGCGCCAACCATCCGGTCAAGGACCATACGACCGGCAAGGTCGAGATCGTCTCGATGAACCACGGCTTCGCGGTCGACTCGAACTCGCTGCCGGAAGGCGTTGAGGAGACTCACGTCTCTCTGTTCGATGGCAGCAATTGCGGCCTGCGCGTGTCAGGCAAGCCGGTCTTCTCGGTCCAGCATCACCCGGAAGCCTCGCCCGGCCCGCAGGACAGCCATTACCTTTTCCGCCGCTTCATCAATCTGGTGCGCGAAAAGAAGGGCGAAGCCGCTTTGGCAGAGCGCGCCTGAAAGGCGCGCCCACCCAATCGCATGAGAAAAGCCCCGGATTGATCATCAATCCGGGGCTTTTCTCTTTGTGCGTCAACTTGGGAGGTCTCTCGTCACATCCGTTCATGCTTTGCTGAAGTTCAGGCCTGCAGGCGGCGCTGCTTGACCACTTCAAGCTCGCTCATCAGGATTTCCTCGAGGAACTCGAAATCCGATTGCCCGAATTCAACCAGGCCGAATCTCAGCTTGTAGCCCCAGTTCTTGTCCTGGGTGAAATCAAGCCAGCCCAGGAGAGGACGAAGCGGCTGTTCAGGCGCGTCCAGCCAGTCCACATCCTTGCGATAGGCCTTTCCGCAACCCATCTCGCCGAGATAGGGCTCGCCCTCACGGACGAAACCGATGGCGGTGAAGCTCTGAAAGCCATCCCTCTCGCCCATTTTGACGGATGGGGAGTAGTAGACGATGCCGTCACCCGGCTTGATGCGCTTCAAGGGGGCTCGCTTGCCGTGATTCACCTGCATGAAGCCATGCTGGCGCCCAAGGCGTACGTGCTCCGCACTGGCCACTGCCAGCCAGTAGGACTTCTGCTCGGGCTCCGGCCGCCGGGACGATGTATTGGCGTGTGGCAGGAGGCGTACGGCCGCGCCCCGATTGATCTGATCTTCCCGCGGGAAAAGCGCGGCATCATTATGATTGCTTGCCTTGAATATCATGGTCGTCTCCCGTCTTTGGTATGAGACTGTTATAGACGATCATGCTGTCAATTTTTGTCAGTAGTCTTGCGACCCGACAACCGATCTCCCCACGTCAGGCGGCAACCTTCTCCGAACGCACCAGCATGTAGAAGCGCGCGCAAAGCATCGCCGCCGCAGAGGCAAGGCCGAGCAGGAAGCCGAACCAGATGCCGATGCCGCCGAAACCAAGCGGGAACGCCAGCAGCCAGGCAAGGAAGAAGCCGATCGGCCAATAGGCGATCAGCGCCATAATCATCGGGACGCGCGCATCCTTCAGGCCACGCAGCAGACCGCTGGCGATCGCCTGCAGACCGTCGACGAGCTGGAACAGGCCGGCCACCACGATCAGCGGCGCCGCATAGGCAAGCACCTTCGCCGCATCAGGGGAAGAGACATCGAGATACCAACTTCCCAACCACGCCGGAACGGTAGCGAAGAGGATGCTGCCAAAGACAGATATGCAGCACGAAACGATGAGCACCACGATGGCCGCACGCTTCAGCCCGAAATGATCGCCCTGTCCATGAGCAACGCCGACGCGCACGGTCGCCGCCTGGCTGAGGCCGAGCGGGATCATGAAGGCGATCGACGCCCATTGCAGCGCGATGCCATGGGCAGCAAGCTCGATTGTGCCGATCTGGCCCATCAACAGCGATGCGGCGGTGAACAGGCTGACTTCAGCCAGAACCGTCACGCCGATCGGGAAACCAAGCCGGACGACATCCCACAAGGCATGCCAGTCAGGTCGCCAGAATCGCACGAAAATCTCGTAACGACGCGTTTCCTGATGGGCCTGAACATAACCGATGATGAAGAGCAAACCGGCCGTCTGCACGGCAACGGAGACAATGGCCGCACCATGCAGACCCATCGCCGGCAGGCCGAAATGACCGAGCACCAGAATGTAGGCAAGCACGGCATTCATCACCAACATGGCGATGGTGACCTTGAGGATGATGCCGGCACGGCCGATGGCGCTCACCAGTGCCCGGATGACATTATAAAGCAGCCCCGGCAACACGGCGAAGTGGCCGATGTCGATATAGCCGCTCGCCAATTTCGCGACGTCAGGCTTTTGCCCTGCTGCAAGCAGAATCTCTTCGGAATAGAAGAAGGCCGGCTGCGCCAGCAGCCAATAGACTGTCACGACCCAAAGGCCCATGCGCAGCGCACGGCGCACTGACGCAACGTCGCCCCTGCCATAGGCCTGTGCCACCAACGGCATGACCGCGATGGAAAAGCCCGAACCGAAAACCAGAATTGTAAAAAGAAACTGCGCGGAGAGCACCATCGCAGCCAACTGCTCGGCGCCCAGCCGGCCGACGATCATCACGTCGGTGGTATTGATGCCGAGCTGGGCCAATTGCGCGCCGATCAGCGGGATGCCGAGCGCAAGGGTTGCACGAAAATGCGCAGACCACGAATTATTGTTTTCAGGCGCGTATGGGCGCGCAGCTACCGGCATATCCATGATGAAAACTCGATTTCTAGAATCGCGCGAGCCGCCCTACCCAAGGGTGCGCGAGCCTGCCGCATTAGCGCAACTTGGCTCAAAAAGCCAGCCGACAAGCCCATAGTGCTAAAGAATTCATCATGACATCAAAATATCTGATGAATTTTTAGGCCGCCTCGCCGGCCTGCGATTGCACCGCTACCTTCGGCTCGGTCTTGCGAACTTTCGTCAAAAGCACGACAAGCCCGATAACCACGAGAATTGCGCCCATGATGAACGGCGCACCGGCGAAGACGACAGGCGCGGTCGGCGCGGTATAGTATTGAAACAGGTATGGGAAGAGCAAAGGCCCGACGATTGCGGTGATGCTCGTCAGACTGCCGAGCGCGCCTTGCAGCTCCCCTTGGGCCGATGGGGGTACCTTGCTCGCAGCGATGGAGCGAAGCGGCGCATCCGCGACGTTCTCGATGACGGTCAGGACGATAACCGCATAGACCATCCAGCCTTGCCACGCGAAGGCGTAGCCCACCAGGCCGAGGCAGGAAAACACCAATCCAAGCAGCGCGGTCTTCCACTCGCCAAGCACGGGCACCAGCCGCGGCAGCACCAAACCCATGGAGATGGCGGCACCGATCCCATAGACAGCGAGTGAGAAACCAATCTGTCCTTCGCTCCAGTCATAGCGATAGGAGGTGACGAAGGCCCAGACTGCCGGATAGACGCCATGCGCCAGCCAGTTCAGGAACATCACGACGCAGACCCAACCGATGCCCTGGTAGCGCCGTATCTGCTTCAGCGCTCCGAAGGGATTGGCTCGGCCGATCTCGAAGGGTCGGCGATGCTTTGCATCCAGCGTTTCCGGCAACAGGAAATAGGCGCCGACGAAATTCAGGAACGCCAGAGCCGCCGCGCCATAGAAGGGCACGCGTGGACCGAACTCGCCAAGGAAGCCGCCAATGACCGGGCCGAGGACGAAGCCGACGCCGAATGCCATGCCGATCAGACCGAAATTCTTGGCACGGTTCTCGTCATTGCTGATATCGGCAATATAGGCCGAGCAGGTCGAGAAGCTCGCACCGCTGATGCCTGCGAGAATACGGCCGACGAACAGCATCCAGTAGGTACCTGCGATCGCGCAGATGAAATTGTCGATCGCAAATGTCAGCACTGAGGCGAGCAGCAACGGGCGACGGCCGAAACGATCGCTCAGGTTGCCGATCAACGGCGAAAACAGGAACTGCATCGCGGCATAGGCCAGCAGCAACCAGCCGCCTTCCGTCGCCGCCGAGCTGACCGATGCGCCCGTCAGCTCCTCCAGATATTTCGGCATTACCGGCATGATGATCGCGATGCCGATGACGTCGAGGAAGAGAATAAGGAAGACGAGGAACAAGCCTCGACGGGCGAATTTCTGATCGATCATGGAGTTGCCTTTTGGGCTCCGTCTCCATGAAAGAGACAGAACGTGAACGAAAAACCGAAGCGTCCCCATACATAAAGATTTTGGCGGAAACAATCCGTGAACGCTTCAATCTTATTGATTTATTGACCGCTTTTTTTGATCCTTGGCATAAAAGCGACTATCTGTCGCGACCGCGTCGCTGCTCGCGATTGAGAAAGTCGACAAAGGCCCTGAGTGGTGCCGGCATATGCCGTTTGCTGGCATAATAGAGGAAAGGACCGGAAAAGGCCGTGTCCCATTCCTCGAGAATCGGCACCAATTCTCCGCTGGCAATTTGCGGCGCAAGGAACTCTTTGAATGTCCTGATGATGCCGAGCCCCGCTGCCGCCGCGCTACGCTCGATGTCGATGGAATTCGTCGCAACGACCATCGGCGGAGCGATGACGATCGTCTCTCCATTCCTTTCGAACTCCCAGGCCACGACCGAGCCGCTGAGGAACCGATGGCGGATGCAGCGATGCTCCAATATGTCGCGCGGATGCCTCGGCGTGCCGTTTGCGGCCAGATAGGCCGGCGCCGCGGCAGTGATATAATGCTGTTGCCGCGGCCCGATTGGCACAGCGATCATATCCTTCTCCAGTCTCTCGTCGTAGCGGATGCCGGCATCGTAGCCGGCGGCGACCACATCGATGAATGTGTCTTCTGCAACGATCTCGACTGAGATTGCCGGATATTCCTTCAAAAAGCGGCTGATAATGTCGGGCATGACGACTATCGCGGCGACTGTCGGCACATTCAGCCGCAACGTCCCGCCGACGCTGTCGCGAAAGCTGTTGATATCGTCGAGCGCGACGGCGATCTCGCTCATGGCGGGCGTCAAGCGTTCCATCAGCCGCTCACCGGCCTCCGTCGGCGTCACGCTTCGGGTCGTACGGTTGAGCAGGCGCACCGCCAGCCGCTCTTCGAGCCGGCGGACCGCTTCGCTCAACGACGAAGCGGAAACGCCGCGTTTGCGCGCTGCTTCGCGGAAGCTGCGCTCGCGGGCGACGGCGGTAAAGGCAACCAGATCGGCCAGCGGCAAATCATCCATTGTGCAAAATTCCAAACAAGCCGTTTCGATTTACCCGAGTTATCGCACAGAGGGCGATGGAGTAAAACACCATCGACATGGGCCTCCAAAACGGGAGTGCGCCTTCGAGCAAGGAGAGTAACGATGGAAAAGCATCAATTGGGAAAGACCGGGCCGCAGGTATCGGCTCTGGGGCTTGGTTGCATGGGCATGTCCGGCATGTATGGTCCATCCGATCGCGCCGAGAGCATCGCCACCATCCATGCCGCACTCGATGCGGGGATCAACCTGCTTGATACGGGCGATGTCTATGGCATGGGCCACAATGAGATGTTGATCGGCGAAGCCATCAAGGGGCTGAAGCGGGACGACTTCCTGCTCAGCGTCAAGTTCGGCGCCCTGCGCGATCCGGCCGGCGCATGGCTCGGCTACGATGCCCGGCCGGCAGCAATCAGGAATTTCGTCGCCTATTCGCTGCAGCGCCTCGGCGTCGATCATATCGATATCTACCGCCCTGCCCGCCTTGATCCCAATGTGCCGATCGAAGATCAGATCGGCGCGATATCGGATCTCGTCAAGGCAGGCTACATCGGGCATATCGGCCTGTCGGAAGTCGGCACGGCCACCATCCGCCGCGCGGCCGCCGTCCATCCGATCGTCGACCTGCAGATTGAATATTCGCTGATCTCGCGCGGCATCGAAGCCAACATACTTCCGACCTGCCGCGAACTCGGCATCGGCATCACCGCCTACGGCGTCCTTTCGCGCGGCTTGATCAGCGGCCACTGGCAGAAGGACAACGTTCAAAAAGGCGACTTCCGCACAATAAAGCCCGCGTTTTCAGGCCGGGAACGTCGAGAAGAACCTCGATCTCGTGGAGGCGCTGCGAGAGATCGCCGACGCGAAGGGCGCAAGCGTCGCCCAGATCGCCATCGCCTGGGTTGCAGCTCGGGGCAAGGAGATCGTCCCCGTCATCGGCGCCCGCCGTCGCGACCGCCTCACGGAAGCCCTGGGAGCGCTGTCGGTCGAATTGTCGGAAACCGACATGGCTGCGATCGAACGCGCAATCCCCAAAGACGCCGCCGCCGGCGGCCGCTACCCCGAGGCGCAGCTGACGCATCTCGACAGCGAGAGATAACGAACGGAACGACTAGCCCGCTCACGGGAACTCCGGGGCGGGCAAGTCAGATCAGACGGGATTGTTCAGCGTATCGCAATCCGAGAGCTTGCCGGAATCAAAGCCCTGCTTGAACCACTTCACGCGCTGCGCCGAAGTGCCGTGGTTGAAGCTGTCGGGAACGACATAGCCCTGCGAGCGCTTCTGCAGCGTGTCGTCGCCGATCTGCTGGGCGGCGTTCAGCGCCTCCTCGAGATCACCAGCCTGCAGAATGCCCTTTTGCTGCGTGAACTTGCCCCAGATACCGGCGAAGCAATCGGCCTGCAGTTCGATGCGCACCGACATCTTGTTCGCATCCACTTCGCTCATGTTGCGGCGGGCCTGATTGAACTTCGGCAGAATGCCGAGCAGATCTTGAACATGATGGCCGACCTCATGCGCGATGACATAGGCCTGCGCAAAATCGCCGGAGGCGCCGAACTGGTCCTTCATCTGCTTGAAGAAGGCCATGTCGAGATAGATCTTCTGATCGCTCGGGCAATAGAAGGGACCGGTAGCCGCCGAAGCCTGTCCGCAGGCCGAAGGGAAGCTGCCGGAGAACAGCACCAGCTTCGGGTCCGTATAGGTCTGGCCCATCGACTTGAAGATGCCGGTCCAGGTGTCTTCCGTGTCGCCAAGCACCGTCGCGACGAACTGTTTCATCTCGTCATTGGCGGGCTGACCATTGTTCCCGGTGGATGTGCTCTGCTGATATCCGGAGCCGCCGCCTTCCAGCATGCCCGTCTGCTGCAGCAGCCCCATGACGTCGACGCCCATGGCTCGGAGGATCAGGAAGATCACGATGAGCACGATAATGGTGCGAAAGCTCAAGCCGCCGCCGCCGATCCCTCCGCCCGGGAACCGGAAGCCGCCACCGCCCCCTCCACCCATGGGCGATGAGCCACGTTCGTCCTCGATATTGTCGGATTGCCGACGCCCCTTCCAATCCATAGCGCACCTCCTGGCGATGCCTAAAAATCAAAGTCCCTTGAGGCATTTATATATCCAGGAAGTGCAACAAAGCCAGTTGGCTATCGACAGAACATCAGCTTAAACGGCGGCGTCGCCATATTTCCTTGGACAACTGCCAGAAAAGAACGACCGCAATACCTGCGACGACGACGAGCGGCGCGATTTCGCCGCCGCTGAAAGCCACCTTGTTCATGATGCGGCCTGGAACAACCGTGAATATGCCAGCACCGACGATCCCGCCGAAATAGAGGCCTCTGACAATACGTTTATGTGCCTCGATATTGTGATTGCGGGCATTGACGATGGCGCCCCAGCAACCGAACAAGACGTATATCGACAGCAGATGGATGGGACTGAAGCCATAGAACATGTTGATCTGGTGAATGAAGAAGCTCGATAGCGCGGTCACGACCATCAAGACGAGCCATATCTTGCCGAGCAGCCGATGCGTCGGTGTTCCCTTGGGCCGCAAGAGAAGATAGGCGCCGAGCAAGGCAGCGGGGACAACAGCCGCGACATGGATCTGTATCGCGAATGGGGCATCAAAAAGCGGCTCGAAAGTCATGGTCCGTATCCGGTTGAGTTTGTCGAGCCTTTCCGTGATATTGTTCTTCCCTCAATCGAAATTGCGCAAGACAACGGAAAATCTTCGTGGATCACACCTTTCTGCAATCCACGCTTCGTGAATTGCAGGTCGTCCAGCGTTCACCGCGCTTCTGGGCGACCTTTGTCACGATCGTCCTGATCTTCGCGCTGACGGGGCCATACGGCACGCTTGATCGGCTGATGCCCGCAGCACGGCTCGGCTATTGGCTCGCCCTTCACGCCATGGCCTGGTCCATCTCTATCGTCTTTTCCGTCGTCGCCGAAGTCCTCCTGCGCAAGCATTTGGCGAGCACATTCGCCCGGCTGATGATTGGCTCCGTCGCCGCCGCGTTACCGATCGGCTTCGGCATCACGCTCGTCGACTTCGCGTTCTTTGGAACGATGTCCACGGTGACCGGCAGCCTGCGTCAATCGCTAGGCTCCGTACCGCTTTGCATCCTCTTCTGTATTCTCACCTATCTGACCATGCATCGGCAGATAGCGATGGCCACCGAGGGAACAAATCTCGCGGAGGCGAAAACAACATCCGTCCCAACAGCCGAGATTCGCCCGCTGACACAACAGCCGCCGATTCTCTCGCGTTTGAAGCCGGAAAACCGGGGAGCGCTGATAAGGCTAACGGTTCGCGATCACTATACTGAGGTCGTGACAACGCGCGGTCGCGAACTTGTCCTGCTGCGCTTCGGCGATGCTCTGATGGAAGTCGGCGACATTGAGGGCATGCGCCTGCACAGATCACATTGGATAGCAACCAACCACATCGCCAGCCTGAAGCGTGACAATGGCAAGCTTTTCGTCATCGCGCGCGACGGAATGGAGATGCCCGTCAGCCGCTCTTATGCGGAGGCTGTCCGGCGTCGTTTCGGCTAATGGCGGCAAAGCTTGCAGAATTCATGTCGATTCCGCCATTTATGGGGTTCCGTTTGCAAATACATTTGCCTATAAGCCGCTTCTAGCCTGAAAATATTGCCCATGCGCCCCCGGCCGGTGATCTCCCACCCTGGCCGGCTTTTCGCGCAACAAAAAACGGATGTGAGCCCATGCCGAAGCGCCAAGATATCAAATCGATCCTCATTATCGGTGCAGGACCGATTGTTATCGGACAGGCTTGCGAATTCGACTATTCCGGCACGCAGGCCTGCAAGGCACTCCGAGAGGAAGGCTACCGCGTCATCCTCGTCAACTCCAATCCGGCAACGATCATGACCGATCCGGGCCTGGCGGACGCAACCTATGTCGAGCCGATCACGCCCGAGGTGGTCGCCAAGATCATCGCCAAGGAGCGCCCGGACGCGCTGCTGCCGACCATGGGCGGCCAGACCGCGCTCAACACGGCCCTTTCGCTGAAGCGCATGGGCGTGCTCGACCGCTATAATGTCGAGATGATCGGCGCAAAGCCCGCCGCGATCGACATGGCCGAGGACCGCGCCCTCTTCCGCGAGGCCATGGCCCGCATCGGCCTGGAAACGCCGCGCTCCATGCTGGCGAACGCCACCGACATCAAGGATGCCGACCGCAAGACACACGAGGCCGAGCGCAGCAAGCTGAAGGCGCAGCTTTCCGGCGCCGAGCTCGACAAGGCGCTCGATGCGCTCGAAAATCAGTGGAACCTCGGCGAGAGCGACCGCAAGCAGCGCTATATGAGCCATGCCATGGCAATCGCCGCCCAGGCGATCGATCATGTCGGCCTGCCCGCCATCATTCGCCCCTCCTTTACGCTCGGCGGCACCGGCGGCGGCATTGCCTACAACCGCTCGGAATTCTTCGAAATCGTCGGCGGCGGCCTCGATGCCTCGCCGACCACGGAAGTCCTGGTCGAAGAATCGGTGCTCGGCTGGAAGGAATTCGAGATGGAAGTTGTCCGCGACACGGCGGACAACTGCATCATCATCTGCTCGATCGAAAACATCGACCCGATGGGTGTGCATACCGGCGATTCGATCACGGTTGCCCCGGCGCTGACGCTGACGGACAAAGAATACCAGATCATGCGCAACGCCTCGATCGCGGTTCTCCGCGAGATCGGCGTCGAGACCGGCGGCTCAAACGTGCAGTTCGCGGTCAATCCGAAGGACGGCCGCCTCGTGGTCATCGAAATGAACCCGCGCGTGTCGCGCTCCTCGGCTCTGGCGTCGAAGGCCACGGGTTTCCCGATCGCCAAGATCGCGGCCAAGCTTGCTATTGGCTATACGCTGGACGAACTGGAAAACGACATCACCGGCGGCGCGACCCCTGCATCTTTCGAACCGTCGATCGACTATGTCGTCACCAAGATCCCGCGTTTCGCCTTCGAGAAATTCCCGGGCGCCTCCCCGGTTCTGACCACGGCCATGAAGTCGGTCGGTGAGGTCATGGCGATCGGCCGTACCTTTGCCGAATCGCTGCAGAAGGCGCTGCGCGGTCTTGAAACCGGCCTGACGGGCCTCGACGAGATCGAAATCCCCGGCACCGAAGAGGGCGAAGGCAATCGCAACGCCATCCGCGCCGCCATCGGCACCCCGACACCGGACCGTCTGCGCATGGTTGCCCAGGCGCTGCGCCTCGGCCTGACGCCGGAAGAGGTGCATGAAGGCTGCAAGATCGACCCCTGGTTCATCGCGCAATTCAAGAACATCATCGACATGGAAGCCCGCATCCGCGAGCATGGCCTGCCGCAAGATGAGGCCAATCTGCGCATGCTGAAGTCGATGGGCTTTTCTGACGCGCGTCTCGCGACGCTGACCGGCAAGCGCCCGAAGGAAGTGGCGGAGCTGCGCAACAGCCTCAACGTTCGCCCGGTCTTCAAGCGCATCGACACCTGCGCCGCAGAATTCGCCTCGCCGACCGCCTATATGTACTCCACCTATGAAACGCCTTTCGTCGGCGCCGCTCGTTCGGAAGCTCAGGTTTCCGACCGCAAGAAGGTCGTCATCCTCGGTGGTGGCCCGAACCGTATCGGCCAGGGCATCGAGTTCGACTATTGCTGCTGCCACGCCGCCTTCGCGCTGAAGGATGCCGGCTACGAAGCAATCATGATCAACTGCAACCCGGAAACCGTTTCGACCGACTACGACACCTCGGATCGTCTCTATTTCGAGCCGCTGACGGCCGAAGACGTCATTGAAATCCTCCGCGCCGAGCAGGAAAAGGGCGAAGTCGTCGGCGTCATCGTGCAATTCGGCGGCCAGACGCCGCTGAAGCTCGCCGAAGCCCTCGAAAAGAACGGTATCCCGATCCTCGGCACCGCGCCTGACGCCATCGACCTTGCCGAAGACCGCGACCGCTTCCAGAAGCTCTTGATGAAGCTCGACCTGAACCAGCCGAACAACGGCATCGCCTATTCGGTCGAGCAGGCACGCCTGGTCGCCTCGGAAATCGGCTTCCCGCTGGTCGTGCGCCCGTCCTATGTTCTCGGCGGCCGCGCCATGCAGATCATCCATTCGGAAGGGCAGCTGCAGACCTATCTGCTCGACACCGTTCCGGAACTGGTGCCTGAGGACATCAAGCAGCGCTATCCGAACGACAAGACCGGCCAGATCAACACGCTGCTTGGCAAGAACCCGCTGCTGTTCGACAGCTACCTTGCCAACGCCATCGAAGTCGACGTCGACTGCCTGTCCGACGGCAAGGACGTCTACGTCGCCGGCATCATGGAGCATATCGAGGAAGCCGGTATCCACTCCGGCGACAGCGCTTGCTCGCTGCCGCCGCGCACCCTCTCGCCGGCAATGATCGATGAGCTGGAACGTCAGGCAAAGGCCATGGCCAAGGCGCTCAATGTTGGCGGCCTGATGAACGTCCAGTTCGCCATCAAGGATGGCACGGTCTACGTGCTCGAAGTCAACCCGCGCGCCTCGCGCACCGTGCCCTTCGTCGCCAAGACCATCGGCGCACCGATCGCCAAGATCGCCGCCCGCGTCATGGCGGGCGAAAAGCTGGATGCGACCTTTGCCGCCTATGGCGAAAAGCCCGATCCGCGCAAGCTGAAGCACATCGCCGTCAAGGAAGCCGTCTTCCCATTCGCGCGTTTCCCCGGCGTCGACACGCTGCTCGGACCGGAAATGCGCTCGACCGGCGAAGTCATCGGTCTGGACACAGATTTTGCTCTGGCCTTCGCCAAGTCGCAGCTCGGTGCCGGCGTCGAACTGCCGCGTGACGGAACGGTCTTCGTCTCGGTGCGCGACGACGACAAGCCGCGCGTGCTGCCGGCCATCCGCATGTTAGCCGAATTGGGCTTCAGGGTGCTCGCGACCGGTGGAACCCAGCGCTTCCTCGCCGAAAATGGCATCGAGGCGACCAAGATCAACAAGGTGCTGGAAGGCCGCCCCCATATCGAGGACGCCATCCGCAACCGTCAGGTTCAGCTCGTCATCAACACGACCGACAGCAACAAGGCGATCTCGGATTCCAAGTCGCTTCGCCGTGCGACGTTGATGCAGAAGGTGCCCTACTACACCACCATGGCCGGTGCCGAAGCAGCAGCCATGGCGATCAAGGCGCTGAAGGCCGGGAACCTCGAAGTTCAACCGCTGCAGAGCTATTTCTGAAGCGCATAATTCGACCGCGACGGGCGTGAGCATGGTAGCCGGCTCACATTCGTCGCGGCCCTGCAAAGCGATCGAATGGCCAAGGGGCTTCAACAGGAGCTTCTCCTTAAACCTTCGAATTTTCTAGCAATCGTCTGTCGCAATCTGCTATACGTGACAGAATAACTGCTCTGATGGTTCCGAAGTACCGCTTCGGGACCTGTTTTCTTTTGTGTCTGCAGCAGAGCAACACAGGGAGTGAAGGACGAAAAAAATGGTTGATAAGGTACCGATGACACAGAACGGGTTCGTCAAGCTGCAGGAAGAACTGCGCTGGCGTCAGCAGGGAGAGCGCCCGCGGATCATCGAGGCAATTGCGGAAGCACGCGCTCATGGCGACCTGTCCGAAAACGCCGAGTACCATGCAGCCAAGGAAGCCCAGAGCCACAACGAAGGCCGAATCACCGAACTCGAAGACCTGACGGCGCGCGCCGAAGTCATCGATCTCACCAAGATGTCCGGCTCAAAGATCAAGTTCGGCGCCAGGGTGAAGCTCATCGACGAGGACACCGAGGAAGAAAAGATCTATCAGATCGTCGGCGATCAGGAAGCCGATGTGAAGGCCGGCCGCATTTCCATCTCTTCGCCGATCGCCCGCGCGCTGATCGGCAAGGAAGTCGGCGACTCGATCGAGGTCAATGCGCCCGGCGGCGCCAAGGGTTACGAAATCCTCTCCGTCACCTGGGGCTGATCGCCCGTGCGCGATCGCGAGTCAACACGCGCGAGCGATCTCCGCGAGATCGAAATCATAGCGACGAATTTCAAACGCCGGCTTTCCGGCGTGACTTCGACGATCGTGCAGTTGATTCCCAAACAGGTCGAGCTCGGTTATCATATCGCAACGCTCGGTCCCGGCCTTCCGGAAAACCTGCCACGGCTCGGCTGGCTACGCCTGCCCGGCCTCTGGACGAAGCCGCGCCGCTATAGCGTGCGCATCTGGCATGCCCGCCGCAACAATGAGATGCTCGCCGGCTTGCTGCTGCGCTCGGTTCTGCGCATGCGCCTGAAGTTGGTCTTCACCTCGGCGGCCCAGCGTCGCCATACCGGTTATACCCGCTGGCTGATCCGTCGCATGGACTCAGTGATCGCCACCAGTACACGCTCCGGCAGCTTTCTTGAGGTGCCACACACCGTCATTCAGCACGGCGTCGATCTCAATCGCTTTCATCCGCCGGAAAAGCCCGACGACCGCATGGCCGCAACGGGCCTGCCCGGCACCTATCTCATCGGCTGCTTCGGCCGCGTCCGTCATCAGAAAGGTACCGATCTTTTCGTCAAGGCGATGATCGAGCTCCTGCCGCGCTATCCGGACTGGACGGCTGTAGTCTGCGGCCGCGTGACAACCGAGCATCGTGGCTTCGGCGATGAGTTGGAGAAGATGGTGGCCGCCGCCGGCCTTTCCGATCGCATCCGCTTCTTGGGCGAGGTCGACGACATCAAGCCCTGGTATCGCCGCGCCACCCTGTATGTCGCGCCGTCCCGCAACGAAGGTTTCGGACTGACGCCGCTCGAGGCCATGGCCTCCCGCACTGCCGTCGTTGCATCGGATGCCGGCGCCTATGCCGAGATGATCGTCCCGGGCGAGACCGGCGCTGTTGTGCCGGCGGGCGATGGCGAGGCGCTGACCAGAGCGATCGCCTTCTATCTGGCCAATCCGGAAGAGGCGCGTCTTCAGGGTGAGAATGGCGTTCGCCATGTGCGCAGCGAATTCGCCCTGGAACAGGAAGCAACCGCCATCGGCGATGTCTATAGGCGGCTGCTCGTCGCCAACAAGTAAGTGGATGGATCAGCGACCGAGATCGATACGGTTGCGCTCGATGAATTCGAGCATCGAACGATCCTCCACCATGTCTTCCTCGATGCTTTTGACGATGGACAACACCTTCTCCCGATATTTCGTGGCACTGCTATCGTAGGCCCAACCTCGTGCGAGCTTCTCCATCAGCTCCTGCCGGGATTTCGTATAATAGTGGTTGAGCTGCAGGAAACCGTTCGAATAAAACTCAGGAGACTTCCGCGCACGCCGCGTAAACCGCTTGCCGGCGTCATTGGCCGTCAGATCGCCGTAAGCGCGCGTCTGGAACTGATGCACGCTGACCTCGATCACTTCACACGGGTCGACGATACATTTGAAATTGCTGACATTTTCCTTTGATGTCATCGGATCGGCGCCGCGCATCGTATAGTTCAGCGTCAAAGGGCCATCCGTCGGCGTTTCATGGCCGCTGGTGGCAAACATGTGCCAGGGCAGCGACACATTCGGAAAATCGCCGACAGCCTCCAGCGCCTCCTCGACGGTTACCGCCTGCTTCGGCAGAAGGAATTCATCGACATCGATAAACGCCATCCAGCGATAATCGCCGCCGAAATTCAGGATGGCATGGGCGAAGGTGATGACCTGGCCGTTCAGCATCGCCGAAGTCGCGGCATCGCGCATGCGCCCCGCCCAGGGAATGATCGTCAGCGCGTCCTCATTGAGCAGGCTTCGAAGAAACGAGCAGGTTTCGTCCGTCGAACCGTTGTCATAGATATAGAAGTGACGAATGCCGACCGCCTGGTGGAAGCGCACCCATTCCTCGATGTAGCTAGCCTCGTTTTTCACACAGGCGGCAATGGCGATGCCTTGGCGCCCTGCGCTTGGCTCGGGCGGATCGATGGACAGCTTTTTGGCGTCCGACGCCTTGGGTTTCAGCCAGCGCATGAGCTTCATTTCAGCAACCTTGTTTTCAATCTGCGCACAGGCTCAGCGGCCTTCGGCAAGCGTCACGTCTTCGATTTCACGGCGAATTTGTCGTCGTAACCGAAATCATATTTCAGCAGGGCCGAAATCGGAGAATAGTTGACGAAGGATACGCTGCGCTCGGCCGCAATCCGCCGCGCGAGCACGAGATGCTCGATCATACGGCCTTCAGCCCGTGCAATGCCCGAAAAAGCGGTATCGCCGACGGTCTCGTAAAAGCGAGGCTCGCCGGCATTGGATATATCGATCCCCAGGAAACCGACCTGCTGCTGCGCACAATAAAGAGCAAATTGCAAAGCCGAGACGGCGACGGACCCGCCCAGAAAAACCCCACGATCCGGAGAAAGCGAAAAACCTGCCGAACCCTCGGTGTCCAATCGCACATATTGCAGCTTCTTGAGATCGTCGAGCGAGCGGCGGCGCGCTCCATAAGGCTTGCGGATGTCGTCGATCAGAATGATGGTCTTGTCCGCCAGCCAGCTTTTGTCGATCTCGCAAAGCGCGCGTAGCACCGCCACCGAAAACAGACAAAGCGAGCCGGGAGCCACCTTCTCCCGCAGCATGTCGAGATGCCGCCAGACAAAGCGCTCATCCTCGACGGCGATTGCCAATGGCTCGGCGATCCGATCGCCGGATAGGCCTATAGCGCCGTTCAGAAGAATGGCGCTGCGGAATTCCAGAGCGCTCAGATCGCAATCGCGAATCGATGGGCCCGAGCCGACAATGTAGATCGCATCGCCGCAGCGTTCACGCAGACGATCCATGCCGGCAAGGCTGGCAACCTTGGCGCCGCGGTAAAGCACCTCGCTGACATTTTGGCTGCGGACGATGCTGAGCCCCGGAAACCAGTCCTGCACGTGAGCCCGCGAGCCGCCCAGGAAAAGGCGCACGCCGGACTTGATCAGCGACCGGTGCCAGGGGCGATCCGCCATTCGCCTAGAGCTCCACCAGGCCGAGCTTCTTGACTTGCCGGATGGTCAACATGGTGCGCACGGTATCGACATGCTCATTCGCCGTCAGGACTTCGATGACGAAATCCTGGAACCGGGTGAGATTTTCTGCAACGCAGTGCAACAGAAAATCGCTGTCGCCCGATACCATCCACGCTTGCCGAACCAGCGGCCAGGCCGCAGTCGCATTGGCGAAAGCCTTGAGATTAGCCTCCGACTGGTGCTTCAGACCGACCATGCAGAAGGCCACGAGATCGAAGCCCAGTTTCGGGCTGTTCAGCATGGCGTGATAGCCTTCGATGATGCCGGCCTCTTCCAGCTTGCGCACCCGTCGCAGGCATGGCGGCGCCGAAATGCCGACCCTATCCGCGAGCTCGACGTTGGTCATTCGCCCGTCCCGCTGGAGTTCCCGCAGAATCTTGATATCGATGGCATCGAGCTCAGCGCGAAGCACTTTTTGGCCTTTCTTTAATTCCCCCTCGCCAGCTTCTATATAAGGCAGGAAAATACGCAAGAAAGTTTCTCTAGCGTAACTGATTCTTACACAAAGCAGATTTGCCCTGTGTGTAATGCAAGGCTGCCCTTGAATAAATGCATAAGGCAATCATAAATGAAGCAGCGGATCGCGAAATCGCCTGCTTTGCGCGTTTGAAGCCGCGGTTTCCCGTTCGCTGAAATTGAAAGGACTGACTATGCCTGCCCGCCACACGAAGGTGCTTATCATCGGCTCCGGCCCAGCCGGCTATACCGCCGCGGTTTACGCTGCACGCGCGATGTTGCAGCCGGTTCTGATCGCCGGTCTCGAACAGGGCGGCCAGCTGATGATCACCACGGATGTCGAAAACTATCCGGGCTTTGCCGATCCGATCCAGGGGCCCTGGCTGATGGAGCAGATGCTCCAGCAGGCCCAGCATGTCGGCGCCGAAATCGTCAATGATCTCGTGACCGAAGTCGACACCAGCAAGCGTCCCTTCGTCGCCCGCACCGATAGCGGCCAGGTCTGGACGGCCGACACCCTCGTCATTGCCACCGGCGCCAAAGCGAAGTGGCTCGGCATCGAGAGCGAGCAGCACTTCCAGGGCTTCGGCGTTTCCGCCTGTGCCACTTGCGACGGCTTCTTCTATCGCAACAAGGACGTGATCGTGGTCGGCGGCGGCAATAGCGCCGTTGAGGAAGCGCTCTATCTCTCCAACATCACCAAATCGGTGACCCTGGTGCATCGCCGCGATTCCTTCCGCGCCGAAAAGATCCTGCAGGAGCGCCTCTTTGCCAAGGCGAACGTTAGGATTCTCTGGAACACCGAAGTGGCCGAGATCACCGGCACGCCGGCCAAGCCGCCGATGCCGCCGTCGGTCACGGGTGCTCGCCTGCGCGATGTTCGCACCGGCATCATTACCGACATGGTGATCGACGGCGTCTTCGTCGCCATCGGCCACGCGCCGGCGACCGAACTCTTCAAGGGCAAACTGAAACTCAAGGACAATGGTTATCTCTGGACCGCTCCCGACTCGACCGCGACCAGCGTCGAAGGCATCTATGCAGCCGGTGACGTGACCGACGATACGTTCCGACAGGCGATCACCGCAGCGGGGATGGGCTGCATGGCGGCGCTTGAGGCGGAACGCTACCTGACCGGGCACATGCCCGTCGCCGTAGCTGCGGAGTGATGCAGCCGATGAGGGGAAACGGCATGCCATTGGATTGGGACAAGCTGCGTATCTTTCACGCGGCTGCCGAAGCGGGTTCGTTCACGCATGCGGCGGACAAATTGCATTTGTCCCAATCCGCCATCAGCCGACAGGTCAGCGCTCTCGAGCAGGATGTCGGCATAAAACTCTTTCATCGCCATGCGCGCGGTCTGATCCTGACCGAACAAGGTGAGCTGCTCTATCGCACCGCCCATGACGTTCTCTTGAAGCTCGAAACGGTCAAGATGCAATTGACCGAGACGACCGACAAACCGAGCGGCAAGTTGCGCGTGACGACGACGGTCGGCCTCGGCCAGGGCTGGCTGACCGACAAGATCCAGGAGTTCCTGCAGCTCTATCCCGATATGCAGATTCAGCTCATCCTCGACAACGAGGAGCTGGACGTGAACATGCGCCATGCGGATTGCGCCATCCGCCTGCGCCAGCCGCAACAGTCGGACCTGATCCAGCGCAAGCTCTTCACCGTGCATATGCACGTCTATGCCGCTCCCTCCTATATCAACCGCTACGGCGAGCCGCAGTCGGTGGAGGATCTGGACGAGCATCGCATCATCAGCTTCGGCGAGCCGGCACCGAATTACCTGCTCGACGTCAACTGGCTGGAGATCGCCGGCCGCTCATCCGACAACAAGCGCGTGCCGCATCTGCAGATCAACAGCCAGACGTCGATCAAGCGCGCCTGCCTGCTCGGCATCGGCATCGCCGTCCTGCCGGATTACATCGTCGGCCGCGACCCGGGCCTCATTCAGCTCGCGATCAATGCCGATGTGCCGTCCTTCGACACGTATTTCTGCTATCCCGATGAGATGAAGAACGCGGCTAAGCTCAAGGTTTTTCGCGATTTTATCGTGGCGAAGGCTCGTAACTGGAATTTCTGACGAAGGTAAGTCACTGATAACGAAGTCTTTTTACGGCTAGTATATCAGCCACGCATATGACGCATAGCTGATATGCACAAAATAGAGTTGAAGCCTGCACATTTAACTACCATATCGATCATAGCTGATGCACACGGTGGCTTTTCCTCCCAGTTCCACCGCATTGGCTGTTCCCCTCTGGAGGTTTTTGACCTTCATACCTATAGGGCCCTGGTTTACTCCGGCGGCCCTTTTTTTTGTCCTTTTGGCCCCGAGCCTGCAAACGCATAACTGCCATGCACAAAAAAGCATTGCGCACTGCACAAATTAGCATCATAACGCACACAGCTGATGCACATGGTGGCTTTTCCTCCCAGTTCCACCGCATTGGCTGTTCCCCTCTGGAGGTTTTGACCTTCACACCTATAAGGGCCCTGGTTTATACCGGTGGCCCTCTTTTTTTGCCCAATTTCTAAGCACACACTCCAGCTGCCTTGCAGAAAATAATATTCTGCGTCGCCCTTGATATATCGGAAACTATCGATACATATATCGCAATTATTCGATATTCATGCGGTGAACGCCATGGACAAGAACGAGATATTGAAGGCCCTGGCCAACCCAGCCAGGCTCGAAATCCTCAATCACCTGAAAGACCCACAGACACATTTCCCAACCCAGGAGCATCCGCTGGAATTGGGCGTCTGCGCCAGCCAGTTCGAGCGCTGCGGCCTGTCTCAGTCGACCGTGTCAGCCCATCTCAGCACGCTGCATCGCGCCGGCCTGGTGACGACACGGCGCCTCGGCCAGTGGATTTTCTACAAGCGCAACGAGGAGATCATCACCGAATTCCTCGAAGCCATGCAGAAGGAACTGTGACCATGCCTCTTGCGCTTCTCGTTCTCGCGCTCAGCTCCTTCGCAATCGGCACCACCGAATTCGTCATCATGGGACTGCTGCCGGAAGTCGCCTCGGATCTCGCCGTCACCATTCCGCAGGCCGGCTGGCTGGTCACGGGCTATGCGTTGGCTGTCGCGATCGGCGCACCGATCATGGCTGTCTCAACCGCCCATTTGCGCCGTCGTTCGGCACTGATCATGCTGATGGGCTTCTTCATTCTCGGCAATCTTCTCTGCGCCATCGCCCCCAACTACTGGATCTTGATGATCGCCCGCATCGTCACCGCACTTTGCCATGGTGCCTTCTTCGGCATCGGCTCGGTGGTCGCTGCCAGCCTGGTGCCGGAAGACCGCAAAGCTCGCGCCGTTGCCCTGATGTTCACCGGCCTGACGCTCGCCAACGTGCTTGGCGTTCCTCTCGGCACCGCATTCGGCCAGGCTTTAGGCTGGCGCGCGCCCTTCTGGATCGTCACGCTTCTCGGCGTCGCCTCCATCGCGGGCCTCGTTGCCGTGCTGCCAAAGAATGAAGAAGCACGTCAGGGCAGCCTTGGCCGCGAAATCGCCGCACTCCGTGGCCTCGGCCTCTGGCTGGCATTGCTGACGACCGTATTCTTCTCGGCGGCCATGTTCGCGCTTTTCACCTACATCGCCCCGATGCTGCGTGACGTCACAGGCGTCTCGCCGCAGACCGTCACCTGGACGCTGCTGTTGATCGGCGTCGGCCTGACGATCGGCAATCTGATCGGCGGCAAGCTGGCGGACTGGCGCCTCGGCACAACGCTCGCTGGTGTCTTCCTGGCGATTGCCGTGACCTCAGCAATCTTCAGCCTCACCATCCACTCCGTCGTCGGCGCCGAGATCACGCTCTTCCTGTGGGCAGCCGCCGCATTCGCCGCCGTGCCTGCATTGCAGATCAACGTCGTCAATTTCGGCAAGGACGCACCCAATCTCGTATCAACAATCAACATCGGCGCCTTCAATACCGGCAATGCGCTCGGCGCCTGGATCGGCGGCGTTGTCATCGACGAGGGCTTCTCCCTGGCACAGGTGCCGCTCGCCGGCTCGGCCATGGCAATCCTCGGCTTCCTCACCGTCCTGCTGACCTTCGCCACCCTACGCCCCAAGGACGAAGCTCTCGCTTCGTCTTGATCCCTCCCTTTTATCCTCCCCAGTAGAAAGGACATTCCCAATGACTAAACTGTTCGAACCGACGAAGCTAGGCGATATCTCCATCGCCAACCGCATCATCATGGCGCCTCTGACGCGCAATCGCTCGCCCAAGGCCGTGCCGAACGATCTGAACGTCAAATATTACGCCCAGCGCGCAACCGCCGGCCTGATCATCACCGAAGCAACCGCCATCACCCATCAGGGCCAGGGCTATGCCGATGTTCCCGGCCTTTATAGCAAGGAAGCACTCGACGGCTGGAAGAAGGTGACCGACGCGGTACACGCCAATGGCGGCAAGATCGTCGTGCAGATGTGGCATGTGGGGCGTATCTCCCATACGACCCTGCAGCCCAACGGCGCCAAGCCGGTGTCATCGACCTCGAAGCGAGCTGAAAACTCGAAGACCTACCTCGTCAACAGCGACGGCACAGGCGGCTTTGCCGATGTCTCCGAGCCGCGTGCGCTCGAAGTCGCGGAAATCCCGGGCATTATCGAGGACTATCGCAAGGCGGCCCGCGCCGCGATCGATGCCGGTTTCGATGGCGTCGAGATCCATGGTGCCAACGGCTATCTGATCGATCAGTTCCTGCGTGGCGATATCAATGACCGCACCGACCAGTATGGCGGCTCGATCGAGAACCGCACGCGCTTCCTGTTCCAAGTGGTCGACGCCATCACCAAGGAAATCGGCGCGGGACGCACGGCAATCCGCATTTCGCCGGTCACGCCATCCGGCGACGCCAGCGACCAGGCCCCGCAGCAGCTCTTCACCCATGTCGTGGAAGGTCTGGCGAAATACGGCCTTGCCTATATCCATGTCGTCGAAGGCCAGACCGGCGGCAAGCGCGACTTCCTGCCCTTCGACTACGATGCCCTGCATGCGGCCTATAAGGCTGCAGGCGGCAAGGCTGGCTGGATGCTCAACAATGCCTACACCCGCGAAATGGCGATCGAAGCCGTCGATAGCGGCAAGGCCGATGTCGTTGCCTTCGGCAAGCCTTTCATTTCGAACCCGGACCTCGTCCGCCGCTTGAAGGACAATGCACCGCTCGCCCAATGGGATCAGACGACGCTCTACGGCGGCGGCGCCAAGGGCTATGCCGATTATCCGACGCTCGACGAAGCGGCCTGATTTTGGTTTTCAGCCACATTCCGATAACGGCAAGGAGCCCTCGCAACGCATATTGCGGGGGCTCCTTGCCGTTTCAAACAGGCCGAGCCGGGCGGGCTTGCGCTTATCGCATGCCTGCCCGGGGTCGCCCTCATGCTGTCGGCAGGCAACCGATCGACGCCAGACTGTTCCGCACGGCTTCGTCGATCGGCGTATGCGGCTCTTCGCCGAGCACGGCCACCAGCTTGTCGTTTCTCATCTCCAGCGGCACCTTCCAGAGATAGCTCATTTCGCGCAGCTCCCGCATGAACGGAACGAAAGGTGCGGCCAACGGCACTATGATCCAAGGAAACGCCTTGACCTTCACCGCACGCCCCAGCACCCGCCGCACGGCATCGATCATCTGCCTGCCATCGCCATCCCAGTGACCGCGCATGTGATACACGGCGAAAGCGGGGAGTTCGTCGCCCTTTTCGATCAGCCGGATCATCGTTTCCGCAACATCCGGCAGGTAAGCCCATTGATGTCCTAGGCCGGCCTTGCCAGGATAGGTAACGGCGCTGACCGGCTTGCCTGGCGTAACCATGGCCTGAGAGAACCAGCTATTGGCGCGCGAGCCACCAAAGAAATCGCCGGCGCGGACAATGATAACCGGTGTATCGCCCTGCTCTGCCGCCGCTCTAAGACGCCGTTCCATCTGCACGCGGATAGCGCCCTTACGGGTCTTCGGCCGCTGCGCACTATCTTCGCTCACATTCGGAAAGACATCCGGGCCGAAATTATAAACCGTACCCGGCAGCACAATCCGCGCACCGACGCTCTTCGCTGCCGCAATGGTATTGTCCAGCATCGGCAAGACTAACTGCCCCCAGTTGCGATAGCCCGGAGGGTTGACGGCATGCACGATGACTTCGGCTCCGGCCGCAGCCTTCAATACATCCCCGACCAGCATGGCGTCGCCCTGAATCCAGTCGAACTCAGGTTGGCGACGAGCTGCCTGCGCTACATCGCGGGTCAGAGCCCGGATGCGCCAGCCGCGGGCGGCAAGCCCCTGGGCAACGGCGCCGCCGATGCCGCCGGTCGCTCCGAGTATCAAAGCAGTCTTCGCATTTTCTGTCTGGTTGCTCATCGTCATCTCCATCGGTTTCGATGGGCTGACTATCCTTCACACACACGATAAACGAAATTGCGGAAAAATCTGCAGATGATATACATAAATGTATGACATCATCTTCTGAGCCAAGCTGGGATTTCTACCGTACCTTTCTTGCTGTGCTGGAGCATGGGTCGCTGTCGGCCGCCGCCCGCGAACTTGGCCTCACGCAGCCGACGGTCGGCCGTCATATCGACGCTTTGGAGGAATCGGTTGGTGCTGAACTGTTCACGCGTTCGCAACAGGGCCTGTTGCCAACCGACGCCGCCCTTGTTCTGAAACCATATGCCGAGACATTGGCCAGCACGACCGCCGCCCTGTTGCGGGCGGCCTCCGGTTCGAAAGACAAGGTCAGCGGCACCGTGCGTATCAGTGCCAGCGAGGTCATCGGTACGGAAGTGCTACCGCCGATCCTTGCCAAGCTGCAGGCACGATATCCCGAGCTGGTCGTGGAGCTGTCCGCCTCCGACACCGTGGAGGATCTGCTGCAGCGCGAGGCCGATATTGCCGTACGCATGGTCGCGCCCGCGCAGGAGGCGCTGCTCTCACGCCATATCGGCATCATCTCCCTCGGCCTCTTCGCCCATCGCAGCTATATCGAACGTTACGGCGAACCGGAAGCGATCGAGGAATTGCATCGACACAGGTTGATCGGCTTCGATCGCCAAACGGCCTACATACGCCTGATGCTGAAACGCTACCCAATGCTCGACGGTGTCTCCTTCGGCTTTCGCTCCGATCACAGTATCGCGCTGCATAATGCCTTGCGCGCCGGCATCGGCATCAGCTTCATTCAAATCCCCTTGGCAAGGCGCGACCCAAGCCTCATGCGCCTGTTGCCCGAGATCGAGGTGCAGATCGATACCTGGATCGTCATGCATGAAAACCTGAAGACATCGCCGCGCTGCCGCGTGACATTTGACGCGCTCGTCGCCGGATTACTCGACTATATCAAGGAAGGCGGCGCGGAGGGGCGAACATGATCAGAAAAGCAGCGGTGGAGCTGGTGCCATACGACCCAAGCTGGCCGGGCGATTTCAAACGCATCCGCGAGAAGCTGGAACGATTGTTGGCGCCTTATGTCGTGACGATAGAGCATATCGGCAGCACATCCATTCCCGGCATCGCCGCAAAGCCGCTTATCGATATCGACATCATCCTGCGCAGTTCAGCCGATGTCCTGCCAGCGACACAGATTCTCCTGGATCAGAACTACGAACCGCGCGGCAATCGCTATGACGACGATGTCTGGGCATTCATGCGGCGCGACGGCAAACCGCCGGAGCGCGTCTATCTGTGCCCACCGAGCAACCAGACGCACGAACGCAGGGTGATCTTTCGGGATTATCTTCGCAAGCACCCGGCTGAAGCGGCAGCCTACGCGAAACTGAAGCTGAAACTTGCCGAAATTCATCGGCATGACGGCGATCGCTACACCGCCGAGAAGCGTCACTTCGTCAACGCGATCATCGAAAAGGCGAGCAATCCAGGACAGCCCTAGGCACCGGGAGCGGTATCTACCGGCGGGAAACGCATCTGGCCGTCAATGACCTCCGTTTCCGGGCGGTCACCGCCATCGGCATATTCCTCATGCCATTTGCCGCCTTCATCCTGCCAGCTGATTTCGGCCGAGTCGCCTCCGACCTGCTGTTCAGCCGCGACGATCCTGGCTGCCTCCACCGCCTCGGAGTGTGTCGGAAACGCCTCCGAATAAACGTCACGGAAACGATAAGCCCACCCACCGTCATGCGGCACGATTTCGTAAACGACCTTGACCATCCGAACCCTCCTTCTCATCTGCCAAGACCTTCGGACCGGACATTGCCGGCAAGATCGCGTGCATCTGAGACGGTTTCGAGGATGCCGCGGCATTTTGGTTGGGCAGACCTATCCGCGCAGTATTCCATTAAACCGCGTTAACTGCAAATTTCGCCCTCTTCCTCGCAAGCTTGATGTGCGAAATCCTTGCTTTAGAGTGCAACCGTTAATCGGCGCAAAGGTGGGGAAAGTGATCGCAGCGAAGTGGTTTAAGCAGGAAAAGGCCCTGTTGGTGGCATTGGCGATTGCCGTCATCGCCTATGCCAGCGAGCATTCCGTGCTGGAAATGGGTCAGACAGCATCGATAATCGCGGCCGCAGCTTTGATCGCAACGATTGTATTGGTCTCCATGCGTGTTGCCCATCATGCCGAGACGCTTGCCGTCAAAGTCGGCGATCCCTACGGCACGATGATCCTCACCCTCTCCGCGGTCGCAGTCGAAGTCATCATCCTTGCCATCATGATAAGCGGCGAAAGTTCGCCAACGCTGGTGCGCGATACCATCTATGCTGCCGTCATGCTCGACATTAACGGCATCCTCGGCCTCGCCGCTCTTCTCGGCGGCCTGAAGCATGGCGAGCAGCCCTATAATGACGACTCCAGCCGAACCTACGGCGTGATGATCCTCACCGCCATGGGCATTTCGATGATCGTCCCGGAATTCATCCCTGATGCGAAGTGGCACTATTACTCCGCCTTCACCATCGTCGCGATGATCACCCTCTATGCGCTGTTCCTGCGCATGCAGGTCGGTCGCCACAGCTATTTCTTCAGCTACAGCTATCCGCGCACGGAAAAGAAGCTCGCAGCCGCCGAAGCCGAGGAGTCTCATGACGAGGAATCCACGACCACCTCGATCGTGACAATCCTGATCGGCGTCGTCCTGATCGGCGCGCTTGCGGAATTCATGTCGGCCTTCATGGATACCGGCCTCAAGGGCACAGGCGCGCCGCCAGCCATTGCCGCCATCGTCGTCGCCGCCATCTCGGCGGCACCGGAAATTCTGACGGCATTGCGCGCGGCCCTTAGAAACCGCATGCAGGCGACGGTCAACATCGCACTCGGCGCCTCGCTGTCGACGGTCATCCTGACGGTGCCTGTCATGGAGGCGATCGCGCTCTATACCGGCCAGCCCTTCATCATGGCCATGTCGCCGGTACAGACGGTCATGGTGATGATCACGCTGATCGTCGCCGCCATCAACCTCAACGATGGCGAGACCAACGCCATCGAGGGCATGACCCATTTCATCCTCTTCGCCACCTTCATCATGCTGACGGCGCTCGGTCTTTGAGTCCGATTTCAAAGGCTTGAGGCCGCAGGCGGATTCAAATCGCGAGCCACTTGATTCAGTTGATGAGCCGATGGAGAAACTGGACAACAAAAAAGCCCGCCATCTCTGGCGGGCTTCCGTTTGATCCATTCTCGGTGCTTACTTGCAGGCGCCGCAGAAGCGCTGGATGCGGCGGCAAGCTTCTTCGAGCAGCTCTTCCGAGGTCGCATAGGAGATGCGGAAGTTCGGGCCGAGGCCGAAGGCCGAACCGTGAACGACGGCGACGCCTTCCGATTCCAGCAGCTCGGACACGAAATCCTCGTCCGTCTCAATGACCTTGCCGGTCGGAGCCGTCTTGCCGATCAGGCCGGCGCAGGACGGATAGACGTAGAATGCGCCTTCCGGAACCGGGCAGGAAAGGCCCTTCGCCTGGTTCAGCATGGATACGACGAGATCGCGGCGGCCTTCGAAAATCTTCTTGTTGCGCGGAATGAAGTCCTGCGGACCGTTCAGCGCTTCGACGGCAGCCCATTGCGCGATCGAGGTCGCACCCGAGGTCTGTTGACCCTGGATCATGTCCATGGCCTTGATGAGCTGCAGCGGGCCGGCCGCATAACCGATGCGCCAGCCGGTCATCGCGTAGGCCTTCGACACGCCATTCATCGTCAGCGTGCGGTCGTAGAGGCTCGGCTCGACTTCGACCGGCGTGGCGAACTTGAACTCGCCATAGGTCAGGTGCTCATACATGTCGTCGGTCAAGACCCAGACATGCGGATGCTTAACCAGCACGTCCGTCAGCGCCTTCAGTTCGGCGTGCGAATAAGCAGCGCCCGACGGGTTGGACGGCGAGTTGAACATGAACCACTTGGTCTTCGGCGTGATCGCCTTTTCGAGATCGGCGGGCTGCAGCTTGAAGCTGTTGGCCTGCGTCGTCGCGACGAAAACCGGCGTACCGCCGCACAGCGCCACCATTTCCGGATAAGAGACCCAGTAGGGCGTGGGGATGATGACTTCGTCACCCGGGTTCAGCGTCGCCATGAAGGCGTTGAACAAGATCTGCTTGCCGCCCGTGCCGACGATGGTCTGCTCGGGAGCGTAGTCGAGATTGTTCTCGCGCTTGAACTTGGCGGCGATCGCCTTGCGCAGTTCGGGGATGCCGGCAACCGGCGTGTACTTCGTCTCGCCGCGATTGATCGCATCGATGGCGGCCGTCTTGATATTATCGGGCGTATCGAAATCCGGTTCACCGGCGCCGAGGCCGATCACGTCGCGTCCTTTTGCTTTCAGTTCGCGCGCTTTCTGGGAAACGGCGATGGTGGCAGAAGGCTTTACACGGGAAAGAGCGTCGGCAAGAAAGGCCATGATGATCGGTCCTATTCGGTTGAAAATGGCAGAAAGCCTGTGGACCAGATTTCTGCGCTAAGTTCTATGTCGAATGTACGCCGTCGTTTCAAGCACAAAGGCGTCACAGTGGCTTTATTTCATGGCTTTCCGAGCCATGCGCGCGAGCTTTTCTTATCCGGCTAGAAGCCTGCGATACCAGGCCATACGCCTCTTTGGACCCAGGCCGGATCGATCATAGCCAGTCAGTCGCAATCTTTCCGAACTTGAATCATTACGCGAAGCACCTGAATCGGATTCTGAAGAAGGTGGAAATTTCCAATAAAGAACAAATACTTCCTTGGCATCAACACCTCGCGACTGTGCTCGGACACGCCTGAGCATGCAAACCATCCCCGCCCGCAGATGAGATCGCGAGATCTGAAGAGCCTCCGCCCACCGAAAGCGAGTACACAAAGACGTTATCGTTTCCGCGATCAGCCTTGAATGGCAACCGAACGGTCCCACCTTGCAAAGCGGGACTATTGGGGAGGTCGGATGGATGCGCGTGGGCAGAACGGAGTTTTCGATCGCTTTGATGGCCTGCGCCCTGCTCTCGGCGGCATCAGCGCTTGCCGAACCGGCTCAGACCATCAAGACGCAAAGGTGAACGTCAAGGTTGAGACGATAGCGACGGGGCTGGAACACCCCTGGGCGGTCGAAGCATTGCCGGATGGCGCCTATCTCGTGACCGAGCGGCCGGGCCGCATGCGACTTGTCCGCGATGGCAGGATTTCCGCACCTATTTCCGGCGTGCCCGAAGTCTATGCGCGCGGCCAGGGTGGCCTGCTCGATGTCGCGCTCGATCCGAAATTCTCAAGCAACCGCACCCTCTACTTCACGGCCTCGGTAGAGGGCGACGGCGGAAGCGGCACGGCCGCCTTTCGCGCCAGACTGTCGCCGGACGAAAAACAACTGACCGACGTGAAACGCATTTTCCTGATGAACAAGCTGTCGCGCGGCAATATCCAATATGGTTCGCGCATAGCCATCGCTCGCGACGGCAGCCTCTTTGTCAGCCTCGGCGACCGCGGCCAGCAGGATCGCGCCCAGGATTTCCACGATGACGCCGGCTCCATCATTCATATCGGCGCCGATGGCAGTATCCCCGCCGACAATCCGTTCAAGGACGGCAACCGCGCTTTGCCCGAAATCTGGTCGAAGGGCCATCGCAATCCGCAAGGCATCACCTTCGACAGCGAGACGAACAGGCTCTATACGGTCGAACACGGCGCCAGGGGCGGCGATGAAATCAATACGCCCGAAGCCGGCAAGAATTACGGCTGGCCCGTCATCTCCTATGGCGTCAACTACAACGGTACGAAGATCGGCATCGGCACGGCAAAAGCAGGCATGGAGCAGCCCCGCTTCTACTGGGACCCCTCGATCGCGCCAGGCGCCATAGTCGTCTATCGCGGCGAGATGTTCCCGGAATGGAATGGCGAATTCCTGGTGACGGCGCTGAAGTTCGAGCTGCTGTCTCGGCTGAGCCAGGACGGCAAGGGCAAGATCACCGAACAGGAACGCATGTTTGACGATAGGTTCGGCCGCCTGCGTGACATCGCGGTCGCACCCGATGGCGCGCTGCTGATGACGACCGACGAAGACAACGGCGTCCTTCTAAGGGTTTCAAGGGCGTCGAACTAGCGCTCCACTTCCAGCGCCTTTTGCCCTTGCCGCAAGTAAAAGCAACTGCTAACGGTCACCGCTCTTCCTCCCCTTCCCACAGGATGCCGATGTCTCGCATACAGGCGAATTTGTTGTTGTTGCTTGCCGCCGCGATCTGGGGCGGCGGTTTTGTTGCGCAATCGACAGCCATGAAGACGATCGGACCCTTCTGGTTCATCGGCCTGCGATTTGCCGTGGCCACCATGGTCGTCCTGCCGTTCGTCTGGATGGAAAAGAGGAAGGCAGCAAAGCCGCTGACATCCCGCAACTGGCGCTCCTTTCTGCTGATCGGCATCGCTCTCTTCGGCGGAGCGGCAACACAACAGATCGGGCTTCTGACAACGACCGTGACGAACTCCAGTTTCATTACCGGCCTTTACGTGGTGTTCGTGCCTCTGATCGCGGTCATCTTCCTGCGCCGCTCGCCGCACTGGATCATCTGGCCCGCAGCATTGATGGCGCTCTGCGGCATCTACCTGCTCTCGGGCGGTTCCATCTCGCGCCTGACCGTCGGTGACTTCCTGACCGTCATCTGCGCGCTCTTCTGGGCGGCACAAATCACGCTTGCCGGCTCGGCCGTCAACGAAACCGGCCGGCCGCTCGGCATCTCGGCCACGCAATTTGCCGTCACCGCCGTCCTCGCTCTCGGGGTTGCCGCCGCCATCGAGCCCATCAGCATTGCCGACATCCGGGGCGCGCTCGGTGAGATCCTTTATGTCGGCATCTTTTCCTCCGGTCTGGCTTTCGCGCTGCAGATCATCGGCCAGCGTTATACGACCGCGCCCCAGGCAGCGATCTTCCTGTCGTCGGAAGCATTGTTCGGAGCTTCGCTCGGTGCCTTGCTGCTCGGCGAGACCATCGGCCCGCTCGGCTATGCCGGCTGCGCCTTGATGTTTGCAGCCATGCTGGCCGTGGAATTGGTGCCGGAATTGACGCGCCGTCGCAGCGCCACAGCGTAAAAAACGCCGGAAATGCGCGCTTTTGGCCGCCTGAAGGGATGGCCGGCCGAAATTTTTCGAACAATCGAAAACGGCCGTTCACACCAGTCGATTTGGGAAAATTTAGCCAAAACTATATCGCGAGCGATGCAAAACCCTTAGAAACTTGTTTCAAAGTGGGAAAATCTGCGAATCGCAATAACATATTCGCGTTACGGTATTGTGCCTGTTGTGCCACGTTAAAAAACTTTTGCTTGCCAATTTCCCATAAACACAGCACTCTCAACGGTGTTCGGGCATTTTTAGAGCATGGGAAGTCCTAATAGAATTGCGAGCCGGAAACGCTAATATTCCGGTCAGCTTGGTCGAGAAGCGGGGTGGCAAACATCGCATCACGTCCATGCCGAGTTACGGGGACCTTTTCCTTCAAATTCCGAGAACTGCCTGCAAGCGCTCGCAAGGGCAACACAAGTAATGCTGCCCATGTGGATGGTGGGCAGAGAGAAAAGGACCTGAGGCATGGCCGAGACTGGCACTGTAAAGTTTTTCAATACCGATAAGGGCTTCGGTTTCATCAAACCAGACAAGGGTGGCGCGGACATCTTTGTACATATTTCTGCAGTTCAAGCTTCTGGCCTGGCAGGATTGTCGGAAAACCAGAAGGTAAGCTTCGACACGGAACCGGATCGCCGCGGCAAGGGACCAAAGGCCGTCAATCTGCAGATTGCTGGCTAAGACACCTTACGGCTATCAAATTCGAGTTGAGGCCCGGCAGCAATGCCGGGTTTTGTCATTCAGTCTGCATTCACTTTGCGACGTATAATTTGCCTCTCATGAACGAGCGGGAATAGCTGTTGTCCCGCTCCCGTTAGAGGATAGGCCAATGACCATACTCGGCAAAACGCTCGTCATGTCCGCGGTCGCCGCTGCATTGACGGTCACGTCCA
Source organism: Rhizobium sp. NPDC090279 (assembly GCF_044769665.1). NCBI lineage: Bacteria > Pseudomonadati > Pseudomonadota > Alphaproteobacteria > Hyphomicrobiales > Rhizobiaceae > Rhizobium > Rhizobium sp. NPDC090279. The sequence goes on along the minus strand of NZ_JBIVYI010000002.1, from coordinate 731,621 downwards.
TGAGCGCCGCTTCCGCTGATGAATACTGGCGCCATCGCAACCGCGATGGTTGGGCGCTCGGCGCTGCCGGGCTCGCAACCGGCCTGATCGTCGGCTCCGCCATTGCCAGCCAGCCACGCTATGTCGAGCCGGCACCGGTCTATGTCGATCCCGATTACGACGCACCTCCCCCGCCCTACTACTATCGCGAGCCGCCGCGCCGCGTCTATGTCGAGCGTGACGTCAGCTACTATGCGCCGCCGCCGGCATACGGCCTGCGTCCCGGATCGTCTGCATGGATGCGTTACTGCTACGACCGCTACAGAAGCTTCGACGGCCGTACCGGTACTTATGTCGGCTATGACGGCATGCGCCATTACTGCACGGCTGACTGATTTCCGGGCCGCTGTTGGTTCATAGCACGGAGAACCGAAGTACTGCTTTCAAGCCCAGTGCCGGATTGAAATGCGGAATACTTGCTGTCGCGAAACGTCCACCTTCAAGAAGGTTTCGCGGCAGCGCGCATGCACAGCCCCATCTCGGCCGCTCGACGCTCGACGCTGCATCCTTGGAGTGGCCACTCGAACAACGGCGCCGATACCTTCGCGTCCGGAGCCGTTATCGAGACGTTCCGTGACAACGTCTTGCGGTTGTCACACCAGCCCCCTATGCCCGCAGTCGTCGCGCCCAGCAGCGCGAACAAGCTTTCCAGAGGTTTGACATGGGCGTTAGGAACTATTTGATCGAAGGCGTTTCCGGGACTGGCAAGACCTCAGTCGCCACCGAATTGCAGCGGCGCGGTTACCACGTCATCCATGGTGACCGCGAGTTGGCGTATAGGGGCGATCCGGAAACAGGCAAACCGCTGGACGGCTCCGCGCATGGCGAGCACCTCCTGAATGCAGCCTTTGTACATAGACACCATCTTTGGAATGTCGACAAAGTCAGATCCCTCGTCGCCGATCGCAGCCACCCGATCTCCTTCTTCTGTGGCGGCTGCAGGAATTTCCATCGCTTTATCGATCTGTTTGACGAGGTCTTTGTTCTGAGCGTCGACCCGGACACGCTAAACCGCCGGCTTGCCGGCAGGCCAGAAGACGAGTTTGGCGGAAGGCCTGCCGAACGAGCCCTCATTATGCGACTGCACGCAACGCAAGAGGATATGCCGAAGGACGCGACAAGCATTGACGCCACTATGCCGCTCGCCAGCGTCGCTGATGACATTCTCTCCAGATGCCGCGAGGGTGGACAAGTGGCCCGCTAGAGCAATTCCAGGAAAAGTGCATAGCGGTTTTCCGCCCAGAATTGCGTAAAAACAAAAGGATAGAGCGTTCTCGCAATTCCAGGAAAAGCGGGATGGCTCCAGCGAGCGCGACGCTTTCCTTATAAGCCGCGCAGGAAAGGATTGGTGCGACGCTCGTCGCCGATCCGGCTGCCTGGCCCATGGCCGCAGATGAAGCCGACCTCATCGCCGAGCGGAAAGACCTTGTCGCGGATCGATTCCAGCAGCTGCTGGTGATTGCCGCCAGGCAGATCGGTTCTTCCGATCGAACCGTTGAACAGCACGTCGCCGAGGTGGGCGAAGCCCTGCTTGCGGTTGACATAGATGACATGGCCGGGCGCATGGCCAGGGCAATGGAAAACCTCGAATTCATGCTCGCCGAAGGAGACCTTGTCGCCCTCCTTCAGGAAGCGGTCCGGCGTGACATTGCGGACGCCGCTGATGTTGAACATCTTGCCCTTGGCTTCGATATCCTCCAGCAGAAAACGATCGTCCTCATGCGGGCCGATCACCTCGATGCCGAGTACCTCGCGCACCTCGTCAGCACCGCCGGCATGGTCGATATGGCCGTGCGTCAGCCAGATAGCCTTCAAGGTGATGCCGTTCTCGCGCACGGTCTGCAGGATGATGTCGACGTCCCCGCCGGGATCGACGACCACGCCTTCCTTCGTCTCCGGATCGAACAGGATGGTGCAGTTCTGTTCGAAAGGGGTCACCGGAATGATACCGGCCTGGAGCATGCCCATGGAGCGCCTCGTCTGTTTGATCGTCGTATCGCCGGTATAGCCGCAAACATCAGGCAAAACAGCCCCTGCCGGTGTCAAAGTAGCGCGAACGCCGCGAATTCCGGCCTGTAAAATCGAAAATGATAAAGTAATTCCGATGGTTATTGGAACGCATCACCGACAGACGCCAAGCACATGCCGCCCCGACCGGAACACTGCAGCACGCGAAGCGTTGAGAATACGTCTTTAAAGGCAGAAGGAGAGAACCAATGTCCTTTAAGAGAAATCTGTTGCTGGCCGGCTTCGTCGTTCTCGGCAGCGCAGGTCTGGCTCAGGCCGAAATGTCCGCCACGACCGCCAGCGACATCGAAGTGCGCTCAGGTCCAGGCGCGGAGTTTCCGACGGTCGGTGTTGCGACGCGCGGCTCGGAAGCGACGCTGGATGGCTGCATCGAAGGCAGCCGCTGGTGCCGGGTCGATGTCAACGGCATGCGAGGCTGGGTCTATGCGCAATATCTCAACGTCGAACAAGACGGTGCCGCTGTCGTCGTCCAGGACCATCGCGATGATCTCGGCATTCCGATGATCACCTACGAGCAGACGGACCCTGTAGAAACCGGTAGCGTCCAGCCCGTTCAGCCTGGTCCAAACGACCAGTTGCTGGGTCCCGTCGATCAAAGCGGCGGCGATGTGGTTGCAATCACACCACCTGACGAAGTCCGAAGCTATATCGACGACAATCCGGTCGATACGGTTCAGTTGAATGGAGATCTGGCTATCGGCGCCACGGTTCCGCGAAGCGTGGAGGTGCATCGCATTCCGGACTATCAATACAGCTACGTCGAGGTGAACCACCAGCCCGTACTGATCGATCCCGGCACGCGCCGGATCGTCTACGTCTACCGCTGATTCGCCCGCAAGCCCGAACAAGATGGCGAAATTGACATGCAGCTGGACAGTCGCATGTTCAAACTGCGGATTTCCCCTGAAATTATTGCAGAATTCTCCCGTTTGAGTTGCCCTTCTATTTCCAGCGATCTGTGCATGATGTACTCCTAATATCACTGAGGATTATCGCCGCTCCCTGGCATCAATCCAGGACGCGGCGAGAGGGGACCCGGAAGCGTCTTCCGGAGCAATGGGAGAAGGGTAGTCATGGAAAGTCTAGGGCCTATCATTACGCAATTGATTGCCGGTGCGATCGGTGGCAACGCCGCGAGCGCCGTTTTGAAGCAGGAGGGGATAAACCTCGTCGCCAGAACAATTGCCGGCGCGATCGGCGGCCTTGGCGGCGGCCTGATCCTGAACCTGATCGGTAGCGAAGCTCTAACCGGTCTCGTGGCGCAGGGCATATCCTCGTTGGTCGCAGGCGGCGTACTCTCCGCGATCGTCGGCGCCGTTCTCGGCCGCAAGTCGTAAACAGATCGGATCGCGCAAGCCGGGCGTCGCAACATGCCCGGCTTGCGCGCATCGATACGCAATTCTGTCTGGCAACAGCCGCCCCTCGCCGGTGCCTCGAAACGAGATGGGAGGGAATGCCGGCTCAATTGACGTTAGCGTCTTTGAGATCGGGCATATGCGGCTTTCAGGCGATGGCGCCTGCCCCCGCCCGCTATTATCCCCTGCCGATCACGCCGCCTCATCACGGGGTTAATTGCTGCTTCCCATGCGCCCCACGCACGAGTGGCAGCGGATGAAAATACAGGATATGTTGGCGTTTTAGCGGGACCGCGCTTAATTTCCCGACAAGGCAACATCGTTTGCGCCGCATGGCATTGTGCGAAGGCGGTCGGCGACGTAAAAATGCGTCAACAGAACTGACATATTTTTGCGTAAGTTTCCCGAATGCTCCATAATAGGAAAGGAAATGCCACGGTGCCACGACAGATGAGCCAGAATGCGACAAAGACGGAGCTGCTGGCCACGCCGCTGCAGAACGCTGGGAGCATCGATTTCGAGATCATCGAGCTGCTTTTCTTCGCTTACCGCGATTTCGTCTCTGATCCGGACCAGATTCTCGTCAAGAGCGGTTTCGGACGGGCCCATCATCGCGTCGTCCATTTCGTTAACCGCGAACCCGGCATGACGGTTGCGGACCTTCTGGAAACACTGCAGATCACCAAACAGAGTTTGGCGCGGGTTCTCAAACAATTGATCGATTCGGGTTATATTCGCCAAGTCGCGGGTCCGGAGGACCGGCGACAGCGCAAGCTGTACCCGACACAAGCGGGCCGCGATCTGGCACTGGCGCTGGCCGAGCCGCAATCGCGCCGCATTGAAAGAGCATTCGAGGGCGCGTCGGAAGCGACGCGCGAAAGCGTGAAGCGTTTCCTCAGGGGAATGCAGACCGAGAAATGACGGCGATCAAGCCCGCGGGGCCGGTGTGGAACGCGTCAACTCAATCGATGGGTAGGACAGGATCGAGACGGATCGAATGACGACAAAAGCAGCAATCTCGGATGACGCAGCACATCTTCTGGTCGTGGACGACGACACGCGTATCCGCGCGCTCCTCAATCGTTATCTTATGGAGAAGGGTTTCCGCGTGACGGCTGCCGCCGATGGCGCCGAAGCCCGTCGCAAGCTGGAAGGGCTCGACTTCGATCTCATCATCATGGATGTGATGATGCCCGGCGAATCCGGCATCGAGCTGACGGCAAGCCTTCGTGCCATCAAGAACATTCCGATCATCATGCTGACGGCGCTTGCGGAAGCCGATTCCCGTATAGCAGGTCTCGAGGCCGGTGCGGACGATTATCTGCCCAAGCCCTTCGACCCACGCGAACTGGTGCTGCGTGTCAACAACATCCTGCGCCGCAATGCGCCCGCGGATTCTCCGAAGATCGAGCTCGTCATGTTCGGGCCATACACATTTTCGCTCACTCGCAAGGAACTCAAGAAGGCGGCGGAACTGATCCGGCTCACCGACCGCGAGCAGGAAATCATGCTTTTGTTTGCCAAGCGCGCCGGCGAGACGATCCCGCGCCATGAGCTCATCGGCAACGATGCCGAAGTGGGCGAGCGGACGATCGACGTGCAGATCAACCGGCTGCGCCGGAAGATTGAAGATGACCCGGCCAACCCTATCTGGCTGCAGACGGTGCGTGGCATCGGCTACCGCCTTAGCATAGACTGAGATCGGCTCCGCAGGATCAGGTGATGGTGACATTCGATTCGATCAGACGCGACCAGGATCACACGCCGTCCAACGGATTGCGGTGGCTTTCGCGCTGGATGCGTCGCTATATCTTGCCGACCGGCCTCTATGCCCGCTCGCTGCTAATCTTCATCCTGCCGATGATCATCCTGCAGGCGGTCGTGACCGTCGTCTTCATGGAGCGCCACTGGCAGATGGTGACGCAGCGACTGTCGATGGCGACCACACGCGACATCGCCGCCATCATCACCATCATCCAGACCTATCCGCAGGATGCCGACTATTCCGCCATAACCCAGATGGCGCGCCAGAAGCTTGATCTCGCTATTTCGATCGAACCGGGCGGCGAGCTGCCGCCGCCCGCCGAGAAACCCTTCTTCTCGATCCTCGATGGCATCCTGAGCGACGAGATAAGAGATCAGATCAACCTGCCCTTCTGGATCGATACGGTCGGCAACTCCAGTCTGGTCGAGATCCGCATCAAGCTGCCGGACAAGGTGCTGCGCGTCTTTGCCAAGCGCAGCCAGACCTATGCCTCCAACACCCATATCTTCATTCTATGGATGGTCGGCACCTCACTGGTGCTGATCGGCATCGCCGTCCTGTTCCTGCGCGGCCAGATCCGCCCGATCCTGGCGTTGGCGCAGGCTGCCGAAAGCTTCGGCAAGGGACAGCGGCTCGAGAACTATTCTCCCCGCGGCGCCGACGAAATACGCCGCGCGGGTCTTGCCTTCATCCTGATGCGTGAGCGCATCGAACGGCAGATCGAGCAGCGCACGGCGATGCTCTCCGGCGTCAGCCACGATCTGCGCACCGTTCTCACCCGCTTCAAGCTGCAGCTCGCCCTTGTCGGCGAAAATCCGGATCTTGTCGGCCTCGGCGAAGACGTGGAGGACATGCAAAGCATGCTTGAGGGCTATATGGCCTTTGCACGCGGCGAAGCCGAAGAAGATGTCGGGCAATTCAAGCTCAGTGATATCCTCGATAAAATCCAGCAGGACTTCACGCTGCATGGCAAATCCATGAGCTTCTCGATCGACGGCGACAATCAGATCTCCGTCCGGCCGAACGCATTTACCCGTCTGGTGACCAACCTCGCCACCAATGCCCGCCGCTATGCCAACAGCCTCCGCGTCGAAGCCAGGCACAGCGCCAAATGGCTGACGATCATCTTCGATGATGATGGCCCCGGCATCCCTGTCGCGGCGCGAGACGACGTCTTCAAACCATTCTTCCGGCTGGATGCGGCCCGCAATCTCGATAAATCCGGCACTGGACTCGGCCTTGCCATCGCGCGCGACATCGCCCGCAGCCACGGCGGCAACGTCACGCTCGGTGACAGCCCGCTCGGCGGCCTGCGGGCCACCATCCGCATACCTGCCTGAGGGAGGGAGCATATGCCGATCGATATCGATGGCATGCACTGGCTGAACGCGCCGCCAATGTGGGAAGTGAACCAGGGGCGCCTGTTCGTCCGTTCCGGCGACAAGACCGATTTCTGGCAGGAAACCTATTACGGCTTCCATCGCGATAACGGTCATTTTCTCGGCATCCCGCGTCGCGGCGATTTCACCGCCGAAGCCACCTTCGTCGGCCACTATCGCGAGCTTTACGACCAGGCAGGCCTGATGATCCGCCACGATGCCAGGCACTGGATGAAATGCGGGATCGAATATACCGACGGCGCCAGGCATTTCAGCGTCGTCGTCACCAACGGCAATTCCGATTGGTCAGCGTTCCGCATCGATCATGACTTCGACGCCATGTCCGCGCGGGTCACCCGCAACGGCGATGCCCTCTTCATCCAGTATCGCACCGATCGGATGAACGAGTGGCACATGGCGAGGCTCGCCTGGTTCGATCCCACACTGGAAGACGTATTGGTCGGCCCCGCTTTCTGCTCACCGCAGCGCGAAGGCTTCGAGGCAGAATTCCTCGACTTCAGCCTGACCGATCCGGTATCGAGGGATATTCATTGAGCCCCTCCCTTTCGATTGCGAAAGGGACACCGCTCACATCATCTTTTTGCCGTTCGGCACCGGTTGAGTGACTGAGGCCAGAACGATCGCACCGGACTCGTCCTCGAAACCGAGGGTCAGCACTTCGGAGCGCACCGGCCCGATCTGGCGCGGCGGAAAATTGACCACAGCCAGCACCTGCCGGCCGATGAGCGCCTCCGGCGTATAATGCACGGTGATCTGCGCGGAGGAACGCTTGACGCCGATTTCCGGTCCGAAGTCGATCCTTAGCTTGTAAGCAGGCTTGCGCGCTTCCGGAAAGGTCTCCGCTTCGATGATCGTCCCGACACGGATATCCACCCGCTCGAAATCGCCATAGGTGATCTCTTCCGCCATGTCCCGCCCCTTATCGAAAATTCAACCGGCCAGCTCCTGCGCCCGCTTGCGCGCTGCTTCAAGAGCAGCATCGAACAAGGGCTGCATGCCGTCCTCCGCCATCAGGACGCCGAGTGCCGCTGCGGTCGTGCCGCCAGGAGAGGTCACGTTCTGGCGCAGGCGCGAAGCGTCGTCGGGAGACTGGTGCAACAATTCACCAGCCCCCGCGACGGTTTCCCGTGCGAGCCGCATGGCGAGGTCCGCCTGCAGGCCAAGCTTTCGGCCCGCCTCCGCCATGCATTCCACGAGATAGAAAACATAGGCAGGCCCGCTGCCCGAAACCGCAGTCACCGAATCGATATCGGCTTCGCCAGGCACCCATTCGACCGGGCCGGATACCTTCAACAGGTTCTGAACCAGCTGCCGCTGGCGATCGCTCACTCGCTGATTGGCGAAAGCGCCTGTCACACCGCGCCCGACCATTGCTGGCGTATTCGGCATGGCGCGTACCATCGCCGCTTCTCCCAGATGCGTTTCAAGCGCAGAGAGTGTCTTGCCGGCCGCAATGGAGACGACGACCGTCGCCTTCCCCACGAGTGGCTTGAACGGCGGCAGAACGGCGTCCATGAGCTGGGGCTTGACGGCGATGAAGAGAACTCCCGCCGTCAATCCGTTCGGAACTTCGGTGACATGGCTTGCGCCGGCATCCGCAATCATTTTCCGCATCGCTTCGGCCGGATTGGGATCGACGACGATGACCGACGATCCCGGCACGCCGTTCTTCAGCCACCCCGTCAGCAATGCGCCACCCATATTGCCCGCGCCGATCAGGATGATCGGCCCGGATGATGCAAATGCATTGGCGGATTGTTCACCTGTCATGTCACGCTTCGCCTACCGTTTCGAAAAGCACGGCTTCCATGGCGCGGTTGGCATCGAGCCCGGACCATACAACGAATTGGAAAGCCTGATAGTAAGCCTCGCAGGTGTCAAGCGCGTTGGAAAGCAACACCTCTACCTGCCGGTTGGTGGGCTCTGCGCCGCCGGACAAGAGCAGCGACTGCCGGAAGATGACAATATCTTCCTGACGCCACAGATCGAAATGGCCCATCAGCACCTGCCCGTTGATGCAGGACAGAAGCTTGATCACCTCGTTGACGCGCGGGTCCGGAACCTTGACATCGAACGCGCAGGCTATGTGCAGCGCCTCGAATTCCTCCATCCAGGAGAACGAGACGTGATAGTCGGTCCATCGCCCTTCGACGGTCATGGCGAGTTCGTCCTCGCCGGACCGTTCGAACGACCAGTCGTTGTTGGCAGCAACGAATTCGATCATGTCGACCGGATTCGATTGTCGTTCGGCTTCCATTTCCATAAGGCTCATGCAGCACCTTCTTGACCGGATCGGTTGCAGTTTTCCCGTGGCTCAACACTGAAAGAACGCAAACAATTTTACTCCGGAAACATACTCGGGATGATGTTGAACGGCTGCCAGACTAACGCTTCCACCATGCCCGGGGCTTACCAAGTCCGTTTCGAATCATCATTTAAAATCAGTGTATAGCGGCATGCCCGGCATGCCAGCCCCTGAGCGGTGATTTTGGAAACGGCACTGTGGAAAGCTCTTCCGACGCCTATTCAGAAGGGAGTCATAACCGACTCTGGCGATTGGCTTTTTTGCCTATGTCCACAGGTGGAAAAACAGGCGGAAAATTTCAGAGGAAAAAGGTGCGGCAAACGGGTGCCGCACCGGCCTGCGGGCTGAAGATAGAACTTACTTGCCCTTGGCTGCGAGCTTGGCCTCGAGCGCTTCGATTCTCGAAAGCAGCACCTCGTTTTCGTCGCGCGCCTTGACCGCCATTTCGCGAACGGCCTCGAATTCCTCGCGCTTGACGATATCCATGCTGTTCAGCCAGCGTTCGGCATGAGCATTGAACGCGGTCTCGATCTCGCGGCGCACGCCCTGGGCAGCACCGGCGGCATCGGTCATCAGCTTGGCGAATTCGTCGAAGATTCGGTTCGGTCCAGTGCTCATGGCAATCTCCTTGCAACCGTCGGCCCTAGACGGTCGGGCATCGATATGGGCCAGATAGTGCTGAGGTAGGATTTCCAAGGGGCCGATGCAAGCAAATTGAGATAGGACTGGACAACCGCGCCCGCGATCTCGGGCGGATTAACAATCGACTTGACCGTTTCGATACCGAACGCCATGTTCCGCGCACATTTTCGATATTAAGCATGATGCCGTCCCGAAATGGCACGGTGCTTTCGGGAACATGCTACAACGGGCCAGACGATCTTGCTGACATCCGCCAATCTCGCCGCCATCCTGCCGTTTCCGGACATCGATCCCGTCGCCGTCTCCCTCGGCCCGATTTCAGTCCATTGGTACGGGCTCGCCTATGTCGCCGGCATTCTGCTCGGCTGGTTCTACGCAAGGCGGCTGGTCGACAACGGCAAGCTCTGGCTGAACGATACGGCGCCGATGACGCGCCAGCATCTGGATGACTTCATCCTCTGGGTCGCCTTCGGTATCGTTCTCGGCGGTCGCATCGGCTATATCCTCTTTTACGATCTCGATCCGGTGCTGGCCAATCCGATCCGCGCCATCGAGGTCTGGAATGGCGGCATGTCCTTCCATGGTGGATTAATAGGCACGACTATCGCCATGATCTTGTTTGCAAGACGCAACCAGATTCCGGCCTGGAGCCTGTTCGACATCGTCGCTGCCGTCGCACCGATCGGCCTGTTCTTCGGCCGCGTCGCCAATTTCATCAATGGTGAGCTCTGGGGTCGGGTGAGCGACGTCCCCTGGGCGATGATTTTCTGCAGCCCGCATGTGATCGCCGCCCATAACGGCGTCTGCCCCGCCGGCCCCGATCCGCGCCACCCCAGTCAGCTTTACGAGGCCGGCATCGAAGGCATTCTGCTGTTCCTGGTGCTCTTCATTCTCACGCGCTGGGCGCTGGCATTGAAGAAGCCGGGCACAGTCAGCGGTATTTTTGTCATCGGCTACGCTTTCTCGCGTATTTTTGTCGAATTCTTCCGTCAGCCTGATGAGCAGCTCGGGTATCTGCTCGGCACGAACTGGCTGACGATGGGCATGGTGCTGTCGCTTCCGATGGTCGCCATCGGCCTTTGGGCTGTAATCCGCGCCCGGCAGGCGGCAGCGAGCCAGATGGCTTGATGTGGGGTTGAAATCGCGTGGTCCTGGCCAGAACGGCTCCCAGTCTTTCAGGGTCACGCACTAGCGAAGGCAAAGAATGACGACGGCGCTCGGGGAAAAAATCAAGGCCATCATCCGCACCAACGGGCCATTGAGCATCACGGATTATTTTTCCCTGTGTCTCGCCGATCCGGTGCATGGCTATTACAAGACGCGTGAACCCTTCGGCCAGTCCGGCGACTTCGTCACCGCACCGGAAATCAGCCAGCTGTTCGGCGAGATGGTCGGCGTCTTCATGGTGCATGCCTGGCAGCGGCACGGAACGCCGGCCGAGGTAAGGCTCGTCGAAATCGGGCCGGGCCGTGGCACGATGATATCAGACATGCTGCGCGTCATCGGCAAGCTGGCGCCACCGCTCTACGAGGTCATGACAGTGCATCTGGTGGAAACCAGCGAGCGCCTACAAGACTTCCAGCGCCAGACCCTCGAAACCTATGGCACAAAAATCTCCTGGCATACGGATTTCGGCGAGGTGCCTGAAGGTTTCACCCTGCTCGCCGCCAACGAGCTCTTCGATGCCATTCCCATCCGCCAGTTCGTTCGCACCGCCAACGGCTTTCGCGAGCGAGCGGTCGGCCTCGACGTCAATGATGAATTGACCTTCGCCACAAGCGTCGCCACGCTCGATCCGGCACTTCTTCCGGACAGCAGACTACCACCGATCGGCACTATTTTCGAGATCGCACCTGCCCGCCAGGCCGTCATGACGACGATCTGCGACCGGCTGGCGGCCCATGGCGGCACGGCGCTCGCCATCGACTACGGTCATATGACGACGGGCTTCGGCGACACGCTGCAAGCCGTGCGCATGCACGAATATGACCCACCGCTGGAGCATCCCGGCGAGGCGGATCTCACCAGTCACGTCGATTTCCAGCATCTGGCGCAGACCGCGCTCGCCTCCAACATGCACATCAACGGCTGCTGCCATCAGGGCGATTTCCTTGTCGGACTTGGTCTGTTGGAGCGGGCGGCGGCACTCGGCCGCGACCAGGATGCAGCAATTCAGGAGAATATCCGCATCGCCGTGGAAAGGCTCGCCGGCGCCGGCGAAGGCAAGATGGGAGAGCTCTTCAAGGTGCTGGCGGTCTCCAGCCCGGCGATCGATCTCCTGCCCTTTCGTCCCGTCGGCTGACGCCTGACCATCGACCCTGCGGATTGACAGCCCGCGCCGGGGTGGGCCAACATCCCGGTCAAATCGAACTGCTTCGCCGCAGCTGCGTTATTCATCGCACGACTGGCCAACCAAGACATCAAGGAACTCTCTCGTTGCCGACACCACTAGCAAGCACGCTACTGAGCGCCGCCGAGGTTGCCGGCATTCGCCACGGCTATTTCACCCGCGCCGGCGGCGTTTCCGAAGGCCTTTATCGCGGGCTGAATGTTGGTCTCGGCTCGCATGACGATCGCGAGCACGTGCAGGAAAACCGCCGCCGCGTCGCCGACTGGTTCGGTCTGCCACTCGCGCAGCTTGCCACCGTGCATCAGATCCATTCGCCCGATGTCGTGACCATCGGCGCGCAATATGACGGCAGCCGGCCGCAGGCCGATGCGATGGTGACGGCAACGCCGGGCATCGCGATCGGCGTACTCGCCGCCGATTGCGGCCCCATTCTCTTTGCCGATCCGGAAAACCGGGTCGTCGGCGCCGCTCATGCCGGCTGGAAGGGCGCGCTGACGGGCGTGCTCGAAAACACCATCGACGCGATGGTCGCGCTCGGCGCGAAGCGTGAGGCAATCGTCGCCTGCCTTGGGCCTTCGATCAGCCAGTCGAGCTATGAAGTTGGCCCCGAATTCGTCGACCGTTTCCTGGCGCACGATCCGGACTACGCCGGATATTTCGCCCCATCCGAACGGGCCGGTCACGCCATGTTCGATCTGCCGTCCCTGACCGTCGACCGCCTGCGCAAGGCAGGCGTCACGGCCGAAAGCCTGAACCTTTGCACCTATCCCGACCCGGAGCGCTTCTTCTCCTATCGGCGCACGACGCATGCGCAGGAGCCGGATTACGGGCGCCAGATTTCTGCCATCGCCATCGAGGAGGCCGCTTGATATGGCTCTGCATTTCGAACGCAGCGAATTCGATGCTCGCCTCGCCCGACTGCTGGCGAGGATGCAGGAGGAAAAGCTCGATGCCATGCTGCTCTTCGCGCAGGAGAGCATGTATTGGCTGACCGGCTACGACACGTTCGGCTATTGCTTCTTCCAGACGCTTGTCGTCAAGGCGGACGGGTCTCTGACGCTGCTGACGCGCTCGGCAGACCTTCGCCAGGCGCAGCTTACATCCGTCATCACCGACATTCGCATCTGGGTCGATCGCGTCAATGCCGATCCGACCCTCGATCTCAAGGATCTATTGTCCGACCTCGATCTCCTCGGCGCCCGCATCGGCATCGAATATGATACCCACGGCATGACCGGCCGCATTGCCCGGCTGCTCGATCATCAGCTTGCCAGCTTCGGCCAGATCGTCGACGCCTCCTATCTCATCAGCCGCCTGCGCCTGACCAAGAGCGTCGCTGAGATCGCCCATGCCGAACGCGCCGCAGCACTGGCCGATGAAGCCCTCGACGCCGCGCTGTCCCTGGTCAAGCCCGGCGCCGACGAGGCCGATATCCTGGCCGCTATGCAGGGAGCCGTCTTTGCCGGCGGCGGCGATTATCCCGCCAACGAATTCATCATCGGTTCGGGCGCGGAAGCGCTGCTCTGCCGCTACAAGTCCGGCCGTCGCAAACTCGACGCCAACGACCAGCTGACGCTCGAATGGGCCGGCGTCGATGCGCATTATCACGCCGCCATGATGCGCACGGTCGTCATCGGCACTCCGAGCCACCGCCATCGCGAGCTCTACAGCGCCTGCCTCGAAACGCTGCAGGCGATCGAAACGGTCCTGATGCCGGGACACACTTTCGGCGATGTGTTCGATATTCACGCCAGGATCATGGACGAGCGCGGCCTTGCGCGCCACCGGCTGAATGCCTGCGGCTATTCGCTCGGCGCCCGCTTCTCGCCCTCATGGATGGAGCACGAAATGTTCCATATGGGCAATCCGCTCGAAATCCAGGAGAACATGTCGCTCTTCGTGCACATGATCATCATGGATTCCGACAGCGGCACGGCGATGACCCTCGGGCAGACCTATCTGACGACCTCGCAGGCGCCGAAGGCCCTTTCCCGTCACCCTCTCGAATTTCTTAACCGTTAGGGGCGTAAGATAGCGATCCTGGGCGGTAAGGCCGTCGGGAGAAAGGATCGCGTCGATGGGACTGGTCAGGATAACGTTGACTGTCGCCGGCTTTTGCCTCGCGCTCTCCGCCTGCAATACCACGGACGCCCTGACGCCGCCCGAAGCCATCGGCGATGCCGGCTCCAGCCCGGTCACCCAACGCGATGTCGAGCGGATGGCTTCAGCACCCCAGCGCCGCCAGGTCTACCAGGACACGCAGGACAGTTACGGCTATCAGCAGCAAACCTCCCAGCAGGCCTATCAACAGCAAAGCTATGGCGGGAGCGGCACACTCGACGAGCAGGCCTCGGCACTGAGGTCGAACGGCACCAATCCTTACGCCTCACGCCCGCTCGACGGCTCCCGGACCGCATCCATCGCTCCATCGAACAATCAGTTTTCGGAAGCCGACGAGCAGCGCGAGGCCGACCAGCGCCTGTCTGACGATCCGCAACCGCAGCAGCAACAGCAGGCTGCCGACGACCCTCAACCGGACCAACAGCAATCAGATCAACAACAGGCATCGCTGCCGCCAGCAGCGGCCGGCGGCAACAGCGTCCGCTTCCTGCCGATCATCGGTGCTCCAGTGGAAGCCGTCACGCCGCTGTCGCGCCAGCTCGGCGCCGACGCCCGTTCGCTCGGGCTGACGATCAAGAGCTCAAGCGATTCCAGTGCCGCCTATATCCTCAAGGGCTATCTTTCAGCCTTTGAAGACGGCCCGCAAATTTCCGTGACCTATGTCTGGGACGTACTCGACAGCAATGGCAACCGCGTTCATCGAATCCAGGGTTCGGAAAGCGCTCCGCTGAAGCGCGGCGACCCCTGGTCAGCCGTTCCTCCGGCCGTCATGCAGAGAATTGCCACCAAAACCATGTCGGAATTCAATTCCTGGCGCGAATCCAACGGTGGATAGCCACAAGCTTTTCAGAAATATGAAAGCTAACGCGTCTCTCCCCCTTGCATTCGAGAGCAAGGCGGTTAAAAGCGCGGCTATCAGGTTGGTAACAGGCGGGCCAAAATGAAGGTTTTCGCAGGCAATTCGAACCGGCATCTTGCCGAAGCGATCTGCAATTATCTCAACGTACCCTTGGGCAAGGCCAGCGTCAGGCGCTTCGCAGACCAGGAAATCTTCGTTGAAATCCAGGAGAACGTGCGCGGCGAGGACATTTTCGTCGTCCAGCCGACTTCGTTCCCAGCGAACGACCATCTCATGGAACTGTTGATCATGATCGACGCGATGCGACGCTCCTCGGCGCGGCGCATCACGGCGGTGCTTCCCTATTTCGGTTATGCCCGCCAGGATCGCAAGGCCGGGCCGCGCACGCCGATCTCGGCGAAGCTGGTCGCAAACCTGATTACAGAGGCCGGCGCAGACCGCGTGCTGACGCTCGATCTGCACGCCGGCCAGATCCAGGGCTTCTTCGATATCCCGACGGACAATCTCTACGCCTTGCCGATCCTGACGCGCGACATCGTGGCCAACTACGATATCGGCAACGTCATGGTGGTTTCGCCCGACGTCGGCGGCGTCGTGCGTGCTCGCGCGCTTGCCAAACGCCTCGACTGTCTGCTGGCGATCGTGGACAAGCGCCGTGATCGCCCGGGCGAGTCCGAAGTGATGAACATCATCGGTGAGGTCTCCGGCAAGGATTGCATCCTGATCGACGACATCGTCGATTCCGGCGGCACGCTCTGCAATGCCGCCGAGGCGCTGCTGAAGAATGGCGCGACCAGCGTCACGGCCTATATCACCCACGGCGTTCTGTCCGGTGGCGCCGTGACCCGCATCGCCAATTCGAAGTTGAAGGAACTGGTGATCACCGATTCCATTCAGCCGACGACGGCGGTGCAATCGGCACCCAATATCCGCGTCATCACGACGGCAAGCCTCATCGGCGAAGCTATCAACCGCACCAGCCAGGAAGAATCGGTTTCGAGCCTGTTCGATTAAGGCCGAACACCACTTTTATAGGCTGCCTTCGCACCGGATGGGTGCGTCTGCTTCCACGCTAGAAGGCCGATCCCGATCAAGCCGGAAATGAAGACGGCCGCACCCGACCCCATGATCGAAGGTCCGATGCCGAACCAAGCAAACAGGCTCGGCGACATCAGGTAGGCCAGGAGCAGGCCCGTGAAGATCGCGCACATCATCAGGCGGTAGACCTGTGCCAGACGATGCGGTTCAGCGCGTGTCTGCATCAGATGCAGCATGGCAAGGTTCTCGAAGGGACCGTTGATCGCCGCGAAACACGCCACGATCATCAGCCATATCCGATCATGCATCAGCGGCAGCAGAAAAACCCCTGACCCGAAAATGAGTTTCGCCGCGATGATCCAGACCACCGGCCGGCGCGGCTTGACGCTGCTAAGGATCAGATTGGTCGCCAGGTTGCCCACGCCGTAAGCCATCATCATCAAGCTGTAGTCCGTCAGCGGATCGGCGCTGGTTTCACGCAGATGCAGGATCATTCCGAGCAAAATCCCCATCGCCCAGGCGACGTTTCCCATCAGATTGGTAAACATGCCATAGAGGATTGCCGCGTGACCTCGCGCCGCACGCCACCCGCCGAGAATGCCGTCCACGACGGCGGCCGCCCCTGAAAAATCGCGACGCCTCGGTGCCTTGGGGAGTTTTGCCACCGCCAGCCAAACGGCAAGCGCCGAGAGCAGGAATGTGGCTGCCGTGACCGTGAAGAACTGCGATTTCGGCAGCAGCCCGTTGACGAGCGCGATCAGACTGGGACCGAGAATGCGCGCCATGCGGCGGGTGGCATCGAAGAGGCCGTTGGTCGCATGCCGGACCTCGGGATCGATGGCGATTGTCGGCAGGGTCGCCTGCAGCGACGGATCGAAAGTCGACGTCAGCAACGCGATGCTTCCGGCAAGCACGATCAATAGCGGCAGGCTCATCAGATGCAGAAGCCCAGCCAGAGACAGCGTCAGCAGCAGCGCCGCACGCAGCAGATCGGCCGTGATCATCGTCGTACTGTGCCGCCAGCGATCCGTGACGATACCGCCGAACAGACTGCCGAACAAAAGCGCGCCGGACTGCAGCGCGGAAACATATCCCGCCTTGCTGCCGATGAAATCCGCCGCGATCCAGACGACTGCGACCATGTAGAATTCGGAGCCTGTAGCTGCCAGCACCTGACCGGCCCATAGGAGAGAGATCGAACGCTGGCTGAGCGGCTTCAGGACAAACATGATCGCATTCTGACTTCGGAGTGACTTATTTCATGACCTGGCCGTTGACCGTGACACCGCCATCGTCGGAAATATCGATATCCCAACGCGAGCGTCCATCGGCATCCGTCTTGGCAAAGCCCTTGGCCATCATCAGGCCGAAAGAGACCTGAGAGAGATCGGCCTTCGTCTTTGCGGCCTCCTGGATGGCGGCGATCGTCTTGTCGAGATCGCGGGCAAGAACCGTCATCTTCATGGCGACGCGATCCTTCTCGGTCAGCCAGCCGCGCATGGTTCCGGAAGCCTCGACATCATAAAGACCCGAGACGGCGCTGATCTTCGGGAAGTTGATCGTCATCGTCCCATCGGGGAACATGGCCTTCTGCAACTTCTCGTCCATGGCCTTATCGCTCTCCGGATTCTTGAAATCGGCCTGTTGGAGAATGTCCGCCAGAGCGGAGAAATTCAGGTTCGGCACCTGCACCTGGATATCGGCCGCATCGGGAATGAAGGCGATATAGTCTTCGGGGACCAAGCCCGTTTCCAGGGTGAGCTTTTCGGCATTCAGTCCGAAATCCGCATTCATGGCTTTGGCTGGGCCCGCCACCTTGAAGAAATAGCCCATCTTCTGCAGGCCACCGTTGCCGAACGGCGTCGTGACCGCGATGTCCTTGACGGCGACCGACTCTTCGAAGGAACCGACGAGCGGCATCGCATCCATCAGCAGGGCCTTCACCGCCTTGCTATCGGCATCGGAAAGCGTCTTCTGATCCTTGTGCTCGGAGATAAACTGCAGCAGGGAGTTCATCGCCTTCAGGGGCAGCTTCGTCGCACCCATGTTGAAATCAATCGCCGCAACCTTGATTTCGCCGAGCGTCACATCGTCGGACGAGATCTTGTCATACAGCGACTGCAGACTGCCGTTCATCTTGAGATCGAGTTTGCCCGGCTCGCCACTATCTGCGGACGACAGGGTATAGGCGATGCTGTCGGCCGTGGCGTCATTCTTCTGGACACTGTTGTTTTCGTCGGCGGTCTTTGTTGTGAAGGTGATGCCTTGCCCCTTCATATCCATCGAACGCAGATAATGCAGTGCGGGATCGAAAACACCCTTGAAGGTCGACGAGGCCAGCGCGTAGCGAAATTCGCTGTCGGAGCCGCTGCCCGGCTTGGAACGCGCCGTCACATCCAGGGCATTGTTGCCTTCGATGTTCCAGAGACCGCCATCGAGCGGCGTCGCCAGCATCATCAACGGCTTGAGCCCGCTGATGTCGAAGCCGGTCACATTCAGCTTGTCGAGAAGCTTCTGCAGATCATAGGTGATCTCGTAGTGCGCGCTGACCGGCTTGACCGAGATCGCGCCGCTCTTGGCGATATCGTCTGGCAGGAAATAGGTCAGGTTGCCGTAAAGATCCTTCGCACCCTGTTCGCCGACGTCAGCCGCCTGCGCGCCACCGACAACGCCGGCAGCGACGACAGCCGCTGCCGCAATCGCTTTGAAACGCATAATTCACCCCCGAATATGATGGAAAAGAAACGTGAAAATCCGAAAAGGACCGACCGGCCTCTCGCGTGGAACTCTATCATCGCCCTGATACATGGGCTTGCCCTCAAACCTCAAGGCTTCTTCATCACCTGACCGTTGACCGTCACCGTCCGGTCTTCATCCATGGTGACGTCCCAGCGCAGACGGCCGTCCGGGTCGGTCTTGGCAAAACCCTTGGCAGCCAGAAGGCTGAAGGAAACGTTGTTCAAGCGAGGCTCCGCCTTGGCGGCCTCCTGAAACGCTGCAACCGTCTTGTCGAAGTCGCGCGCCAGGATCGTCGCCTGCAATGAGATGCCGGAATGTGGCTTGGTCGAACCCTTCAGCTCGCCGGAAACCTCGACATCGTAGACATCGGACTTTGCGCTGATCTTCGGGAATTCCAGCGTTCCGTAGCCGCTCGGGAACATCGTGCGCTTCAGAGCCTCGCCGGAAACCGGCGTTGTCCGCGCAGCAATCGAATCCAGCGCGGTGTCGATGAGGCCGGCGAAATTGATATTGGGCACGCCGAGCTGAACATCCAGCATCGCCGGCAGGAAGGGCGCATAGGCAGCCGGCACGAGATCGGCGTCCGGCGTGAACTGCTCGGCCCGCAGCTCCAGATTGACGTTGGACGCCTTGGTCAGACCATCCATCTTGAAACTGTAGTCGATGCGCTTGACGCCGACCTTACCCTTCTCCGTGGCCACCAGCGCGTTGTTCACAGTCACCGTCTTGCCGAGCGAGCCGAAGACCGGCAGGGCGCGGTGGACCAGCTGCTCGAACTTCTCGCTTCCGCTTTCCGAAAGCTGCTTGGCCTTGACGTGTTGAACGAAGAAACGGATGAGCGCGCGCAGGTCCTTCACCGGCAAGCTGGTGGCGGTGACGTTCGTATCGACGCTATCGGCGCTGAAGGTAATGGGCGAAGCGTCCGGCCGTATCGTGAACTGCTCGCTCAAGCGTTGCAGCGTGCCTTGCAGTTGCAGATCGACCTTGCCAGCTTCGCTGCTGTCGGTAACCGTATGGGCGAATGAAGCGCTGCCGATGGTGGCATCGATCTTGCGCCCGCTTCTGGGGCCGCTGCCGACGCTCGAGAATTTCACACCGCTGCTCTTGATGCCCATCGACCGCATCATTTCGATCGTCGGATCGAAAGTACCGTCGAAAGAGCTGGAGGCGATCGAATAGGCAATGTCCGACGTCGGCGAATGCAAGGCGATATCGAGGCTATTATCGCCGGTCAGATGCCACCTTCCCTGTTCGACGGGCTGCGCGAAGAGGGAGAGCGGCTTGAAACCCGTAACCGAGAACGCGCTCGAATTGATCTTGTCGAAGAACTTCGCGAGATCGTAGGTGATCTTGTACTGGTCGCCGGCCGGCATGACGGTCACGAAATCGCTGCGCGCGAGGTCCTGCGAAAGCGAATGGGTCAGGATGTTGCGGAGTTCCTTGGCGCCCTGCTCATTGACGTCGGCTGCCTGTGAAGCGCCGGCAAGACCCATGGAAAAAACCGCGGCGGCGATTGCTCTGGAACGCATGCCCGACTTCCCCTTCTGACCCTGATCGATTGGAGTCGACTGTTGATGGGGCCGAGGGTATATGTCAAGTCGTTGATAGAAATGGCGTCGCGGGCTTGTTCATGGCAGTTGCAATGTCACCACAAGGCTTCGCATTCCACAGGTGCTTGCACCTTTGATCGCTTTGTATTATACGCCACGCGTCCGCGTAGACACCCTTGGAGGCAACGCGGATGAGGCAGGGCACGCCCACCTCCAGTTCAATCGATACGGCGCATGACCGACCGAATGAACTCTCCAAATAACCTCGAAAGGAATAGCTATGAGCCACGAAAGCTACGAGCTCAAGGCCGAGGCGCGCGAACGGGTTGGTAAGGGGTCCGCCCGTGAACTTCGCCGCAATGGTCTCATTCCCGCTGTCATCTATGGTGATAAGCAGGCCCCCATTTCTATCGCTCTCAACACCAATGAGGTGACGAAGCGCATCCACGCCGGCGGCTTCCTGACGACGATCGCAACGATCGACGTCGACGGCAAGAAGATCAAGGTTCTGCCGAAGGACTACCAGCTCGATCCGGTCCGTGACTTCACGGTTCACGTCGACTTCCTGCGCGTTTCCGGCAACACCGAAGTTACCGTCGAAATCCCGGTACACTTCGAAAACCACGAGAAGTCCCCGGGCCTCAAGGCTGGCGGCGTGCTGAACATCGTTCGCCACGAAGTCGAAGTCCATTGCCCGGCCGATGCGATCCCGGAATTCTTCACCGTTGACCTCACCGGCCTGAAGAGCGGCGACAGCATCCACATCTCGGCCGTCAAGCTGCCGAAGAACGTGACCCCGGTCATCGCCGACCGTGACTTCACGATCGCAACGATCGTTGCCCCGGCAGCCGGCCTTGCTGAAGAAGAAGCAGAAGGCGGCGAAGAAGCCAGCGCCTGATTGGCATCTTCAACCTGAAGTATCGAGACCCGCCTCCCCTTCTCGGGGACGGCGGGTTTTTCATGCCCGAGGATAAATATTAGAGAAAGTAAAAATAAAAACGTCTTGGGATCTATACTATCGCAGATTTCCATTAACCCCAGAGTTTCAGCAACATTTAACGGATTCGTGAAAATCTACGCGAAAGAGTTGTAGAAAGCGGCGCCCCAAGATCCGCTGGTCTATGGCTGGGGAGCTAACGGAACTATGAGCCATTCGGTCGAAAACCGGTTTTTCGCGATCGTTTGCGGTGCGCTGCTGGTATTCGTAGCGCCGCTCTTCATCCTTTTCCTTTTTTTGTCGTCCGAACGCGCCGAGAAGGAAATCAAGGATCACATAACCGTCCTGCTCGTCGCCAATGCCCAGGCGCTTGCCAAACCTCTATGGGACCTGGACGAGGACAGTGTCACCCAGATCAGCGCAACGACCGTTGCCGAAGGCGCGATCGTCCGGGTAAACGTCCGCGACCTTTCCGGCCAGCTGGATGTCACGCAATCGACCATTCCCAGATCCTACAAGGGCGATCTTGAATCCATCTCCCGGCCGATCGTCTACAATGGCGTTGATGGTGCGAAGAAGCTCGGCGATATCACGGTCTATTACCCGCAGCTCGGCCTCTTTGACGGTCTGAAGAACGAAGAGATCGTCTTCATCTCCATCTTCATCTTCGCCGTGCTGACGGTCTTTGGCGCTGCATTGATCGGCAACCGCATCTTTGTCATTCAGCCGCTGATGCGCCTCACGCATGCGATCGAGGCGACGCGGCGGCTCGGCTCGCGCCATCATGTCGACTGGCAGTCGAATGACGAGATGGGCCGGCTTGCAAGCAGCTTCAACGACATGCAGAGCAAGCTTCAACGCGAGGAAAACGAACTGAAGCTTGCCCATCGCCGGGCGACCGATACCTACAATCTGACGCCCGCCATGCTCTTCTCCCTCGACAAAGAGGATCGCATCGCCGCCGTCAGCGATTATT
The DNA here is from genome assembly GCF_044769665.1 of Rhizobium sp. NPDC090279. NCBI lineage: Bacteria > Pseudomonadati > Pseudomonadota > Alphaproteobacteria > Hyphomicrobiales > Rhizobiaceae > Rhizobium > Rhizobium sp. NPDC090279. The sequence continues at coordinate 709,517 of NZ_JBIVYI010000002.1, read as the reverse complement.
GGCTTGCCGCCACCGGCTACGATCGTGGCGAGGTGATCGGCCGAGACTTCGTCAGCCTCGTCCTGCCGGAATCGCAAACGCGGTATGCGGAACGCAAACGCAGCAATCCCGACAGCGCCGGTCGTCTGGCCGTCACGGTGAAGTTCCTCTGCTGCGATCGCCGGATCATGGACGTGCTCATTCTCGAGACCACGGCGATCCAGGACGGTCTGACGCTTTCAGTCATGACCGACGTCACCGAACTCAAGCAGTCCGAAGATCGCAACCTGCGGCAGGCAATCACCGACCATCTGACCGGCCTGCTCAATCGCCAGGGCTTCGAGAGCGCTCTGGACGCCAAGATCAACGAGGCCGATCTGCGCAAGCGCGAACTTGCCTGCCTCTTCATCGATCTCGATCGCTTCAAATGGATCAACGACAATATGGGCCACGCCGCCGGCGACACGGCCTTGCAGGAACTGGTGTCGCGCCTGCAGAAATGCCTGAAGCCGGGTGACATCGCCGCCCGCCTGGGCGGCGATGAATTCGCGCTCCTGGTGCTGGCGGAAGATGCCGAAGCAAGAGCCATCGACATCGCGGCCCGTGTTGCCGAGATCTTCGAAGCGCCCTTCGTTGGCGATGCGCGGCTCAGCGCCAGCATCGGCATCGCGATCTACCCGCGCCATGCCGCCAATGCGGCAGAGCTGCTGCTGAAATCCGATATCGCCATGTATGCCAAGAAGCGCGACGGCAAGAACGGCGCGCAGATCTTCGACAACGGCATGCTCGACGACTCCCGCCGCCGTGCCGAACTGGAGAACCATATCGAAGCCGGCCTCAACGATGACTGGTTCGAGGCCTATCTGCAGCCCGTCGTGAACATCGACGATCGTTCTGTCGCCGGCTTCGAGGCGCTGATGCGCCTCCACCACCCGCAGAAAGGCATCCTGCCTCCCGGCCGCATCATCGAGGTCGCCGAGGAGACCGGCTCGATCATTCGCATCGGCAACCGCATCATGGAGAAGGCGATCGCAAATTTTGCGCGCCTTTCGCGGATCGAGGGTATGCAGGACACCTATCTTGCCATCAATTTCTCGCCACTGCAGTTCGAACCCGAGCTGCCGCTGCGGATTGCGACCCTGCTGTCGCGTCACCAGATTGCCGCCCGGCGCATCGTCGTCGAGATCACCGAAGCCGTGCTCATGGATGACAATCCGGAAACGCGGATGGTCATCAACGAGATCTGCCGCTATGGCTGCCGCATCGCGCTGGACGATTTCGGCACGGGCTATTCGTCGCTGAGCTACATCAACCGCTTCCCGGTCGACATCATCAAGATCGACCAATCCTTCATCCGCGCCATCAACGACACAGCCTCCGATGTCAGCGCCAAGAGCCGCATGCTGGTCGAAAGCATCACCACCCTGTCGCACAAGATGAACTGCACGGTGATTGCGGAAGGCGTCGAAACCGAAGAGGAATGCGCGACGCTGCGCACGATGGGCATCGACTACGGGCAGGGCTATCTGTTCTATCGGCCGCTGCATCCCGACAACCTGATGAAGACGCTGACCGGCCAGCAGCAAGATCACCCTTCTCCCGTAGCGCAAGCGTCGTAGCAATGAGGAACCGGATGCGAAAACCGCTGCTCATGATTGCAACCAGCCTGTTTTCGCTATCGTTTCTCTCCCCAGCCTGTGCCGAAACCGTTCATTTCACCACCGAAGAGTATCCGCCGTTCAACTATCGCGACGGCAAGACGCCTGTTGGCGCAACCACTGACCAGATACGGAAGGTGATGGCCGATATCGGGGTCGACTATACGATCGACGTCATGCCCTGGGCGAGAGCCTACAACCAGGCTCTTATGGAGCCTATGACCTGCGTATTCGTCACTGCGCACAATGAAGAGCGCGATCCGCTCTTCAAATGGGTACAACCATTGCTGATAGATCGCAGCATCCTGATCAAACACAGCGGGTCGAAGGTGACCGCAACGACCATCGATGAAGCCAGGAAATATCTCGTCGGCACCTGGCGGGAGGACTATACCGAAACGATTCTACGCCAGAATAATTTTCCACGCATTGACGTCGGCAACGATTTCAAGGCCACGCTGAAGAAGCTGATGAGCGATCGCGTCGACCTGATGCCGATCTCGGAATTCTATTTCGACAAGCTGAGGAAAGAAGGCAATGCCGTGGAGAAGGTAACGATCCTCTCCCAGCAGCCCATGGGGATCGCCTGCCAGAAGAATTTCCCCATCGACCTTCTGAACCGGATGCAGGCGGCGCTGAACGCGCTGATTGCCGACGGAACCCAGAAGCAGATTTTTCTGAAGTACGGCCTGAACCTCGGCGACTGACCGCATCCCGCCTTGACTTTGCCGTCAAATCCCTGTCGTGAAAGGCATCGGCATTTTCCAAGGGATGAAGCGCATGCTTCTCATTGCGGGCCTCGGCAATCCGGGCGCCAAATATCAGGGCAACCGCCACAATATCGGCTTCATGGCCGTGGATGCGATCCACCGCCGTCGCAATTTTTCGCCCTGGTCGAAGAAATTCAAGGCGGAGATTGCCGAAGGCGAGCTCGGTGGCCAGAAAGTGCTGCTCATCAAGCCGCAGACCTTCATGAACCTCTCGGGCGAAGCCGTCGGCGAGGCCATGCGCTTCTACAAGCTCGAACCATCCGACCTCGTGGTGATTTACGACGAACTTGATCTCGTCGCCGCTAAGGCGCGGCTGAAGACCGGCGGCGGCCATGGCGGTCACAACGGCATCAAGTCGATCGACGCCCATGTCGGTCGCGAATATCGGCGCCTGCGTCTCGGCATCGGCCATCCCGGCGCCAAGGAACTCGTGCACAATCACGTTCTCGGCGATTTCGCCAAGGTGGACCGGGACTGGCTGGAACCCTTGTTCGATACGCTCGCCGACAATGCCGACATGCTGGTGCGCGGCGAGGATTCGCAGCTGATGAACAAGATCGCGCTCGCTCTGGGCGGCAAGGCGGAAGATGACGCGCCGAAGCCGGAGAAGAAGGCGCCGGCCAACAAGTCGCATATTCATCAGGCGCGCAATCACATCAAGCCGAAGATACCGGAAACCGGTCCCATGGCGGAAATGCTGAAGAGGATGTTCGGCAAGAAGGACGATTGAAATGCCGAACGCGCCTCTCGACCCAGCCACAGATATCGTCATACGACCGGTCGCGATCGCCGACCTGCCGACGCTCCTCGGACTCTACGGGCATCTGAATGCCGAAGACCCGGTGCCGGAGTTGTCGTTGGCGGAAAGCCGCTTTGCCGAAATCCTCGCGCAACCCGGCATGACGATCTTCGCGGCCTTTGACGGCGAGAAAGCCGTCTCTTCCGTCACGCTGGTGGTCATTCCCAATCTCACCCGCGGCGGCGCCCCCTATGCCTTGATCGAGAATGTCGTGACGCATGGCGACTACCGCCAGCGCGGCCTTGCCGGCGCAGTCATTCGTCGAGCGACAGAGGTCGCGTGGGAGCAGAACTGCTACAAGGTCATGCTGCTGACGGGATCGAGGGACCCGGCAACGCTGCGCTTCTACGCCAATTGCGGATTCACGCAGGACAAGACCGGCTTCCAGATCCGCCGTCCCGCCATCGCCTGAGGGGGGTAGCGCGACCCTACTCTTCCGGCTCCGTCGTGAACATCAGCGGGAAGCCGCCGCTCTTCGCCAGATCCACCGCCTCCTGCGCCTTGGTCTCGGCGATGTCACGCGCACAGACCATGACAACGCAGGTTCCGAGCTTGTGCGCCGTCATCATCACGCGATAGCCGGTCTCCTCGCTCATGCGGAAGACGGCTTTCAGCACCATGATGACGAATTCCCGCGGCGTGTAATCGTCGTTCACGAGAATGATCTTGTAGAGCTTAGGCCTCTCGACCTTCGGCTTGGTTTTGGTCTTTGGTTTCAGGACAACATCATTGTCACTCATCGGCATCACCGTTGACGACAGGGAAAGGGGCTTTGGGCTAATAGTCAGATTATAGTGCAGCGCACCACATCCTTCAAGGATGGTCGTGTCAGGGAGACAATACGGCAGATATCCGCTCTCAACCCCTTCTGCCAGCAGAAAAACAGCTCGCTTCCCGCACAAGGCTTGACCCGCAACGGCCCTTCCCTCATAGGCACTGCAAAGATTTTCAAGATATGGACAAGGTGCCATGGGTTTCAAATGCGGTATCGTCGGGCTGCCGAATGTCGGCAAGTCCACTCTGTTCAACGCGCTGACCAAGACGGCGGCGGCACAGGCCGCGAATTATCCGTTCTGCACGATCGAGCCGAACACGGGTGAAGTCGCCGTTCCCGATCCGCGCATGCGCAAGCTTGCCGACATCGCCAAGTCGAAGGAATTGATCCCGACGCGCATCTCCTTCGTCGATATCGCCGGCCTCGTGCGCGGCGCGTCGAAGGGCGAAGGCCTCGGCAACCAGTTCCTCGCCAACATCCGCGAAGTCGATGCGATCGTCCACGTCCTGCGCTGCTTCGAAGACAGCGACATCACCCATGTCGAAGGCCGTATCAATCCGGTCGCCGATGCCGAGACGATCGAGACCGAGCTGATGCTCGCCGACCTCGAGAGCCTTGAGCGCCGCACCGAGCAGACGCGCAAGCGCGCCACCGGCAAGGACAAGGAATCCATGGCGATGCTGCCGCTCATGGATGCTTCTCTGGCATTGCTGCAGGAAGGCAAGCCGGTTCGCACGCTGCTGTCGAAGCTGGACGCCGAAGAAACCCGCATCCTCAAGAGCCTGAACCTTCTGACTTCGCATCCGGTGCTCTACGTCTGCAATGTCGCCGAAGGCGATGCCGTCACCGGCAACGAGCACACGGCAGCCGTCGCCGCCATGGCCAAGGAGCAAAATTCGGAAGTCGTCATCATCTCGGCCGCCATCGAGGCGGAAGTGGCGCAGCTGCCGGAAGAAGAGGCGACGGAATTCCTCTCCGCGCTCGGCCTCGACGAAGCCGGCCTCGACCGGCTGATCCGTGCCGGCTACAAGCTCTTGCACCTCATCACCTATTTCACCGTAGGTCCGAAGGAAACGCGCGCCTGGACGATCGAACAGGGCACGAAGGCGCCGCAGGCTGCTGGCGTCATCCATTCAGATTTCGAGCGCGGCTTCATCCGCGCCGCCACGATCGCCTATAACGACTACATCACCTACAACGGCGAAGTGGGCGCCAAGGAAGCCGGAAAGGCCCGCGACGAAGGCAAGGAATATGTCGTCCAGGACGGCGACGTCATCCATTTCCGCTTCAACACCTGATCGCCTTTCGGATGCCGGCGCCAAAGCAGTTCCAGGAAAAGTGCATTGCGGTTTTCCGTCCGGAATTGCGTTAAAATAAAAAGATAGAGTGTTTTCGCGATTCGAAGAAAAGCGGAAAAGCTCTATCTGAGCGCCGGCAATCTCGCCTGCATACCAGCAGGCAAACGCCGCACGATGATACGGCGGAGATCGGCCCAGCCGATGCCGATCACAAGCACGACCAAGCCGACAATCATCAGCACCAGGAAGCCGACCTTGTCGAGACCAGCGTCGTTGTGCCGAAGAATGGCCGCGGTCGCGAGACCGAGCGACACGAGACCGGCAGTCACGAAGGCACGGCGGTCGATGACGAGGCCGATCAGCATCATCGCCAGAACGGCCACCAAGACGGTCACCGCCTGCAGGTAGCCTCCAAAGAGGGCATCGGTGAGATTGGTGAAGACGGTGCCGCTACCGGCAAGCTCCAGGCGCAAGGCCAGAAGCACGGTCGAATAAAGTAGAGCCGGAGCGGTTGCGAGATGCAGCCAGAACGCCACATCGGAACGGCGCGTAACCCTCTGCGGATCGCTGAGATCGTAGCGCATCGCCAGAGCAAAGCTGCCGAGCGCGGTCACCAGCAGGATCATGAGCGTCTGGATCGGGTAGTCGACCGGCACATTCGTGGACCCCGTCACAGTGCCGGCGACATAGAAGACAGTCGCAAGGAACAGCCCGAACAATGAGAACAGGAATAGCGCCAGCGACAAGGGAACGCGGTAACGCCAGTAAAACAATGCCAGCAGCAACGGGAACGGCGCCACCAGGACAAATGCGCCGATAGTGAAATTATTGCCCAACACCGGCGTGGAGGTGACATAACTCACCACGGTATGAAACAGCCAGACGACGAGCGCGATGGTCAATACCACGGCTGGAAGCGCCAGGCGCTGGCGGCGCACGAGGATTTCGGCCAGAACGACGATGGCAAGCAGCGACACATAGCGGCTCGCCAATCCCCACAATCCGACCAGCAGCACGATGACGCCGATGGTGATGAGCACGTCGTGAAAGCCGCGCACGAAACGCGGCGCTTCCGTATCTTCCAATGGATTGGAATCATCAAGTGAGCGCGGTGCCGAAAGATCCTCAGCCGTCGGCAACACGCCGATGTTCTTTCCCGTCAGATAGGGCAGCAATCGCTCGGCCTGGGTCGAGGATATAAGTCCTTCGCCGGCTGCTTCATCCAATATGATTTTGAGTTTACTCATTCCCGCTCTCGTTCCATCTCGTCACGACCAAGCCTCACCATATCGCCGCCACACAATCAAGAGCTGCCGGACACCGGCAGGCAATCGCCTCGGGCATCGCCCGCCATTGTCATGAAAATGCTTGCACGATCCCTGCGGGCCATGCGATTGCCCATGAACAAGTTGTGGAGGACGACAGAAGACATGACGAAACTCGTCTACGAAGACTTCCAGCGAGGACGGGAATTTGCACTCGGCCCCAAGCATATGACGGCGGCGGAGATCATAGAATTCGCCAGCGAGTTCGACCCCCAGCCGATGCATCTGGACGAGGAAGCCGGCCGCGCCAGCATTCTCGGCGGCCTTGCCGCCTCCGGCTGGCACACCTCGGCGGTGTTCATGCGCATGATGTGCGATTCCTACATCCTCGCCGCCGATGCGCAGGGTGCGCCGGGCATCGATTTCATGGAGTGGAAGAAGCCTGTTCTGGCCGGCGATACCCTGTCGGGTCGATCCATCGTGCTTGAGGCACGCCCGATGCGCTCCCGCCCCGGCATCGGCATCGTCAAATTCCGTCATGAGGTCGAGAACCAGCGCGGCGAACTCGTTTGCCTCGGGGAGAACGCGACCATGATCCGCATGCGCGCCGGCGCGGAGGTTTCGGCATGAAGATGAGCGAACTCTATGCCATCGGCGAACGTGTCGAGATCGGCAGCCACACCTTCGCGCCCGAAGGCATCGTTCACTTCGCTTCGCGTTTCGATCCGCAGATCTTCCACATAGATGCGGAAGCGGCCAAACACTCGTTGTTTGGCGGTCTCTGTGCCTCAGGCTGGCACAGCTGCTCCATGTGGATGCGCAGCTTCGTCGATTACTGGAAGTCTGAAACCGCCCGGCTGATCGCCGAAGGCAAAACCCCGCCCAATCTCGGCCCCTCGCCCGGCTTCAAGAACCTGCAATGGCTGCGACCGGTCTTTGCCGGCGATACGATCACCTACGGCGTCGCCATCCTCGGCAGCCGGCCGCTGGCCTCGCGCCCCGGCTGGACGCTCTACACGCTCGCCTGTGACGGCGTGAACCAGCACGGCGCCCCGGCCCTGCGCTTCGAAAGCACTGTGCTGGCCTTTGAATAGCAATCTGCGAGGCCGTCCGTAACGGCCCCGCCAGTCTTTTGAAGACGGTCAGTGTCCGGAAAACTCCACCAGCGTATGAACCGGTACATCGAGCTCCTCGAGCTTCTTGCGGCCGCCGAGATCGGGTAGATCAATCACGAAACAGGCTGCGACGACTTCAGCGCCGATCTGACGAAGGAGCTTCGTCGCGCCGACGGCCGTGCCGCCCGTCGCGATCAGGTCGTCCACGAGAATGACCCTCTCGCCTGGATTGACGGCATCGCGATGCATCTCCATCTCGTCGACGCCATATTCCAGGCTGTAGGCGATGCGGACGATATCATGCGGCAGCTTGCCCTTCTTGCGGATCGGCACGAAGCCAGCCGACAGCTGATGCGCGACCGCGCCGCCGAGAATGAAGCCGCGCGCTTCCATGCCGGCGACCTTGTCGACCTTCGAGCCGGCATAGGGCTGCACCAGCGCATCGACAGCGCGGCGGAATGCCCTGGCATCGCCGAGCATGGTCGTAATGTCGCGGAAGATGATACCGGGCTTGGGATAGTCCGGAATGGAACGGATGCTGGCGGCGAGCTCCGAAGCGATAGTGTTCATGAAATATGTACTCTCAGGCTATGATAGGGCCGGCGGCACACTATCAAGACCAGGGCGCTATACCAACAAAAAAGGCGGCCACGATGGGCCGCCCTTTTGCTTAATCGTTACAAGGCTCAGTGCGCGCCCGCCCTCGCATAGACCGACCGCTTGGTGAGATAGATCAGCACCGAGAAGATCAGCAGGAAGATTATGACCATGAAGCCGGTATGCTTCCGGGCCTCGAGATGCGGCTCGGACGTCCACATCAGGAACGCCGACACGTCGCGCGCATATTGATCGACGGTCTGCGGCGCGCCGTCGTCGTAGGTCACCTGCCCGTCCGAGAGCGGCTTCGGCATCGCAAAGGTCGCAGCCGCATCGAAATACGGATTGTAGTGCGAGCTCTGCGGCACCACAAAACCTGCCGGCGGTTCTTCATAGCCAGTCAGCAGCGAGTAGATGTAGTCCGGGCCGCCTTCCTGATACTGCGTGAAGATATCGAAAATGAACTGCGGGAAGCCGCGTTCGATTTCACGCGCCTTGGCAAGCAGCGACATGTCGGGCGGCACGGCGCCGTTGTTGGAAGCAGCGGCTGCCTCGTCGTTCGGGAACGGCGAGTTGAAATGGTCAGACGGAAGCGCCTTGCGGGTGAACATCTCACCTTGAGGGTTTGGTCCATCCTGCACTTCGTAATTGGCGGCAAAGGCCTTCACCTGGGCTTCCGTATAGCCGAGATCTTCCAGCGTGCGGTAAGCCACCAGCTTCATCGAATGGCAGGCGGAACAGACTTCCGTATAGACTTTGAGACCGCGCTGCAGCTGTGCCTTGTCATAATAGCCGAACGGGCCGGAGAAGGTCCAATGCTGCTCGCGCGGCTCCTTCAACGGATAATGCGGTGTCTCGGCTTCAGCGGCAGGCTTCGTTTCAGCGGCAATGGCGGCAACGGTAGCCGAACCGCCAATGAGCGTGAGCGAAAGAAGGCCGACAATAAACTTCTTCATCGTTTTCTTCCTCTATCGCCGGTTATGCTTGAACCGGAGCGGCAACTTTACCGCCCTGCTTTTCAAGAACCGCTTCCGTAATCGAATTCGGAATGCGCTTCGGTGTCTCGACTATGCCAAGGATGGGCATGATGACGAGGAAGAACAGGAAGTAGAACAGCGTCGCGAACTGCGCAGCCGTCGTATAGATGCCTTCCGCAGGCTGCGAACCGAGCCAGCCAAGCAGAATGGCGTCGGCGACGAACAGCCAGAAGAACAGCTTGTACCAGGGACGATAGACGGCCGAGCGGATCTTCGACGTATCGAGCCAGGGCAGGAAGAACAGCACGATGATCGCGCCGAACATCGTCAGAACGCCGCCAAGCTTGGAGTCGATCGGACCGATGTTGAAGGTGATCGAGCGCAGCATCGCGTAGAACGGCAGGAAGTACCATTCCGGAACGATGTGAGCTGGCGTCTTCAGTGGGTTGGCCGGGATGTAGTTGTCGGCATGACCGAGGAAGTTCGGCAGGTAGAAGACGAAATAGGCGAAGACCAGCAGGAAGATGGAAACGCCAAGCGCATCCTTCAGCGTCGCATAGGGCGTGAAGGGCACGGTATCGGTCTTCAGCTTGACCTCGACACCGGTCGGGTTCGTCTGGCCGGTCACATGCAGCGCCCAGATGTGCAGGATGACGACACCGGCGATCATGAACGGCAGCAGGTAGTGCAGCGAGAAGAAGCGGTTCAGCGTCGGATCGTCCACGGCGAAGCCGCCGAGCAGGAAGGTCTGAATCCAGTCGCCGACCCATGGGAAGGCCGAGAAGAAGCCGGTGATGACGGTCGCGCCCCAGAAGGACATCTGGCCCCAGGGCAGAACGTAGCCCATGAAGGCGGTCGCCATCATCAGGAGGTAGATGATCACGCCGAGAATCCAGAGGATCTCGCGCGGTGCCTTGTAGGAGCCGTAGTAAAGGCCGCGGGCGATGTGCAGATAAACAGCGACGAAGAAGAAAGATGCGCCGTTGGCATGCATATAGCGCAACAGCCAACCGTGATTGACGTCGCGGACGATCTTTTCGACCGAGTTGAAGGCGACGGTGGTATCCGGCGCGTAGTGCATGGCAAGGACGACGCCGGTCAGGATCTGCAGAACCAGCATGACGGCCAACATCGCGCCGAACGTATAGGCATAGTTCAGATTGCGCGGGACCGGATAGGCGATGAAACTATCATAGACCATGCGCGGCAGCGGAAGCCGCGCGTCGACCCATTTTTCGAGCCCTGTCGATGGCTCGTAAGACGAATGACCACTCATGTTTCAGCTCCCCCTCAACCGACCTTGATCTTCTTTTCCGACGTGAACGCATATTGCGGAATCGCAAGATTCATCGGCGCGGGCCCATGGCGTATGCGGCCGGCGGTATCGTAGACCGAGCCATGGCAGGGACAGAACCACCCGCCATATTCCCCTGCCTGACCGAGCGGAATGCAGCCAAGATGGGTGCAGACGCCGATCATGATAAGCCAGTTTTCCTTCCCGTCGCCAGCGGAGCGGGCAACGTCCGTCGCCTGTGCATCAGCTGGAAGGTTGGCATTGCGGGCGATCGGATCTTTCAGGTCCGAAAGCTGCGTGCCCTTGGCATCGTCGATTTCTTTCTGCGTGCGGTTGCGGATGAAGACGGGTTTACCGCGCCATTTCACCGTCAGCGACATGCCAGGCTCAAGGCTCGACACATCGACTTCGATGGATGCAAGAGCGAGTGTCGATGCATCCGGTCGCATCTGGTCGATAAACGGCCATGCGACGGCAACTGCACCAACAGCGCCGGCCATACCTGTCGTCAAATAAAGGAAATCGCGGCGTGTAGGCTCGCCGGTGGACTCACTTGTCGTACTATGCTCGCTCAACGCTGCACATCCTCTTCCCGCAAACCACGGCAAAACCGCGGCACCCCTCTCACTAACGGCGAATCAACGCGACCATAATTCCGCCATAGATTCCTCCGTAACCCGCTGCGTTCTAAGCTTGATCGCAAATTATGTCCAGTCTTGGCAAGGGGTAAGGGCACAATGTCGCGGCAAAACTGCGCTATTGCGTCGCAAGGCCGGGGTCTAAACTCTCTCTGCATCAATGTAAAAAGTTAAGCCCATGAAAAACCTGGGGATTTCGATAGAGCTTTCTCCTATTGCACGGCAAAATAGACAATGATTTCAATGCTGCATTGCAGAAGACGACCCAGTGTCGGCGCGTTCTCCCCCTCACAGGACTTACGCTTTACCTCTTAAATCCAAATGGATTTCCCCCTCGATTTATGGAGGATTGCATTCGTTGTCTTGGCCCATACAAAGCAGCGAAAAATGAAGCGCGAGAACTTCTCATGAGACACACGGTTTATTGCGTTCTATGCGTTCTCGCCACGCTGGCGGTCGGCATCCTTGCGGCGCGTTACGTCGCCGATACCTGGCTACTGGCCTTTTTCGAGAGCCTGCAGACCCATATAAGCCTGTTTGCGGTCCTGCTTGCCTTGATCGCCTTCGCCTTCAAGCGCCACTGGTATGCGCTCTTCCTGACCGCGGCCGGAATCATCCTGCTGGTTCACTCGGTCCTCATGCTGCAGGAATATACTACGTCCTCTCTCGTCGCTTCGGCAGAGGCGAGCGGTAGCCATTTCAGGTTGCTCTCCTTTAACATCGAGGACAGCAATTTCGAAAACGGCCCCCGCATCGCCGATCTCATCGTTGCCTCGAAAGCCGATGTCGTCGAAATTTTCGAGGCGGGACCAGTCTTTTCCGAGATGGACCGCGTCCTCAAAGTCTATCCCTACCGCATCGGCTGCGGCGTGATGACGACTGATTGCGACTCCCTGCTGCTGTCGAAAAGGCCGTTCCAGAGCCAGTTGATGCGCAGCCTCGGCAGCCTTTGGGACAATCGCTTTATCCTGGCGACCATCGACATGGACGGTCAGCCAGTGAATTTCGCCTCGGTTCATCTGAGCAAGCCCTATTTCGATGCGTTCCATCAGATAGAACTCGGCCTCCTCGCCTCCGCCCTCAACGACGTGAAAGGGCCGTTGCTTCTCGCAGGAGACTTCAACGCCTCGGTCATCACACCAGACATGCGGGATTTTCTGGCGACAACCGGCCTTCGCCATGAATTTCCCGAGCCCGCGACCTGGCCGATTGCGGCGGGTGCCTATGGGATCACGATCGATCACGTCTTTGCCCGCGCTCCGCTGCGGCTGATATCCGTGAAGCAGATCCGCGACGCGATGGGCTCGAACCATTTTGGCTTGATGACGGAATTCAGCGTGCCTCGGCACCCGTAGCCCCGAGGTGGCGCAGTCGATTGGACCGAATGCGATCAATCGGCATCCGCGGCGATGAAGCCGCCGGACTGGCGTGCCCAGAGTTCGGAATAGAGGCCGCCGCGGGCGATCAGTTCCTCATGCGTGCCCTCTTCGATGATCTTGCCCCTGTCGATGACGATCAGCCGGTCGAGCTTGGCGATGGTCGACAGCCGGTGCGCAATCGCAAGAACGGTCTTGCCCTTCATCAGCGTATCGAGATTGGCCTGCAGCACGGCCTCAGCCTCGGAGTCCAGCGCCGACGTCGCCTCATCCAACACCAGGATCGGCGCATCCTTCAGCATGACGCGAGCGATCGCGATGCGCTGGCGCTGGCCGCCCGAAAGCTTGACGCCGCGCTCGCCGACATGGGCCGCATAGGCGGCGCGCCCTTTCTGATCCTCCAGAGTGGTAATGAAGCGATCAGCCTCCGCCTGTCTTGCCGCCTCCACCATCTGCTCGTCGCTGGCGTCGGGGCGGCCGAAGAGGATATTGTCGCGAATGGAGCGATTGAGGAGCGCGGTATCCTGGGTCACCATGCCGATGGCGCCGCGTAGCGATTCCTGCCTGACTGCGGCGATATCCTGGCCGTCGATCAGGATACGGCCACCTTCAAGATCGTAGAAGCGTAGCAGCAGGTTGACGAGCGTGGTCTTGCCCGCACCCGAGCGGCCGACGATGCCGACCTTCTCTCCCGCGCGTACCTGGAGAGAAAAATTGTCGATGATGCCGCCGCCACGCCCATAGTGAAACGTGATGTCGTCGAAGCGGATCTCCGGACCGGTGATCGTCAGATCCCTGGCATCGGCCCGGTCCACCAGGCCTATGGGCTCCGAGATCATCTCGGCAGAATTCTGTATCGTGCCGAGATTGCGCATGATGGCGTTGAACTGCGACATCATCCGCCCGAAGAGCATGTTCAGCCGCAGCACCATGCTAAGCGTGAAGGCGACGCCGCCGGTCGAGATCTCGCCCGCCAGCCAGAGATGCACGGCCAGCGCGCCGATGGTGGTGATCATCACGCCCGATAGCAGCGCCAGCGACGATCGCACGCCGGTCAACAGCCGCGTAAACGGCATGACGGCAGCCTGGAAGCGGTCAAAGCCCCTGCGGATATAATCATCGTTCTGCTCTTCACGACCAAAGAGCTTCAATGTCTGGATATTGGCATAGACGTCGACCATGCGCCCGTTCAGCATCGAGGATGCCTCGGCCGCATTGCGGGCATGCTGCCGAATACGCGGCACGAAGTGACGAGCCAGCAGCGAGAAGACGCCGATCCATATCGTAATCACCAATGCCAGCCGCCAGTCGAGCCCGCCGACCAGCGCGATGGTCGAGGCCGCATAGATGATGATGAACCAGACGACCTGCAGCAGCGACACGACGAGATCGCCCGTCGCCTGCCCCGCCGACCAGACCTTGGTGACGACGCGGCCGGAGAAATCGTTCTGGAAGAATTCGACGGATTGCCGGGCGACGTGCCGATAGGCCTGCCAGCGCACGAGATTGAGAAAACCGGGAACGACCACCTGCTCCTCGACCAGCGCGCCAAGGCTGACGATCACGAAGCGCACGACGAGCACCACGAAGACCATGCCGAGCAGCGCGCCGCCGTGGCCGGCAAGCAGCCCGCTCCACCCCTCGCCCGGCTTCACCTTGTCGAGAATGTCGACCAGATGGCCGACGAACCAGAACAATGCTGCCTCCAGCATCGCCACGGCTCCACCGAGTACCGCCATCGCCAGGAACGGCCCCTTCGCCTGCCCGACATAATACCAGATGAAGGCGCCGAGCGACCGCGGCGGACGAAGATCGCCGCTGCGGTAATAGGGATCAATCCAGGTCTCGAACAGACGGAACACGGAACGGATGAACATGTCTGCGATATAGGCAATTTCGTAAGGCACGCAAAGTAAATGGCGGCGCTGCAAAGGTTATATTTTTGTTAGAATTCAGGCAGGCCACTCACCTTGCGAGCGCTGCAAACGGAAAGGGCGGCTTTCGCCGCCCTTTCCTTCATCCCTATTGCGCCGCCGCTTCGGCCTCCTCGTGGTCGGCGAGGAAACCGCCGGACTGGCGGCTCCAGAGCTCTGCATAGATGCCGCCGTTCTGGACCAGTTCCTGATGCGTGCCCATCTCGATGATCCGGCCCTTGTCGAGAACGACAAGGCGGTCCATCTCGGTCAGCGTCGACAGGCGGTGGGCGATCGCGATCACCGTCTTGCCGTGCATCAGCGCGAAGAGGTTTTCCTGGATCGCCGCCTCCACTTCGGAATCGAGCGCCGATGTTGCCTCGTCGAGCACCAGGATCGGCGCGTCCTTCAGAAAGACGCGGGCAATCGCGATACGCTGCCGCTGGCCGCCTGAGAGCTTGACGCCCCGCTCGCCGACCTGCGCATCGAGCCCCGTTCGACCCTGCATATCGACCAGACCTTCGATGAATTCCCAGGCGTTGGCACGCTTGGCCGCCTGCATCACCTCTTCGTCGGTCGCATCCGGGCGGCTGTAGGCGATGTTATCGCGGATGGAGCGATGCAGCAGCGAGGTGTCCTGCGTCACCACGCCGATCATCGAGCGCAGACTGTCCTGCGTCACTCCTGCGATGTCGTGGCCGTCGATGGTGATGCGGCCGCTCTCCAGATCGTAGAAGCGCAGCAGCAGGTTCATCAGCGTCGTCTTGCCGGCGCCGGAGCGGCCGACGAGGCCGACCTTTTCGCCCGCACGGATATCGAGGGTCAGGTTCTCGATCACGCCCTTCGTCTTGCCATAATGGAAGCGAATGTGATCGAACTGGATCGCACCCTGCTTGGCCGCGATCACCGGCGCCGTCGGTCTATCGACGATGTCATGGGGCTTGGTCATCATCTCCATGCCGTCATAAACCGTACCGATATTCTCGAACAGCGCCGAGACTTCCCACATCACCCACTGCGACATGCCGTTGATGCGCATGGCAAGGCCGATGGCGATGGCGATCGAGCCGACCGCGATCGAGCCGTTGAGCCAGAACCAGATCGACAGCGCCGAGACGACGAACAGGGCCGCGCAGTTGTTGGTGTAAACAGCGGCATTGAACAGCGTTATCTTGCGCATCTGCTTGTGCACGGTGTCGAGGAATTCCTCCATACCGGCCCTGGCGTAACTCTCCTCGCGGCCCGCGTGCGAAAACAGCTTCACCGTCGCGATGTTGGTGTAGCTGTCGACGACGCGCCCCGTCATCGTCGAACGGGCATCGGCCTGTTGCGCGGCGATCTTGCGCAGCTTCGGCACGAAGTAGGAGACAATGCCGATGTAAATGCCGAGCCAAATCACGATCGGAATCACCAGTCGCCAGTCAGCCATCGCGATGACGAAGATCATCGACAGAAAATACGTCACCACATAGACGAAAACGTCGAGAACCTTCATGACGGTTTCGCGCACGGCGAGCGAGGTCTGCATCACTTTGGTAGCAACGCGGCCCGCAAACTCGTTGGCGAAAAAGGTCATGCTGTGGCGCAGCAGGAAGCGATGCATCTGCCAGCGCGCGATCATCGGGTAGTTGCCGATCAGCACCTGGTGCATGATGAAGCTGTCGAGCGCCGCCGCAAGCGGCAGGCCGACTAGCACCATCGCTCCCATCCAGAAGAGCTTGTGCCATTCCGTTTGCAGGAAGGTCGCCCTGTCGGCCTTCGTCAGCCAATCGACGATATCGCCGAGGAACTGGAACAGCGCCACCTCGCCGATCGCGATCGACATGGTGAGGATGCTCATGGCGATCAGCCAGGGTGCGGCCGGCTTGGTATAGTGCCAGCAGAAGGCGATCAGGCCGCGCGGCGGCGTATCCGGCACCTCGCTTGGAAATGGATTTAGTCGGCGTTCGAACCAGCTAAACATTGAAATGCTCCAAAGACTCGACCCTTCGACCACCCACTGCGCGCAAAGGTCGCAGATTTATATGGTGATCGGGCGGTAAAACGACGAGGCCATATTGGCCGCGCAATGACTTGAAGAAGGGGGGTACTTGCGAATACGCGCCTTACGGCGCTCTCAATACATCCGTGGCTTCACGGCGAGGAGGCGCATCATCACAAACGAGATATTATCCATCTGAGCCTCCTTCTTTCGCAAGTTGTAGAGCGCTTGCCTTTTAGCGTGCCTTTTGTCGTTTGAAAAGCAGAATATGCCGCAAAAATGGACCAGATGCTTCAATTCTGCTGATGGGAAACATCACAGAATCGAGGGCCCGCGAAAAACCGGAGACAAATCAGGGCGATTTCGCTAGTTGCAGCACATGACCACGCTCCGCATCGCCCTCTACCAGCCCGATATTCCCGGCAACACCGGCACGATCCTGCGGCTGGCTGCCTGCCTCGGCCTTGGCGTCGACATCATCGAACCGGCCGGCTTCGACATATCCGACCGCAATCTGAAGCGCGCCGGCATGGACTATCTCGCTGCCGTCGCCCTGACCAGGCATGTCAATTGGGAACGCTTCGACAGCTGGCGCCAGCAAAGCGGACGACGGCTGGTGCTGGCATCGACGAAGGCGGCACAGCGTTACACGGATTTTGCCTTCCGCAGCGACGATATTCTTCTCTTCGGCCGCGAGAGTGCCGGCGTACCGGACCACGTCCATGAAAGGGCTGACGGCCGCATCCTGATCCCGATGGTCGAGGGCCAGCGTTCCATCAATGTCGCCATGTCCGTCGCCATGATTTCGGGTGAAGCGCTGCGGCAGACACAATGACAGCCACGCTCGGCACCGAGCCTGAATGTCGCACCCGAATAGGCGTTGGCAGGCCGAATAAAGTGTGAGAAGCTTCGTCTTGGAATGCTCTAACTCAGGCAACCTTGGCGAGGTGACCCATGTTCCAGACGGCATTCACGCTTTCCCTCACACAGTTCGCACGCAGCTTGAGCCTCCCCGAACGGCTCCAGCGCTCGCCTGCCCGCAACCTCGCTCTCGAAGGCCTCCGCCAACGGAATCTTGCCCTCGATGCGCTATTCTACGACGTCACGGTCATCACGCCGGAGGAAGCCTTCTACATCAGCGACTCGCTGGCCGCCGAAGGCGCGATCATGATCGTGCCGCCGAGCGGCCTTGGGGCGCTCACCCTCTGCGAGACCATCGATGAATTCGTCCTGCGCGGCGGCGCCGATGCCCGGGCGCTTGCGGTCGCCGGCATCGGCGGTTCGGCACTCGGGGCAGCAGCCTTTGCACGCAATGTGGCCGATGCGGTCGATGGGCCGGTTGCCGTCGTCGTCTCCGGCTACGGTATCGCCGATGTCATTACCGAAGCCCTCGGCGGATTGTTTTTCTTCGGTCACCTGAGAGGTCTGCGGCCCTTTCTCGAAAGCCTGGACGACCTTGCCGGTCGCCCGAAGGTCGGAGCGCAGGGGGATGCGACGACTGCCCGCACCAGCCTCGACACGAGAACCGTGCAGGCGCTTCTCGCCGACCCCCGCCTCTCCTTCCGCCTGCTGGCGGGCCATTCCAAGGGTAATCTGGTGCTGTCAGCCGCACTGCATGACCTCTGGAAGCAGGATGAAGGACGGGTCGCCAAGCTCGCACGAAATACCAAGATCGTGACGATCGGCACGCGTATCGCGATGCCGCCTGTCTTCACCGATGTTGTCGATGTCATGGGTGAATGGGACTGGTTCGGCGAAATCAACTCCCGCTCGTTCATTCATGCCGATCAGCGCGTTGCGCATGCATGGCATCACACGAACACCGATCTGGGCGGCCATCTGCCGGTGACCATCACACTCATGGAGATTCTTGCGGCATCGCCGATCATCGACGATGCGAAGACGAAAGAACATCAAGCTGCAAAGCTCAATGTCGTCGCCGAGCCGCCGACAACGCCCGCCTCACCGCCGGTTCCAGCCGGTGGAAACACGGCCACGATCGAGAAGGTCAAGAAAGCTTTCTCTGCGGGCCCGATGCCCGGTGCTCAACCGTCCGCATCCGGGCAGCCGGATGATCCACAATCACCCAAGCCGCATTGAGCCGGCGACAGGTAACAAGCCGGACTCAAAGGGACCGGCTGGCGCCCTGGCCCCTTCGCCGATCACTGCAGCAGCCATGTCGTTCGTGTCAATCCGCCGATGGCAAGCGCCGCATGGTGAATTCGATGCGATCGCCATCGATCTGACGCCAGCTTTCGACTTCGGTCCAATAGGCGGCTTTCGGGAATTCATCGAACCATTCGCGCGCCTTTTCACGCGCTTCGGGGCGGCTCAGACAAAAGGTCTCGCGAACGAATTCGCTCTTCCCACCTGCAGGGTGTTCCTGCCGATAACGGAATATTCTGTTTCTCAACCCATCCAGGGGCGGCGGTCCGGGTATCCTCATGATAAAACCTCGCCTTTGAGAGAGGGAACATAATACCGCATTGTGAAATTTGCGAGTCGATTTTCCTGCGACGTTGCTGCACTGGTTGCGCCGCAATCTTGCTGATATTCCAAATCACGATACATAAAATGCGAATCGCGGGCCGCCGGCCGCTCGCACCGTCGGAGAGCATGAATGGAACGACCCAATCTTCCCAAGGGATTACCCGAGGATATTGAAGAAAAGAAAGAGGCAGCGCGACACTGGTTCGAGGGCCTGCGGGACACGATCTGCGCGGAATTCGAGCAGCTGGAAAACGAGCTGACCGGCCCCCTCTCCGACCAGGAACCCGGGCGCTTCGTCGCCAAGGATTGGCAGAGGGACAAGGGCCAGGGCGGCGGCGGCCGCATGTCCATGATGGAAGGCCGCGTCTTCGAAAAGGTCGGCGTCCACACCTCGACGGTCTATGGCGAGTTCTCTCCGGATTTTCGCAGCCAGATTCCCGGCGCCGAGGAAGATCCCCGTTTCTGGGCCTCCGGCCTGTCGCTGATTGCCCATCCCGTCAATCCGAACGTGCCGACCGTACACATGAACACCCGCATGGTGGTGACGACGAGCCATTGGTTCGGCGGCGGCGCCGACTTGACGCCGGTGCTCGATCGCCGCCGCACCCAGGACGACCCCGACAGCGCTCTCTTCCACCGCGCCATGCAGATCGTCTGCGACCGTCATGCCGTTGCCGATTACCAGCGCTACAAGAGCTGGTGCGACGAATATTTCTTCCTGAAGCACCGCAACGAGCCGCGCGGCATCGGCGGCATCTTCTTCGACTGGCTGCACTCGACGGAAGAAGCCGGCGGCTGGAACGCCGATTTCGCCTTCACCCGTGACGTCGGTCGCGCCTTCGCAATGGTCTATCCGCGGATCGTTCGTTCCAATTTCAACGAAACATGGACGGAAGAGGACCGCGATGAGCAATTAATTCGTCGCGGGCGCTATGTGGAGTTCAATTTGCTGTACGATAGGGGTACAATATTTGGGCTGAAGACCGGCGGCAACGTCGAGTCGATCCTATCCTCCCTGCCGCCAGTGGTGCGTTGGCCCTAAGGCATGTTGCGCAAGAATGAGCAGCGATTTTGCGATGACGGCATGTGAAAAGCCAAGGGCGGCAAGCGCAGAGAACGAATCTAAGAGATCGCGATGCGCTTTGAGCGTTCAACATTAAATGATCGGACAACGCCCTGAAATCGGCGGGAGGAATGCCTAAGTGACCTAATGCTCGTTTCAATCGGAGGAGGTTGTAATGGCAGCAGACAAACAAGTCACGGAAGCTTCGAAAGAACAGAAACTTTCGCGCGCAGTCGATAGTCCAGAGTTCATCATGCGACTGGCCGAGGATATGCGGACCCGCAGCGGGTCCGATCTGCCGCTTTCCTGCTTCATCGAGCAGGTAAGGATGCAATTGGCAGGCAAGTCTCCGAACGATATCGCCAGCTTCGCGGCCGATCGTTCGGCCAGGCAAGCGCCCATTACCCGATATCAGTCATCGGACTGCTTCAAATCCTGGGCAATGCCGGATTGATGTCCACAAGACCGCCGCCGGCAAGCGAGAGACTTGCCGGACGGCAGAAACCTTTTCTCGTTCGTTGCGTTTAGGCCTTCATGCCCTTCGCATGAAGGGGCAGGAAACTATTGAAGGATGAGGAGGAAGACATGCGAATGTTCGAATGTGGTACGCTCGTGCCCGGCTGCGCCTGGCATACCCGCGCCAAGGATGACGCCGAAGTCGTGCGCCGCGCCATCGAGCACATGCGCGAAGCGCATGGCGAAACAATCATCCGCGAGAACATGGTCGACAATATCAAGGCACGGATTCGCGACGAGGCCCATGCGGCCTGATTGGGCCGCCCGCCCAATCAGATGCGCGGATCAGGCCTGAATATCAGGCGCTGGCCAAATCCTTGAGCCGGGCGAGAAGGCTCGCCCGTTTCATCGCAAAATTCCCGTCGAGCCACTCCTGCTCCAGCCTGCCGAGAAGCTCGCCGACGCGCGGCCCGGCGCTGACACCAGCGGCAAGCGCATCGGCGCCATTGAGCGGGAAAGCAGGCTTCTTCCATTTTGCCATGCGCGCCAGCAACCTTCCGAGCCGGGCAACCCGCGCCATCTCCTGGAAATCGCCTTCCGCCTTGCTTCGGGCAACCGACAGCGCCAGCTTCAGGCGAACAGCGACACCGGAAGGGTCGTGGCGATAAAGCAGGCGGTCGAAGGCCGCTTCCGAGATATCGTCCTTGACGGCAGGTGCGTTCGCCCACGCCTGAAGGTAAGCGCCTTCGGCCTTCGAGAGGCGTAGCCGCTCGGCAAGCTTGGCAAGCCTTGCTGCGTCGGGTGGTATGATGGCGGCAAGCCGCAGCAGAGGCTCCGCCTGCCAGCCGAGGGCCTGTTCGGCAGCGACAAGCCCGGGAATGGCGTCGATTCCCCATTTTTCGGTTTCCGGCAGCACTTCAGTCAATATGCCGACCTGGCGCATCCAGAGCAGCGCCCTGCCCGGGTCCTCAGCCGAAAGCAGCTTCTTCATTTCGGACCAGACGCGCTCGGCCGAAAGCGCAGCGATCTTCGACCGCGCAGCGGCGCAGGCGCGCAGCCCATCGGCATCAGGGCGGCCGCTGCCGTAATAGGCGAAGAAGCGGAAGAACCGAAGGATGCGCAGATGATCCTCGGCAATCCTGGTTGCCGCATCGCCGATGAAGCGAATGTTGCGGCGCTCCAAATCGGCAAGGCCGCCGACGAGATCCACGACCTCGCCATCGGCGGACGCATAGAGTGCATTGATCGTCAGGTCGCGGCGCTCGGCATCGGCCTGCCAATCCCGGCTGAACGCAACCACGGCACGGCGCCCGTCCGTCTCAACGTCGCGCCGCAAGGTGGTGATTTCGAACGGCTTTCCATCGATCACCAGAGTGACGGTGCCATGCGCGATGCCTGTCGGCACCGCCTTGATCCCGGCCGCTTGCGCTCTATCCACAACAACTTCCGGCAACAACGTGGTCGCGATGTCGATATCGGCAACCGGCAGCCCCATCAGACTGTTGCGGACGGCTCCGCCCACCACCCGTCCCTCGCCGCCATCGGCATCGAGCAACGCCAGCACCCGCTGCAATGCCTCATCGCGAAACCACGCCTCATCGGCTACGGACGTCATGTATAGAGCCTTTCATAAAGCGTGCGGACAATACCCGCGGTAATGCCCCAGATCATGCGCTGCTCGTAGGGCATGCGGTAGAAATGACGCTCGGTCCCCTGCCAGAGCATCGTGTCGGTCACGTGGTGGCCGGGGTCCATCAGGAAGGAGAGCGGCACCTCGAAGGCATCCTCGACCTCGGTCGGATTGAGAGCCAGATGAAAGCCCGGCTTCACAACGGCGAGAATGGGCGTGATGCGAAAGCCCGTCGCCGCCAGATAATGCGGCAGCCGCCCGACGGGTTCGATGAAGATATCGGCCAGGCCGATTTCCTCGCCCGCCTCGCGCACCGCCGCCATTTCCGGCGACGCATCCTCCGGATCGATGGCACCGCCCGGAAAGGCGATCTGGCCGGAATGCTTGCGCAGGGTCGAAGTCCTGAGCGTGAAGATCACCTTGGCATCGTCGCCGCTATCGACAACGGGCACGAGCACCGCGGCATCCTTGAGTTTCAGATCCGCGACCTGGGATATAGTCTCGGGATTGAGGCGATGATCGCCATGATCGCGCCAGGCAAGCTCCACCGGCCTGCCGCTCTGATGGAGGGCACGACGGCGGAATTCATCCGCGGAATAAAGGGGGAATTCATTCATCGAGTGAGCGCATCCAGTTCGGCAACCGGCATGACGGGAAAGATCGAGCTGCCGGAACGCACGCAGAAGATCTCCCGCCCGGCAATTTCGACGGGCTCGCCGAGCTCGATCAGATCGTACATGACCGCTCGCGTCACCAGAGCCTCCAGGCGTCCACGAACATGCAGATAGGGCTTCAGCTCGTCGTTGTCGCCGCGAATGACGAAACGGATCGGATGATCCCTGCCCGCCTCGACGACATCGCCGACATTCGTGCGGAAGGTCAGCACGCGTCTGCCCTCACGTTCCGTCACGCTCATCTCGACGGCCACGAACGGCGCGTCGACGACGCGAATGCCGACCTTTTCCACAGGCGTGACGAGATAGGTCCTTTCATCCGCATCCTTGCGCAGAACTGTGGAAAACAGCCGAACGAGCGGCGCACGGCCAATCGGTGTCCCGAGATAGAACCAGGTGCCGTCGGCACGGATCTCCATGTCGATATCGCCGCAAAACGGCGGATTCCAGCGATCGACGGGCGGCAGCCCCTTCTTGGAACCGCCACTATCGCCCGCCGCGCGCGAAATCAGCGCCGCGAGGCTTGGGGCATCGCCCGTTGTCCTGATTTCCTCGGTTGCCATTCTTCTGTCCCGGTTCGTCGTTAGTCAGGAATATGACAGTTCTCACGAGATAGTCATTTGAAACGTGCTTGTCAGCCGTCTTGCTGGCGATAAGTTGTATTGATTATGAGGCAAATGTGTAACGTCTGCGAATCACGCACACCGTTTTTCTGCCATTGGAGACGCAAATGGGCATGATCAAATCGACCGAAACAAGCCTCGACGAGCAGGCCATCATCGCTTCAGCCGAGAAGGCGCTGGGCGATATTGCCGCCGTTCGCCAGGAGGTGTCGAAGGTCATTTTCGGCCAGGAAAGCGTCGTGGAAAACACGCTTCTGGCCGTGCTGGCCGGCGGCCATGCTCTGCTGGTCGGCGTTCCGGGCCTTGCCAAGACAAAGCTCGTGACCACGCTCGGCTCCGTCCTCGGCCTTGCCTCCAGCCGCGTGCAGTTCACGCCGGACCTGATGCCCTCGGATATTCTCGGCTCCGAAGTCATGGATCAGGATGAAACCGGCCGCCGCTCCTTCCGTTTCGTCAAGGGCCCGGTCTTCGCGCAATTGCTGATGGCCGACGAAATCAACCGCGCCTCGCCGCGCACGCAGTCGGCTCTGCTGCAATCCATGCAGGAGTATCACGTCACCATCGCCGGTCAGCGTTACGACCTGCCCGCTCCGTTCCATGTTCTTGCAACGCAGAACCCGCTGGAACAGGAAGGCACCTATCCGCTGCCGGAAGCCCAGCTCGACCGCTTCCTGCTGCAGGTCGATGTTGATTATCCCGAACTTGCCGACGAGCGTCGCATCCTGCTCGAAACCACCGGCCTGAGCGAAGCGACGCCGCAGGCGGTCATCGATGCCGAGCGCCTGTTGGAAATCCAGCAACTGATCCGTCAGATGCCCGTCAGCGACGGCGTCGTCGATGCGATCCTGTCTCTGGTGCGCTCCGCTCGTCCCGGTCAGGGTAACGCCTCGACCGACAAGCACGTCGCCTGGGGTCCCGGCCCGCGCGCCGGTCAGGCGATGATGCTATGCGCCCGTGCCCGCGCCCTTTATGAGGGCCGGCTTGCACCGTCGATCGACGATGTTCATGCGCTCGCCGAGCCCGTATTGGAACATCGCATGGCGCTGACTTTTGCGGCTCGCGCCGAAGGCATGTCCGTGCGCGATGTCATCGCCGGGCTGGTCAAGCAGTCGAGACCGTAAGCTGGATGTCGAGGAGAATGTAAACGCGTGGCATCCATCGGACAGATCGTCAGACCGACTTCAGGCAATGATGCGCTTTCCCGTGCCCGCAGTCGCGCCGCCCTCGTGCCGGATTGCCTCGTGGAAGCCAAGCGCATCGCCAACACGGTGATTGCCGGGTGGCACGGCCGGCGTAAGCGCGGCATCGGCGAGAACTTCTGGCAGTTCCGACCCTATACCGAAGGCGAAAGCCTTTCGCGCATCGACTGGCGGCGCTCGGCTCGCGACGACCATACCTATATCCGCGATCATGAATGGGAGGCCGCGCACACGATCTGGCTCTGGGCCGATCTGTCGCCGTCGATGATGTATAAATCGACCTATGGCCATGCCTCCAAGGAAGGCCGTGCGCTCGTCCTCATGCTGGCGTTGGCGGAAATTCTTTCCCGCTCCGGCGAACGGATCGGCTGCCCCGGTATCATGGAGCCGGTTTCGACCCGCAACGCCGCCGAACGCCTGGCCGCAGCCCTGATGCACACCCCGCTCGAAGGCGGCCTGCCGCAGACGGCGATGATCCGCGGCTGGAGCGATATCGTGCTGATCGGCGATTTTCTCGACGATGCCGACGGCGTCATGGGCAGGATCGGACCATTGGCCCGCCGAGGGCTGCGCGGTCATGTGATCGAGGTTGCCGACCCCGCCGAAGAGCTCTTTCCCTATAGTGGACGCACCGAATTCAGCGATCCAGAAACGGGTTCGAAGCTGATCGCCGGCCGCGCGGAAAACCTGCGCGAGGATTATCAGCGCGCCTATCTCGCGCGGCGTGAAAATCTCGGCCAGTCGCTGCGCCATCTCGGCTGGACCTTCGTCAGCCATCGCACCGACCGACTGGCCTCCGAGGCGCTGGTCGCCGTACATATGTATCTTTCCGGCATGCCCGCCAGGGTCGCGTCTGGAGGACAGCCATGAGCGGCCTCTCCTTCGCATTCGCGTCGCCGGCCATCCTCGGAGCACTCATCCTGCTCCCGGCGATCTGGTGGCTGCTGCGGCTGACGCCGCCACAGCCACGAAGTGAAGTCTTCCCGCCGTTCCGCATCCTGGCAAGCATTCTCAAGCGCGAGGAAACGCCGGCCCGCAGCCCCTGGTGGCTAACGCTTTTGCGTATGCTGCTCGCCGCACTGGTCATCCTCGCCATTGCCAATCCCATGTTCAATCCGCGGAGCAACACGCTCTCGAGCAGCGGCCCGCTGGTGCTGATGATCGACAACAGCTGGGCGAGCGTCTCGGATTGGGAGCGCCGTGTGCGCACCGCCGACGCGCTGATCGACGATGCCGATGCCAAGGGCATCCCCGTCTCGATCGCCTTCACCGCCGAACAGGGCAATGACGCGACGCCGGGGGCGGCGACAGCGGCCCGCGACAAGCTGCATGCGATGAATCCAAGGCCGCTGGTGCCGGATCGACAGCGCGCCGCCGACGCCGTGAAAGCGGCGCTCAACGGCACAAAGCCCGGCACGGTCGCCTTCATCTCCGATGGCGTCGAGAGCAAAGACAAGGACGACATCGTCAGCCGGCTCGCCGCACTTCAGCCGAGCGAGCTGCGGCTGGTCGAAGGCGATGGCCACGACATCGTCGCAATCAGCGGCGCGTCCAATACCGCCAGCAACATGACAGTGACGGCAACGCGGCTGAGCGGCGCCGGCCCGATGCGTCTTGGGCTGACCGCGCAGGACAACCAAGGCCGGCCGATTGCAGCCGGTTCGCTTGATTTCGCGGGCGGGCAGACGGTCGCCAGCGGCTCGATCACCGCCCCCTTCGAAATGCGCAATGATTTCGCCCGCATCGGCATCGATCGCCAGGCAAGCGCCGGCAGCGTCTATCTGCTCGATGATGGTTTTCGCCGACGCCGCGTGGCGCTTCTCTCCGGTCAGGCGGCCGATGAATTCCAGCCGATCCTGTCGCCGCTCTATTATATCCAGCGCGCCCTTCAGCCCTATGCCGACCTGACGCAGCCCAACAGCGCCGATCTGGCAAAGTCGATCCCAGAACTGCTCACGGGCAATCCCTCGATCATCATCATGGCGGATGTCGGTCGCCTGCCGCAGGAAACCTATGCGCCGCTGCAGAAGTGGATTGAGAATGGCGGCACGCTCGTCCGCTTCGCCGGACCGCGCCTTGCCGCGGCACCCGCCGATGATCCGCTCGTTCCCGTCACATTGCGGCAGGGCGAGCGCACATTCGGCGGCGCGCTTTCCTGGGCCGAGCCGCAGCCGCTTGCCGATTTCCCCTCATTCGGCCCCTTCGCCGGCATGCCGAAGCCGACCAATGTCCTGGTCAAGCGACAGGTTCTGGCCGAGCCGACGCCGGATCTTGCCGAGCGCACCTGGGCGAGCCTCGCCGACGGCACGCCGCTGGTGACCGAAAAGCAGATGCAGGCCGGCCGCATCGTTCTCTTCCACGTCAGTGCCGAGCCGCAATGGTCCGATCTGCCGATATCAGGCGATTTCGTCGAGATGCTGCGCCGCATCGTGCAGCTGTCGCGCGCCGGCGGCGTCACATCGGCGGAAGGCTCAGCCTCCAAGGCAAGCGAAGCGATGCCGCCCTATCGGCTCCTGACCGCCAAGGGCGTACTGACCAGCGAGATCGGCAGCGCACGGCCGCTGGAACCGAGCAACAAGGGGGCGGCTGTCGCAAGTTTCGACAACCCGCCCGGCCTCTACGGTTCCGAAGAAGGTTTTAGCGCGCTCAATACCCTGCCGAACGGCACGGCGCTCAAGCCGCTCGATGTTTCGGCTGCCGGCGCCGTCGCACGCGAAGGTCTTATCGGCGGGGAAGCCTGGTCGGCAAAGCCGATCCTCTTCACCCTTGCCTTCCTGCTGCTGTTGGCCGACAGCCTGATCGTCTTGTTCATGAACGGTGCTTTCCCGCGCCTCGGCAGATCGGCAAAGACGATCGCGGGCGGTGCAGCCATGCTGCTGCTGGCAGCCTCGCTCGCCATCTTCCTGCATCCGGCAAATGCACTCGCGGACGATTCAAAACCCGGAGACGACGCCATCTTTTCGCGGCTGGACAAGACACATCTTGCCTATGTCGTCACAGGCGAAACGGACATCGATCATATATCGGAACGCGGGCTCGCCGGCCTCTCCGACTACCTCACCTATCGCACGACATTGGAGCCCGGTCCGCCGGTGGGCCTGGACCTCAACAAGGATGAACTGGCCTTCTACCCCCTGATCTACTGGCCGGTTTCAGCAACGGCGCCGATGCCGTCCAACGATGCCATCAACCGCATCGATGCCTATATGCGCAACGGCGGCACCGTGCTCTTCGACACGCGCGACGCCATCGACACGATGGGCGACACCTCGTCGCCGAGCCCGAACGGCCAGCGGCTGCAGCAGATCCTCGCCAATCTCGATATACCGCCCCTGGAGCCGGTGCCCGCAGGCCATGTGCTGACCAAATCCTTCTACCTGCTGTCGAGCTTCCCCGGCCGCTATGCCGACAGCCCGCTCTGGGTGGAGGCGCGTCAGGATGCACGCCGCGACGCAAACGCGGTCGCCACCTCCGACGGTGTGACGCCGATCATGATTACGGGCAACGACTTTGCCGGTGCCTGGGCCGTCGACGACAATGGCTCGCCGCTGCTGCCGACCGTACCCTCGGACGAGACCCAGCGAGAATATGCCTATCGCACGGGCGTCAACATCATGATGTACATGCTGACCGGAAACTATAAGTCCGATCAGGTCCACGTTCCCGATATCCTGCAGCGCTTGGGGCAATGATATGAATATCGGTTTTGCCCCTTTCCTCCCCTGGCCTGTACTTGCCGCTTTGGCGGTGCTCACGCTCGCCATCGCAGCGCTTGCCATTTACAGGCGTCTGCGCGGCAGCTGGGTTCGCGCATTGGCGGGCATCGCCCTGCTGGCGGCACTCGCCAATCCGGTACTCATGCAGGAGGATCGCGATCCACTGACGACGATCGTCCCCGTCGTCGTCGACCGCAGCCTCAGCCAGCAGACGCCGGAACGCGCAAAGATGACGGACGAGGCCTTGGCGATGCTCAAGGACCGGCTGGCGCAGTTCCCGCGCATAGAGCCCCGCATCGTCGAGTTCCGCGACCCGGCGGAATCGGATTCGCCATCGACACGGCTTTTCTCCGCTCTCTCCTCGTCAATCGCCGACGTGCCGCCCGCCCGCATCGGCGGCGTGATCTTCCTGACCGACGGCCAGATCCACGACATCCCAGGCGTCAATCAGCAGCTTGGTTTCGACGCACCCATTCACGGGCTGATAACAGGCAAGCCGGACGAATTCGATCGCCGCATCGAAATCGTGCGCGCACCCCGCTTCGGCATCGTCAACGACGAACAGCAGCTCGTCTTCCGCGTCGTCGACGACGGCAAGAGCCCCGGCGGCACCGCGGCCGTAACCGTCAAGATGAACGGCGACGAGATCGCCACGCTGCAAGCCACACCCGGCCAGGACACGCCCTTCAGCTTCAAGGTGCCGCGCGCCGGCAACAACGTCCTCGAATTCGCCGTCGCCGAGGTTCCCGGAGAAGTCACGCCGATCAACAACCAGACTGTCCAGCTGATCGAAGGCATCCGCCAGAACATGCGCGTCCTGCTCGTCTCAGGCGAGCCGCACGCGGGCGAGCGTGCCTGGCGCAACCTGTTGAAATCGGACGCATCAGTCGATCTCGTGCATTTCACCATCCTGCGGCCGCCGGACAAGCAGGACGGCACGCCGATCAACGAACTGTCGCTGATCGCCTTCCCGACGCGCGAGCTCTTCGTCGACAAGATCAACTCTTTCGACCTGATCATTTTCGACCGCTATCAGGACCGCCAGAACGTCCTGCCGACGATCTATTATGATTACATGGCGCAATATGTCGAAAATGGCGGCGCCCTGCTGGTGGCGGCCGGTCCCGAGCATGCCGGCGGCAGCTCGATCGCGCTGACGCCGCTTGCCTCGGTGCTGCCGGCCGAGCCGACCGGTCAGATGATCGAGAAGGCCTTTTATCCGCGCCTGTCGGATCAGGGTCGCAAGCATCCGGTGACGCGTGGCCTCGACGGCTCCGACACCGAGCCGCCGCATTGGGGCCGCTGGTTCCGCAGCGTCGATGTTGAAAAGCCGCAGGGCCAGACCGTTATGGTCGGAGCCGACAACAGCCCGCTCTTGGTGCTCAATCGCGTCGGTCAGGGCCGTGTCGCCATGCTGCTCTCCGACGAAGGCTGGCTCTGGGCGCGCGGTTTCGAAGGCGGCGGCCCGCATGTGTCGCTCTATCGCCGCATCGCCCATTGGCTGCTGAAGGAGCCGGCCCTGGAAGAAGAGGCGCTGACGGCAAACGCCGCCGGCCGCACGCTGCAGGTGACGCGCCAGACCATCGGCGACGACCCCGGCCCCGCCACCATCAAATTGCCGTCGGGCCAGACTGAGACCCTGCCGCTGAAGCAGACGCAACCGGGTCTTTATCAGGCTGAGAAGCATATGAACGAGATCGGGCTCTATCAGATCGCCAATGGCAATCTGTCGACGCTGGTGCATATCGGCGCCATCGATGCTCCGGAATTCAAGGCGATGATCTCGACCACCGAGACGCTGAAGCCGCTCGCACAGAAGACCAAGGGTCTGGTCACCCGCATTGCCGGCGCAAACGGCAGCGTCACGGTCCCGCAGGTCCTGCCGGTGCGCGGTGCGGTGCGTGTCGCCGACGGGCAGCGTCTGACCATCCGCATGACCGACGAAACCGTCTTGAAGGGGATCAACACCCTGCCGCTGTTTGCAGGCTTTGTCGGTCTTGCCGCCCTCCTCTTTGCCTTCTCCGCCACATGGTGGCGCGAAGGACGGTGAATCTGATGACGCAACTCGATGTGACCGATGCCCCCTCTGAAGGCGAACTTGCTGCGATCAGCGAGGGTTTGACGGCCTTCAATGCCGCCGATGTCGGCCCCTCCAAGCGCCGCTCGCTTGCGGTGCTGATCCGCGACGAAAGCGGCAAGGTCATCGGCGGGGTGTCGGGCTACACGGCCTGGGGCTGGTTGTTCACGGCATGGCTGTTCGTGCCGGAAACGCTGCGCGGCCAAGGCATGGCCGGAAAGTTGCTGGAAGCGGCGGAAGCCGAAGCAGTCGCCCGCGGCTGCTTCGGCGCGTGGATCGATACCTTCAACCCACAGGCGCTGAAGGCCTACCAGCGGCAGGGCTATGCCATCTTCGGCGAGTTGCCGGATTTCCCCGCCGGCCGCAGCCGCTTCTTTCTGCAGAAGAGACTGCTGCCCAGCTAATATCAAGCCGGGCAATCGTTCGCTAATGGAAACTTAGACCGCAATCGCCGTGATCTGAACGACATCGCCCAGATCATCGTCCTCGACATCGGCAGCCAGAGCGGCATCGTCGCGCCAGACGATGGAGCCGGGCAACCGTGCATGGGTGTCGGCGGCAACCGGCACGACCAACACCCGATTGGGATCGACGGGGCCCGGAAAAGCCAGCGCGTTATAGGCGACCTTCTCGAAACCGAGCGGGCCATAATAGGGCGGATCGCCAATCAGGATGACGGCTTCCGAGCCCTTGCGCTTCGCAGCTTCGACCGCGATCCGCACAAGCTCGCGGCCGATGCCCTTGTTCTTGTGCGAAGGGCGTACGGCGAGCGGTCCTAGCAGATGTCCGTTGACCGATCCAGCCAATACCGGCGTCATCCGCACGGAGGCGATGGTCTCGCCGTCGTCGGCGCAGATGAAGGATAGCGACCGATCGTGTGGCCCCTGTTCGCGAATGCGAGCCGCAGCGCGCGTAAACCGGCCAGGGCCAAACGCTTCTTCGTTGATGAGTTCGATGACAGCGTCGTGCGACGCATCCTCAGTGAGGTAGACCAGATCGTGCTTGTACATTAGACCAAGGAAACCAGATAGACAGACGGAATTGTTCTCGAAAGCGCTCGTCGAGCGTTCAAGTTCATCGGCGTCGTCGCAGGCTTCTGGTTACTTTCATGACAAGCGGTCCTTAAAGTGTGAAAAGCCGGATAGCAGGAAATATTCGGCGCGTCCAACGCAAAATGCATGCTGCCGTCTATTGATGCAAGATCGTGCCCGCATCATGTCTTGTCCAGGAGCACGACGCCGATGGGGGGCCTCTCTACAGCACATGCAACGCAGTGTTCATCATTTGTCGTCTCGAAATCCGGCACGCACCCGGTATTTTCATCGTGAGTTTTCGGCAGCACCTCCGAAAGGATTGAGCAATGGGCATATTGGTTGACGGCGTCTGGCATGACGTCTGGTACGACACCAAAGACACGCAGGGCCATTTCAAGCGCGCCGCGTCGCAATTCCGAAACTGGGTGACAGCGGATGGCAGCCCCGGCCCGACAGGCACGAGCGGCTTCAAGGCAGAGGCCGGACGCTATCATCTCTACGTCTCTCTCGCCTGCCCCTGGGCGCACCGAACCCTGATCTTCCGCAAGCTGAAGAAGCTCGAAGAGCTGATCTCGGTCTCGATCGTCGATCCGCTGATGCTGGAGAACGGTTGGGAACTCAACGGAAAGAACGGCGGAACCGGCGATCCTCTCTTCGGCGCCAAGGCGCTCTGGGAAATCTACGTGAAGGCCGATCCGCATTATTCCGGCCGGGTAACCGTTCCCGTTCTCTGGGACAAGCAGGCCGGCACGATCGTCAGCAACGAATCGGCCGAAATCATCCGCATGTTCAACACCGCCTTCGATGGCCTGACCGGCTCCAGGGCGGATTTCTATCCCGCCGATCTCAGCGCCGATATCGATGCCCTGAACGAACTCGTCTACGACACGGTCAACAACGGCGTCTACAAGGCCGGCTTCGCGACAACGCAGGAAGCCTATGCGGAAAATGCCATCCGCGTCTTTGAAACGCTCGACATGCTCGACCAGCGGCTTGCGACAAAACGCTATCTTTTCGGAGATCGGCTGACGGAGGCCGACTGGCGGCTGTTCACGACGCTCGTCCGCTTCGACGCTGTCTATGTCGGCCATTTCAAATGCAACATCCGCCGCATCGCCGACTATGCCAGCCTCTCAGCCTATCTGCGAGACCTGTATCAGATTGCCGGCGTTGCCGAGACGGTGGATATCGAGCACATCAAGAAGCACTATTATGGCAGCCACAAGACCATCAATCCCACCGGGATTGTGCCGGTCGGCCCCAAGCTGGACTTCGATCGTCCGCATGGGCGGGAGCGGCTGGCAAAGGCCGCATGATCCAAGGACCGGCCACTACCAATAACTGGAGGGAGCCAACGCTCCATCCAGCTCCTGGAGCCGGCGATAGGTTGCCTTGGTCGTGCCCGGCGGCAGCGCATCGACGGCAAAGAACCCGCTTTCAACGATTTCGCGATCCGGCTTGCGCGGTGCGGTTTGAGTGACCTCAACGCGGTAGAAGACGACGTGGTCGCGTTTGCTGGTGTGGTTGTTGAAATAGACGTGGAAGAGCTGCGGCTTGCCCGAGATCACCAGATTGCCTTCCTCGCGCAACTCCTTCTCCAGTGCCTGCTCCACGGTCTCATGGCGCTCGACACCGCCGCCGGGCATATGCCAGCCGGCGATATAGGAGTGCCGCACCAGAAAGATCCGCCCCTCGCGGTCGAAGCAGGCCGCACGCACGCCAAGCGTCATGCTGCGGGTCAGCATGAAATAGACATGTATTGCCCGGCCAAACAGCCGAGCGGCCAAACTCTGCCTTTCATCCCTTCGATTGTCGTTGCTCATGCCTGAACCCCGGCATCCCGATCTGCAATCGGATGGGGGATGTATTTGTTTTGACAATAGAGTGGGCTATGTCTCATCCCATGTTCAAACTCGCGCATATTTCCGATGTTCACCTTGGTCCGCTGCCACGTCTTTCAATCAGAGAACTCGCCTCCAAACGCATTACCGGATTTGTGAACTGGCACCGGAACCGGCGCAAGCATCTTTTTGGCGACACGCTTGACCTCCTTCTCGACGACATCAGGGCGAAACAGGCCGATCATCTGGCCGTAACCGGCGATCTCGTCAATCTTGCGAGCGGCATGGAGATCCAGACCGCGGCTGAATGGCTGAAGACGGTCGGCGATCCCCTCCACACGTCGGTCGTGCCCGGCAATCACGATGCCTATGTGCCCGGCGCCTACGAAAGGGCGATGCGCGCCTGGTATCCCTATGTCAGAGGCGATCGCGCACCTGCCGAATGGCAGGAAGACCAGCGGATCTTTCCGTATCTGCGTATCCGCGAGCAGGTCGCGCTGATCGGCTGCTCCACAGCCGTCGCCACGCCGCCCTTTGCGGCAAGCGGCTTTTATTCCGCCCGTCAGGCGCGCGAGACGGTGAACCTTCTGCGGGCAGCCGGGGACGCCGGCCTCTTTCGCGTCGTCATGATCCATCATCCGCCGATCAGGGGCGCAACCAGCTTCTACAAGCGCATGATCGGCATTCGCCGCTTCGCCGCCGTGATCTCGACGGGTGGTGCGGAGCTGGTGCTGCATGGCCACACCCACCTCAACACCCTGCACTGGATGCGCGGCCAGACGGACCCGGTGCCTGTCGTCGGTATCGCCTCCGCATCGCAAGGGGTCGGCGGATTAAAGCCGCGCGCCGCCTATAATCTCTTCACCATTGCCGGCCGTCCGGGTGCCTGGGAGCTGAAGGCGGAGCGCTATAGCCTCAATGACAAGGGTAGCGGCGTCGATCCGGGAGGCGTCGATATCATGGCGATGTGATGGGCGTTTGGACGCCACCGCCTGCATCGTTTCGATAGCGTTTTCTAAGATACGGCGCTACAATCGAACCATTGGAATCCTGGAGGATGAGATTGGTTTTGAAGCCGCGACAAGAAGCGCCGGATGCCGGTTTTCGCAACCGGCTTCACGTTTGCTGCCTGCCGTTGGAGAGCCTGGGCCACCCATTGAGACAGAGCGGACCGGCGTCTGATCGGATCACCACTCGAAGAAAGACAGTTCGGCGCGCGAGTGCTTTTGAAGACTTGCGAAACGGCACGGAAATGGTTCATACCAACACAGGACGATTGTTCCGCTCGCATCATCTTTCTCACGGGAAAGGTCGACCGTTGCGGAAGCACTTCGCCCAGACAACAACCTCCAACGCCTCCTTGGAACGATCATGCCAACGCCGGTAGCAGCCATCGATATCAGACGCGATCTGGTCGGCCTTCTTCCGAAGCTGCGCCGCTTTGCGGTGACGCTGACCGGCGATCTCGCCGAGGCTGACGAGCTTGTCCAGAGCATCTGTCAGCGCGGCATCGCCAAGTTCCATCTCTGGAACAGTGGCGGCAGGTTGGAGAGCTGGCTCTATACCATGGCCAGGCATCAATGGGTCGATGAGGCGCGGCGCCACAAGCTGCGGCCCGCGGCCAAGGGCAGCGCACTGGAGCAGGGCGAGCCGGCAGCCAGCTCGCATTTAAATCTGGTGGAAGCCGGTGAAGCGCATCGGCTTGTCACATCTTTGCCAGAAGGACTTGCCAGTGTCTTCCTGCTGGTCGATGTCGAGGGGCACGGCTATAAGCAAGCCGCCGACATCCTCGGCATTCCTCTGTCGGCAGTGACGTCAAGGCTCTCCAGCGCGCGCCTTTATCTTGCCTCCCAGGGTCATAGTCGCTCGCCTCGAAGGTTTTAAGCATTGCAAGACATGAAGAAAACGCCGCTCGAAGTCCGATTGTCCGCCTTCATGGACGGCGAAACGAGCCGTGAAGAAAAGGAAGAACTGGAAAAGCTCATTGCCTCCGACCCGGATGCACGGCGTATTTTCGATGAGCTGAAGCACGGCTCCGATGTCGGCCGCAAGGCTTTCGATGAGGTTCTGAAGGAGCCGGTGCCGTTGGCGCTCGTTCGTTCCATCAAGAGCGCTCAGCCTCCGAAGACTCGCGACCCCTCCCCCCGTATTGCCCGGCAATCCTTGAAACTGGTGCCGACGGGCAGGCAGTCGCTGGCCGCGGCCCTCATTCTCTTCGCTGTCGGCGGCGGCATCGGCTATCTTTTCGGCATCCTGCCCGCTGACGCCCCGGCAAGTCCGCCCCCGACGCCGGCGCAGGCCACCACGCGCAACTGGCTGGATGACATCGCCGCCTATCACCGCATCTATTCGCGCCAGCCGCAGCATATGGTCGAGCTGCAGGCAAGCCAGCTGGACGAGATCGCCAGGTGGCTGACAAGCACGGTCGGCGTCAAATTCAATTTTCCGGATCTTGCTGCCGATGGTCTGGTCTTCCAGGGCGCACGCATGTTCATTGCCGGCGGCAAGCCCGTCGGCCAGCTGATCTACAAGAACCTCGACGGCGATGTCGTCGCCATCTGCTTCACTAAGACCGACGGCGTTGCCGACGACGATTTCAGCGAAACCATCAAGGACGATATCAGCATCGTGTCCTGGCATCGCAACAGCACGACCTATGCGATCGTTGGCCCCTCATCGGATGCGATGCTCGACCAGATCGCCAACCGGGTATCCTCGGAAATCTGACAGCTCTCCCATCCGCTTTGCAGCTTGCAGCTGCCGGCCGGTCGATGGATAATGGACTGCGGTAATCGCACGGGTCCGATATTCTGACTGGAGTTCCGACATGTCCGACGTTCTGCTGACCATCCCTGAAATCGACAGGCGCATCGCGGCGATAAGGGAAAATCTTCGCGAGCTGATCGAACAGGCGGCCGCCTTTTCCGGCGCAGCCGATGAAGAACGGACGTCGGAGCGCATCGCAGAGCAGGAAGAAGAGCTCGAGCGCCTGACGAAGCAGCGTGCTGTGCTTACCAAGGATAAGTGACGGCCCTGCCCGCCCCAATATTCGCAACCGGCAAAACAAAAATCCCCCGGTATAACCGAGGGGACTTCAATAGAAGTTGCGGAAAGCCTAAAGCGCGTCGCGATCTTTCAGATTCGCTTCTCGCGCTTTAGGTCCTTGATTTTGCGCATGTCGCGCAAAATTGCTGCGCACTTTTGCGCGACATGCTTTAGGCCTTACGCGGCCTTGATCGCGAGGACGCGGTTCGCCGCCGAGACGATCGCCTCGAGGGAGGCAGCGACGATGTTGGTATTGATGCCGGCACCGAAGAGCTTGCCGCCCGGATGGGAGACCTCGACGTAGGAGATCGCCGCCGCGTTTGAGCCGTGCTGGAGCGAGTGCTCGGAATAATCCTCGACAGACATCGGGATGCCGAGATAGATCGAAAGCGCGTTGATGAAACCGTCGATCGGGCCGTTGCCGCGACCTTCGATACGCTTCACTTCGCCATTGTCGGTAATCTCCGCGGCGACGATGCGCTGGCCCTTGTGCTCGGGATCGGCAAACGTGTGATGGTCGACGAAGCGAATGCGCGCGTTCGGCTGGGTCACGTAGCGCTCGATGAAATGCTCGTAGATGCGCTTGGACGGCAGCTCCTTGCCTTCCTCGTCGGTGATGCGCTGGATCTCCTCGCGGTATTCGACCTGGAGGTTGCGCGGCAGGTTCAGCCCGTAGTCCTGCTGCATGATATAGGCGATACCGCCCTTGCCGGACTGCGAGTTGATGCGGATGATCGCCTCGTAAGTGCGGCCGACATCCTGCGGGTCGATCGGCAGGTAAGGCACTTCCCACACCGGATCGTTGGCGACCTTGGCGGCCTTCATGCCCTTGTTGATCGCATCCTGATGCGAGCCGGAAAAGGCGGTGTAAACCAGCTCGCCGACGTAAGGGTGGCGCTCGCCGATCACCATCTGGTTGGAATATTCAAAGACTTCCTTCATGCGCTCGATGTTGGAGCAATCGAGTTCCGGATCGACGCCTTGCGTGAACATGTTCAACGCCATCGTGACGACGTCGACATTACCGGTGCGCTCGCCATTGCCGAACAGAGTGCCTTCGACGCGGTCGGCACCGGCCATCAAGGCCAATTCGGCGGCGGCGATGCCGGTTCCGCGGTCATTGTGCGGATGCAAGGAGATGATCAGGTTTTCGCGGTTGTCGAGATTGCGGCACATCCATTCGATCTGGTCGGCATAGATGTTCGGCGTCGCCATTTCGACTGTCGACGGCAGATTGATGATCAGCTTGTTATCCGGCGTCGGCTTCATCACGTCGATGACGGCGTTACAGATTTCCAGAGCGACATCCAGCTCGGTGCCGGTGAAGCTCTCGGGCGAATATTCGAAACGATAGCCGCCGCCGGCCTTGGCCGCCATGTCACTGATCATTTTCGCCGCATCGACGGCGATCTGCTTGATGCCCTGTACGTCCTTGGCGAACACCACGCGGCGCTGCAATTCGCTGGTGGAATTGTAGAAATGCACGATCGGCTTGTTGGCGCCTTCCAGCGCTTCGAAGGTGCGGGTGATCAATTCGGGGCGGCATTGCACCAGCACTTGCAGCGATACATCCTCAGGCACATTGCCGTGCTCGATGCACCAGCGGGCAAAATCGAAGTCGGTCTGCGAGGCAGAGGGAAAACCGATCTCGATTTCCTTGAAGCCCATGTCCAGCAACAGCTGAAACATGCGGGCCTTGCGATCGTGGCCCATCGGATCGACCAGCGCCTGGTTGCCGTCGCGCAGATCGACCGAACACCAGACCGGCGCCTTGGTGATGATCTTCGACGGCCAGGTACGGTCGGAAATGTTGATCTGGGGATAGGCGCGGTATTTTACCGTCGCTTCGGGCATGCCTTTGGGGGAATGGCTGTTCGCGTCCATGGTCTCGTCTCTTCCTTTCCCGTCATTTTATCCCGCGTCTTAGCCGATCGGATGCGGCTTGGCGATGATAAATGCGGACCCCTTGCGGGTGAGCTGTCGATTTTAGGGTAAGTCGCGAGGAGCGATGGCCAGCGGGCTTTTCGGCCGCCGGGCGCTCCTCAAAGGACCCGACAACCGCGCGTAAGGCCGAGGAGAAGAAGCGAAGTAAGGGCGCGCGTATTGTCACGCAGGGCAACGCGCCCACGTGCAATCTGTTCGGAAATCTTTGCGCCAGTCGTCTTCATGGCCGCGCTTATAGCCGCCGGATCAGAAAGAAGCAACCCCTTGCTCACTTCTTCAGCATCTGCACGCCGCGCGACAGCGCCATCATCAATCCGCCGGCAAGCAGGCCCCAGAAGGCGCCGGAAACCCCTCCGAAGGAAACGCCCGATGCCGTCACCAGAAAAGTAATGGCCGCGGCCTCGCGCGATTCCGGTTGCTGGAAGGCATTCAGGGCGGAATTGGAAAGCGCGCCGACCAGCGCCAGGCCGGCAACCGCCTCGATCAGGATCGGCGGCGCGAGCGCCACGAAAGCCGTCACGGCACTCGCCAGCAATCCGAAGATGACATAACCGATCCCGGCGACGATCGCCGCCCAATAGCGCCGCTTGGGGTCGGCATGCGCATCCTGCCCGGCGCACATGGCGGCGGTAATCGCGGCGAGATTGACGGCATGGCCACCAAATGGCGCGGCCAACAGTGAAAATACACCGGTAATGGCAAACAGCGGACCTGGCTTCGGATCGTAATCGTGCACCTTCAGCACGGCGATGCCGGGGATATTCTGCGATGCCATCGTGACGATGAACAACGGCAGCGCGATGGAGACGATGCCGGCGACGGTGAACACAGGCTTCACCAGCTCGACGGTCGGCAGCAACGAATGCTGGAGCGAGGCAAGCGCGCCATCCGGTATCTTCACACCGAAGGCCAGCACCAGGGCAAAGGCCGCAAGTGCCGCCGGCACCGCCCAGAGCCGTTTGAACGAGCCGACGACGATCCATGCGAGAATGATCGGCAGGCCGAAGGCAGGATTGAAGGCAATCGCCTTCACCGGCGCAAAACACAGGCCAAGCAGCACGCCCGAAAGCATGGCGTTCGCCAGCGGCGCTGGGATCGAGGCGACCGCGCGGCCGAATGGGCGAAACAGCCCGGCAATAACGATCAGAACGCCACAGATGAAGAAAGCCCCAACCGCCGCCGGAAAGCCGCCTTCGATCGCGCCCGCGCTGGCCAGCAACGCCGCTCCCGGCGTCGACCAGGCGATGCTGATCGGCAATTTGGTCACGGCACTCGACAAGATCGCACAAAGGCCCATCGCAACCGAAAGAGCCATGAGACCCGACGCCGCCTGCGCATCCGTCGCACCCACGACCTGCAGACCGTGGAAGACGACGGCAAAGGAACTGGCAAAGCCGACAAAGGCGGTGAGGCAACCCATGAACAGGCTTTGGATGGAAAAATCTTTGAGCATGGCGAGGGAGACTCATACGAACAGCGATTGAGCCCGCATGGAGCATTACAAGCGTTGAGCGTGCAAGTGCAGTTTCTGGCCAAAATGGCGGCGGCGACCACCAAACCAATCGCGATCTATATCATCGCCGATTCAAATCGTGCATAAACGCGAATATTGACTCTCTTGTTTATGCACGGTACTGCAAATTTATGAGCAATTCACTCCCTTTATCCCGCCGGGATGTCATCGAAACGCGGCTTGCAGAGGGGCGGCAGATCATAGCCGCTTCGCTCGCGGCGGAGTTCAACGTGTCCGAGGATGCCGTGCGTCGCGATCTGCGGGCACTGGCCGCAGAGGGCAAATGCCGGCGCGTCTATGGCGGCGCACTGCCGCTGCTGACGCTCTCTCACCCCATATCCGCACGGATCGGACTGGAATCCGGCCGCAAGAAGGTCTTGGCGCAGGCAGCCGTCGCGATGATCGAACCGGGAGAATTCCTGTTTCTCGACAGCGGCAGCACGAATCTTGAAATGGTGGGATTGCTGCCGAAGGATCTTGAAGCGACGATCGCGACGAACTCCATCGACATAGCGAGTGCGATCATGAAGCGCGGCGACATTCCGCTCGTCCTGATCGGCGGCGCAGTCGATCCCGTCGTCGGCGGAAGCGTCGACGCCTCCGCGGTTGCGGCCATCGAAGCCATGAATATCGACCGCTGCTTCCTGGGTGTCTGCGCCATTTCGGCAAGAGGCGGCGTCAGCGTGTATGAACATGCAGATGCGATCTTCAAGCGGACGCTTCTCAAGAGAAGCGCATCCCGCATCGCGTTGATTACGTCGGAGAAATTTCACGAACGCGCACCGCACCGCGTCGGCGGCGCTGCCGATATCGATTGGCTTGTCGTCGAGAACGACCTGCCCGCCGACGATGAGAAGGCGGCCGCCGAGGCCGGCTTTTCGCTCGTGAAGGCGAGTGACGTCGCCTCACCCACCTGATCTCGAAGGACAAGGAATGACCATGCAATCCACCGATCGGCCGGAAACCCGGCTGGCAACACGACTTGCCTTTCTGGTCGGGGGCTTTGCCCTCGCCTGCTGGGCTCCTCTCGTCCCCTTCGCCAAGGCTCGTCTCGGGGTCGATGATGGCATGCTCGGCATGCTGCTGCTTTGCCTCGGCCTGGGCTCGGTGGCGGCAATGCTAGCGACCGGCATGCTGAGCGCGCGCTACGGCAGCAAGCCGATCATCATCGCCGGCGGTCTCGGCCTCGCGCTTATCTTGCCGACACTGGCCCTGGCCAGCACGCCGTTTACCCTCGGCCTTGCCCTGGCCGCCTTCGGCGCCTGCCTCGGGTCGCTCGACGTCGCCATGAACATTCACGCCGTCGAAGTCGAGAAAGGCGCTGACCGGCCACTGATGTCCGGCTTCCATGCGCTCTTCAGCATCGGCGGCTTCATCGGCTCCCTGCTCGTCACTTTGCTTCTGTCGGTCAAGGCCGGCCCCCTCGCCGCCACGCTTCTAAGCTCGGTCGTAATGGTCGTCGCCATGGTCGTCGCATGGCCGCGGCTGCTTCGAACAATTCAAGCGGAGGACGCGCCGCTCTTCGTCATGCCCCGCGGCTTCGTGCTGCTGCTCGCTGCTCTTGCGGCCATCACCTTCCTCGTCGAAGGCGCCATCCTCGACTGGAGCGCCTTGCTTCTCACCAGCCAGGGCCGCGTCGATGCCAGCCATGGCGGCCTTGGCTATATGCTGTTCGCCGTAGCGATGACCGCAGGCCGACTGGGAGGCGACGCCATCACCGCGAGGTTCGGAGACAGGGCGATCATGCTGTGGGGTGGCGTGATCGCCGTCGGAGGCTTCGCTCTCCTCCTCCTCGGCCCGAACGCGATCGTTGCCATGGGCGGCTTTCTGCTGATCGGCCTTGGCGCTTCCAACATCGTGCCGGTGCTGTTCCGCAAGGGAGGCTCGCAGAAAGTCATGCCCGCGGGCCTGGCAGTCGCGGCTATCACCATGACAGGATATGCGGGCGTTCTGGTCGGCCCTGCCGGCGTCGGTTTCGCGGCGAACCATCTCGGCCTGCCCGGTGCCTTCTGGATGCTCGCCCTGTTGCTCTGCGCCGCGCCTCTCTGTGCCGGTATCGTCACCCGCTCTCAGAAACAGGGAGAGGCAAATGCGCATCGCTCATACAGCTCTATGGACGCCTGATCTCGATGCGGCGGCAGATTTCTGGAAGACCTATTTCGGTGCCGTTGTCGGCGAGCCGTATAAAAGCCAGCGCCGCCCCGGTTTCGTCTCCCGCTTCGTCTCGCTGCCAGAAAGTGGCGACCGGATCGAGCTGATGAGCGGCCCCTGGCTTTCCCGCGATCCACATTGTGAACGCATCGGCTGGGACCACATCGCCATATCGCTCGGCAGCGAGACGTCGGTTGATGCCTTGGCGGAGCGCTGCAAAGAAGATGGCTGCCTGAAATCGGCGCCGCGGATGACAGGTGACGGCTTCTACGAGGCGGTCGTCACGATGCCGGACGGAACGCCGGTCGAAATCACCGTATAGGGCCGCCCAAGCCAGGCACGGCTGGTTATTGCAATCTTCCGAGTTCGTCACTCCTGGAAACGTTGCAACCTCCCGAGTGACGAAGGCTGGCGGCGGATACGTCCGCCGCCAGCTTCCCACGATACTCGAAACGAAACACCCTCGCCTGCCTTCCGGCAAACGAGGGCGCTCAATTCAATCAGGCAAATCCGCTAGATCAGATATCCGCCTGCGAGGTCACGATGCGCGAAACCAGGCCATAGGCCTTGGCTTCCTCGGCGGAGAGCCAATAGTCGCGGTCCGTATCCTTGGCGATGCGCTCGACCGGCTGGCCGGTGGCTTCCGAGAAGATCTTGTTCAGGCGCTCGTTCATCTTGATGATTTCGCGTGCCTGGATTTCGATGTCGGAGGCCATGCCGCGCGTGCCGCCGGACGGTTGATGCAGCAGGAAGCGCGTGTTCGGCAGGCAAATGCGGCGCTCCTTCGGAGCGGCGACATAGATCAGCGCACCGGCGGAAGCGACCCAGCCCGTGCCGATCACCCAGACCTTCGGCTTGATGAATTTGATCATGTCGTGAATGGAATCGCCTGATTCGACGTGGCCGCCGGGCGAGTTCACATAGATGCGGATGTCTTCGTCGCTGGCTGCGGCAAGCGCCACGAGCTGCGAGCAGACCTTCTGCGCCAGCTCCTGCGTGATGCCACCATAGATGAAGATCGAACGCGA
Organism: Rhizobium sp. NPDC090279; assembly: GCF_044769665.1. Taxonomy (NCBI): domain Bacteria; kingdom Pseudomonadati; phylum Pseudomonadota; class Alphaproteobacteria; order Hyphomicrobiales; family Rhizobiaceae; genus Rhizobium; species Rhizobium sp. NPDC090279. The sequence continues at coordinate 666,598 of NZ_JBIVYI010000002.1, read as the reverse complement.
CTTGAAAAGATTCGCCTCCGCGTCCTTGCCCAAGGGCTGCTCGGTCTTCTTGTCTTCCTGTTCGTCTTCGTCGTTCATTCCACTCTCCAGCATGATGCGTCGTTCACCGCACATAGTGCGACTCAATGCGTAAAACAATGCCGGAAAAAGACAAGGCGGGAATAGCGACTGACAACATGGTGTTATGGTTGCGGATTACCGAAATGTAACTTGAATGGCTTTGAAAAGCCGAGATTTGATCCTACGTCAGCTCAACGCGATGAAAGATCGCGCCCCGAATTTGCAGCACAGATAGCCAAGGAGGCCATCATGTCGCCTGAAGAACGTCAATTGCTCGCTTCTCTCTTCGATCGCGTGCGCGGTGCGTCCAGCACCCAGCGCGACGCCGATGCAGAGACCTTCATCAACCAGTCGGTTCGCGACCAACCCTATGCGCCCTATTTCCTGGCGCAGGCTGTCATCATGCAGGAGCAGGGCATGAAGGCAGCGGCCGATCGCATTCAGCAGCTTGAAGCCCGTGTGCACGAGCTCGAACAGCAGGGCGCCGACAATCACCAGCAGGGCCAGAGTGGCGGTTTCCTGGGTGGGATAGGTTCGCTTTTCGGTGGCGGCCAGCAACAGCAGCGCGCCGCGGCACCGCAGGGCGGCAATCCGCAGCAGCAGGGTCGCCTCTATGACGATTATGCCCGCAATGCGCCTCAGCCCGGTCCCTGGGCTGGCCAGCCGCAGCAGCAGCCATCCGGCCCATGGACCCAGCAGGCAGCGGCGCCTTCGGCTGGCGGCAGCTTCCTGCGCGGCGCTCTCGGCACGGCTGCCGGCGTTGCCGGTGGCGTGATGCTGGCGGAATCGCTCTCCAGCCTGTTCAGCCCACATCTCGGCGGCACTGGCGGAGGTCTCTTCGGCGGCAATGCCGGCAGCGGCCTCTTCGGAGGCACGGCAGCCAACGCAGCCGAACAGCCCGTTCAGGAAACGATCATCAACAACAACTATTTCGGCAATGACGACAACAACGATCAGAATGATCAGAGCGCGGCCGATTATGCCCAGGATGCTGCTCAGGACGCTCAGGACGACGACTATGACGATTCGTCCGACAATAGCGACGACAGCTCGTTTGCCTGAGCGCGAACCGCAACGACACTAGAGAAAAGCCGCCATCCGAGAATGGCGGCTTTTTTTGTTCAGCCTCGGCCGCGATAGGGCTGCACGCCCTGGTCCGGCAGCCACACGCCTTCCGGCGGCTTGCCGGTCTGCCAGAAGACATCGATCGGAATTCCGCCGCGCGGATACCAGTAGGCGCCGATGCGCAGCCACTTCGGCTGCAGCAGATCCACCAGACGCTTGGCGATATAGATCGAGCAATCCTCATGGAACGCGCCGTGATTGCGGAAGGAATGCAGAAAGAGCTTCAGCGACTTCGATTCGACAAGCCATTCGTTCGGGATGTAGTCGATGACGATATGGGCGAAATCCGGCTGTCCCGTCATCGGGCAGAGCGAGGTAAACTCGGGCGCGGTAAAGCGCACGACGTAATCGGTGCCGGCATGGCCGGACGGCACCTTCTCCAGAACCGCCTCTTCCGGATTGCTGGCGGTCTCCGTCTGGTTGCCGAGCATCGACAGGCCGGACACATCGGTCTTTGGCATCTCAGGTCTCCTTGATCACTTTGACGCGGATACCATGGGCCTTCTCGCCCTCCGGCTCCACATGAATGGTTATTTCGGCGCCCGCATGGATCGCCCGTATGGCATCTTCAAGGCGGTCGCAGATGCGATGCGCTTCACGCACCGGCATGGCGGCAGGCACGACCATGTGGAAATCGACGAAGGTCACGGCCCCCGCCCGGCGCGTCTTCAGGTCATGCACGCCAAGCGAGCCCTCGGCATTCCCGGCGATCGCATCCTTGATGACGATCTCCTCCGCTGGCAGCACGGCCTTGTCCATCAATCCGTCGATGGAATGGGAGATGACCTTCCAGCCCTGATAGAGAATGTTGATGGCAACGAGAATGGCGAGCACAGGGTCGAAGATCGGGTATCCGCTGCCAAGCGCCAACAGCAGGCCGATGAGCACCCCGACCGAGGTGTAGACATCGGACATGATGTGCTGGCCGTCTGCAGTCAATGCCGGCGATCGATGCGCCCGGCCGGCGCGGATCAGCGTGACAGCCCAAACAGCATTGATGACGCCCGCGACGAAGTTGATGGCGAGACCCAGCACCGGCGCCTGGATCGGCTGCGGATTGCCGAGATGTCCGACCGCTTCCTGCACGATCATCAGCGCGGCGACGACGATCATGACCCCTTCGGTAACGGCGGACAGATATTCCGCCTTATGATGGCCGAAGGGATGATCGTGATCGGCCGGCTTCTGGGCATAGCGAATGACGAAGAACGCGATGAAGGCCGCGACGACATTGGTGAGGGATTCAAGCGCATCGGACAACAGCGCTACCGAGCCTGTCACCTGCCAGGCCAGCATCTTCAGCCCCAGCACGCCGAGCGATAGCGGAATGCCCCAGAGGGCCAGCCGCCTGATCGTATCGTTTCCCTGAGCGCTCATGCCCTTCTCCGATGTCCCTGCGCCATGCTTATGCGAATGAATTGCAAAAAAGGCGCCGTTGAAATGCAAAACCGCCCGCGCGAAATTCGCGCAGGCGGCTCATTGACGGCTGATATGATGCACAGCGGCGCATTTGTCAAAGGGCGTAATCCTTTTTCGCATCACGAACTGTTCTCACCACTCGGACCAACCAATGCACGATTGGATCATCCAAGCCCGAAGGATGGAGAAGGCTCCGCCTGGATCGCCGCTCCGAGGTGATCGCAAGCCCTCGCGATCACCTTGGCCGCCGGGCCTCCTGAGAGCGCTATTGAATTCCAGACAATTGTTGCGATCGCGCATAGTGCGTGGGTGGAAGCCCAACGGAACGTGTGAAGGCAATGCTGAATGCGCTGGCGGAACCATATCCAACCCGTTCGGCGATCTCCTTCATGCCGCCTTCGTTATTCAACAGCATGTTCTTGGCGAGCGCCATGCGCCAGGAAATCAGATACTCCATTGGCGAGACGCCAACCGCACGGCTAAAACGCTCGAAGAAAGCGGAACGGGAAAGACCGGCCGACTTGGCAAGCTCCGTCACGGTCCATTGCCTGCTCGGATTCTCATGCATCTGGCGGAGCACGATACCAAGACGCTCATCCGCAAGGCCACGTACCAGACCGCGCGAGGCTCCCGTTTCCGCGATGGATCGCAGCGCCTCGATCAGCAGCACCTCCAGCAAACGCTCGAGAATGACGTCACGCGCGGGGCGTTGCGCTCTCGTCTCCTCCCGCACGAGCTGGACCAGGGTCGTGAAGCGCGTTTCGCCGCGAACGTGGATGACACGCGGAAGCAGCGAGGCCAGGAGCGCGGCATCCGGGGATCGGAACGTGCAGTGACCAACGAGCGATCTGACATCGGGCACGCCATCGGGATCGCCGTTTCTGACTTCTCCATTGGGAAGCACCGTGTGCCGTGTGTCGCCATCCTCATGCGAAGGCAGAGTTGCGTTCGACATCGAGAAGTTGGTTGCAGAAGGGATCAGGACAAAATCCCCGGCCCGCAGAGCGATCGGTTCGTGGCCTTCGACTGCGAGGCAACAACAGCCTTCCAGTATGACGCAATAGAATGGCTGCCCGTTGTCCGAGCGCTTGACACGCCAGAGGCCTGCTCCCGTGGCGAGCTTCGATCGGGATGCCCCTGGCTGGAGCAAGGCGACAACCTCGGCAAGCGGATCGGACAAGACAGGACTCCCAGAAGCGCAATACGGACTTTTGATTATAGATAATCCGGCCGTCGAAACATACATTTTTCTGAGCCAATCGTTCAGGAGCATTCATCATGGCGCATGATAAACGTATAGCACTCGTCACCGGCGCAAATCAGGGCGTGGGCCTTCAAGTCGCAAAGGAACTCGTGGCGAACGCCGTCACCGTGTTCGTAGGATCGCGCGATCTCAAGCGTGGCGAAGAAGCAGCCAGGGAAATCGGCGCTGGTGCGATCCCAATCCAGCTCGACGTAAGGGACATCGACTCCATTGCCAACGCGGCAAAGCGGATTGGTAACGAATTTGGACGCCTCGACCTGCTCGTCAACAATGCGGCAATCTCGAATACGAGAAAGGGGAACTTGTCGCTTGAGGAATATGTCAAGATCAGCAAGGCGAGCAATGTCCCGCTCGATGAAGTCCGCGCGGTCTGGGAGACCAATGTGTTCGGGGTCCTTGCCGTCTATCAGGCCATGCTGCCGTTGCTGCGCCTGTCATCGGATGCTCGCATCGTCAACGTATCAAGCGGCGCCGGATCGCTGACAGCCAATGCCGACCCATCCTTTCCGCACCACGCGTATTTCGGTCCCGTTTATCCGGCATCGAAAGCAGCTCTAAACGCGATCACGCTTGCGATGATGATCGAGTTGGAGGAGACCGGCATCAAGGTCAATCTGGTATCCCCCGCCTTCACAAAGACAAACCTCAACGGATACCAAGGCACCGAGTCCGTGGAGGATGGCTCGCGCGAAGTCGTGCGCGTCGCGCTACTTGGACCGGAGGGTCCTACCGGAACCTTCACTCGCTGGGAGAACACCACAATTCCGTGGTGATGCACAGACGCTCATCCCATATCCAAGATTTCGAGACCTGGTCGAAGGCGGAAGGAGGCGGCGGATCACGCTCACTCGTTCGGCCTTTTGATCCGTAGTCCGGCACAGGCTCAAGCCGGCCGCAGACACTTGTCGGCCTGACACGGCAACAACGAAAGACCTTTGAGCGTGGCCGCCGACGTCAGCCTTTGGCGCACAGCTGACATCAAAGCGGCTGATAAGCAGGCCGACAGCATTTGCGACACAATGGCGCGATTATACGCTCGCCTGCGGAAAATCGTGCTGGTAGTTTCGCTTGCGATCCAGCACTAAGCTTTGCTTCAGCCCGATGTGCAAAGGTCGGCCGCATCGGCCGACGAACTGCCGCTCTTGATGAAACCATGGTTGAATATGTCCGCTCTTGACGATCCCGCCGATGCCAGCACTGCATCCCCCATCGCCGATGCCCCTGTCGGAACGTCCGATCACCTGGTTGCAGCCGGCGCTTTTTCGGAAGGAGAGCGCAACGCCGTCTACCGCGCCATCGAGACCCGGCGCGATGTGCGCGATCAGTTCCGGCCCGATCCGCTGCCCGACGATCTCGTCCGGCGCCTGCTCGAAGCGGCTCATTCAGCGCCATCCGTGGGCTTCATGCAGCCATGGAACTTCATCCTCATTCGTCAGGGCGAGACGCGCGAGCGCGTGTGGCAGGCATTTCATCAGGCCAATGAAGAGGCATGCGGAATGTTCGAGGGCGACCGGCGCGCACGATATCAGCGGCTGAAGCTTGAAGGCATCCGCAAGGCACCGCTCAGCATCTGCATAACCTGCGATACCAAGCGCGGCGGCCCCGTCGTGCTCGGCCGCACGCATAATCCGGATACCGATGTCTATTCGACGGTTTGCGCCGTCCAGAATCTCTGGCTTGCCGCACGCGCCGAAGGCGTCGGGGTCGGCTGGGTCAGCATCTTTCACGAGGATGCCATCAAATCGATCCTCGGCATACCCGAGCACGTCAAGATCGTTGCGTGGCTCTGCGTCGGTTATGTCGACGAACTCTACGACATGCCGGAACTCGCCGTGAAGGGGTGGCGCGATCGTCTGCCGCTCGACAAGCTGGTCTTCGAGGAAGGCTGGCAGGATTGCGAGGACATGTAGGGGCCGCCGCTCTATGGCGGCCCTCGACGGATCAAACGGTTACGATCTGAACGTGACAAACGAGATGACGTTGCCGTCCGGGTCGCGCACATGAAAATCGGTGCCGCCCCATGCCTGCTTGGTAAGAGGCTGAGCAAACTCCACGTCCCGGGACTTGAACTCCTCGAACAATCCCTGGACATTCGAAACCTCGATCGAAGCAAGGATGAGCGCTCCCTCCCTTGCAGCAGCCGCGGCAAAGTAAGGCTCATAGACGAGCCGCAAGTGAATCCAGATGCCATCACGAGACACAGCGCCATAGAACGGCGGCAACCCGTGCAGGAACTCCACCGCGAAGCCAAGCTTTTCCCGGAAAAAGGCGGCGCCTGCAGTTACGTCCCGCACGAACAGGATCGGTATGACGCTCTTGAAAACCGGCGGTTCCGCTGATGCCGCCGGCATCTTCGGCACATCCATTGCCACGGACTTCAACTCGGCCCAGCTCTTATGGCCCGCTTCGACCGCAACGATCTCCTGTGCCAGCGTCAAAGGAAACTTCATCGCCAGGATCTCGCGATCCGTCAACGCTTTGAAACGGTCGAGCGTTCGAACGCGCCCGCCGATGGAATAGTCGCGCTCGCGGTGCCAGCGCATCAAGAGCTTGGCTTGTTTACGGTAGGTGTCGAGGGTGGGCATAGACGGACTCCTGCTGAGTGATATCAGCGGGCAGGCCTAGCCCTTTCGGCCCAATGCCGATGTGCCCCACAGGAACGCTCTAAGACTAGTTTACAGCCTGCCATAAGTCAAACAAAGCTAAGGCAAAGCGTGGCTTGCGGCAAAACGCTCATCCTCATTATGCAGGCGCAGCGACCAGCGCAGCATGAAAGGCAATGACGTCCAAAAGCCGGAGGTCAAACCCGCCTGCCGGAGCGCGGCGGCTGTCCATGTATTGCATCCCATCAATGCGTTGAAATATCCCCGCGCCTCGAAGAACGCATCGTTCGGTCCGTAGTTGCTGCCAGGCAGGGCAACCGGTTTGCTATCGGCCTGTTCGAAACTGGCAAGGATGAACTGCTTGAGCCGCTCGAGCCCCTCGGCATCGATATTGATGACCGTCACAGCCGGCGCATCGAGCGGAATGTCGCCCGCCAGCTCCGCATGAATGACGGAACGGTCGAGCGCGAAGCTCTTCAGCACAGGACCTGCCTTCAAATCGGCCCAGGTCCGCGTCTCCGTATAGAAGCTCCGGCCGCCCCAGCCGAAGACGAGATAACGCAAATTGGGATTGTCGAGATCAAGCCCGGCGATCCGCAGGAATGCGAAACGAGTGATGAGATCGCCATCGACGGGTATGGCTATATCCGTATGGATGGGGTTGCTGAGCATGAGGATTTGCTGGGATCGTTCGGCGCGCCCAGCCGGTTCGTCAGGCCACAGAGGCCGCGGCAAGACAATGCCGAGACCGACGAGTGCCGCGACGGCAAGCATGGCGAAGAAAACGCCCTTGAATACCCTTGAGATCACCGATCGAAGCCCCCATCGACAGTGAATGTTTTCAGCGGTTTGTTGGCTGTTTCAAGGCAAAAGTACCCCTATGCACCTTTCCGAGCGCACAGGGATATCCAAACTCCGCGACTATGAGCGCTCGCCTCAGGCGGCCTTCGTCTTTGCCCGCCGCGCCAGATGAGCCACGACATTCTCGATCATCCGCATACCGGCATCGCCGCCGAGCGTCATGATCGATTCCGGATGGAACTGTACCGCCGCGATCGGCTCCTTCACATGCTCGATGCCCATGATGGTGCCGTCTTCGCTCTCAGCCGTAATCATGAAGTCACGCGGCAGGCTCGAAGGATCGGCAAAGATCGAATGGTAACGGCCGACGGTAACTTCGCGGCCAAGGCCGGAGAACACAAGGCCGGGTTCCAGCACGCGGATGCGCGACGGCTTGCCGTGCATCGGGATCGCCAGATGGCGCAGCTCGCCACCATAGGCTTCCGTCAGTGCCTGTAGTCCCAGGCAGACGCCGAAGATCGGCAGGTTGCGCGCCCTCGCCTTCTTGATGGTCGCCTTGCAATCGAAATCCTTCGGATTGCCGGGGCCTGGCGACAGCACGACCAGATCCGGATCGAGCCGATCGAAGACCTCCTCCGGCACCGGCGTACGCACGGTCGAGACCGTCGCGCCGGTCTGGCGGAAATAATTGGCGAGCGTATGGACGAAGCTGTCCTCGTGGTCGACGAGCAGGATCTTCACGCCCTTGCCGACGGACGCGACGTCACGTTGCTGTTTGCCGGAATTGCCGGTCTTGGCATCACGGATGGCGGAAAGCATGGCGGAGGCCTTCAGTTCGGTTTCGGCTTCTTCTTCCTCGGGGATCGAATCGTTCAGCAGCGTCGCGCCGGCCCGCACCTCGGCGATGCCATCCTTGATGCGAACGGTGCGCAGCGTCAGGCCGGTGTTCATGTCACCGTTGAAGCCGACCATGCCGATGGCGCCTCCATACCATGCGCGCGGGCTTTTTTCATGGCTCTCGATGAACCGCATGGCCCAGAGTTTTGGCGCACCCGTTACGGTGACGGCCCAGGCGTGGCTGAGGAAGCCATCGAAGGCATCCATATCGTCGCGCAAACGGCCCTCGATATGGTCGACCGTGTGGATCAGGCGCGAATACATCTCGATCTGCCGGCGGCCGATGACCTTGACCGAACCCGGCTCGCAGACGCGGCTCTTGTCGTTGCGGTCGACGTCGGAGCACATGGTGAGCTCGGATTCGTCCTTTTTGGAGTTCAGCAGCTTCAGGATCTGCTCGCTGTCGGCAATCGGATCGTCGCCGCGCTTGATCGTGCCCGAAATCGGGCAGGTCTCGATACGACGGCCGGACACGCGCACGAACATTTCCGGCGACGCGCCGATCAGATATTCCTGATTGCCGAGATTGATGAAGAAGGAATAGGGCGACGGGTTGATCGCCTTCAGCCGCTTGGAAATGTCGGAGGGTTTGCTGTCGCAGCGCTCCATGAACTTCTGACCGGGCACGACTTCGAAGAGATCGCCCTTGCGGAAGCTCTCCTTCGCCTTGACCACCAGCTCGGCATATTCACCCGGGCGATGATCGCTCTTCGGCGGAATGGCGTCCGTGTGATGGAAGGGCTCGGCGGCGATTTCGCCGGACTTGCCTTCGGTCGATTGGCCGTCCTTGGCGAAGTCATAGCGGTCGATCCAGGCCTTGGCGGAGTAGTTGTCGACCACCAGGATTTCGTCGGGCAGGTAGAGCACCATGTCGCGCTGGTCGTCGGGACGCTTGAGCTTCAGGTTGATGGCGTCGAACTGGAAGGCCAGATCATAACCGAAGGCGCCATAGAAGCCGATACTGGCGTCGGCCTGCGAATAGAACAGATCGGTCACGGCGCGCAGCACGGTGAAGACCGTCGGCATCTTCGAGCGCTCTTCCTCGGTGAAGACACGGTCGGGCATCTTGACTGTGAGATCGAGCCGGCGCGGTGTCGAAGCGCCGAGAACGACTTCGGAAACCGTCTTCAGCTTCTCGGCGATGAAGCCGAGAATGACCTCGCCGCGTTCGTTGTAGGCGTCGATCCAGACATCGCGTCCATTGCAGGACAGACCGAGCGGCGGGTCGACGACGGCGGTATCCCAACGGGTGTAGCGGCCGGGATATTCGTAGTTCGACGAGAAGACCGCGCCACGGCGTTCGTCGAGCTTGTCGATGTAAGACGATACGGCATCCGCGTAGGGCGTCGGCCGGCGTTGCCGGGTAACGGTGATCCCGCCCTTCGTCTCGTAGATTTCCGCACCATCATCCCGAAGGATCGTTACCATTGTTCCTCACTCCGTTATCGGGCCCGGATGACAGGCGGCCTTTATAACAAAAAAGCCGCCTCGAAATCTCGGGCGGCTCACTCGTCGTCTTTGAACACGATTGGTCGAGGCCGCTTTAGCGAGCCCACCACCACGATGCATTGTTGTTCAAAGCAATGTTCATGGCGGGAATTGTTAGCGTGAGATGCGATGATGCGCAAGCAGCAATCTCGGCGAATGGGCAGAAACGATTTTCCGTCTCTGCCCACCCTTTTGTTAGTCTTGCGTTCGGGCCGCTTCGAAGAACTCCTCCGGCCCATCCACTTCGATCAGCCGCTTCCGGTCGATCAGCCAAAAGCGATTGCCGACCGACCGCACGAAACTGCGATCGTGCGAGACGAGCAGGCAGCTTGCCTCGTTCGCCGTCAGTTCGTCTTCCAGAGCCTCCTGACCGTCGATATCGAGGTGGTTGGTCGGCTCGTCGAGCAGATAGAAGTTGGGATTGGTGAGCCTCAGCACCAGCATCGCCAGCCGCGCCTTCTGTCCGCCGGAGAGCCTGCCAATGGCGCGACCCTGCATCTCGATGTTCATGCCGGCGCCAGCCAGCAGCGTGCGGGCGCGTTGCTCGCCAAGCTCGAACAGCCGCGTGATGACGCCAAGCGGCGTATCCTCCTGGCCGAGATTGGACAAGGCCTGATCGCTATAGCCGAGCACCAACGATGGCGTCGGCTTGATCGCCCCGGCATTTGCCGGCTCGTCGATAGCCCTGCGGATCATTTCGACAAGCCGGGTCTTGCCGGCGCCATTGGCTCCGAGCAGCACGATACGGTCTCCCTGGCAAATCCAGCGCTTGCCGGTCTTGAACAGCACCACGCCGTCCGGCGTCTCGACGGAGGCATCGTCGAGCGTCACCAATATCTTCGCCTGCGTGCCGCGATTGGCGAGCTTGATCGCGCCGGCCGAACGCTCCTGATAGCCCGGCCGAGCGGCGTCCTCCAACTTCTCGGCTCTTGCCTTCAACTGCTTCGTCTTCACGGTCAGCAGATCGCTTCCGGAGTTGACGCCGATATTGTGGAGCTTGGCCGCCTGCTTGCGCAGCTGCTGCGCCGTCTTCATCTCTTTCTGATAGCGCCGCTCTTCCGAGGCATCGGCCTCGTCCAGCGCCGCCCGCGCCCGACTATAGGGCAACGCATAGATCTGCGACTGCTCCTGACGCAGGAACAGCGTCCGGTTGCTGACGGCATCGAGAAAGGCGCGGTCATGGCTGGCAATCAGCACGGCGACATCGCGCGGCAATGCATTCAGCCAGTCTTCCAGAAGGGCGATCTTGGCAAGATCGAGATGGTTGGTCGGCTCGTCCAGCATCATCACATCAGGCTCAGTGACCCAGACGCGAGCGAGCATGGCAAGCCTTTGCCAGCCGCCGCTGAGCTGGTCGAGCGTCCGCTCCCGCATCACCGCCGGCACATCGAGCGAATCGAGGGTGACATCGACCCGCCAGCTCTCGCTGACGGCCTGCTCCCTTGGCAGGGCGCGGAGAACGGCATCGTAGAAGGACACATCAAGCAGATCGGCGGGCACATTCTGCTCGACATACCCGATCCGAAGACCGCGCGCGCGCGTCATATCGCCAGTGGTTGGGTCAAGCCTGCCGGCTATGCTGTTGAGCAGCGAAGTCTTTCCGCGTCCGTTCGCGGCGACGATCCCGATGCGATCGCCGGCATCGACGGTCAGATTGAGATTGGAAAACAACGGCGCACTCATCGTGACGCCCAGATTGCGGAGATTGATCAGAGTCATGGTCTTTTCCGGTCTCGATCGAGCATTTCCGGGACATCGCCGGCGGCTCCCTTTGCCGCGCTACGCCGATGTCGGTGGCCACAAGCAGGCCAATGCTCGAAAACATGTCATGACGCAGCCGCGCAGATACGCAAGCTTACGTCGCCCAAAGGGCAGACCAGAAGGAATGGGTGAGTAACAGCCTCTGATCAGCCCTGCAAACGCATCCGCAGGGCGCGAGTCGGACCGAACTGGCGAATATGCCAGACTATCTTGGTCATAAGGTCCTCCTCTCTTTTCTCAACAGGTTTGAAGACTGGGCGCTTCCATTAGCATCGAACGTTGCGATTTACAATTGTGCAAATTTCCTGATGCCGCCTCATAAGGGCAAAAAAAGAGGCGATGCCGAAGCATCGCCCAAGTTTGCTGCATCGATGTAACGGCTCAGAACCGTTGTGTCAGCGTCAGCTTGAAGGTCCGGCCTGGCTCGGAATAATAGGAAGCAGGCTGGGTTAGCGTGCCGCTGTAGGACGGCGCATTGAGAGCGTCGTAATAGGTCTTGTTGAAGATGTTGTAGACGCCACCGCGAATGCTGAGGCCCTTCACCTGCTCCGGCTCCCACCAGGCGGTCAGATCGAAGATGCCGTAAGCAGGGGTCTGCAGCGTATCGCCCGTCTTCTTGGCCTCGCGAGCCGCGGTGACGAAGGTCAGGTCCGTTCCCCATACTTCGGTCGCATAGCCGACGGTAAAGGCGGCCTTCGCCGGAGCAACGGAATTGATCCATTGACCAGTGTCGGAATCCTTGCCGTTGACATAGGCAAGCGCGCCCTTGATGTGAATGCCGTTATCGAACTTCTTGTGCGCGTTGACCTCGACACCGAACATGCGGACGTTGGCGCGGTTGAAGTATTCGGTAATCCCGAGCGGATAGGTGCCGGTCGGATCGCGATAGTTCAGCGTATCGATGAAGTTTTTGTACTTGTTGTAGAAGCCACCGATATGGCCGCCGAAATCGTCATCGCCGAGATTGGTGCCGATCTCGATGCCGTTGCTGGTTTCCGGCTTCAGGTTGGGATTGCCGATATTGACGTAGCCGCCGGGCACGCCGTAGTTCACGTAGAGTTCGCTGACGTTAGGGGCACGGAAGCCCATCGCCCACTGCGCATAGATCTCGACATTCTCTTGCGGCTGATATGATGCACGCAGCTTCGGCGAGATGCGGCTGTCGGACTGGCTGGACGGCAGGCCCTCATAGTTGGCGCTGTCGCGATAGGCGGCCGTGTTCTTCGGCGAGTAATCATACCAGTCGAAGCGCAGGCCCGGCGTCAGATAGAAGTTGCTGGAGCCCAACTCGATCTTGTCATCGATGAAAGCGCCGACGCGCTTGCCGTCGACATCGGGCATATCGGACTGGTTGGTATGCAGGAATGCACAAGTAGCGCGCCAACGCGGGTTGCTGCAGCTATCCTTACCGGCCGAATACTGATGAACCTTGTCAAACGCGACATCGAGACCGAAAGTGAGCTGGTGATGTAGGTTGCCGGTGTCAAAAGACTTCGACGCGTTGCCGCTAAAGCCGATGCTGCGGTCTTCCATTTCATTGAGGCGCGACCAGTCGCCGATGACCGAGGTGTAGCGGTAGCCGTCAGTACCTGTTTCGCGCATCAGATTCTGCCAATAGAAAACGGCATTGGCGGTATCAAGCAGCGAATCGGCGCTATCGGCTTCATACTTGTAATCGAGCGAAACGCGATTGCGCTCGATATTGTCTGTCCCATTGTAGTTGCCGGGCCGATAGTTTCCGGTCGGGCTCTGCAGGGTCATCAGATCGGTGTCTTTATCCTTGTTGTAGTGCTCGGCCGTGATGCCGAAAGTGCCGATGTCGGTATATTGGCGGATCTTGAACAGACCGCTTCTCTGATTGTAATCGGCCGGGTTCGCCTCGGTGCGCTTGGTCGAATAGCCGCCGACATCGCCGTTGTTCTCAAGTTCATGACCGCGCGTGTAACCGCCCTGGAACAGTACGGCCGTATTGTCGATGCGCTTGGCAACGGCAGCCGAACCGCCGACACTCCGGTCGTCGCCATTATAGCCAAACTTGAAGACGCCACCCCAGGTGGAGCCAGGCGTGATCAGATCTTCCGGTTCCAGCGTGCGAAGCACGAAGGCTCCGCCGAGAGCGCTGGAACCGCCGCGGCTCGAATCGGCACCGCGCACGATATCAACGCTGGAAAGCGCGTTGAAGTCGAAGCTGTTGATGCCACCATCGGAATCACGAGACGCATCGAGAAGAAACGGAATCTTGATGCCATCGACCGTCGTCAGGACACGGTCATCGCCGAGACCGCGAATATTGACGCCGCCGGTGGTGCGGTTGAAGCCAACGCCGACCTCGGTGCTGCGGCCGAGATCCTCGATGCGCGTAATCTGGTTTTCGTCGATCTCCTTGGCCGTCGTCTCGCTGGTGGTCGGAGAGTCGGCGAGCACATCCTTGTTCGCCTTGCCTTTGCCCTTCACCACGATCGGTTTCAGATTGGTGACACGATCGCTCTTGGCCGCCTCACCCGTCGCCTCGTTATTCGGGGCTGCGGTTTGCGCAAAAGATGTCGTGGCCAGCCCAAGGGCCAGAAACGCGGTGCATGCCAATAGGACCGAGCGGGAGCGCCGGACAACCATAACCATTCCTTTCGAACTGCTTGACCGGGCTGGCTGGTTGTTGCGTCAGCATACAAGTGGCTGGCTAGGTTATCTTGTTAACGGGCGGAAATATTTCGCCTTCTTTCTGCCGCATAAAAAACATGAGTATTATTGTCAATATATCTGGCGCAGATAATCATGAATAAAATTGTCAGCTTTTAAGACAAAGGGAGAACGTTGCTGAATTGCAACGAAATGACAGCCTCGCGCGTTCTATCGGCATCATCATTAGAATTGGCTGAATTACTTGATGCTGTTTAGAATCGTTTCATTTGTTTCCACCGCCATCCTTCTCATGGCCGCCTCTCTGCCTCAGACCGGCCCGATACCCGTACAAAAGCCGGATAGCGAACAGGTCCAGCCAGATGGTGAGCCGCCGATCCCAGCAGAAAAGCCCGTCACATCGCCGGATAAGCCTGTCGTTCCCGCGGAAAAACCGGCTACCCCGCAAAACGAGCAGACGAGCGGACAGATTCAGGGGCCGCCACGCCCGCCTCTGACCGTTGCGTCCGAACCGGACAATGAACACCAAGCATGCCTTAGAGACCTGACCGCCATGGGAGCAACCTTCAAGGAGATCGCCCGCATCGATGACGGCAATGGCTGCGGTATCGACAAGCCGATCGCACTCGGCTCCCCGCTGCCGGGCATAGAGCTCAAACCCGAAGGCAAAATGCGCTGCGAAGCGGCTCTCGCTTTGGCCAAATGGGTGAAGGAAAGCGTTATCCCGTCGGCCGCCGCATTGGACAATGGCAAGATCGTCACCATCAACCAGGCCTCGACCTATGTCTGCCGGCTGCGCAACAACGCCTCCACCGGCAAGATTTCCGAGCACGCCCGCGGCAACGCCATCGACGTCGCGAGCTTCACCTTCGAAAACGGCAAGACCATCGCAATCGAACCGCGGCGCGAGGACCCAACGTTGACGGGCGCATTCCAGCGCGCAGCCAGCGCCTCGGCCTGCCTCTATTTCACGACCGTTCTGGACCCGGAGAGCGACGCCGCGCACGAAACCCATTTCCATCTCGACGTGATCGAAAGGAATGCCGGCTTTCGTTATTGCCATTAGGAACGATCAAGGGATCGACCGTCCCGCGATCACGTTCCGAGCGCCGCATTCGAGAACCAGAGATCTTGATAGACCGCAACGGCCGTCTCATCCGGTTCGCGGTCGCGCTTGAGCCAGATCGACTGGATCGAGCGAGCTTCACCGCCATTTGGCGTTTTCGTGGATTGCGTGGGATCGGAAGCGCCGATGCAAGGGATGAAATAAGCGGGCATCAACGCGCGGGCGCCGAAGCCCTGCTCCCTGCGCGTAATCACGACAGCGAGCCCCACCTTGTCGTTCGCCTGCCAGGGCAGGATGATCCGGCCTCCCGGCCGCAGTACCTGCAGCCACGACACCGGCGGCGCGACAACGCCGGCATTCACATAGATCAGATCGGTCTCCGGCAACTCCAGCGCCGTCGCATCGGCGCAGATGACGGAAACGTTCTCGAACGACGAGAGATTGACACGCGTGCGGTCGGCCAAAGCCTCGTCGATCTCGACGGCATGGACATGACCGCCGGGCGCCACCAACGTCGACAGAATGGCGGTGTAATATCCCGTTCCCGTCCCGATCTGGATGACCGTCTCACCCGGTTGCGGCGCAACAGCGCCAAGAAAAGCCGCGTGAAGAAGCGGCTCGCCATTGTTGATGCCTTTGGATTTATCCAGGGCAACGAGTACATTCTGGTAGAGATAGGCTGGATCGGTGCTTGGCGTCTCGAGATAGCGCCTGCCGACGCGGATTTGCCAGGGTCCTGCCCCCATGAAGGCCTCACGGCGAATGAGGCGGAAGGCTTGCTCCAACCTTTCATCCGAAGAATTGCTGGCAACAGCCATCATCTTCGCATGGAAATCTCGTATCTCATCCAAACTTGCGCGGCTATCAGCAGTCACGACCCGCCTCCGTCTTGGCAATACCTAGGCAAGCCAATTCTCGATCGGATTTCGGCAAGGTCAATGGGCCAGATATTGTACTACGATATGACACCGGCAATTGCAGCCGCGATGGCCGGATCGACGCTGGCCCACACCTTGCAGCAGGACAGCTTGAATCAGACTCTGAACTTAAAAGAGTCCTTCGATGTAGCCCTGATCATTGAGGAAAATCCTCTCCGCCGCCGGTGATTTCGGCAGGCCGGGCATGGTCATGATCTCGCCGGTGATGACGACGATGAAGCCCGCGCCGGCGGAAAGCCTGACCTCGCGGATGGAGACGATGTGGCCCTCGGGCGCGCCGCGGACATTCGGATCGGTCGAGAAGGAATATTGCGTCTTCGCCATGCAGACAGGCAGATGGCCGTAACCCTGATCCTCCCAGGATCGCAGCTGATCGCGCACGGTCTTGTCGGCCGTAACCTCGCCGGCATGATAGATCTTCGAGGCGACGATCTCGATCTTTTCGAGCAGCGGAAGATTGTCCGGATAAAGCGGCTGGAACTTTGCCTGGCCGGATTCGGCAAGCTCTACCACCTTATGCGCGAGATCGACGATGCCGGCCGAGCCCTCGGCCCAGTGACGGCAGAGGATCGCCTCGGCGCCGAGGCGAGCGACGTAGTTCTTCAGAGCCTCGATCTCCGCCTCGGTATCCGAGACGAAATGATTGATGGCGACGACGACGGGCACACCGAACTTGCGGACATTGGCGACATGCCGGCCGAGATTGGCGCAGCCCTTGACGAGCGCCTCGACATTCTCCTTGCCGAGATCGTCCTTCTTGACGCCGCCATTCATTTTCAGGGCTCGGACGGTTGCGACGATGACGGCAGCATCGGGCGATAGCCCCGCCTTGCGGCATTTGATGTCGAAGAATTTCTCCGCGCCGAGATCGGCCCCGAATCCGGCTTCGGTCACCACGTAGTCGGCCAGCTTCAGCGCCGTGCGCGTCGCGATCACCGAATTGCAGCCATGGGCGATATTGGCGAAGGGGCCGCCATGCACCAGCGCCGGATTATTCTCCAGCGTCTGCACCAGATTTGGCTGCATCGCATCCTTCAGGAGCACGGCCATGGCGCCATCGGCTTTCAGATCGCCGGCGAAAACCGGCGTGCGGTCGCGGCGATAGCCGATGATGATGTTGCCGAGCCGCTTTTCCAGATCCTTGAGGTCGGACGCCAGACAGAGGATCGCCATCACCTCCGAGGCGACGGTGATGTCGAAGCCGCCTTCGCGCGGAAATCCGTTCGAAACGCCGCCGAGCGAAGACACGATATCGCGCAGCGCCCGATCGTTCATATCCATGGCGCGGCGCCAGGTGATGCGACGGATGTCGATATTCTCCTCGTTGCCCCAGTAGATGTGGTTGTCGATCAGCGCCGCGAGCAGATTATGAGCTGACGTAACCGCATGGAAATCCCCGGTGAAGTGCAGGTTGATGTCTTCCATCGGGATGACCTGCGCATAGCCGCCGCCGGCCGCCCCGCCCTTCACGCCGAAGCACGGGCCGAGCGACGCCTCGCGTACACAGACCACTGCCTTCTTGCCGATACGGTTCAGGCCGTCGCCGAGGCCGACGGTCGTGGTGGTCTTGCCCTCGCCCGCAGGTGTCGGATTGATCGCCGTAACGAGGATCAGCTTGCCGTCCTTCTTGCCGGCCTGCGCCGCGATGAACTGGGCACCGATCTTGGCCTTGTCATATCCGTAGGGCGCCAGGTCAGCCGCCGGAATGCCGAGCTTCGCGCCGATCTCAGTAATCGGCAGCTTCTTTGCCGCGCGCGCGATTTCGATATCGGATGCCACGGTCGTCGCCATCAGTCCCGCCCCCAAAACATACGGTCATTTCCCTGTCGGGATAAACCAATATGTATCCAGTGTGAATAGCGGCATGGCACTCTGCTTGCCGAAACGCACCGCCTTGTCTCAAGACGGCTGCATGTCTATTTTCGGCGTCCAACGCAAACCGAGAAAGAAGGAAAAGATATGAAGTCCCTGGAATTGCTGGTCGAGCGCATCATCCTCTCCAGTCGCTGGCTCCTGGTAATCTTCTATCTCGGCCTTGCCGCCTCGCTCGCCGTCTACGCCGTTTCGTTTGCCTATAAGTTCTACAAGGTTGCGAGCAACGTTTTTGCCTATGAAGAGGCCGACATGATCCTGGCCATTCTCGGCCTCATCGACGCAGCCCTGGTGGCGAGCCTGATCGTTATGGTGATGATTTCGGGCTATGAGAATTTCGTCAGCCGCTTCGACGAAGCCGAAAGTGAGGGCGAGGTTTCCTTCATCGGCAAGCTCGATTCAGGCAGTCTCAAGATCAAGGTCGCGTCGTCGATCGTCGCCATTTCCTCGATCCATCTGCTGCAGATCTTCCTGAACGCCACCCAATATGACAACGCCAAGCTGATGTGGTTCACCATCATCCACCTCGCCTTCGTCGTCTCGGCACTGCTGCTCGGCTTCCTGGAGAAGATCATGGCGCAAGCCAAAGCCAGCAAGGACGGCTGAGGCCGGCGCTGCGACTACTTGCCGGCCATCGCCGATGCGCTGGTCATCGGTACATCGGTTGCCGGCGGCGGTGGCGATGGCGCCGCGCAATCGGAAATCGATTGATTTTCCTTGCAATTGCTTGCAGAGACGAGGGCATCGGCATCGGCAAGTTCCGTCGTCAGCTTCAGCCTCAGCGCCTCCATCTGCGAAATCAGATGAATGCCGTTCGGGTCGGTTCCAAGCATCAGATCAACAAGCCCCCTGTCGACGCCCATCTTGTCGAGGAAACCGACCAGCCTGGCCCTCTGCGCCTTGTCGAGCTTCGTCGTATCGTACCTGCCGACGAACTTGCGCCCGATCTCCTTCTTGGAAAGGACCTTGCGCTTGCCGTCCACCATCTCATATTCGGTGCGGTACTGGACGCGCACCTCGCTGTAGGTCGTGGTGATCTGATGAACACCCAGCAGCGCGAAGGGGCTGGACACGCGCTGAACACCGCCTGCAAAAAACAGCGGGCAGGCCGAAAAGCAGATGGCTCCGTAGGAGAATGGCTGCCCTTTGATCGAGCCGTCCTTGGCAACGGCTGCCGAGCAGATCGGTTCGGCATAGGGGCATGCCCGCGAGCGGGTGCGGCCAACTGCGATCGAAAGCTTCTGCTTGCGAATGATGCGAGCCATCTCCATCGCCGCCTTGACATCGCCGCCTGGCGAACTGACGACGATGGGCAGTTTGCGGTTGCCGATCTGCTTCAGGACCTTCTGCAGCTTCCTCGGTGTATCCGCCATGATCTGGCCTTCGGCGGAGATCCAGTCCGGGCATGCATTATCGGCTCGGCACTGGCCCATCTCGCCGTGAACGAGCAGGAACTGCATCGGCGCGCCACCGGCAACGCCGGCCGCTTCGACAAGCGCAGGCGAAACAAGCAGAAGCGAAGCGCCGGTGACGAACCACAACAGAGTTTGACAACACCGCGCCGCAAGCTGCGGGAGGAAGCGAAAATTCATGAGCTATACGCCTGCAAGCGATTACTTTGGCAAGACCGATAGCAACCGCTTTGGGCCTTCGCAAGGCACGCCTGCGCGGCTGCGCATCATTTGGTAAAACTCCCCGTCGCCTGCATCAAAAGTCACACATGCAGGAGTGGCGCCAAGAGAAAACTCGTCGCCATCCGATTTCAGCAGCATCGGACCCAGCAAAATTGACACTCATCATACCATATAAACAGTAAATTTCCGAAGGTAGACAGGAGACCGCTTTGGATCAAGCCCCGACCTCCCGCCGGCTCGGATCGTCCGGTCCAAAACCTCCATTCGGGCCAAATTTTGACACAGTGGATACACCTTACCAGGTTGCATCTTCAGCGCCTGCCGTGACACCAAATGTATGGTTTCGTCGCGATTGGGCCAATGGAAACGCTATTTTCACGCCTATTAACCATTTTGGGCAGAGATTCTGGATAATTCATAGGTTTAAATATTAAAATATATGAAAATGAAATTATTTCTGGTCCTGTGGTATTTTTGCGTCTAGCATTCACTCATAAATCGGGTATTTGATAACGATAACACGCTGTGGGCGCTTCAACTCATATGTCCTATATCATTACTGCCGAGAGACAATTGCTGCTTTCTGCCGAGCTGGCTGCTGCTCGGACACAAGCCGCATTTTCGCTGGCGCTGGAACGGACGGGGTCGGCTTTTGGCTTCAGCCATATGGCCCTCATGAATGCCCCGGTTCCCGACGATACCATGATGACGCCGCTGCTCATCGAAGGCACTGTGCCGGCACAGTTCGTGCGCGAATTCGATCGGCATCAGCTCGTGCGCCGGTGTCCAATGCTGCTCCGGACACGCGATTCGGTGATGCCGCGCTCGTGGCATCTGCTGGAAAAGGACGTCGAGCCGGACGCCGATCTGCCGCGCGAGCTTCGCACGCTCCTGATCAATTACAATTGCCCGATGAGCGTCATTATTCCGGCCAACGCCCCGGATGGTCAGCGCCTGGTCTTCTGGTTCATGGGCAATCGCAACAGTCTCGGCCAGAGTGAAATCAACGAGCTCACCCTGATCATGTTGCAGGCGCTCGATTCCTATAATTGCCTCAAGCGCAACGATGGCGCCGTGCCGCATTCGCTTTCGGCGCGCGAGCTGGAAGTGGTCCGCTGGACCGCCCAGGGGAAGACCTCGGTGGAGATCGGCCAGATCCTCACCCTCTCCGACCATACGGTCAACGCCTATATGATGAATGCGATCAAGAAGCTCGATTGCGTCAACCGCACACAGCTCGTCGCAAAGGCCATCCGCCTGAAGCTGATCAGCTAAGCCAGCCTTCGTTCAAGCGCGCTCCGGACTGAGCCCGGCGACCGGGCTCAGCGTTGACACGCGCCTGCCGCGCCCGAACGGGCGGACAACCCATCATGTGTTTAGCGGCCACCCAGAACCGTGCGGATTTCCACGAGGCTCGAACGTACCCGCAGAATATGGAAGCCCATGGTCGCGAGATGGCTCGGCATGAAGGAACTATCCTCCGGGCCATTGGAGATGATGAACGGCTGGATGCGCAGCGCCGCTTGTAGCTGCGTTATGACGTCGGCCCACAGCGTGGCGACGTTGCGCTCGGCTATGACCTGCTGGAAATCCGAGCGGGCCGCGGTCAGAATGCCGTAGCTCGCGTAGAGCTGACCGTAGGCGAACCAGAAGCGATCGTCAGCCCGCATGTCCAACCAGCCATAGCTGTGATCCGCCGCCCGCTTCGCCAATATGTCGGCTGTGCTGCCGAGATCGTTGGCAATATGGTCGACGAACTGCAGCAGATTGTCGGCGCGCCCGTCGAAAATCGCCTTGCAGCTGCCGAGATCGCTGTTGAAGCTGCGCAGATTGGTCATTGCGGCGCGATAATAGCTTGGGCTCGGCGTCTTCGGACCGAAGGGATGCAAGCCGAAATACCAGCTCGATTCATCGAACTGCAGGTTGCCGCGCGCCTTCTGCAAGTCGCCGTTTATGCCGGAGGTTCCACGCACGCGGCCGATCGTATCGACCAGCTCCGCCGAAGTGCGGCGAACCACCGAATTGATACCCCGCTGGAAGGAAGCCTTGTTGTCGAGGAAGGGCGTATCATCCCATGAGATGCCGAAAAAGCCGACCTTGTAGAGCAGCATCGAGGAGATCCAGGCGTTCTGATTGACGTTGAAATCGATCAGATCGGTGGCGACATCGACAACGGCTGAGGTCTGGCAGGTTTTAGGCGCGGTTGCCGCCGCCTGCTGGCCGTCCGTTGCAGGCAATTCCTGCCCGGCGGAATATTTGCGTTCGGAGAATTTATAGACGTCCGGATAGGCCGGATTGAATCCCGTCCAGACCTGCGTCTGCCAGATGAAATAGATATAAAGCAGGGCCAGCAGCGTGACGAAGGCGGCGACCGGCAGCTTGATCAGCCAGTTGCGCTGCCGATACCAGCCATGCGCCGCGAGAAACGGCCAGCTAAGCCCGACGAAAACCAATCCCAGCCATCGCACGAGAGCGGCCCAGATCCGCTTGAAGAACGCCGTGATCGAGTCAAGCATGGACACGCCTCCTAAACCATACCGCGCATCCCGCCGACACGCGAAGGACGCACCATACTAAACCTGCGCAATGGACTTCACGAACTTCATCGCGGTCTTCCGATGATAAGTCCTTATCGCCATTCACGTTCCAGCAAATATGTGTTCTTGGGAAAAACAACAACCGTCCGCATCGAATTTTCGGCGTCGACCGGCAATCAACCTTCCGGTTGCGCCTCATCCGCCACCTTGCCCATGTCCTCGGGCGCTGGCAGCAAATGCGGCTCCAGCCGTCTTCTGAACACGGCATCGACATGAGCCTTGCGGGCAGCCAGGTCATGTCCGGCCAGTACATTCGCCTCGAATGCCTCGATCAGGCTCTCGACCACTGCCGTTCGCGAGATCGTGGTTGACGCGGTCTCCGCCTCTGTCTCCAATGCCTTGAGCAAAGCAATCCGCTGTTCGATATCGACGGTCAATTTGCCGGCCATGGCACCGATGGCGGCGATCTGGCCATTCAGAGCAGCCGCCAGTCCTTCATAAATGTCTATGAGGCGCTGCCGCACCGTGCGGTGGGACTGAAGCTCCTGTTCCTGCCGCCGAACGTCATCCAGCTCGGCCACCTGGGCACGATAATCCGCCTCGAGTTCAGACTGCAGATCGGCGTGGCGCGAGGATGGGCGATTGCGCCGCTGATACATGAGCTTTTCAGCCAGGGCATCCGCCCGGCGCTGCACCTCCTCTATATCGAAATCGAGTTTGCGCCGGCGCTCGATCACGCCTTCGAGTTGAAGCTCGCATTCGTGAAAGCATCGGGAAAACACAGGCCGGGCCTGTTTGAAAAGGAGATCGAGTTCGGCCGAAGCAGCCAGGGTCGCGTCGAGATCGACGATGATCGCCTCCGGTCTCATGGGTCCACGCGCCAGCGTCCGGCTCAGCAGACCAGCATTTTCGAGGCCGACCTTCTCGTCGAACAATCGCCGATGCTGCAGATCCGCCTCCTCGGTCGCCCGGTCCAGCTCCTTGACCAGTGACAGCGCGACTGATTTCCAGCGGTCGAGCAGTTCGACAGCCTCGCGGACAAGTGTTTCTTCGACAGGGAAATTGACGGCTTCGACACGTCCGCCATCCCTGGCGTGACCGGCCAGTGTCGCCACTGCCGAATTCGCATCGCCGATGGCGTCATCAAGCGTCGCGCGCACCTTGTCGACCATGCCATCGAAGGAATGAGGCCTGACCATGAACACGTTCCCTCCCCTACCTTTGAGGCGAGACTAGCCGCTTCCCGGGGCGAAGGAAATGCTCGAAAACTATTGGGCCGCGGCAGGATTCTTCAGATAGGCAATCAGATTGTCGAGATCCCTGTCGCTTTTCAGACCTGGGAACGACATCCTGGTGCCTTTGACGAGGAATTGCGGCGCCGGCAGATATTTGCGCAGCAGCGCTTCATCCCAGACCTTGCCGTCAGCCCCGAATGCCTTCATCGCCGGCGAATAGGCATAATCCGGCTTGCTTGCGACGGGCCGCCCGACGACACCCATCAACGACGGGCCGACGCGATTGTCAGGTCCGGTCGCGGTGTGACAGGCGCCGCATTTCTTGAAGACGGCGGCACCGGCGACCGCATCGCCATCCGCAAGCACGGAGGAAGCCGAGGCGAGCATGATGGCCGCAGATACCAGACACAGCAGTTTCATCGTCCCTCCTCACCGGCTTCAATCGCGTCGGATGACCAGATGCCGAAGATCGCCTGGCGGCTTGATCGCATGGCAGAGCTTCACTCGCAGGTGATCGCCTCTTCCCAGTGGCGGCGGCAGAGCGAGACATATTTGTCGCTGCCGCCGATCTCGATCTGCGCACCTTCATGCACGACCTTGCCCTCGGCATCCAGGCGCACGACCATCGTCGCCTTACGGCCGCAATGGCAGATCGTCCGCACTTCGCGCAGCTCATCCGCGATGGTCAGCAACTCCTGCGACCCTGGAAACAGCCTTCCGTGAAAATCCGTGCGCAACCCATAGGCCATGACCGGAAGGCCGAGACGGTCGACGATATGGGCAAGCTGCCACACCTGCTCGCGCGTCAGAAACTGCGCCTCGTCGACGAAGACGCAGGCGAGCGGCTCGCTTGCGTGCATTTCGTCGACCAACGCATAAAGATCGTCACTCGTCTCGAAGGGCAAGGCGTCCATCGTCAAGCCGATGCGCGAGGCGATCATGCCGCGCCCGGCGCGATCGTCGAGAGCTGCGATGAAGGCTGCGGTGCGCATACCGCGCTCCTGATAATTATAGGCAGCCTGCAGCAGCATGGTCGATTTGCCGGCATTCATCGTCGAATAATGGAAATAGAGCTTGGCCATGACATTCTCCTTGAATGCTTCATGGGTGCTGCGGGACGAGAAGAAAAGATAGTCTCGGCGAAAACCACAGGAAACAGGAGAGGCTCGGTTGCATAACGCAGGCCTTCGCAACCTTCGACCCGAAAAATGGCGGCGTCGCAATCAGCCCCCTTAAACCGGCGCAAATACACTGTGATCGGTTGAAAATGTCAGTTATTGATGGTTGCTTGGGAACGTTAAACTGGGAGTCACCTAATGATAAAAATGACCCTTACCGCAGTCGCTTTCGCTTCAGCTCTTTCGGCTCTGACACTGGGTGCCACGGCGGCTTCCGCTGCCGAACCGGCAAGCTGTAGCACGGTACATTTCGCCGATGTCGGCTGGACGGATATCACCTCAACCACGGCAACCGCCTCCATTCTCCTGAAGGCACTCGGCTACGATACCGACGTCAAGGTCCTCGCAGTGCCGGTGACCTATCAATCCCTTAAGAACAAGGACATCGACGTCTTCCTCGGCAACTGGATGCCCTCGATGGCCGAGAACATCAAGCCGTTCGCAGAGGACAAGTCGGTCGAAACCGTCCGCGCCAACCTGGAGGGCGCCAAGTATACATTGGCGACGAACGAAAAGGGTGCCGCTCTCGGCATCAAGGACTTCAAGGATATTGCCGCGCACAAGGACGATCTCGACGGTAAGATCTACGGCATCGAGCCCGGCAACGACGGCAATCGCCTGATCATCGACATGGTCGACAAGAATACCTTCAACCTGAAGGGCTTCGAAGTGGTCGAATCCTCCGAGCAGGGCATGCTCGCCCAGGTTTCCCGCGCCGACAAGGAAGGCAAGCCGATCATCTTCCTCGGCTGGGCTCCGCATCCGATGAACACCACCTTCAAGATGACCTACCTCTCCGGCGGCGACGACGTGTTCGGCCCGAATTACGGCGGCGCGAACGTCTTCACCAACGTCCGTGCGGGCTATCTGCAGGAATGCCCGAACGTTGGCACTTTCGTGAAGAACCTCGTCTTCTCGCTGCCGATGGAAAATGAAATCATGGGCAAGATCCTGAACGACGGCAAGGAACCAGAAGCTGCGGCGACGGAATGGCTGAAGGCCAATCCGGCAGCAGTTACGCCCTGGCTCGCCGGCGTCACCACCAAGGACGGTGGCGATGGCCTGGCGGCGGTCAAGTCCAAGCTTGGCTTGTAATAGTAGAGCAAGGGGCGGCTAAACCGCCCCTTTCTTCTGCTTGGACGGATTGCTTCCTTCGCGTCCCGCCACCCCTGGGACCATAATCCCCGTGGCGCGACAGACCGTTATTCTTCGGCGGCCCCTTCCGGAATTACGAGATCATCGGATAAGCCGCCTCCAATCGTGGGCAAAGACGTGAACTGGTTAAACGATTACCGCCTCCCCATCGGGCCATGGGCCAAAGCAGTCGTCGATTGGCTGATAGCCAATTTCACTTGGTTCTTCGACGGCCTTTCCTTCGTTGTCGCGCATGGGATCAATGCGCTGCTATTTGTCTTGCAAGCCCCACACCCGCTGATCGTCGTCGTCGTTTTCGCCGCCGTCGCCTACTGGATGCGCCGGAGCATCACCATCACGGTACTGACTTTCATCGGTCTGCTCATCACCATCAACCAGGGCTATTGGAAGGAAACGACCGAAACGCTCGCGCTGGTGCTGGCCTCGACCTTCGTCTGTATGCTGGTCGGCGTGCCCATGGGCATCGCTGCGGCGCGCCGCCCCTGGCTTTATGCCATTCTGCGTCCGATCCTCGACCTGATGCAGACCATCCCGACCTTCGTCTATCTGGTGCCGGCGATGATCCTTCTTGGCCTTGGCATGGTGCCCGGCCTTGTCGCCACGGTCGTCTTTGCCATTCCCGCCGCGATCCGCATGACCCGCCTTGGCATCATCTCGACGCCGCCCTCGCTCGTGGAAGCAGCCGAAGCCTTCGGTGCGACACCGCGGCAGGTGCTCCGCAAGATCGAGCTGCCATTCGCCGCGCCGCAGATCATGGCCGGGCTGACACAGACTATCATGCTGTCGCTCTCCATGGTCTCGATCGCCGCCCTTGTCGGAGCGCCTGGCCTCGGCGTGCCCGTCCTGCGCGGGCTGAATAGCGTCAACGTCGCCAAGAGCTTCGATTCCGGCTCCTGCATCGTGATTTTGGCGATCATCCTCGACCGCATGTTCCGCGCCCCCGGCGAAGGAGACCGCTCATGACCGCCGCTGTCGCATTCAACAATGTCAGCATTATCTTTGGCGATCGCCCGGATACGGCGCTGAAACTTGCTGACGAAGGCAAATCGCGTGACGAGATCGGCAAGGCAACGGGCATGGTGCTTGGTGTTGCCAATGCCACGCTCGAGATCGAGGAAGGCGAGATCCTCGTTTTGATGGGCCTGTCCGGTTCCGGCAAGTCGACCTTGCTGCGCGCCGTCAACGGCCTGGCGCCAGTCGTGCGCGGCGATGTCGTCGTCAACTCTAAGAGCGGTCCCGTCAACCCCTACTCCTGCAGTCCAAAGGCACTGCGCGATCTGCGCATGCATACGGTCTCCATGGTATTCCAGCAGTTCGCATTGCTGCCCTGGCGCACGGTTGCCGACAATGTCGGTTTCGGCCTTGAGCTTGCTGGCGTCCCGGAAGCCGAACGCAAGAAGCGCGTCGACGAACAGCTCCAGCTCGTCAACCTGACGCAATGGGCCAATCGCAAGGTCAACGAGCTTTCGGGCGGTATGCAGCAGCGCGTGGGCCTGGCACGCGCCTTTGCGACCGGCGCACCCATCCTGCTGATGGACGAGCCGTTTTCCGCGCTGGACCCTTTGATCCGTACCCGCCTGCAGGATGAGCTTCTGGAGTTCCAGCGCCGCCTGAAGCGCACGATCCTCTTCGTCAGCCACGATCTGGATGAGGCGTTTCGCATCGGCAACCGCATTGCCATCATGGAAAGCGGGCATATCATCCAGTGCGGAACGCCGCAGGAGATCGTCAAGAACCCCGCCGATCAATATGTGGCCGACTTCGTGCAGCACATGAACCCCATCAGCATGTTGACCGCGCGGGACGTCATGCAGCAGGGCATCGGACATTCGGCCAACGCCGGCTCCGTCACCGCCACGGCAACCGCCGCGACACCGCTCGTCGATATCCTTGACGCCCTCACCCGCCAGCCGGGCAATATCGGCGTTGTTGACAATGGCACGATTATCGGAACGATCTCGGCGCAAGATGTGGTCGCCGGCCTCACCAGCCACCGCCGAAAGGAGTAGTCGTTCGCGACTGCTCCTCGATTCATGGAGCAGTTAATGAACGATAAGCCATCGGTCATCCGGGAAACGGACGAGGACGCGCGCATTCAGGCGCGCGACCTCATGCACGCGGCCGCCCATGCGGCCTTGGCCGTCATCGACCCTGAAACCGGCTTTCCCTCCGTCAGTCGCGTTCTGATCGCCATGGATGCTGACGGCGCTCCCGTCATCCTTGTTTCCGGCCTTTCCGCCCATACCAGAGCGCTGCTGAAGGATACCCGCGCTTCGGCGCTCTTTGGCGAACCCGGCAAGGGCGATCCTCTTGCCCACCCCCGCTTGACCTTGCGATGCAGCGCCGAGCGCATCGATCGGCAAAGCCAGGCGCATGCGCGAATTCGCGCGCTTTTCCTCGATCGTCACCCGAAATCCAAGCTCTATATCGACTTTCCGGATTTCTGCTTCTTCCGCCTCGTTCCGCTCGATGCCAGCCTTAATGGCGGCTTTGGCAGGGCCTATATTTTGGCCTCTGAGGACCTGATGATGCTTTAAGCCGAAAACAAAATTCGGCAATTGTTAAGAACATGCAACAGTGCGAGAATTAGTAGCCGCACAGCCTGACGTGGCAATGACCATTATTGGTAAGTTGTAAGCGCATTGTGACCAAAATTGGCATGTTTGCGACTCCGAAACGATAAGAATCGACCTATTTTGGTCTAATCGAGTCCTCGGATGGTACGTTTGGCACCCTGGCGTTATTGCGCGAGCATCATACGTACATACCTAAAACAGCATACTCGATACCTTAAATTTAGGTATATACAATCTTCGACCCCTCTTGGTATTGTTAGATATCGGTTAGGGCCGGGTTGGAAATAGCACAGTTTCTGATGTACGCTCCGCATTGGGAAGATTAACAGATGAAGACAAGAAATTTGGCCGAACACTCGAATGTTGCGGCAGCATTACTATCAGCAATGGCGAACCCAAAGCGCCTTTTGATCCTTTGCAGTCTGGTTAAAGGCGAAGTTCCTGTTGGCGTTCTTGCCAATCAGGTCGGATTGAGCCAGTCAGCACTTTCTCAGCACCTTTCGAAGCTTCGCGCTCAGAAGCTGGTGAAGACGCGCCGTGATGCTCAAACGATTTACTACTCCAGCACTTCGGAATCCGTGATCCGTGTTCTTGAAACGCTGGAAGACATTTATTGCGAGCCGGAAAAAAGTAGATCGGCAGCTTAAGAGCTTTTAATAGCTCCTGTCTGTCGGCGGCCGATCCGTGGGGGACACTTTAGACCCTGAAAGATCGACTTGCTTTCATTACCAGGTGTTTAACTGCTTTGACTGGCAAATCCTCGGATTTGCCAGTTTTTTCATGTCTGGGCGCCCCCGCGACACTTCGTCGGACAGCCCCTCGCCCGGCTTGTCGGCGCGCATCGATGCGACCTCTGTCCTGTGCCCAACCTCCCTGCGCCGCCGCCATCTTTGCCTTGACGCAAAGAGGCCGGCTGATAATTTGACCAAGCAGTAAATATAATCGCGCGGCGCGACGCCGCGGTCGGGAAATGGACCCCCGAATGGCCATTGGAGAACAGCATGTCGGACCGTTTGAACGCCACACCCAACGATCTCAGCGCCTTCTGGATGCCGTTTACGGCCAACCGTCAGTTCAAGAAGGAGCCTCGGCTCTTCGTCAGCGCCAAGGATATGTACTACACCACCCATGACGGTCGGCAGGTACTGGACGGAACGGCGGGACTGTGGTGCGTGAACGCGGGACATTGCCGGCCGAAGATCACCGAAGCCATTGCTCAGCAGGCCGGCGAACTCGACTATGCTCCCGCCTTCCAGCTCGGCCATCCGAAGGCGTTCGAACTGGCGAACCGCCTGGTGGACCTCGCGCCCGAGGGACTAGACCATGTCCTCTACACGAACTCCGGTTCGGAGTCCGTCGAGACGGCCCTGAAGATCGCGCTCGCCTATCACCGCGTGAAGGGCAATGGTTCGCGCTTCCGCCTTATCGGCCGCGAGCGCGGTTATCATGGCGTCAATTTCGGCGGCATTTCCGTCGGCGGCATCGTCACCAACCGCAAGATGTTCGGCACGCTGCTGACCGGTGTCGACCACATGCCGCACACTCATGTCCCCGGCAAGAACAGCTTCACGCGCGGCGAGCCCGAGCACGGCGGCGATATCGCCAGCGAGTTGGAGCGTATCGTCACACTGCATGATGCCTCGACCATTGCGGCTGTCATCGTTGAGCCGGTTGCCGGCTCCACCGGCGTGCTGATCCCGCCGAAGGGCTACCTGCAGAAGCTGCGCGAAATCTGCACCAAGCATGGCATCCTGCTGATCTTCGATGAAGTCATCACCGGCTTCGGTCGCCTGGGCGCTCCCTTCGCCGCCCAATATTACGATGTGAAGCCGGACATGATCACCACGGCCAAGGGCCTGACCAACGGCGTCATCCCGATGGGTGCGGTCTTCGTCACCTCGGAGATCCATGACGCCTTCATGCAGGGACCCGAACACATGATCGAGTTCTTCCACGGCTACACCTATTCCGGCAACCCGATCGCGTCGGCCGCCGCCCTTGCCACGCTCGACACCTACAAGGAAGAGGGGCTGCTGACCCGCGCGGCCGAGCTTTCCGACTATTGGGCCGATGCCCTGCATTCCCTCAAGGACTGCCCCAACGTCATCGACATCAGAAACACCGGCCTGATCGGCGCCATCGAGCTCGATCCCATCGCCGGCGAACCGACCAAGCGCGCCTTCACCGCCTTCCTGAAGGCCTACGAAAAGGGCCTGCTGATCCGCACCACCGGCGACATCATCGCGTTGTCGCCGCCGCTGATCATCGAAAAACACCACATCGACGAATTGTTCGGCAAGCTTCGCGAGATCCTGCAGAATAATATCTGAAACGAATGTCCCATCGACTCTTGTCAATGAGGCATAATGATATCGGCACATTCGAGGGTATCCCCTCTCCCCGCCTGCGGGGAGAGGGTTAGGGTGAGGGGCCGTTCACGAGGAAGATGAGATGCGCGGTCCGGAACCCAAAACGACACAGCGCGCAAGAATGCTCCGGCAATCCGACAACGATGCCGAGGCAAAACTTTGGTCGGAGCCTCGCAACCGGCGATTGAATAACTTCAAATTCGTTCGCCAGTTTCCAATCGGTCGTTATTTCGCTGATTTTGCCTGCAGGGAGAGATCTCTGGTTATCGAGATTGATGGCAGCCAGCACGCAGAGAGCAGACGCGACACCATTCGCGATGAGTTTATGACAGCTGAAGGCTGGTCTATCGCACGCTTCTGGAACATTGACGTCCTCACAGACATGCCAGCAGTTCTCGAAACCATCGTTGCGATCTGCGAAGGCAGGTTGACCGAAGCTATTATAGCGCGCGACTTCAAGTTTCTTCCTGCGGCGTGTTTGGAATAGCCCCTCACCCCAGCCCTCTCCCCGCACGCGGGGAGAGGGAGACCGCCACCTCTCCCTAGCCAGCAAGAAACACCGCCCTATCAACACATTCGGACAGATCCCCTCTCCCCGTAAAACGGGGAGAGGGCTAGGGTGAGGGCAATACGGAATCACAGCGAATGCAGGAAAATATCATGACCACCAAACTCGAACGCTATATCGACCAGGGCGTCGGCCGGGAGCCTGCCGATATCGTGCTGAAGAACGGCCGGTTCTTCGATCTGGTGACGGGCGAGTTGGTGGCCTCGGATATCGCCATCTGCGGCGACCGCATCGTCGGCACCTGTGGCGACTATAGGGGTCGCGAAGAGATCGATATTACCGGCCGCATCGTCGTGCCTGGTTTCATCGATACGCATCTTCATATCGAATCCTCGCTGGTGACGCCGCATGAATTCGATCGTTGCGTCCTGCCCTACGGCGTCACCACTGTCATCTGCGACCCGCACGAGATCGCCAATGTGCTCGGCACCGAAGGCATCCAGTATTTCCTCGACTGTTCGCTGGAAACCATCATGGATATCCGCGTCCAGCTATCCTCCTGCGTGCCAGCAACGCATCTGGAAACCTCCGGCGCCGACCTGCCGATCGAGAAGCTCCTGCCCTTCCGCAACCATCCGAAGGTTATCGGCCTTGCCGAATTCATGAATTTCCCCGGCGTGATCCACAAGGACCCCGTCTGCATGGCGAAGCTCGAAGCCTTCCAGAGTGGCCATATCGACGGCCATGCGCCCCTGTTGCGCGGCAACGATCTCAATGGCTATCTCTCGGCTGGCATCCGCACCGAGCATGAATCGACGACCGCCGAGGAGGCGCTGGAGAAGATCCGCAAGGGCATGCATGTGCTGGTGCGCGAGGGTTCCGTCTCCAAGGATCTGCATGCGCTGATGCCGATCATCACCGAGCGCCTGTCGCCGCATCTGGCACTTTGCACCGATGACCGCAACCCGCTGGATATCGCCGAACAGGGCCATCTCGATTACATGATTCGCACCGCAATCGCGCATGGCGTCGAACCGCTGGCGATCTATCGCGCGGCCTCCATTTCGGCCGCACGCGCCTTCGGTCTGCGGGATCGCGGCCTGATCGCACCCGGCTGGCGCGCCGATCTCGTCATCGTCGA
Source organism: Rhizobium sp. NPDC090279 (assembly GCF_044769665.1). NCBI lineage: Bacteria > Pseudomonadati > Pseudomonadota > Alphaproteobacteria > Hyphomicrobiales > Rhizobiaceae > Rhizobium > Rhizobium sp. NPDC090279. The sequence goes on along the minus strand of NZ_JBIVYI010000002.1, from coordinate 634,334 downwards.
CAGCCTCGAAAATTGCAAGGCCGAGACAGTCTTCTCAGCCGGCCGCCGCGTCACGACCGAACTCTTCGCCACCCGCAAGCCCATAGCCCCCGTCGGTCTCGACAGCGTCAAGGCTCGTCCGATCAACGCCGCCGACTTCGGTGTGCCGGTCAACGAAGGCGAAAGCTCCGTCATCGGCGTCACCCCCGGCAAGATCATCACGCAACATCGCCGCTATCGCCTGCCCGCCAAGGGCAACCAGACCGATATCGACCTCGGCAACGACGTCATCAAGGTCGCCGTCATCGAGCGCCACGGAAAGAATGGCAATCATGCCAACGGCTTCGTCCAGGGTTTTGGGCTGAAGAAGGGCGCGATCGCCTCCACCGTCGGTCACGACAGCCACAATATCTGCGTCGTCGGCGTCAACGAGGATGATATGGCGCTTGCGGCCAACCGCCTGAGCGACATCAACGGCGGCTTCGTCGTCGTTGAAGACGGCGTGGTCACCGGCGAGATCGCCCTGCCCATCGCCGGCCTCATGAGCCTCGAACCCTACGAGAGCGTGCGCGACACGCTGCACCACTTGCGCCAGGCAGCCTACGTCCTCGGCGCAACGCTGGAAGAACCCTTCCTGCAGCTCGCCTTCCTGCCCCTGCCCGTCATCCCGCATCTGAAGATATCGGACATGGGGTTAGTCGATGTCGACAAGTTCATGCTGATCGGGTGATCAGGAGAGCATGCCGCAATAGACGTCGAGCGCGGCGAGTGCCACCGTCGCACCGGCGTCGGCGCTTGCGAAACCCGGCAGGGCGATGGTTCTTGCCAGCTTGATGCCCTTCGGCAGAGCAACCTTCACCGGCTTGCGAGCGAGATTGAAGACGAACAGCAGCGTCTCGTCACCCTTCGATCGCGTGAAGGCGAGAACATCTTCCGCCGTATCGAGAAAGGTCATGTCGCCGTCGCGCAGGGCTGCATGCGCTGCGCGGAAGGCCAGCGTCTGCCGATAATGATGCAGCACTGAATCCTCGTCGGCCTCCTGCTTGTCGACCGCAAGCGACGCATGCTGGTAGGGAACCGGCAACCACGACTTGTCGGCGGTCGTAAAGCCCGCATGGGCGCGGCTCGCCTCCCAGGGCATCGGCGTGCGGCATCCGTCACGCCCCTTGAAGGCCGGCCAGAAGCGGATACCGTAGGGGTCGCGCAGATCCTCAAAGGCAAGCTCCGCCTCGGGCAGGCCGAGCTCTTCCCCCTGATACAGGCAGATCGAGCCGCGCAGTGTGGAAAGCAGCGAGATCGCCAGCTTGGCAACGCGCGGCTGCTCTTCCTCGCTCTCGGCAAAACGGCTGACATGGCGCTGGACGTCATGGTTGGAAAAGGCCCAGCAAACCCAGCCGTCGACGACATTATCCTGGAAATCGCTGACGCAACGGCGGAAGTGCGCCGGGGTGAAATCCGGTCCCAGCAGGTCGAATGTGTAGCACATATGCAGCTTGTCGCCGCCGCTGGTATAGGCCGCCACCGTTTGCAGGGAGCGCGCGCCATCGCCCACCTCGCCGACCGTCGCGCGATCCTCATACTGGTCGAGCAATGCCCGGAACCGCTTCAGGAAGCCGATATTCTCCGGCTGGGTCTTGTCATAGAGATGGTTCTGCATGCCATAGGGATTGCTTTCAGGTGCATCGAGCCCAGCCGTTGCGACGAGCGCAGCCGGATTGTCGCGCAGCTTCTTATCGCAGAAATAGTAATTGACCGTATCGAGCCGGAAACCGTCCACGCCACGATCTAGCCAGAATTTCACGGCGGCCAGCACCGCATCCTGAACCGCGGGATTATGAAAGTTCAGGTCTGGCTGCGAGGTCAGGAAGTTGTGCTGGTAATATTGCCGGCGCACGCCGTCCCATTCCCAGCCCGGACCGCCGAAGATCGACAGCCAGTTGTTCGGCGCCGTGCCATCCGGTTTCGGGTCGGCCCAGACGTACCAGTCCGCCTTGGGATTGTCGCGGCTTGCCCGGCTCTCCACGAACCATGGATGCCGGTCCGACGTATGCGAGATGACCTGGTCGATGATGACCTTGAGGCCGAGCCCGTGCGCTGCCGCCATCATCTCGTCGAAATCGGCAAGCGTGCCGAAGATCGGATCGACGTCGCAATAATCGGCGACATCGTAGCCCATATCGGCCATCGGCGAGGTGAAGAAGGGCGCCAGCCAGATCGCATCGACCCCAAGTGCGGCAATGTGAGGCAGGCGTCGGGTAATCCCCTTGATGTCGCCAAGGCCGTTGGCGTCCGTGTCCTGAAACGACCGCGGATAGACCTGATAGATCACTGCCCCGCGCCACCAGTCGGCTCCCGCCGCTATATTCGTCGAATTCATCAACACGCCTCGATATCGCACAAGGTCTTGCAGTTTGCACACTCGGGCGCAGGCGGCAAGCTGCAATCGGTCAAGGCGACACACCGCAATCGACCAGGTGGTAGATTCAACCATCAGGTGGATAAATTCGCAGTATCAATTTTAGCGAATTATCAATATGAAAGTTCACACGCTAAGCATGCCCGACTTTTTTTAACTTGAAAGCGACGTTGCTTTCGATAGTTTCCCGCATTGACCTGCACGTACAGGTCACCTGCGGGATCAAAAACACCCTTGTAAAACAAGGACAATAACTCCAGAAAGGTGGGAAAACATATGACTCATATCACCAGGAAATTTATCGCTGCGGCTTTCGTCAGCACGATATTGAGCGTTTCCGCGCATGCCGCGACCCTCAATATCCACAACGGCGGCGACCCGACTTCGCTCGATCCGCAAAAAATTTCCGGCGACTGGGAAAACCGTATCGACGGCGATATTTTCGAAGGTCTGGTGACCGAGGACCCCAAGGACAACCCCATTCCCGGCCAGGCCGCAAGCTGGACCATTTCCCCCGACCAGAAGGTCTATACCTTCAAGCTGCGCGACGGCATCAAATGGTCCGACGGCCAGCCGGTGACGGCTCAGGACTTCGTCTTTGCTTTCCAGCGCCTGATGGACCCGAAGACCGCCGCCCAATATGCCTATCTGCAATACACGATCCTGAACGCGGAAAAGATCAACAAGGGTGAAATCAAGGACCCGACCCAGCTCGGTGTCAAGGCGATCGACGACAAGACGCTCGAAATCACGCTTGAGAACCCCACCCCCTACTTCCTCAATGCCTTGATGCACTACACGGCCTATCCGCTGCCGAAGCACGTCGTCGAAGCCAAGGGCGACCAATGGGTCAAGATCGGTAACATCGTCACCAACGGCCCGTACAAACCCACCGAATGGGTGCCTGGCTCGCATGTCAGCATGGTCAAGAGTGACCAGTATTACGACGCCAAGGATGTGAAGATCGACAACGTAAACTATTACACGCTGGAAGATCAGTCTGCTGCCCTCAAGCGCTACCGCGCCGGCGAATTCGACATTCTCACCTCGTTCCCCGCCGATCAGTATGAGTGGATTCAGAAGAACCTTCCCGGCCAGGCACATGTGGTTCCGTTCCTTGGCACCTACTACTACGTCATGAACGCCACCAAGCCGCCCTTCAACGACAAGCGCGTCCGCCAGGCTCTCTCCATGGCCGTCAACCGCGAGGTCATCGGCCCGAAGATCCTCGGCACCGGTGAACTGCCGATGTATTCCTGGGTGCCGCCGGGCACCGCCAATTACGGCGAGCCGGCCTATGTCAGCTGGAAGGACGAGCCCTACAAGCAGAAGGTCGAAGAGGCCAAGAAACTCCTGAAGGAAGCGGGCTTCGGTCCTGACCATCCGCTGAAGGCGCAGCTGCGCTACAACACCAACGACAATCACAAGCGCATCGCCGTTGCGATCGCCGCCATGTGGAAGCCGCTCGGCGTCGATATCGAGCTCTACAACACCGAAACCAAGGTGCATTACGATGAAATGCAACGCGGTGAGGTGCAGATCGGCCGTGCCGGCTGGCTCGCCGACTACAACGACCCGATCAACTTCCTGAACCTGCTGTCCACCGGCGTCGAGATGAACTACGGCCGCTGGAGCAACAAGGATTACGACGCACTCATCAAGCAGGGCAATGCAGAGATTGACCTGAAGAAGCGCGCCGAAATCTACAAGAAGGCCGAGCAGCTGGCTCTCGACGACAGCGCGGCGATCCCGATCTACTACTACGTTTCCCAGAACATCGTTGCCCCGAAGGTCCAGGGCTTCGTCGACAACATCCAAGACATCCACCGCACTCGCTGGCTGTCGATCAAAGAATAATTGGGAACAGGCTCCCTCTCGGACACAACCGGGAGGGAGCCGTCTAAGATCATGTTTGGCTACGCTCTCCGTCGTCTGCTGTCGACAATCCCCGTTTTATGGATTGCCGTGACAGTGTGCTTTTTCATTCTGCGCCTCGCTCCCGGCGGCCCCTTCGATGGCGAAAGGCCATTGCCGCCGGAAGTCAAAGCCAACCTTGCGGCTCATTACAACCTCGACAAGCCTCTGGTTGAGCAATACCTGATCTATGTCGGCGACGTCATGAAGGGCGACCTTGGCCCCTCTTTCGCCAATCAGGACTTCACCGTCACCCAGCAGATCATGTCCGGCTTTCCCTATACGCTGACCATCGGTGGCTCCGCCTTCGTGCTCGCGACCGTTGTCGGCGTTTTCATAGGCTGTCTTGGGGCTCTCTATCAGAACCGCGCGGCCGATTACTGGCTGGGTGGCGGCCTCCTCATCGGCCTGGTCATGCCGAGCTTCCTGATCGCGCCTATCCTTCAGCTCGTCTTCGGCAATACGCTCGGCTGGCTGCCGGTCGGCGGCTGGGGTGACGGGTCGATCCGGTTCCTGGTCCTGCCCATCATCGTCCTGACGCTGCCGCATGCGGCACGCATCTCACGCCTGATGCGCGGCTCGATGATCGAAGTTTTGGGTCAGAACTTCATCCGCACCGCCAAGGCCAAGGGCATCGGCCCGCGACTGACAATTATGCGCCACGCATTGAAGCCGGCGATGATGCCCGTCGTGTCCTATCTCGGACCGGCGGCAAGCTACCTGCTCACCGGTTCGCTGGTCGTCGAAACCATCTTCGGCCTTCCCGGCGTCGGTCGCTACTTCGTCGGCGCGGCGCTGAACCGAGACTACGGCATGGTGCTCGGCACGGTCATTTTCTACATGGTCCTGATCGTGGTCCTCAACCTCCTGGTCGACATCGCCTATGCCTGGCTCGATCCGAAAGTGAGAATGCGATGATCCTCAATTCCGCCAAGAGAGAATTGCTGGAAGCAGAACTGCTTTCGGCAGAGGGACTTGCACCCAAGGGCCGCTCGCTGACCGGCGACGCAATGCGTCGTCTGCTCCGCAACAAGGCGGCAGCCCTGTCGCTGGTCGTACTGGCAGTCCTGGTTCTGGCCGCCATTTTCGGCCCGTATTTCCTGCCCTTCAACTATGAAGACCCGGACTGGAACTCCTTCCGGGGCGCTCCGGACTTCGCCGCCGGCCACTATTTCGGCACCGATGGCAACGGCCGCGACCTGCTGGCCCGCACGCTCTACGGCACGCGGGTGTCGCTGACCGTCGCCCTGGTGGCGACCCTCGTCTCCGTTGTCATCGGCGTACTCTACGGCGCTGTCGCCGGCTATTTCGGCGGTCGCGTCGATGCGATCATGATGCGCTTCGTCGATATCATGTACGCCCTGCCTTACGTCCTCTTCGTCATCCTGCTGATGGTGATCTTCGGCCGTAACGTCTACCTGCTGTTCGCGGCGATCGGCGCGCTGGAATGGTTGACCATGGCCCGCATCGTCCGCGGCCAGACGCTATCCATCAAGCAGCGGGAGTTCATCGAGGCCGCCCGCGCTTCCGGGCAGCGGTCGTTCAAGATCATCCTCAAGCACATCGTGCCGAACCTCGTCGGCCCGGTCGTCATCTATGCGACGCTCACCATCCCGGAAATCATCGCAACCGAAAGCTTCCTCTCCTATCTCGGCTTCGGCGTTCAGGAGCCGTTGACATCGCTCGGCACGCTGATTGCGGAAGGCTCGGCCGGCATGGAAACAACGCCCTGGCTGTTGTTCTTTCCCGCCGGTTTCCTGATCGCGCTGCTGATGAGCCTGCTCTTCATCGGCGACGGTTTGCGCGACGCTTTCGATCCGAAGGATCGCTGACATGACAGATACGCTACTCGAACTCAAAGACTACTCCATCAACTTTCGCACGCCGGAAGGCGAAGTCGCCGCCGTCTCGAAGATGAATCTGAAAGTCGGTCGCGGCGAGCGCATCGCGATCGTCGGCGAATCCGGTTCCGGCAAGAGCCAGACCTTTCTCGGCCTGATGGGCCTGCTCGCCAAGAACGGCCGCACCAGCGGCCAGGCGCTGCTCGACGGCAAGGACCTGCTGACGCTGAAACCGCGTGAGCTCGACCATGTCCGCGGCAAGGACATGGCCATGGTCTTCCAGGACCCGATGACGGCGCTCAACCCGTCGCTGCGTATCTCGCGACAGTTGACCGAGCAGCTTGAGGTTCACGGTGGCCTGACGGCGCGCGCCGCTTCGGCGGCGGCTCTCGACATGCTGAAGCGGGTCGGCATTCCCGACCCGACACGCCGCTTCAACCTCTACCCGCACGAGCTCTCGGGCGGCATGCGCCAGCGCATCGTCATCGCCATGGCGTTGCTCACCAAGCCGAAGCTCCTGATCGCCGACGAGCCGACGACGGCGCTCGACGTGACGATCCAGGCGCAGATCCTCGATCTCTTCAACGAGTTGACGGCGGAAATGCACACGGCGCTGATCATGATTACCCATGATCTCGGCGTCGTTGCCGGCCTCGCCGACCGTGTGGCCGTCATGTATGCCGGCCGCATCGTGGAGGAGGCGCCAGTCGAAGAGCTATACGAAAGCCCCGCCCACCCCTATACGGCAGCACTCCATTCGGCGATCCCGCGGCCCGACCAGGATGTCGATGATCTCACCGTCATCCCCGGCAGGCCGCCGAACCTGATGCACCTGCCGCGCGGCTGTGCCTTCTCGCCGCGTTGCGCCCATGTGCAGGACGACTGTCTGGATGCGGCGCCGCCTCTCGCCCAGCTCGCGTCACGTCGCTGCGCTGCCTGCTTCCACCCCCTCTCGGCTGATCAGGAACGGAGCCTCGTCCATGGCTGAACAAACGCTTCTGAAGGTCGAACATCTGACGACCGAATTCGAACTGCCGTCGAAATCCTTCTTCAAGCCGCCAATGGTGCTGACGGCGGTCAATGACGTCAGTTTCGAGCTGAAGACCGGCCGCACGCTTGGCATCGTCGGCGAGTCCGGCTGCGGCAAGTCGACGCTCGGCCGCTCTATCCTGCGGCTGATCAAGGCGCAGAAGGGCCGCATCCTCTGGCAAGGTGGCAACCTGCTCGATCTCACCGAAGAGGAGATGCGTGCTGCACGCCGTGACATGCAGATCATCTTCCAGGACCCGATCGCCTCGCTCGATCCACGCATGACCGTCGGCGATATCATTGCCGAGCCGCTGACCGTCTTCGAACCGAAACTGAGCCGCGCGCAGCGGCAGGATCGCGTTCGCGAGATCATGGCGGCAGTCGGCCTCGTTCCAGAGATGATCAACCGCTATCCGCACGAATTCTCGGGCGGCCAGGCGCAGCGCATCGGCATTGCGCGGGCGGTCATCACCCGGCCGAAACTGATCATTTGCGACGAGCCGGTTTCGGCCCTCGACGTTTCGATCCAGGGACAGGTGATCACGCTCCTGCGCCGCCTGCGCAAGGAGTTTGGCCTCACCTTGATCTTCATCAGCCACGACCTCTCGGTCGTGCGCCTGATTTCGGACGACGTGCTGGTGCTCTACCTCGGCAAGGTGGTGGAAGCGGGCGAGGCCGCGACGGTCTTCGACCATCCGGCCCACCCCTATACGCAGGCATTGTTCTCCGCCGCCCCCATCCCGGACCCGAAGCTGGCGCGCGGCCGCGAGCGCATCCGCCTGCAGGGCGATCCGCCCTCGCCGCTCAATCCGCCACCAGGTTGCGTCTTCTCGCCCCGCTGCTGGAAGGCGACGGATGTCTGCCGCACGAAGATGCCGCCGACCGAGCACGTGCGTCCCGGCCAGACTGCCGCCTGCTATCACATGGACCGGCCATAGCACTTCAAAAGTGGGCGGCAGCCACTGCCGCCCACCTTGCCCCCGCCGCCGCTTGCGCGTATTCAGCAGCCAGACCAAATGCAGGAGGCAAGTCTTGGGCGGGCGTTTTCTATCGATCGGCGAATGCATGGTGGAACTGTCGCAGGCCGATGACGGGCACCTGCGCAAGGGCTTTGCCGGCGATACATTCAACACCGCCTGGTATGCCCGCGCCTGCCTGCCCGCGGACTGGTCGATCGACTATTTCACCGCGCTCGGTGATGACGCCATGTCGGACGAAATGATCGCCTTCATGAGCGGCGCCAGCATCGGCACGGAGAGCATCCGCCGCCTTCGCGGCAAGACGCCGGGCCTCTACATGATCAATCTGAAGGACGGCGAGCGCTCCTTCAGCTATTGGCGCGACAGCGCCGCCGCCCGCCAGCTCGCCGCAGATGGCGACGCCTTGCGTGCAGCAGTAGAAGCATCAGACGTACTCTATTTCTCGGGCATTACGCTGGCGATCCTGCCGCGCGAGGATGCCTATACGCTACTTGCCGAGCTTCGCCGCGCCAAAGCCGTCGGCAAGATCGTTGCCTTCGACCCCAATCTACGGCCGCGCCTCTGGTCCAGCCTTGACGCCATGCACACCATGATCGCGGATGGCGCCCGCGCTTCAACTCTGGTCATGCCGAGCTTCGACGACGAGGCCGCTCATTTCGGTGACGACTCGATCTCGAGCACCATCCGCCGCTACCGCCAGTACGGAGCCGATATGGTCGTCGTCAAGAACGGCCCCGAAGGCGCCACCATCGGCGACGGCACGGGGGAAGCCCTTGTTTCAGCGGTTAAGGTCGCCAAGGTCGTCGATACCACCAGCGCCGGCGACAGCTTCAACGGCGCATTTCTGGCGCATTACCTGCAGCATCGGGATGCGATCGCTGCCGCCGGCTTCGCCGCAAGGATCGCGGCAAAAGTCATTCAGGAATATGGTGCGCTCGTCTCGCCCGAGAAGCTGAAACCAGTCAAATAAGCGCTGTAATATTTCCATCATGGACACCCCCCACAATAGAGTGGGCGCGGGAATCATGTTTGAAACACCGCAATCGCTGGCACCGTCATCATGAGGATGCGGTGCAGATGGGCTGTTTTGGGCATGTTGCTACGCTTGTCAGACATAGATCAAACCACCTGGGCACAGGCGGCGACACCAGTCGCGGTACCCGAACGGCTGCTCATCGTCAGCGATGCTTGGCACCCGCAGGTCAACGGCGTCGTCCGGTCGATCGAGAACACCAATCGGGAACTGACGCGCATGGGCATCGAAGTCTCGATGATCACGCCGGACGGTTTTCGCAACATCCCCTGCCCGACCTATCCGGAAATCCGGCTTTCGATCGCCAGCTATGGCAAGGTCGCAGCGAGAATAGAGGCGATCCGGCCGACCTATGTGCATATCGCCACGGAAGGTCCCCTTGGGCTTACAGCAAGGCGCTGGTGCCTGAGAAACGACATGCCCTTTTCAACGAGCTATCACACCCGCTTTCCCGAATATGTCGCCGCGCGCCTGCCGATTCCCGAAAGCTGGCTCTATGCCTTCGTCAAATGGTTTCACAATGCCGGCTATGGCTGCATGGTGGCGACACCCAGCCTTGCGAGCGAACTCAAACTGCGCGGCATCCATAATCTGCTGCCCTGGAGCCGCGGTATCGATTCCAACCTCTTCCGACCGCATCCGCAGGAAGACAATCCCTTTGGTCTGCCTCGTCCGATCTTCATGACCGTCGGCCGCGTCGCGCTCGAAAAAAACCTGCCCGCCTTCCTTGATCTTGACCTTCCTGGATCGAAAGTGGTGGTCGGCGATGGCCCCGCGCGAGCGGAACTGCAGAAGCTCTATCCGGATGCTCATTTCCTGGGATCGAAGTTCGGCGAGGAACTGGCGCACGCCTATTCGCAGGCCGACGTCTTCGTCTTCCCGTCCAAAACCGACACCTTCGGCAATGCCATTCTGGAAGCGCTGGCAAGCGGCGTCCCGGTCGCCGCCTATCCCGTCACAGGCCCTGCGGACATTCTGGGGGGAGACAGGACAGCCGGCGTCGTGGATGCCGATCTCGCGACGGCTTGCCTCTCCGCGCTCTCCTGCTCACGCGAGGCAGCGCGCGCGCTGGCACTCAACTATTCCTGGGAGGCCGCCACAGCCCAGTTCATCGGCAATGTCCGCATCGCCAACCACCGGGGTCGGTTACAGGTCCACAGGCATTGAATTCCTGACGGATGGGCGTCGCTGGTGAAATTGGCTTTCAGGCTTCGCGCTCATAGCTTCCACGGATCACCGTGCCGCCCTGACGGCGTAGCATAACCCGGCATGCGGATTGGATAGCTGCGTCTTGTCCAGCACGATGAAGCCGGCGTCGAGCAAGGGAGAGATGAGCGTCATCTGGTTCTTGTCCTTGGACCACCATTTATGCCATTCGATAACCATGGCATTGATCGACCCGAAAAGGCCGTGCCTCGCCAGGGTTTCGAAAATTCCAAACTCCGATCCTTCGCAATCCATCTTGATGACGAGGTCCATGCCGGCATTCCGGGCATGCTCGGCCAGCGGGCCGATGACACCGGCAGCTTCCTTGATACGGATCGTCTCCGGCTTGCCCGTATCCGCTCCCCTTACAGAAATGCCGATCGTCGCATCGGAACGAACCATCACCTGCATCTGATCGTCTTTTTCGCCAAGTCCGAATTGGTTCGGCCTGATCTTGCTAGCCGTCTTCGGGTTCAATGCAAAATTCTTCAATGCTCTGGAATGAGGCAGGGAAAAGGGCTCGAATGCATGTATTTCCCGCACCGAAGGGTCCCTTGCCAGGAAAAGTGAGGCCAGACCGGCATTCATGCCGATATCGATGACGACCTTGTCGCGCCCGGTGATGAAATTATACTCGTTGTGAATGAAAATCTCGCTCAGGACCTGAAAGTCTTCGGGATTGTTGATATGGAATCTCGTGCCAGAAAATTCAGCGATGATTTCCTGCGCCGTGACCTCAAAGTTGAAGCCGTTCTTCTCGAAGAATCTGAACTTGGCGAGGTGGGCGTGAAAGAACGGATTGGCCATCTCCGGCAGGATGACGTCCAGCATCTGACCGCTTTGGCGATCGATTCGTTTGAGGGGACGGTGGGCTCGGGCGGCAAGTGCTCCGATCCCGGTCGAGGCAATCCGGAATTCGAACACGTCTTCCGCATCCACATCGAACTGCAGGGCAACGCGCTTGTCCGAGCGCCGCAAATCGGCTTCCGTCAGTTGCTCTTGCGCCAACAGCCGAGCGCCGAAACCGGCAACGACGTCGACGTTGCAACAAACAGCCTCTGTTGGTGCGGACGGGTCACCCTCGATATGAAACTCGACGACGTAGCGCCCGGGAGAAAGGATGGCATAGGGACCGTAGAGCACCCAACCCACCTCCCCCTTCTTGACGGACACCCGTTCATCCCCTTGGACCTTCTCAAGCTGCCCGATTTCAGAATAGAACAAAGTCAGTTTCCTCCTCGATGACGGAGACAGAAGTGGGCCTCTCATCAATGAACAAGACCCGCCAGTCTTAGATGTGGCGCGAGAGTGACCACTAAGCCTATGTTTGACAAGAACAACTTTCGATTGATCGCAACATCGGCGCGTTCAGTCTGAACGAGACACAATCTGTCTTTAATCGTTGCCTGATCTGTTCAGCGACGGCCGAAATAGCCAAATTCGAGAAGGCGGCGAGCATGTCGCCTGTATGGCTGTTGAAAGTCATTTTCCGAGACGAAATGTCGACAAATCTCTTCTTCGAACAGCCTCCCAAGAAAAGGAAGAAAACCATAGCCGAGGCATAAATTTGGGTGTACAATTATTTATCGCACGACTTACATAAGACCTCTCAGGGAGTACTTGAGATGACCGACGACCCGTTGAAGCTGGATACCTTCATCTGCTTCGCCCTCTATTCCGCAAACCACGCGATGAACCGGCTATACAAACCCATGCTGGACGCGCTCAATCTCACCTATCCGCAATACCTCGTCATGGTGACGCTATGGGAAGAAGATGGCCAGACCGTCGGTGGTATCGGCGAAAAGCTGTTTCTGGAATCAAGCACGCTGACGCCGCTGTTGAAGCGCCTGGAAGCGGCCGGCTTCATCAAGCGCACGCGCAGCAAGCAAGACGAGCGCCAGGTGCTGATTGAGCTGACCAATGAAGGCAAGGCGCTGAAGAAGAAGGCGGCAACCGTGCCCCCTTGTATTTTGGATGCTACCGAGCAAACCGCCGAGGAACTGACACGACTAAAGGCGGAGATCATCACGTTGCGTGAGGCGCTGAACAAGAATGCAGCCTGACTAGGTGTTTAGTTCCTTCATTTGCGCATAGGCTTCTTGGGGCGCTCTTTTTCCGCGCCCCAGAATGTGAGCCGCGCGTCTGGCGCTTCCTTTAGAATAGCAATTTGCATATGAGCCCGAAGCTCCCTGCGGAAACGTGAGGCGTTACGTGCGCCCCATACGCCGACAAAACATTCCCCAGACGCATCGTTCTTGAAAACAGCCGCTCCACCAAAGGCGGAAGACAGGCCGCCTTCGCTACCGTAAACCGTGACAACGCAGTCCAGCGGCGCAACGCAGACCACAGTGTCGCCAGATGAGACGAACCCTCCGCGTCTGAAAAAGTAGACGGGACAATGAGAAGTCATCATTCCTTGAGGATACCTCGGTCACCGGGGCGGCAAGCTCTTGATGCAATCTTGTCAATACGACCCCAATGTGCCCTCGCCAATCATGCGGCAAGGCAAGGCGTGTCAGGACCGCTTCCTCTTGCTTTCGTATGGATTACTCTTCTTGTTTTCGAAAGGATTTTCCGACGTACGAAAATGGATGCGGATCGGCACGCCGGGCATGGCAAAATCCGCGCGCAATCCGTTGATCAGGTAGCGCACATAGGATTCCGGCAGCGCGTCGGAGCGCGTGCAGGAAATCATGAAGGCCGGCGGACGTGCCTTTACCTGCGTCATGTACTTCAGCTTGATGCGCCGTCCGGAAACGGCCGGTGGCGGATGCTGAACCTGCTGCGTCTCAAGCCAGCGATTGAGCTTGGCGGTGGCTATGCGCTTGTTCCAGACCTTGTCGGTGTCGACGATCGCCTGCATCAGGCGGTCCAGCCCCTCGCCGGTCTGACCGGCAATCGGTATGGCGCGAATGCCGCGCGCCTGCGGCAGCAGCCGGTCGGTCTTTTCGCGCAGATCCGCAAGCACGGCCTGGCGATCCTCGATCATGTCCCACTTGTTGAAGGCAAGCACGGCAGCGCGACCTTCGCGGATCACGAGATCGACGATCTGCAGATCCTGTTTCTCGAAGGGAATGGTCGCGTCGAAGACAATCACAACGGTTTCGGCAAAGCGAATGGCGCGCAGCGCGTCGGCGACCGAGAGCTTCTCCAGCTTTTCGGTAACCTTCGCCTTGCGGCGCATACCGGCGGTGTCGAACATTTTCACCGTACGCCCGCGCCAGCTCCAGTCGACGGAGATGGAATCGCGGGTGATGCCGGCTTCCGGGCCAGTCAGCAGCCTGTCTTCGCCGAGGAAGCGATTGATGAGCGTCGATTTGCCGGCATTCGGGCGGCCGACGATTGCAACGCGCAGCGGCCGCGTCTCGTCATAGGCGGGCTCTTCATCGATCTCCTCGCCATCCTCGCCGCCAGCCGAGCGGGGAATGTTGACATTCGTCTCCGCTTCATCGTCGTCTTCCGGGAAGGCGCGTTCGGGACCGAGGGCCTCGACGATCGCATCACGCAGATCCATCATGCCCTGGCCATGTTCGGCCGAGATCGGGCAAGGCTCGCCAAGCCCAAGCGTATAGGCATCATAAAAGCCGCTATCGGAGCCGCGGGCCTCGGACTTGTTGGCGACGAGCACGACCGGCCGGCCGCGCTTGCGCAGCATTTCGGCCAAGGTCTTGTCGACATGCGTCAGGCCCATCTTGGCATCGACGACGAATAGCGTCAGATCGGCTTCGTCGATCGCCGCCTCCGTCTGGGCACGCATGCGGCCCTCCAGCGTCTCCTCACCAGCCTCTTCGAGGCCGGCAGTATCGACGATGCGGAAACGCAGATCGATCAGCTTGGCATCGCCGGGGCGGCGATCACGCGTGACGCCCGGCGTATCGTCGACGAGCGCCAGCTTCTTGCCAACCAAGCGGTTGAACAGCGTGGACTTGCCGACATTCGGGCGACCGACGATCGCGACCGTAAAACTCATTGAGCGATCCTTCAGCCTTTTGCGACCGGAGCCTTGCCGGATGCAGTGATGAGGTCGAGCAGCATCTGGGCACGGTTGGCAACGTTACGCGGGCTCTGCGGATCATCGACGATCGCCTGGAACCACTGCCGGGCCTTGGCGAAATCGCCGGCCTTGTAGGCGGCAAGACCAAGAACGTCGCGCGCCGAATGGCGGAAGGCGTCGGCCGGTACGGCGAGCTCCTGCACTTCGGCGGCGACCTGATCGTAAGTGCCGGTATCGACGAGCAGATAGGCAGCCCGCAGGCGCGCCGCATCCCGGATAACGACGGGAAGGTCCGTCTGCTTGCCGATCGCCGAGAAGGCGGCAATGGCACCTGCCTTGTCACCCTTCTGCGCCTGCAGCGTCGCGGCGCGCAAGCGTGCCAGCACCGGATAGGAGCCAGGGCCATTCTTTTCGATGGCCGCGAATGCGGCAAGCGCCTCATCCGTCTTGTTCTGATCGGCAAGCGTCAGCGCTGCAATGAACTGATCGCCGCCGCTGCCTGCCTGATTGCTAGCCCAGTAGCGGTAGCCGCTATAGGCGGCGGTGGCGAGAACGACGAGCACGGCCGCGCCGATGATGAGCTTGCCAAAACGGCGCCATACGAACCGCAACCGGTCCGAACGCAGTTCCTCGTTCACCTCGCGGATGAAGCTGTCGTCATTAAATGCCATTCTCGTCTCCGGCCCAGGCCAAATAATTCCAAAAAAGCTTAGGGGTTGGGGGCCTTCTACTCCATTTTACGGCTGATGTAAGGGGGAACGGCAGAAATCGTCACATAACGAGCGGCGAAACCCCGATAATCCACGCATGAAGCTTCCAAATGATCAGCGCCCAGACGACGATACCGATGATGATCGCATAGAGATCGTATTTCCCCGAGACGAACGGACGCAGCGTGATTTCGCCGGCACGTTCCCGCCGCTTCAACGAAATGCGCAGGATCACGCCCCAGGCAAGGAAGGCGGCAAACAGCAGCATCGCCGCACCGTCGCCGTTGGACAGCAGGTGCGCCAGCGCCCAGATCTTCACCGACAGCACCATAGGATGCTTCGTCCTGACCGCGATGTGCCCCGCCGGCAGCAGCGAGGCGGTGAGACAGATCATCGCAAACAGCATCAAAAGGATGGTGATGTGGCTCATCCAGAACGGTGGCGACCAGATCGGCGTCATGTCCCGCGCCTGGCCGAAGCCGTAAATCAGGACGATCAGCGCGACGATGCTCGCGATCGAATAGGCGATCTTCCAGCCGGAGTCACCGAGGCTTGCGATCAACGATGCTCGCAGGCCAGGTGCCACGACGCGGATCAGATGGAGGCCGAGAAAGAGAACAATGCCGAGAATGAGCAATGCCATGAATGGAATCCTCTATAGTCTTGTAGTCACATCCTTATCGGCTGCTGCAAAAAAACGCCAGCGTCACCGCAGCTTCGCCGCATTTGCGCGAAAGGAAGGTAGCGACCCGGAGCACGCATCCGATATCGCCAGACGATCCCTCGCAAGCCGTGCTCGATCCAATCAGTGTTCGGTGCCCATGTTTCGCTTAGTTTCCTGTCTCTCCCTCGCCGTTTCCTTAGGGCTGCCCGTAGCCGCCCAAGCCGACGGCAAGCCCAAGCAGCTCGTCATGATCTCCTTCGATGGCGCTCATGACAATGCGCTCTGGACCAAGAGCCGCGAGATCGCGTCGCGCAACGGCGCGCATTTTACCTATTTCCTCTCCTGCACATTCCTGATGAACAAGGCGCAGGCCAAGGCCTATCAGGGGCCGAAGCAGCGACCGGGCAAATCGAATGTCGGCTTCGCCAAGAGCGAGGACGATGTCCGCACCCGCGTCGCCAATATCTGGGGCGCGCATCTGGAAGGCCACGATATTTCCAGCCATGCCTGCGGCCATTTCGACGGCAAGGGCTGGAGTGCCGCCGACTGGAGCCAGGAATTCATGAATGCGCGCATCGCCCTTCGCGACGCCTGGAAGAATGTCGGCCTTGCCGACAAGGAGCCTCAAGGCTGGGAAGATTTCGCCACGCATGACGTCAGGGGATTCCGCGCGCCCTACCTCTCCACCAGCGACGGCCTTGTGCCGGCTGAGAAGCAAATGGGCTTCCAGTATGATGCAAGTCTCGTCACCAAGGGGCCCGCCCTGCCGCAGGTGGTCGACGGCATCTATCGCTTCGGGCTGCCCTTGATCCCCGAGGGACCGGAGCATCGCCTGGTCATCGGCATGGACTACAATCTCTATGTCCGCCACTCCAAGGGCGTCGAGGACAAGGCCAACGCCAGGACCTATGAAGACCGCACCTTCGAGGCCTTCGAGGCCGCTTTCAACAAGCAATATGACGGCGAACGCATTCCGCTGCAGCTCGGCTTCCATTTCGTCGAAATGAATGACGGCGCCTATTGGCGCGCGCTCGACCGCTTTGTCAGCGACGTCTGCCACAAACAGGATGTTGCCTGTGTCAGCTACTCCGAAGCCATTCCGCTGATCGCCTCCCGCGGCAAGCCGCAGCAGGGGTAGGAGCGGTCGGGCAGAGCAAGAACAATCGATCCGGTGGATCGACGGCAGCGACGAACGCCCTCAGCCAAAGCGAAGAGCCGGCGGCGCGGCAGAGGGAGGTCCCTCCGTTACCTCTAAAGCCTAACACTCCAGCTCCCCATTGAAAAAGGCCCCGTTTCCGGGGCCTTAATTCGTTAGCCATCCGCGTGAATGACGCCTGCTTCACGCTCCAAATAGCGCTGATCAATCGGTGGCAGCGGCTCGTCGTCGATGGCAGCCTCGAAAGCTTTCAGACGCTTGTGGATCGAGAGAAGCTCGATGATCGTCGTCCAGGAGCTGACGAGATACTGGAAGGAGTTGCTGACTTGGCCAAACGCCGTGGCAACCTGCTGCCAGATGCCGAGTGTAATCTTATGGGCAACGAAGGTTGGCACCAGCACGAAGTAGAGAAATATCGCGTCGAGCTGGCCATAGGAATAACGCGCCACGTTGAAATACGCATAGTGGAAGTACATGCGGAAGTAGTTGCGCCGAACGTTGGAGAAGAGTTCCATCACGGTAGGCGGCTGCGCGCGATCGTCGCGATCCTCTCCGTAGACGAGTTCCTTTCGGTAGGCGGCCTCGACACGCTGATTGCGGAAGTTCAACCCCGGCAGTTTTATCCCGAAGAGCGCAAGCAGGAACGTACCGAATACCGACCAAACCAGCGCCAGCCAAACGAGCGAATACGGAATTGCACCGATAATCGGCAGATCCGTCACATATTTCGACAGCTCCAGGAGGATGGGCAGGAAGACGATCAGGGTCATGACGGAACCGATCAGGCTGACGCCGAGCCCTTCGAGGTTCGTCGCAAAGCGCATGGTGTCTTCCTGAACACGCTGAGATGCGCCTTCGATGTGCCGAAGCTTTTCCCATTTTGACATGTAAAAATTGTTCATCGCCCAGCGCCAGCGGAAGAGGTAGTGGCTCAGGAAAAACGATGAAATGACGCTGACCGCTACGCCCACCATACCGAGCTGCGTGAACGCCCATAGCAATGTGTAGAAATCCCCATCCGTAACGCCAGGCTTTCCGCCGAGCGCATTTTGCAACAGGTCAAAAAACGGCCGGCGCCACACATTCACCGCCACATCGATCTGAACACCGAAGTAAGTGATGAATATGATGAATGCGGAACCCCACACCGACCAGACGGCCCAGGAATTGTTCCTTGAAATCGCGTGCCAAACGCCACAGAAAACCGCGGAGCAGAGAATAAAATATAAATAAAACAGGAAATTATTGGGAACAGCAAAAAACGCCGCCCCGACCGGCTGCTGCTCTTCCGGCAGCGGTGGATAGCCCATGGATGCCACGACATGCGCGCCGGCAAAGTACCACAGGAAGACGCAGACGAGCGCCCAGACGACCGCTGAGGAAAAAAACAATCTCGGATTCGGGAAGAATGAATGGAACACGACGGTTAGGCTTCCTATTGCTTCGAACGACCGCAAATGGCGTCAATTTGCGGCGAGCCTAAGACAGTTCGCCGGGAGCGGCAACCGGCAGAGGCCTATTCTTACGTAGATGTAATCGCTTATCCCATGATCGTGATGCAGTTGTTCAGCAGCGAAATTTCACCCAATGGATGAACTCCCTCTCCAAAAGAGCTGATCTCCCCACGACAGCCAACCATCCGAAAATCGTCCCCCTTGCAAGATGCTATCTTACGATATATATCTTACGACATGACTAACGATACAAACCTTCACACTTCAAGGAGAAACGATATGAGAGGTTTTAGAGATCGCCATATGTGCGGAGATGGCTTTGACATCGTCGAGGCATATATCCTACGACATGGTCGAGGCCGTGAATCGCACGGCGAGCATAGGAGAGACTTCATGAGAGGCTTCAAGGGCGGCATGTTCGGCGGCGGGTTTCGCACCGGCCGCAAGTTCGATGCTGCCGATCTGCAGCTCATCATCCTTGCTTTGCTCTCCGAGCAGCCACGTCACGGCTATGAACTGATCAAGACCTTCGAGGAGCGCTCCGGCGGCTTCTACGTGCCGAGCCCGGGCGTCATCTACCCCGCCCTCACCTACCTCGAGGAAACCGGCCAGGCCGAAGTCGAGGCAAGCGGCACGAAGAAGCTCTACCGCATCACCGAAAGCGGCCAGAAGCGCGTCGACGATAACAGCGAGCTGGTGGAAGTGACATTCGCCAAGCTCGCCGCAATCGGCGAGAAGATGGCCCGCGTCCGCGAGGTCTTCGACGGCGGTGACGAGGACGGCCGCGACAATCCGTTCGATCGCCATGGCGCCGGCGACGTGCATCGCGCCCGCCATCTGCTGCGCTCGGCCCTTCGCACGAAGTTCCCGTGGAGCAAGGCCGAAGGCGCGCGCATCGCTGATATCCTCGAGCGTGCCGCAGCCGATATCATCCGCGGCGAAACGCAAACTGAGAGCGACCCGAAGTCCGACGATTGAGCCGGGCTTTCACTTGTCCGGCCCGGTCTTTCACTTGTCCGGCAATGTGAGGATGACAGGTCCGTTGCGGGTGGCGATGATCGTATGTTCGTACTGGACGGTGGGTGCCTGCGGATCGGCATAGAGCGTCCACGCATCGTCGCCACCCTCTGCCCAGGTCGCACCGAGCGAGAGAAACGGCTCGACCGTGAAGACCAGGCCGTCTTCAATGATCCGGCTTTCGGAAGGGTCCGCCCAGGTGGAAACCTCGGCGGGCTCTTCGTGCAAGGAACGGCCGATGCCATGGCTAGCGAGGTTGGCGATCAAAGTATAACGGTTCTTCTGTGCGAAGGCGCCGACGGCCTGCCCGATCTTCGATAGCGGCGCGCCGCTGCGCACTTGGTTGAGTCCGACCCAGAGCGCCCTCTTGCCATCCCGGCACAAGCGCTCGATCTTCGGCTTGACCGGCGGCACGGTAAAGGATGCGCCGGTATCGGAAAAGAAGCCGTCCTTCTCCGCGGAAACGTCGAGATTGACGAGGTCCCCCGCCTTGATGACGCGCGGACCGGGAATGCCGTGGGCGACCTCCTCGTTGACGCTGATGCAGGTCGCTCCTGGAAACTTGTAGACCAGCTCCGGCGCCGATTGCGCGCCGGCATCCTCCAGCACCTTGCGGCCGATCGCATCCAGCTCCAGCGTGGTGATGCCCGGCTCGAGCGCGGCCGCCATGGCCTGCAACGCATTGGCGCAGATGCGGCCGATATCTTTCAGCTTGCTCAGTTCTTCTTCGGTCGAGACGATCATTTACGGCTTCCGGCACTCCCACTCTCTCGGCAACGGTCGGCGAGAGGCTCAAGGTCGCTTTCGCCCCTTCGCTCCCAGCAGTCAACGTCTTTCTTACGCTTTCTGGCAGATAGCGCGACTTTCGGATTCCAAAAGAGATCAGGATCGCGGATCGTCAGCGAGCAATGCCCAGCGCTCGTGATCGCACCACACGCCGCCAATCTTCAGATATTTGGGCGAAAATCCTTCCTTCCGGAATCCGAGCCGCTTGACCAGCGCGATCGAAGGCTGGTTGCCGGGCTGGATATTGGCTTCCAGCCGATGCAGGCCAACAGCATCGAAGGCGTGCGTCACCGCCAGGCGAACCGCTTCCGTCATGAAGCCCCGGCCGGCAAAACCCACCATGCCGTGATAGCCGAGAAAGGCGCTGCGGAAACCGCCCCAAACCATCTGGCTGATATTGACGACGCCGACGATAGCGCCAGAGCCGGGATCGCGCGCCACCAGGCCTATGTTCGGCCCAGTCACCGTCTGGCCGAACCAAGCATCGAAACCGTCGCGATCGAGGAAGGGATAGGCCCAGGGCACATGATGGGCGCGGCTGGCGATATTGGCGGCAATCAGCTCGTCCGCATCTGACTGTCTGACCGGCGCGATGATCACTTGCGGCATAGCTCGCTCCCTCTATTC
Organism: Rhizobium sp. NPDC090279; assembly: GCF_044769665.1. Taxonomy (NCBI): domain Bacteria; kingdom Pseudomonadati; phylum Pseudomonadota; class Alphaproteobacteria; order Hyphomicrobiales; family Rhizobiaceae; genus Rhizobium; species Rhizobium sp. NPDC090279. The sequence continues at coordinate 613,525 of NZ_JBIVYI010000002.1, read as the reverse complement.
GAGGCAGCGAGCCTTAGCAAATCGAATCCGAAATCAAAAGCTTCGCTGAAAGAACGGAATCATTTTCCGAACCGCTTCATAACGTAGATAAAGTCCGCCCCAGGCCATCACGCCGACATAGACGCCGAACAAGAGATGCGAGAAGATCGGGCTACCGACCCTCAGATGCGTCGCGATCGCTCCGCCAAGAAGGCCGGTCAACAGGATCGCGCCAAGGACCGAAGTCCTCGGGATCGCGTAGAGAATGGCGCAGCCAAGCGTGATGACGCCAAGGAGCCGCGCCAGCGCCGGATCGGCAGAATAGCCGAGCCCGGCCATCGTCTCCGTGACGACTGGCAGCGGCACGAGTTTGATGGCGCCGTCGAAGACGAGAAAGGCGACGATGAGGCCGCTGAGGATCATACCCGCCACGCGCTGAGCGCGCGTGACCGAAGGCACAGATGAATCGACTGCATAAGACATTCCAATATCCCCCGGAATTGAATCAGAAATTCAGATCTTCGCCGCCAGCGCGGCAAGCTGATCGGCGCACTGGGCCCATCCCTGATGGAAGCCCATTTTCTCGTGCGCCTCGCGATCTCCAGCCGACCAATGCAGGACGGTCGCCGTATAGCGCGTCTTGCCGCCGCCGAGATCGTCGAGCTGGATCGTCACCACCATGAAGGGCTTTGCCGACGGCACCCAGGCGCTGGTGAAGGCATCGGTGAAGACGATCCGCTCATTCGGAACGACTTCCAGATAGACACCATTGCCTGGGTAATCCTCGCCTTCGGGGCTGCGCATGGTAACCGAGCTCGAGCCGCCCGCGCGAAGATCGATGCTGGCGGCAGATACGGTCCATGGCAGCGGCGCGAACCATTGTTTCATAAGCTCCGCTTCGGTCCAGCAACGGAAAATCTTCTCGCGCGGCGCATCGATGACGCGGGTCAACGAGAGTTCGTGGCGCTGGGTCTGCTCAGTCATGATTCCATTCCTCTTTGCTGTTTGACGCGGCCTGCTCGGCCTATACCTTAATGACGTTCGGGACCGTCGTTTCCCGACAGCGCAAACACAATTTTTTCGATTATTTTGAAGCGGCAACAGCATCCGCGCTCAGACGATCCAGCTGGTGGCGGATATGGGCCGCTTCGGCGGGCGAGCGGGCAAGCGCAATCGCCCTGTCGAAAGCGACGCGCGCCTCCTGCGAGCGGCCGAGCTGCGCGAGCAGGCCGCCCCTGACGCCATGAAAATAGAAATAGCTGTCGAGCGGCGCTTCCAGCGTCGCAATCAGCGCCAGAGCCGCCTCCGGTCCCTTGAGCTTCGAGACTGCGACCGAGCGATTGAGCGTGACGACCGGCGACGGCGTCAGCCGCTCCAGCATCTGGTAGAGAAGGTTGATCTCTTCCCAGTCCGTATCCTCAGCCCGCTTTGCTCTGGAATGCAGCGCCGCGATTGCCGCCTGAACCTGATAAGGGCCGGGCCGGCGATGGCGGATCGCCTTGTCGAGCAGAGCAAGTGCCTCGTCGATCGATATACGGTCCCAGAGCGAACGGTCCTGATCTTCCAGAAGGATGATCTGCCCGTCCGTATCAAAGCGCGCCTCCTTGCGCGATTGCTGCAGCAGCATCAGCGCCAGAAGCGCCATGGTCTCAGGCTCGGAGGGAAAGATCCGCAGGAGCAGTCGGCCGAGCCGGATCGCCTCGTCGGCGAAGGCTGCCGCCTCGCGATGTGTCCCGCCAGCCGAATAGCCTTCATTATAGATGAGGTAAATCATGGCGCTGACAAGTGCCAGCCGTTCGCTCCGCTCCACCGCGCCAGGCGTTTCGAAGGGAACACCGGCTGCGGCCACACGCGCCTTGGCGCGGGTGATACGCTGCTCCATGGCGCTGTCGCTAACCAGGAAGGCGCGGGCGATCTGTGGCACGGAAAGGCCCGATACAATGCGCAGCGCGAGCGCAATCTGCTGCGTCGCCGGCAGGTCCGGATGGCAGCAGATGAACAGCAGCCGGAGAATATCGTCGCGATAGCCAGAACCATCAAGGCGTTCGGCAAGATCGCTCTCGGCGTCGCCGGTGTCGGAAATCGTCTCCTCGTCCGGCAGGCTCTGCAATTTCGCCTGCTTGCGCACCGTATCGATGCCGCTGTTGCGGCCGACGAAGATCAGCCAGGCAATGGGATCGCGCGGCGGCCCCTTGTCGGGCCAGGTCTTCAGCGCCCTGAGACAGGCCTCCTGGAAGGCCTCCTCGGCGATATCGAGATTGCGGAAGTAGCGCAGCAGCGCGCCCAGCGCCTGCGGCCGGGCATTCGTCAACGCGATGTCGATCCAGGCAATATCCGTCATGTCGCAACCGTTCCCGGCCTGAACACGTAAAGCGGGCGAATCTCGTAGGAGCCGACACCCGGATTAGCCTCGGCCAATTGTTTTGAAAATTCAATCGCTTCGTCGAGCGTTTCAAAGTCGATGACGTAGAAGCCGAGCAATTGCTCCTTCGTTTCGGCGAAGGGGCCATCGATGACGAGCGGTTCGTTCTTGCCTTTGCGCAGCGTTGTTGCTGCCGTCGTCGGCATCAAACGCGCGACGGGGCCGAGCTTGCCCGCTTCAGCCAGCGGCGCCTGCACGGCAAGCAACCGCGCCATAGTCGCCTCCTCCTGCTCCTTGGACCAGGCGAATACGGTATCTTCGTCATTGTAGCATAGGATCGCATAGAGCATGAGGACCTCCTTCTCCAGTAAAGACGAAGGAATAGCATCTGCTCCGACAGGCTGTGTCAAAAAAATCGTTGTGGAAAGAGGTCAGGTGTCGTTGCGCCCGATCGCCAATGTCCCCGCCCTTGCATCGAGCTCCGCGACGGCACCGATGAAAACGCTTGCCGGGCTATCGCCGTGCCCGAGCGGCAAGCCGCCAAGCACCGGCACGCCCAGCTCGGCCAGATGTTCGCGCAGGATATCGATCACCGAATAGGGGCGATCGAACTCGAAATCCGTGAATTGACCAATCGCAACACCCGCCAAACCATCCAGATGGCCCGCCTTGCGCAGCATCGTCATTTGTCGATCCACCTGCCCGCGATACAAATTGACGGCTTCGAGCAACAGGATCGCGCCACGCAGATCCGGCAACGCCCAGCCGGCCGATGTCGCCACCAAATCGAGATTGCCGCCAATCAATCGCCCCTTGGCTGCTCCGCTTGTTGTCAGACCGGAGGTCGGCTCTTCCGGACGCGCATCGATGACGATGTCCTCCGTTGTCATCAACGCCCGACGCAGCGATTCACTGGTATAGGGACTGACACTCTCTTCTTTCGGCCCGAAGGAGAAGGCTCCATGGATGCCGATCTGATTGCAGTTCTTCAGAAGGCTCAAATGCAATGCGGTGATGTCGCTGAAGCCGATGACGAGCTTGGGGTCGCGCCGCGCGGCGGCAAAATCCACTTGATCGGCAATCCGATACGACCCCTTGCCGCCGCGCGTCGTGAAGATCGCCCGAACGTCCGGATCGCGAAATGCGGCGTTGAGATCCGCCAATCGCTCCCCGTCGGTGCCTGCAAGATAAGCCCACTTGCAAAAGGCGTGCTCGCCGAAATCGACGTTCAGCCCCCAGCCTTCCAGTATTTCGGCACTCCTCAGAACCCTGTCCTTGTCGGGGGAGCTTGCGGGCGACACAAAACGCACCTTATCGCCCGGCCGAAGTGGCGGCGGCATCAGCATCTGACTGACCTCTGTGCAATCGAGTGATTCTATGCCGCGATCTTGGCATAAATCGACGACCTTCGTCAGCCGTCGTTCAGCTGCATCCGCATCAACCCGGCGACGGATTGACAGCGATCGTCTGCTGCAATTCTGCGCGCGTCGCTTGGGTGGCCGCCTCCGGCGCGCGCGCCACCTCCGCCCTGCCCTTCCACAAGGGGAGGCCGATCGACCGCGACACGGCCGGATCGCTTGTGAACACCGGATAGCCGCGTTCGAGAAGCCGTTCGAGAACTTCGCGGTCCTTGCGGACATGCAATCGGGCGAGATTTTCGGTGTTGTAGACATGCCCGCCGGAATCGGGGTTGATGCCGGTAATGATGACTTCGGTCGCACCGTTATAGAGCGCGAAAAGCACCGCGTTGATGCCGTTGGAGCATTTGTCGTCCGCGCCGAGCTCGCTGCACTTTACCCCGCCGACGCGGTCGAGAAGCGCCATGCGCTTGTAGCGATCGACGATCTCAAGCCTGTCGTAGCGGTAATTGAAGGCCTTCAACCCGTCTTCCAGCCGCTGAAACTCCTTCCGCCAGAGCAGGACGTAGAGCATCCTCGTCCGCTCGCCGTTGAGAACGCGGCGCACCTCGACGGCGTTTGTATTCGTTCCCTCGATCTGATTGAACTGGACGAGCGTCACATCGGGCGCCTCTATTCCCCAGCCCTTCGTCACCGTCTGCGATCCATTGATGGTGATGACCCGGAAGCTCTTGTCGAAATCCACCGGTCTGTTCGAGACCGGCGCCGATCCGACGACAAGAACAGGGCCATCGAACCGCTCCGCCAGCACCGGTGGCCGCGGCCGCGTCAGATGATACTTGATCCGTCTGTAGATGTGCTTCTTCAGTTCGCTAAATTGAGCAGCCATCATTCGCTTTATCGTCTCTCGGAAGGCGTCCGTCCCGATGGGATTGATCCTGCGAATCGCGATCCGGGACTTTCCTCCCGAGCCGCGAATGAGGCGAGTATCGCTGCGTGCGTTTATATAAGCAAAATAAAGAAATCTTACACGGCATAACCTGGGGTGAGCAGCCGATGAAAGCTTATCACCCCTACCGTGTACTCAAGGTGCGCGAGACCACGTTTTTCCAGCCTTTGAGCTTCGCATTTCGGGTCTTGTCATCCATGTCGGGCTCGAAACGCTTGTCGCGCGCCCAGGCCTTGGCAAAACCGGCGCGGTCCGGCCAGACGCCAGCGCGGCTGCCGGCGAGCCAGGCGGCGCCAAGCGCGGTCGTTTCAAGGATCGTCGGGCGGTCGACCGGTGCGTTGAGCAGGTCGGCAAGCCGCTGCATCGTCCAGTCGGAAGCGACCATGCCGCCATCGACGCGCAGCACCGTATGCTGTCCGCCGCCGTTGCGCCAATCCTTGTGCATGGCATCAAGCAGATCGCGCGACTGGTAGCAAACGGCCTCCAGCGCCGCCCGGACGATTTCCTCAGGCCCGGTATTGCGAGTCAGCCCGAAGATGGCGCCACGAGCATCCGGGTCCCAGTAGGGCGCGCCGAGGCCGGTGAAGGCCGGCACGAGATAGACTTCCTGCAATGGGTCGGCCTTGGCCGCCAGTTCGCCGGAGTCGGAGGCGCGCTGGATCGTCTTCAAGCCGTCGCGCAGCCATTGCACGGCCGCGCCTGCGATGAAGATCGATCCCTCGAGCGCATAGGTCGTCTCGCCGTTCAGCCTGTAGGCAATAGTGGTCAGCAACCGATTCTTCGAGCGTACCATGTCGGCGCCGGTATTCAGCAGCGCAAAGCAGCCGGTGCCATAGGTGGATTTCATCATGCCGCGCTCGAAGCAAGCCTGACCAATGGTCGCCGCCTGCTGGTCGCCGGCAACGCCGAGGATCGGGATTGCGGCGCCGAAGAGCGAGGGATCTGTGATGCCGAAATCGGCAGCACAATCCTTCACTTCAGGCAACATCGCACCCGGCACCCGCAGTATATCGAGCAGTTGCTCGTCCCATTCGTTGCTGCCGATATTATACATCAGCGTCCGGGACGCATTGGTCGCATCGGTGACGAAGCTCTTACCCCCCGTCAGCCGCCAGATCAGGAAGGTATCGACGGTGCCGAAGCAGAGGCTGCCCTTGGCGGCGCGGGCACGGGCGCCCTTCACATTGGTCAGCAGCCAGGAAAGCTTGGTGCCTGAGAAATAGGGATCGAGCAGCAGGCCGGTGCGGCGGGTGAACAGTTTTTCCAGGTCCTGACGCTTGAGCTTCTCGCAATAGCTCGCCGTGCGGCGATCCTGCCAGACGATGGCATTGTGGATCGGCTTGCCGGTCTCGCGATCCCAGACGACGACGGTCTCGCGCTGGTTGGTGATGCCGAGTGCTGCAATATCCTTGGCGGTGATGCCGGCAGCCTCGATCGCCTTGCGGACGGTAACGAGAACCGACGACCAGATCTCTTCCGGATCATGCTCGACCCAGCCAGGCTTCGGATAATGCTGGGTGAATTCCTTCTGCCCGACGCCGGCAACCTTCATCTTGCCGTCGAAAACAATTGCCCGCGTCGACGTCGTTCCCTGATCGATCGCCAAGACATAGCCGCTCATACAGTCCTCCCGCCTGTTGTGTCCCGAAACAACAGATACGCGAGCAAAACGAATGTGAAAAGAAAGCAAAACGAAATTTTTCGCCAAAGCCGGCGCTTTCCTGTTCACGGCATCGTGGGTCAAAGCGCCGCAAAGGCGACCGGCAGCAATGCGATTGCCATATCCGACGATTTGGGACTAGGCTCAACCTGTTTTGCACTGCAGCAGGAAGCTGCGCTGTCCAAGGAGAAGATCATGGCTAGAACAGTTGTCGTCACCGGTTCCACGAGCGGTATCGGCCTCGCCATCGCGACGGCCTTCGCCGCCAAGGGCGATAACGTTGCCATCAACGGCTTCGGAAAACCCGAGGAAATCGACGCGATCAAGACCAAACTGGAAGCCTCGGGCGGCGGCAAGGTGATCTATCATCCCGCCGACATGACCAAGCCCGCCGAAATCGCCGATCTGATCGCAACCGCCAACTCCACCTTCGGCAGCGTCGACGTCCTCGTCAACAATGCCGGCATACAGCATGTCGAGAAGATCGAGGACTTCCCGATCGAGAAGTGGGACCAGATCATCGCGATCAATCTCTCCAGCTCCTTCCACACCATCCGCGCCGCCATTCCGTTGATGAAGGCCAAAAAATACGGCCGCATCATCAACATCGCTTCGGCGCATGGCCTGGTCGCCTCCCCGTTCAAATCCGCCTACGTCGCTGCAAAACATGGTATACTTGGCCTGACCAAGACGGCGGCACTCGAGCTTGCCGAATTCGGCGTCACGGTCAACGCCATTTGCCCCGGCTACGTCCTGACCCCGCTTGTCGAAAAGCAGATCCCGGACACGGCCAAGGCCCGCGGCATGACCGAGGAGCAGGTCAAGACCGAGGTCATCCTCAAGGCCCAGCCCACGCATGAGTTCGTCAAGGCCGAGGAGATCGGCGCCCTGTCGCTTTACCTTGCAAGCGACGACGCGCGCCAGGTCACCGGCACGCATGTCTCGATTGACGGTGGCTGGACCGCGGAATAACCATATGCGGTTAGGGCCGGATTCGTGTGAGCGCCTCCGGCCCTAACCAAACAGATAATAATCGGGAACGACATGAGCGACAGCATCCGCTTTATCCTCAACGGCGAGGATATTACGCTAACAAGCCTGCGCCCCACTGAGACGTTGCTTGACTTCCTGCGTCTCAACCGGCGCCTGACGGGAACGAAGGAAGGGTGCGCGGAAGGCGATTGCGGCGCCTGCACGGTGCTTGTGGGACGCCTGATCGATGGTGGGCTTTACTATGAGTCCGTCAATGCCTGTATCCGCTTCGTCGGCTCGCTGCACGCTACCCATGTCGTCACAGTCGAACATCTGGCCGCCCAGAACGGCACGCTTCATCCGGTGCAGCAGGCCATGGTCGATTGCCACGGCTCGCAATGCGGTTTCTGCACGCCGGGTTTCGTCATGTCGCTCTATGGCCTCTGGCTTTCGACGGATAAGCCGAGCCGGGCGCAGATCGAGAAGTCGCTCCAGGGCAATCTCTGTCGATGCACGGGCTACGAGCCGATCGTCAAGGCGGCCGAACAGGTCAGCCAGAAGCGGCCGAGCGCCCTCTTCGACCCGTTGGAGAAGACCAGGGCCGATATCATCGCCCGCCTCTGGGCAATGCAAGGCGGCGACACGATCGAGATTACCGAGGGCGACGATCGTCTCATCGTGCCCGGTTCCGTGGCCGCTCTAGCGCAAGTGCTTGCCGACGAGCCGAAAGCGACCGTCGTCGCCGGCTCGACCGATGTCGGCCTCTGGGTCACCAAGCAGATGCGCCGGCTCAATCCGGTGGTCTTCATCAACCATCTGGCCGATCTGCAAAAGATTGTGGTCGAAGACGAAGGCTTGAGCATCGGCGCCGGCGTCACCTACAGCCGCGCCTTTACTGTGATCGGCGAAAAGATCCCGGCCCTTGCCAATCTCATCAACCGCATCGGCGGCGAGCAGGTGCGCAATATGGGCACCATCGGCGGCAATATTGCCAACGGCTCGCCGATCGGCGATACGCCACCGCCGCTGATCGCGCTTGGCGCCACCGTAAAACTCCGCTCGACAGCAGGCACACGCAGCTTGCCGCTGGAGGATTTCTTCATCGATTACGGCAAGCAGGATCGCAATCCCGGCGAGTTCGTGGAAGGCATGTTCGTGCCCTACCCTGCCGCGTCAGCACATTTCGCCGTCTACAAGATCTCGAAGCGCCGCGACGAGGATATCTCGGCCGCCTGCGGCGCTTTCCACCTATCGCTGGATGCCGCCGGCAATGTCGCCGATATCCGCATCGCCTTCGGCGGCATGGCCGGCACGCCGAAGCGCGCCCGCGCTGTGGAGGCAGAATTGATCGGCAAGCCCTGGACGGAGGCGACGGTAACAGCCGCACGCGATGCCTTCGATAGCGACTACACACCGCTATCCGACTGGCGCGCCTCGGCCGAATATCGCCAGCTGACTGCCAAGAACCTCCTCATCCGCTTCTACCTGGAAACATCGGGCGCGCCGCAAGAGCTGAAGCGCTTTGCGACGGCGGAGGTCTGAGCCCATGGACAAATCCACTTTCCAAGAACCCAAGGTCGTCATCAACGGCTCCATGCACGGCTCGCTGAAGCATGATTCAGCGCATAAGCACGTCACCGGAGCAGCTGATTACATCGACGATATTCCCGAACCCGCCGGCCTGTTGCACGGCGCGCTCGGCCTTTCCGACCGCGCCCATGCCGAGATCGCCGGCATCGATCTTTCGGCTGTGTCAGCCTATCCGGGTGTCGTCTGGGTCTTCACCGGCGCCGATATCCCCGGCGTCAACGACACCAGCTCCAACGGCATGCATGACGAGCCGCTACTCGCCGAAACGAAGGTCGAGTTCCACGGCCAGCCGATCTTCGCCGTCATCGCCGAAACCCGTGATGCCGCCCGTCGTGCGGCCCGCCTTGCCAAGATCGACTATCGCGACCTCACGCATTGGAGCGATATCGACGGCGCACTCGCCAATGGTTCACCGCTCGTCTACGAGCCGATGACCTTGAAGCGCGGCGAGCCCGAAACCGAGATGGCGAACGCCAAGCATCGCATCAAGGCGCAGATGCGCATCGGCGGCCAGGAGCATTTCTATCTCGAAAGCCATATCGCGCTCGCGATCCCCGGCGAAGACGATGAGGTCGCTGTCTGGTCGTCGACGCAGCACCCGAGCGAAATCCAGCATATCGTCGGCCACGTCCTCGGCATCCCGTCCAACGCCGTGACCGTCAACGTCCGCCGCATGGGCGGCGGCTTCGGTGGCAAGGAGACGCAGGGCAACCAGTTCGCGGCGCTCGCCGCCGTCGCCGCCAAGAAGCTCGGCCGCGCCGTGAAATTCCGGCCAGACCGCGACGAGGATATGAGCGCCACGGGCAAGCGGCACGACTTCCTGGTGGATTACGAAGTCGGCTTCGACGACGAGGGCCGTATCCATGCCGTCGATGCCACCTATGCGGCGCGTTGCGGCTTCTCCTCCGATCTTTCCGGCCCGGTCACCGACCGCGCGCTGTTCCATGCGGATTCGAGCTATTTCTACCCGCATGTGCATTTGGTTTCGAAACCGCTGAAGACGCACACCGTTTCCAACACCGCCTTCCGTGGCTTTGGCGGCCCGCAGGGCATGGTCGGCGGCGAACGCATGATCGAGGAGATTGCCTATGCGCTCGGCAAGGACCCGCTCGAAATCCGCCGGGCCAATTTCTACGGCCAGCCGGGCTCCGGGCGGACGCTGACCCCCTATCACCAGGAAGTTACCGACAACATCATCAACCGCGTCGTCGACGAGCTGGAACAGACCGCCGACTACCAGACACGGCGCAAGGCCATCATCGAGTTCAACCGCTCCAGTCGCTTCATCCGCAAGGGGATTGCGCTGACGCCGGTGAAATTCGGCATCTCCTTCACCATGACCGCCTTTAACCAGGCCGGTGCGCTCGTGCATATCTATCAGGACGGCTCCATCCACCTGAATCATGGCGGCACCGAAATGGGCCAGGGCCTCTATACCAAGGTGGCGCAGGTGCTGGCCGACAGCTTCCAGGTCGATATCGACCGGGTGAAGATCACGGCGACGACAACAGGCAAGGTGCCGAATACGTCGGCAACCGCGGCATCCTCCGGCTCGGACCTGAACGGCATGGCCGCCTTTGATGCCGCCCGGCAGCTCAAGGAGCGCCTCGTCGCCTTTGCCGCAGAAAAATGGGGCGTCGGCGCTGAAGACGTGCAGTTCCTGCCGAACCGCGTGCGCGTCGGCGAGGAGGAAATCCCCTTCCCGGATTTCGTCAAGCAGGCCTATTTCGCCCGCGTCCAGCTCTCGGCTGCCGGCTTCTACAAGACGCCGAAGATCCACTGGGACCGCAAGGCCGGCCGCGGCACGCCCTTCTATTACTTCTCCTACGGTGCCGCCTGCTCGGAAGTGTCGATCGACACGCTGACGGGCGAATATCTGATCGACCGCGCCGACATCCTCCACGACGTCGGCCGCTCCCTTAATCCGGCGATCGACATCGGTCAGGTCGAAGGCGCTTTCGTGCAGGGCATGGGCTGGTTGACCACCGAAGAGCTGTGGTGGGATGCCAAGGGCCGGCTGCGCACCCATGCGCCGTCGACCTATAAGATCCCGCTGGCGTCGGACCGGCCGAAGATCTTCAACGTGCGCTTGGCGGAATGGTCGGAGAATACGGAGGCCACTATCGGTCGTTCCAAGGCTGTCGGCGAGCCGCCCTTCATGCTACCGATTTCGGTGCTCGAGGCGCTATCGATGGCGGTCGCGAGCGTCGCGGATTACCGCGTCTGCCCACGGCTCGATGCCCCGGCAACGCCGGAACGGGTGCTGATGGCGGTGGAGCGATTGAAGGGGATGTGATATCTGCCGAGCCAAAGCTGGCATGCAGACCGTCGGATGTCACAGAGGGAGCTCGTGTTTGCCGCAGCATACCCCCTCTGTCACTGTCGTGACATCTCCCCCACAAGGGGGGAGATCGTTGGGAGTTTGTCCCGCCGCCTAACAGAACATCGCAACATTGTTTCTGCAGGCATAGTGTTCGTTTGATACTCGTAGAAGCTACGAGTTACCAATCTCCCCCCTTGTGGGGGAGATGTCACGACAGTGACAGAGGGGGGTACGGAGTCTCAGCATACTCATAGGTCTTAACTCGTGACCGGAATTAACATCGAGCCGACCCTTAACACCCCTTCACCCACTACAGCACTCGCCTATCGTCATAATGCGGTTCACGCCCGTCGAGAAATCCAAGGTCGCGCTTTAGCCGGTCCGGCATCTCATCGAGATCCAGATGTGGCGACGGCTCCGCATGTTTGACGAAAGCCTGTGTCAATGATTCCAAAAGACGTGCCAAAACCGTGGGCTTGGCTGCCGCCACCGGCTCTACGATATAGCAATCCATGATAACACCTCAGTCCAGTCAACGATATGGATTGCAGTTTGTCGCGAAAAATGCTGAAATTCCAATCGAACTATCGTCTGCATACATAAAGAGAACTTATCCATGAAGCTGTCCAAGCGCTTTCCTTTGAATGCGCTCCGCGTCTTCGAGGCCGCCGCCCGGCTCGGCAGTTTCACGCGGGCCGGCGAAGAGCTCGGCATGACGCAGACGGCGGTCAGCTATCAGATCAAGTTGCTGGAGGAGACCGCAGGCGAGCCATTGTTCCTGCGCCGGCCGCGACAGATTCTCCTGACCGAAGCCGGAGAGCAGCTGGCGCCGAAGGTGTCGGAAGCCTTTGCCATGCTGCAGGAAGCCATGGCCTCGATCAGAGGCGAGGCCGAAACCACGCTGCATATCCACTCGACCCCCACTTTCGCCTCGCAATGGCTGGCCCGTCATCTCGGCTCGTTTCAGCTCAGGCATCCCAATATCGCCGTGCGGCTGGACACGTCTGGCTCGATCATCGACTTCGCCCGGGAGCCCTCCGATATCGCCATCCGCGCCGGACGTGGCCAGTGGCCGGGACTGCGCGCGCACCTGCTGATGAAGGTCTATTTCACGCCGATGTTGAGCCCCGCGCTGGCGGAAACGATCGGCGGTATCCACGAACCGGCGGATCTCTTGAAACTCCGCATCATCGATGCCGGCGATCCATGGTGGGTGCAATGGTTTCAGGAGGCCGGCGTTCCCGATCCCGGCCTTCAGGGCCGGCCGCGCAGCAGGCTCGGCGCCCAATCCTTCGAGGCGAGTGCCGCATTGGCGGGTCAGGGCGTTGCCGTTCTGACACCCGAATTCTATGTGGATGATCTGGCTTCCGGCAGACTGATCCAGCCCTTCGATATTCTTTCGTCCGACAATACGGACTACTGGGTCGCCTATCCGGAAAACAGGCGTCATACGCCGCGCATCCGCGCATTCAGGGATTGGCTGCTTGGCGAATTCGGCATGCCGCTGGAATAATGCTCAATAGTCCATATCAGGTGCGTAGAAACAGCGTGGCGTATTCTCGTCCGGAAACAGGCAGAGATGATAGGCGCCATCCGGCGAGCGCATCGTCTTTTGCTGTGGCAGATTGAAGATATGCGCGTGCGTTATGTAGCGATGGTCACCGGGATTGAGCGTCACCCGATAGCCGCCGGGCACGATGGTAACGCTGCGCGAGGGGATCATCTCGCAATCGCCGGTCTTGCTGTCGCCATTGCAGCAATATGGATCATAGGACCAGCCGGAGGGCGCATCATGCGCCAGGGCAGAGCTTGCGAAGAGAATAAATACGAACGCCAGAATACCACGCATGGGCAATTCTCCGTCGAAAGATGGACGGCCGCCGCGGACACGGCCCGCTCCAAGCAGCCGAGGGCGTTTTATTAAAAACTGCCGTAATCTGATCTAATGCGGCCTGGGCGCCAGACAAGCCCGCGGCTTTTTGCCGGCGCATCAAACTCTCCGCTTCCATCCGACCCCAACATTTTGCAAGGTGTCGAGTCGGGAGAGAAAAAGGGGAACTGAATGTACGAATACGCCATCGCGTGGGAATGGCTGTCCTTTGCGGCCCGCTGGTTCCACGTCATAACCGCGATCGCCTGGATCGGTTCGTCCTTCTATTTCATCGCGCTCGATCTTGGGCTGGTGAAGCGTCCGCATCTTCCACCCGGCGCCTATGGTGAGGAGTGGCAGGTTCACGGCGGCGGCTTCTATCACATCCAGAAATATCTCGTGGCGCCCGCGCAGATGCCGGAGCATCTGACCTGGTTTAAATATGAGAGCTATTTTACCTGGCTTTCCGGCTTCCTGATGATGTGCATCGTCTATTATGGCGGCGCCAACCTCTTCCTCATCGACCGACATGTACTCGACGTCAGCGTCCCCGTCGCAATCCTGATTTCGCTCGCCTCGCTCGCCGGCGGCTGGATCGTCTACGACCTGCTCTGCAAGTCACCGCTCGGCAACAATACCTGGGGCCTGATGATCGTGCTTTACGCCGTTCTGGTCTTCATGGCCTGGGGCTACACGCATCTCTTCACCGGCCGCGCCGCCTTCCTGCATCTCGGCGCCTTCACCGCGACGATCATGTCGGCCAACGTCTTCATGATTATCATTCCCAACCAGAAGATCGTCGTCGCCGACCTCATTGCCGGCCGCACGCCCGACCCTAAATATGGCCGCATCGCCAAGCAGCGCTCGCTGCACAACAACTACCTGACGCTGCCTGTCATCTTCTTCATGCTATCGAACCATTATCCGCTCGCGTTCGGCACGGCCTATAACTGGGTGATCGCAGCACTGGTGTTTCTTATGGGGGTCACCATCCGTCACTGGTTCAACACGACGCATGCACGCAAGGGTCATCCAACCTGGACCTGGATCGTCACGCTCGTCCTCTTCATCGTCATCATGTGGCTTTCGACCGTTCCAAAGGTGCTGACCGGCGAGAAGGAGGTCAGTACAATCCCTCCCGCCTTCCGGCAGTTTGCCTCGGATATACATTTTTCGTCCGTCAAAGAAGTTGTTTCGACGCGCTGCACGATGTGCCATTCGGCCGAACCCGTCTATGAGGGGATTGTCCGGCCACCAAAGGGCGTCATGCTGGAAAATGACGAGCAAATCGCTACACATGCCCGGGAGATCTATATTCAGGCCGGCCGCAGCCATGCCATGCCCCCGGGCAATGTCACCGAGGTGACGCCCGAGGAGCGCAAATTGCTGGTCGCCTGGTTCGAAAGCTCCATCGGAGAAAAAAGCCCATGACCACCCTTCTGCGCGGCCGACTGCTTTCCTTCAAGCGCCTGCCGCAAAGCCTCGATGACACGGATAGCTACGCCTATGAAAACGACGGCGGTCTGCTGATCGAGAATGGTATGATCGCCGCGATCGGCCCTTACGCCACCATCAAGGCGCAGGCGCCGGATGGCGTGTCCGAAATCGATCATCGCCCGCATCTGATCCTGCCCGGCTTCATCGACATGCACCTGCATTTCCCGCAAATGCAGGTGATCGCCTCCTATGCCGCCAATCTTCTGGAATGGTTGAACACCTATACCTTCCCCGAGGAATGCCGCTTCGTCGAAAGCGCCCATGCCGAGCGTATCGCCACCCATTTCTACGACGAGCTGATCCGCCACGGCACGACGACGGCCGTCGCCTATTGCTCGGTGCACAAGACCTCTGCCGATGCCTTTTTCTCGGAAGCGATGCGCCGCAACATGCGCATGGTCGGCGGCAAGGTGATGATGGATCGCCACGCGCCGCAGGGCCTGCTCGACACGCCTGAGATGGGCTACGACGAAACCCGCCAGGTGATTAGAGACTGGCATGGCAAGGGCCGCAACCACGTCGCCATCACCCCGCGCTTCGCCATCACATCGACACCGGCGCAGATGGAGGCGACTGCCGCCCTCGCTCGTGAATTCCCCGATCTGCACATCCAGACGCATCTCTCCGAGAACCACGACGAGATCACCTTCACTTGTGAACTCTACCCGGAAGCGATCGACTATACGGACATTTATGCCCGCTATGGCTTGCTCGGTTCGAAGAGCCTGTTCGGACACGCAATCCACCTCTCCGAGCGCGAAGCCGACGCCATGAGCGAAGCAGGCGCAGTCGCGGTGCATTGCCCGACATCGAACCTGTTCCTCGGCTCCGGCCTCTTCCCGCTGAAGGCGCTGGCACGCCGCGAGAAGCCGGTGCGCATCGGCGTCGCCACCGATATCGGCGGCGGCTCCAGCTATTCCATGCTCAGAACCATGGATGAGGCCTATAAGATCCAGCAGCTCCTCGGCGAACGCCTCAACCCGCTGGAAAGCTATTACTATATGACGCGCGGCAATGCGGAGTCCCTCTCCCTGGTCGACAAGATCGGCACGCTCGACGCCGGCACGGAAGCTGACCTCATCGTCCTCAACGCTGCCGCAACACCGGCCATGGCGCTGAAGATGGAGGTCACGAAGAGCCTCACCGAAGAACTGTTTCTGCTGCAGACCATGGGCGACGATCGCGCTATCGTTGAAACCTATGTGGGCGGGAAACCGATGAAATCGATCCTTCAGTAAGGCGATCCAATCCCACCGCACTACAACCATTCAGAGGGCCCACAGCCATGACCGCGCCGCTTACCATTGCCGAACTGAAGACGCTCGCCAAGCGGCGCGTACCGAAGATGTTCTTCCAATATGCCGATTCCGGCTCGTGGACGGAATCGACATATCAGGCGAACGAGGCGGATTTTGCCAAGATCAAGCTGCGCCAGCGCGTCCTCGTCGACATGTCCGATCGCTCGCTGGAAACCACCATGGTCAGGCAAAAAGCCTCCATGCCGGTGGCGCTGGCGCCAACTGGTTTGACCGGCATGCAGCATGCCGATGGCGAGATGCTGGCAGCCCGCGCGGCGGAGGAATTCGGCATTCCCTTCACGCTGTCGACGATGAGCATCTGCTCGATCGAGGACATCGCCTCGGTGACGAAGCAGCCCTTCTGGTTCCAGCTCTATGTCATGAAGGATCGCGATTTCGTCCTCAACCTGATCCATCGCGCCAAGGCGGCGAAATGCTCGGCGCTGGTGCTGACGGCCGATCTGCAGATCCTCGGACAGCGTCACAACGACATCCGCAACGGCCTCTCCGCGCCGCCAAAAATGACAGCGAAAAACCTCTGGCAGATGGCGACGCGGCCGGCCTGGTGCATGGAGATGCTGAAAACGAAGCGTCATTCCTTCGGCAACATCATCGGTCATGCCAAGGACATTTCCAACATGACGACGCTGTCGAATTGGACCCATTCGCAGTTCGATCCCAAGCTTTCGTGGAGCGATGTCGCCTGGATCAAGGAGCAATGGGGCGGCCCGCTGGTCATCAAGGGCATTCTCGATGTCGAGGATGCCAGGGCAGCCGTGGATACCGGCGCTGACGCCATCATCGTTTCCAACCATGGCGGTCGTCAGCTCGATGGTGCTCATTCCTCGATCAGCATGCTGCCAAGGATCGTCGACGCCGTCGGAGACAAGATCGAGGTGCATATGGATGGCGGCATTCGCTCGGGCCAGGATGTGCTCAAGGCCATCGCTCTCGGCGCCAAGGGCACCTTCATCGGCCGCCCCTTTCTCTATGGCCTCGGCGCCATGGGCAAGGAAGGCGTTTCGCTGGCACTGGAAATCATCCGCAAGGAGCTGGATATCTCCATGGCGCTCTGCGGCAAGCGCGATATCAAGGCGGTGGATCGGTCGATCCTGGCGGATTTCTAACGCAGCCAGCCCGTCGCCAGGCCGCTTGCCCATTCGTGCCGGCCCTTCTCCGCTGCCAGCTCCGCCATCGCCTGATGATCGTAGGCGACCTGCCGGAAGACGGGCAGCCAGCGCTCGCCGTCTTTTTCCAGAATGGCGTAAGAGGCGAAGGGATGGCCGGCCTCCACTTTGTGATATCTGGGCAGATCGTCGTCATAGGCCGGGCAACCGACGCTGCCGGGATTGACGATGAGGCGGCCATCGGAAAGCCTGACGGCGCGCGGAATGTGGGTATGCCCACACAGGATCAGCGGAAAATCGACACCCGCGGCCAGCGCTTCGATCTCCTCCAACGGGCTTAAATGGACATGACCGTCCGACGAGACGGATTCCAGCCAATAGACGTTGTCATCAGCCGGCGTCGCGTGGCAGAGATAGGCCTCGTCCCGGTAGACCGCATTGAAGGGCAATCCGCGCAGCCAATCGAGATGGCGTTCCGTCAGTTCCGAGTATGCAACTCTATCCGATACGTGCATGGCCTCCGGCGCCTGATCGATCAGATACCGATCATGGTTGCCGCGAACCGTCAAAGCATCGAGTCCCAGCAGGATATCAGCCGTCTTCCCCGCCGTCAGCGGCCCGCTGAAACAATCGCCGAGATTGACGATCTCGGTAATGCCCTGCCTTCTGATATCCTCAAGCACCGCCTCCAGCGCCAGATGATTGCCGTGAATATCCGCGATGGCTGCAAAACGCATATCTCAACTTCCGCGATAGGTGGAATAGCCGTAGGGTGAGATCAGCAGCGGCACATGATAATGCGCCGTCGTATCGGCGATGCCGAAGCGGATCGGCACGAGATCCAGAAAGGCCGGCTGCGGCAGCTTGGCGCCGCTGGCACGCAGATAGTCTCCGGCGCGGAACAGCAATTCATAGGTGCCGATAACGAAGCTGTCGCCGATCAGGATCGGACCGCCGTCCACGCGCCCGTCGGCATTGGTCGTAACGGTCTTCAGATGCGTGCGGGCATCGCCCTCGATTTTGAAAAGATCGATCACCAGGCCTTCGGCCGGCTTGCCGAGGGCGGTATCGAGCACATGGGTGGTCAATCCGGTCATGACGTCGGTGCTCCGATGATGAAGGGCGCGTCGAAGAAATATTCTTCCAGATTATTTCCCGGCCCGTCGCGATCCACGATAAGGAAATCGCTCTGCTCGTCGAGCGCCATCAGGGGAAAATGCCAGACATTGACCCGGTAGTTCACACCCTGATCGCCGCGCGCTAGGAAGACCTGCGGCCTGCCGGGCTTGCCGCCCTCATCCTCTGCGACGACCACGAGGAACGGCCGGCCGTTCAGCGGCACGAAACACTGGCTGCCGAAGGGGTGGCGTTCCATCATGTCGATCGAGAAGGGAAAGGCGCGCGGCTGGCCGCGAAAGAGGTTCAGGATAACGCGTGCCCCGTCTCCGGAAGCCTCGGCGTTGGACAGTGCATGGAAGCGCTCCGTCGTGCCGCCATTGATGAATCGCATCGTTGCCGGATCGGCCTCGATCACATCGCCGAAGGATGCGAATGCGGCCTTTGTCAAAGGATTGATGTCTAGATGCTGTGTCATTGAATGATCATTCGCCTTCCGCTCGCCAGTGGCGAACGGAGTCCAGTTGCAGGAGCAACTCCGGAACAGATTTATGCGCAAGACCCCAAAGGGCCGGCAGCTCGATGTCGAGATACCCTTGCACAATCCGATTCCGGAAGTCTCGCATCACATGCCAAGGCAGCTCCGGATGGTCAACGACAAACTCCGGATATTCTTCCGCAATGCGCGCAGCGACCTCACAGATCAGCACGAGATTCATGCCGATGGCGCGCTGCTTCTCAACTGTCTTGAAAAACGTGGCTTGATCGATCCCCAGAAGGAATTGACCGATTTCGGATGCAGCCCGCTGCATACGCTCAAGGTAGGTGATCAGCCGATCCAGGCTCATGCCGGCTTCCCTTGACCGGCAATGTCCGATTTCCTCGCGATGACGCGCCTCTCGGCGTCGCCGGTCGTCCGTCCGCTTCTATCTCTGTCCAATGCTTTCCAGGGCCTCATGGCTTGGTGTTCTACCAAGCGGATACTAAGCCATGAACGGATCGAAAAATAGCGCGCACATTAATACGAAAACCCATGTGTGGACATGGACAGAAAGGTGGCGGCCCAGGGGCCGCCCATCAGCTTTCGGGAAGCATGGATTGCAGACGCAGCAGAGCGATCTTCTCGACCTGGGCGGCCGCCGTTGCGAACTCCGCATCCCGGCTGTTGTCTATCCGGGTTTCGAAGGCGGCCAGGATATCGTCCTTGCCGAGCCCCTTGACCGCGATGATGAAGGGAAAGCCGAATTTCGTCACATAGGCGGCATTGAGCTCGGTAAACCGGGCGTGTTCTTTCGGACTCAGCCGATCGAGCCCGGCGCCGGCCTGTTCCTTGCGGCTGTCCTCGGTCAGCTCGCCGGCGATCGCCAGCCGGCCGGCGAGATCGGGGTGCGCCTGCAGTACGCCGAGCCTTTCAGTCTCGCTGGCAGTGCGGAAAACCCGCACCAGCGCGGCATGCACACCGCCGGAGGTCAGCGGCTCGGCAATACCGCCGGCATCATAGGTGCGTTCGGCGACAAAAGGCGAATGTTCGAAGACGCCGCCAAAGCGGCCGACAAAATCGTCCCGCGAGATCATGTCAGCGCGCACCTCCGGGCATATGGTTCTCATGCCAGTGATTGGCGATCTCGATCCGCTTCGGAATCCAAACCTTGTCGTGCTTCAACACATATTCAATGAACCGCCGGAGAGCCGCAGCACGGCCCGGACGGCCGACGAGACGGCAATGCAAGCCCACGGACATCATCTTCGGGCTGCCCTGCTTGCCTTCCTCATAAAGCGTATCGAAGGCATCCTTGAGATAGGTAAAGAACTGGTCACCGGAATTGAAGCCCTGCGGCGTCGCAAAGCGCATGTCGTTGGTTTCAAGCGTATAGGGGATGATCAGGAACGGCTTGCCGTTCAGACCATCGACCCAGAAGGGCAGATCGTCGGCATACGAGTCGGAAGAATAGAGGAAACCGCCCTCCTCCATGACCAGCCTGAGCGTGTTGTCCGACGGCTTGCCCTGGTACATGCCATAGGGCCGCTCGCCAGTGAGCTCGGTATGCAGCCGTACCGCCTCGACAATGTGCTTGCGCTCCAGATCTTCGGAGAAATCCTTGTATTCCAGCCAGCGATAACCGTGGCTCGCAATCTCCCAGCCGGCTTCCTTCATGGCAGCGACCGCTTCCGGGTTGCGCGCCATGGCAAGCGTCACGCCATAGACGGTCGCCTGAACCTTGAGGTCGGTAAACATGCGCCACAGCCGCCAGAAGCCGGCGCGGGAACCATATTCATAGATCGATTCCATATTGAGATTGCGCTGGTTCGGCCAGGGTGCCGCACCGACGATCTCGGACAGCAGGTTCTCCGAAGCAGAATCGCCGTCGAGAATGCAGCTTTCCCCGCCCTCTTCATAGTTGATGACGAATTGCACCGCGACGCGCGCGTCGCCTGGCCATTTCGGGTCCGGCGTATTGCGGCCGTAGCCGATGAGATTACGGGGATAGATTTCCGACATTGAAGCACCTTCTCTGATAGCGGAACGGTAGCATCCATGCAGGGAAAGTCGAGACGGAAACTGGGAAAATCACTTTCGCTTCAAAGCGAGGTATTGGCGCGAGCACGGTGCGCTAATCTAGGCGATCTTTCGCGCGCTTACCTTTCCCATCGGATGCAGGGAATGCACCCGGAAGGGACCGCCAGCCCCATCTTCCATCATCAGGGCAATGTTGGATACCGGAACCGGCGCGGCGAGAGCCGGCTCGAAGAAATCGCGCAGCGAGCGCTCCATGCGCGGCATGTCGCTCGGGCTCACCGTACCGGTCAGCATCATTTGGAAGCGATATTCATCCATCACATGCGGGTGGCCCCAGCGATGGAGATTGGCAAATTGCGTTGCCGAAAGGCCATCGGGATCGATGCGCTCGATTTCCGCTTCGCTCAGCGGCGCCCTGTATTGATCGAAGGCCTGCACCAGCGATGCCGCCAGGAAGTGCATCTGCTGGCTTGGCGCGGAGGGAACCAGGCCGAGCGCACCGCCGAGCCGCGCTACCTCGAGGCTTGGGATCTGGAAGGGCGCGACCGTGCCGGAAAACCGCATCAGGTCGCGCAGCAGCCCCGCCTCGGACATGTCTTCGGCAAGGCGGAACGGCGCTTTGAGCAGGCCCATGAAACCATAGCGACGCGGAACGGCGGTGTAGAAGGCAATCTCATGAATGCCGAGCCCGCGGATCGCGGGCGGCTCGACCATCTCGCCGGAATACACATTGCGACCGAGCCAATTTGCCGCCACAAGCGTCAGCGGATCGCTCGCAGACGGCGTGAAGCAAATGGCGTACCGCATAAAATTTCCTCCAGGGCGTAGCATCGGGCAGACCGAACCGGCACCGACGGCCAAGGAGATAGGTGATTTGCGTGACAGATTGACGACCTCGGAGAGGCGTAAATTCACGTTTTATGTGATATGACTGAAATATGACTTGCTAAAGTGAAGCTCTGCGGCAAGTTGAAGCGACGGGACATGTCAACCGCTTCCCGCACCGCCGCTTCGGCCAGCCGATGCGCCAGGCCGAAGCTTACCTTGAAGCCGCCTGTCAATGCAATCAGCGACGGATGGTCGGGATGCGCACCCACCATCGGGTCGCGATCCACGGCCTTCGGACGCAAGCCCGCCCAGCGTTCCATCACCTCCGCACCGGCCAGCACCGGCGCCATGGCGACGGCTGCGGCGAGCAGATCGTCAAGCTGCCCATCCGTCGACAGCGGATCGTCGAATCGATTCTCGCTGGTGCTGCCGACTGCAACCAATCCATTCTCATGCGGAACGATGTAGAGACCGTCGCGGAAGATAACCGGAAAGCCGGCCTCGACATCGGCCTTCAGCATGGCGGCCTGCCCCTTGACCGCTTGGCCAAGCGAGGATTTGCGACCCTCCGTCAGCCCGTCAAGGATTGGAAACGAACGATGACCGGCGGCCAAGATGCAGCGACCGAAGCGGATGTCGCCGTCGTTCGTGCGGGCCAGTCCCTTGTCCGGATCGATGCTCTCGACGGCAACGCCCTCGGCGAGCCGGACATGGCGTGCTGTCGCCAGAAACTTGCAAAGCACCTCGATCAAGGCGCGGGGCGCGACGCGCGCCGCCAGGGTATCGAAGACAAACCCGCTTTCCGCGAGGGAAGGCTCGATCCAGCCTTCGACGGGTGCCGCGTCGAGCACGTGCCAGTGAAACCGACGCTCGCCATGCCGCCAGTGCGCTTCCGCATCCTGAGAATGACCAAGCGCGATCTGCCTCAGATGCGGCTTCGGCAGCGGGATCAGGCGGCCGGCACGACGGTAGCCCGCCGAAAGCCCTGTCACCGCCTCCAGGGCCGAAATTTCCTCTTCCAGTGAAATCAGCGCGTCGAACTGAAACTGCTTCTTGTCAGACCATTTGTCCGGCATGTGCGGCATCAGCGCGCCGAGTAGACCGCCGCTCGCCCCTTGCCCGAAATGGCCGGCCTCGACGAGCAATCCCCGGATGCCGAGACGCTCGGCATGAACGGCCGCCCACAGGCCCATGATCCCGCCGCCGACGATCAGCAGATCGACGGACGATTGACCGGCAGGTCTTGGAGGATTATCGGCTCTTTCCATGACAGATCCAGTTTCCGATCGGACCAAGGCATCCGAAACCAATGCGGCAAGCCCGGAGCTTGAATGGCGCGACGGCGATATGCCCTATTCGACCGCCTTTGGCGACCATTTTTATTGCCAGACGGACGGCCGGCTGGAATGCGGCCACGTCTTCCTGGCCGGCAATGGCCTGCCCGACCGCTGGCAGGGGCGACAAGATTTCCTCGTCGGCGAACTCGGCTTCGGCACGGGGCTCAATTTCTGCGAGACATGGCGCCAATGGCGACAGCTGGCTGCTCCCGGTTCGGCGCTGCATTTCATGTCATTCGAACTCTACCCCATGCAGGCCGAGGAGATCGACCGCGCGCTGTCACACTGGCCGGAAATCGATAGCGAGCGCCAGGCGCTTGCGTCAGTCTGGCCGAGCCATCCGCAAGGTGTCGTGTCCCTGCAGCTCGATGCGCATACACGCCTCAGCGTCGTCTGCGGCCCGGCCCTAGAGAACGTGAGCCGCGCCCAACCCGGCTTCGATGCCTGGTATCTCGACGGCTTCGCGCCGTCGCGCAATGCCGATATGTGGTCGCCCGAACTCATGCAGGCGCTCCATGACAAGACGGTCCCGCACGGTACTTTCGCCACCTACGCAGCCGCCGGCTTCGTGCGGCGAAACCTGCAGGCGGCGGGATTTGTCGTGGAGCGGCGCAAGGGCTTTGCCGGCAAGCGCGAAATGCTCTGCGGCATCAAGCCGGCCTGAGCTCGGGTTTATTTGCCAAGCCAGACGACGACTGGCGCGGGAGGTCAGATCAGCTCACCAAGATGCCGACGAACCCAATTCGCCTCCTCCGAGGCCGTACGCCGGAAGTGTCGTTTGAAGTCGCGGCTGAACTGGGCGGGGCTCGCGTAGCCGACCAATGCCGCCACCTCCGCGATCGTCCTGTCCTGACGCGCGATCATCAACCGCGCCTCGTGGAGCCGCATCGCCTTCACATATTGTATCGGACTGCTGCCCGTCAGGGCCTTGAAGTGGACGTGGTAGGACGGAACGCTCATCCCTGCTTCACGCGCCAGCACGGCGACCGAAATCTCGGAACTGTAGGTTTCACGCAATCGGGTCAGGCTTCGCACGATCTTCCCGGAAATACCCTGCTGTTGAAGGGCTGAAATCATCGCACCGCCTTGCGGGCCGACGAGTACCCGGTAATGCAGCTCGCGCAGGATGCCTGCTCCCAGAACCGCAAGCTCGACAGGATCGCGCAGCGCCCGCAGCAGACGCAACACCACATCCTCGACCATCGGCTCCATTCTGCTCGATACCAGGCTTCTCACTCTGCCGGCGGTTGGTTCGGAGCGCCTCGCCCCCACTTCCTCGGCGATCTCGGCAGCCAGAAGCATGTCGAACTCGACGTAAACAGCAAGCAGAGGACGTTCTGCGCTGGCTGAGGATTCCATCCGGAACGGAACGGGCACCGACACGGCCAGATAGTGTTCCTCATCATAGAGATAGACCTCGCCTTCCAGCATGCCCTGCTTTCGGCCTTGCAGGACGAATACCGCGCCTGGCTTGTAGAGCACCGGGACATCATGAAGGACCGCCTCGGTCCTGAGAATACGGACCCCGGCAAGCGCCGTTGGATTGTATCCCTGGCTCGGAGCCAGAAGCCCGGCCAGCTCCGCCAACTCCCGGCGCTTCGCCACCTCGTCCTTCAGTTTCATAGGATTTGGCAAGCTAATCATAGTTTTCGCAATCGTTAGCGACAGTTTCGAAGATTATCAGTCATGAACATCGATCAATCAAGAAGAGAACGTCAATCATGCCACAGAAGACTTTCTTCATTACCGGCGCGAACTCCGGCTTCGGCTTCGCGATCGCCGCCGCCGCGAGCCGCCAGGGTCATAAGGTCGTCGGCACCGTCCGCTCCGAACAGTCGCGGGCAGCCTTTGCGGAGCGCTTGCCCGCAGCGCAGTCCGTCCTGTGCGATGTGACGGAGTTCGACCGAATGGCAGATGTCGTTCGAAAGGCCGAGGAGGATCATGGGCCGGTCGACGTGCTGATCAACAATGCCGGTTATGGTCACGAGGGAACCCTTGAGGAGTCGTCTCTCGAGGAAATGCGGCGTCAGTTCGATGTGAACGTCTTCGGCGCCGTTGCGGTTGCCAAGGCCTTCCTGCCGCGCTTTCGAGAAAGGCGTCGAGGATTTATCGTCAATGTCACCTCGATGGGCGGCATGATCACCATGCCCGGCATCGCCTATTACTGCGGAAGCAAATTCGCTCTTCAGGGCATTTCGGAAGTCATGCGGGCGGAGATGGCGCCATTCGGCGTTCGAGTGACGGCCCTCTGCCCCGGCTCCTTCCGGACCGACTGGGCCGGGCGCTCGATGATCCGGACCGAGCGATCGATCTCGGACTACGATGCGCTGTTCGATCCAATCCGGCAGGCGCGGCAGTCCAAAAGCGGCAAGCAACTCGGCGATCCCGACAAACTCGCCGCAGCCGTTATGGACTTGATCGAATCGGATTCCCCGCCGCCACAGCTCCTGCTCGGCAGCGACGCCCTTGGACTGGTGACGGACAGGATCGAGCGCCTCAAACAGGAGATCGAAGCATGGAAATCCGTTACCGTTTCGACCGATGGCTGAGAGCCGTCATCCGGCCTTGCGCTCATCCTATCGATCTGGACCCTAGCTGTTGGAGCGATCGGCCTGAAAGGCGGCCTTGCCGAGATAGCGCTCGATCTTGGCCTCGAGAAGTTCGGGGCTAATCGGCTTCGACAGGCAGTCATCCATACCCGATTGCATGCACATGATGCGATCGACGTCGAGCCCTTGCGCCGTGACGCCGACGATGGGCACGTGCCCTCCCCGTCCAAGCTGCGTCTCTAGCTGCCGGATCATGCGCGACGCCTGATGACCGTTCATGACAGGCATGGAAACATCCATGAAGATCAGCGACGGCCGCAATTGGCGCCATGCGTCCACGGCCGCCTTGCCGTTCTCCACGACAAGGAAGCGCAGGCCGGTTGCCTGCAAGATCTGCGTGAAGACGATCTGGTTGACGTCGTTGTCCTCGGCGACGAGGACGTCGATAGCATTGCCGGGTTCGACCGACGCCAACTGGTCGGTGGCTTCGATCGCTGCTGCGGCTTCCACCTCTATCGGTAGCCGCCGCTCGGCGGGAGCCGATCGCTCGCCCAGTTTCTTCCGTCGCGACGCGCGCACGACATCGATGATCGTGCTGCGCAACACGTTGGCGCGAACGGGTTTCATGAGATGCGCCTGACCGTTGACGGCGGCAAATTCCTTGTCGCAACCGGCGACACCCATCGACGTGAGGAATACGATCGGCAGCGCGTCGAAACGCGGATCGGCGCGCACGGCGCTCGCGACCTGATAGCCATTCATGTCGGGCATGCTGTAATCGATGATGATCGCATCGACCGATACGCCCATATCGGCAGCAGCATCCAGAATGGCGAGCGCGGTCTTGCCATCCTCGGCCACGTGCCCGTCGAAACCCCATTGCACCAATTGTTCGGTCAGGATGCCGCGATGAATCGCATCGTCTTCCACGATCAGGACCCCGGCCTGCCTGACATTGACCGGCAATTCCGCGACCTTGCCGTGCGCGGCGACCAGCGGCATCGGCACGTGGGCCGTGAAGACCGACCCCTTGCCCCATTCGCTCTTCACCGACAGCGAGCCGCCGAAGAGATCGACAAGGCCGGCGGTAATCGCGAGCCCCAGGCCCGATCCCTCAAGACGCCGCGCAAAGGAAGAATCCGCCAGCGAGAATTTGTCGAAGATCGTATCGAGCTTTTCGTCGGGTATGCCGATGCCCGTATCCTCGACACGGAGCCCGAGCAATATCTTGTCATCAGGCGCAGACCGACCGTTCAGCTCCACCAGAACATGACCGCGCTCGGTGAATTTGATCGCATTGCCGACGAGATTGGTCACGATCTGCCGAAAGCGGCCGGCATCGCCGAGAACCCCTGCCGGCACGCCGGGAGCGATATGCACCATCAACTCTATGTTCTTTTCCGATGCGGCAGCAGCCAGCAAGGTCGTTATATCCTCGACGGCTTCGGCGGGATCGAACGCCATCTTGCGCAGATGCATTTCACCGGTATCGATGCGGGAGAAGTCGAGAATGTCGTTGATGATGGTCAGCAGCGCATTGCCCGATTTGACGATGATGTCGACGAAGGTCTTCTGCCGGGCATCGAGATCCGTCTTGCCGAGCAGTTCCGCCATGCCGAGAACGCCGTTCATCGGCGTGCGGATTTCATGACTCATATGAGTAAGGAACTCGGATTTCGCCCGGTCCGCAGCGTTGCTGCGCGCCAGCAGCAACTGCAGATCCGCCTCGCGCTCCTTCATCTCGGTGACATCGGTCAGCACCGCCGTCCAGCGGCGATGCCCGCCGATTGCGGCATCGAGTTGCATCCAGCGATTGTCGGTGACCTGGAACACACAGGAGATCGGCTTGCTCGCCGCGATGCTTTGTGCCCACGATGTCCGCACCGCATCGGGATCGTCCCCGAAGTCGCCGCGCTCCGCGCAATAGTCGAACGCCGCGGACCAGTCTTTGCCGACCTCAAGAAGTTCCGCCGGCAGCTTCAACATATCCTTCAGCCGATCGTTGGCCAGCATGATCGTCCCGTCCTGGACGATCAGCAGGCCTTGGGACATCGCCAGCATGGCATCGGCCATGAGTTCGCCGAGGCGCTCCAGCGCCAACCGGGTCTCGGTGATCTCCTGGGACTGCTGTTTGACGGAAGTAATATCCATGTAGGACATTAATGTCTTGCCGTTGGAGATCTGCCGCGCATCGATGATGACGGATTTGCCGTCGGCAAAATTCACTTCCGTCTGCAGATGTTCGCCCGCCTTGCGCAGTGCCGCCAGACGCGCCTGATAAATGTCGTCGATGCTGCGGCCGTCGGAACCGAAACGTGCCAGTTCATAGTGCTTGGCGATGAGGTCTCGATAGGGTCGGCCTTCGAAGCGATCGTCCTTCGAGAACTCCCAAATGTCGTAGAAAGCGTCGTTGACGTATTCCACGATGTAGTCGCTGTCGTGGATCAGGACGCCGATCGGCATCGAGCGAAGGATATTGTCGAGATCGTGATGCAGCGTCTTGGCCGGCGCGCCGAGAAACATGCCAAAAATATAGACCCGGTCTTCCGCTGCGGAAAAGCTCTCGATCTGTATGCGCGAACGATGCTCGCCCGACGCATCGAAGCAGAGTGCGATCTCTTCCGAACCGAAGACCAGAGCGCGGCGCTCCCTGTCCTCGATGTCCGCACTCTCGCCGGCATCGAGGAGATCGTGGCTGCGATTGCCGATGAAGTCGGAAATGGCGTGCCCGAAAAACCGCGCATAGGCGTCGTTGACGGCGACGTAACGAAGCTCGCTGTTCTTGATGTAGGCGGGCCTGTCCAGACCGGCGATCCGGCGGCACGCTATGCCAAGCAGTTCACCGTCCAGGGTCAAACGGAGCCTCTCTTTTCACGGCGCATGATAGTTCATGAAACGACGCTCTAGCACGATTGGCTTTAACAAAGCCTTAACCATGTTTAACCGTCACGGCGACGTCGCGTTCAGACTATGCGCTATCCTATAACGGTCATGCCTTGGTCGCAAACGACAGCGGCACGCCGCTGGAAACTCTGCCAAGAATCCGTCAACAGATAATTGGGAGCGAGCGCCATGAGCGACGAAGAAAGCCTCATCTTGAACGAAGCGCAGAGCGCGGCAGCGACGGGGGAACGGCGGCGGCGGGCCGGAGGGCGCGGAGCCGAACGCAGCCGCAAGCCGAGCGGCACGAAATACCTCAATCTCGTCAACAATCTGGCTCGCACCGAACTGCTGTCGCCCGAAGCGCTCGATGATATTCACAATGCATCGCTGACCATTCTCGAAGAGATCGGCATGGATATCATCCTGCCGGAAGCGCGCGAGCGCATGAAGGCTGCCGGCGCCGATGTCACCCCGGGCAAGGAACGCGTACGCTTCGACCGCAACCTAATCCTGGAGCTGATCGCTTCCGTTCCGTCGAACTTTACCCTGCACGCCCGCAATCCTCTTCGAAATGTCCAGATTGGCGGCCGCAATCTCGTCTTCGCACAGGTCGCCTCGGCGCCCTTCGTCGCCGATCGCGAAGGCGGCAGGAGAGCCGGAAACCAGGAGGATTTCCGCAAGCTCATCAAGCTTGCCCAGTCCTTCGACGTCATCCACATGACCGGCGGCTATCCGGTGGAGCCGATCGATATTCATGCCTCCGTGCGCCATCTCGACTGCCTTTCCGATATCGTGAAGCTCACCGACAAGGCTTTCCACTGCTATTCGCTCGGCCAGCAGCGCAATCTCGACGCCATCGAGATCGCCCGCATCGGCCGCGGCATCAGCATGGAGCAGATGGAGCGCGAACCGTCGCTCTTCACGATCATCAACTCCTCTTCGCCGCTCCGCCTCGACGGGCCGATGCTGCAGGGCATCATCGAAATGTCGTCGCGCGGCCAGGTGGTGGTGGTCACGCCGTTCACGCTGGCGGGCGCCATGGCGCCGGTCACGATCGCCGGCGCGCTGGTACAGCAGAATGCCGAGGCGCTGTGCGGCATCGCCTTCACGCAGATGGTGCGCAAGGGTGCGCCGGTCATGTATGGCGGCTTTACGTCGAACGTCGACATGAAGACCGGGGCACCTGCTTTCGGCACGCCGGAATATATGAAGGCTGTCATCTGCGGCGGTCAGCTCGCCCGTCGCTACGGCATCCCCTACCGCACCTCGAACACCAATGCGTCCAACACGCTCGATGCCCAGGCGGCCTACGAATCGGCACTGTCGCTGTGGGCTCTGACCCAGGGCGGCGGCAATTTCGTGCTGCATGCGGCCGGCTGGAGCGAAGGTGGCCTCACCGCCTCTTTCGAGAAATTCATCCTCGATGTCGACATGCTGCAGATGGTCGCCGAATTCCTGACGCCCTTGGATGTCAGCCAGGATGCCCTGGCACTCGATGCCGTGCGCGATGTCGGCCCCGGCGGTCATTATTTCGGCACGGCGCACACGCTCGCCCGTTACGAAACGGCCTTCTATTCGCCGATCCTGTCGGACTGGCGAAACAATGAAACCTGGGCGGAAGCCGGGAGGCCCACAACCTACGATCACGCCAACCGCGTCTATAAGGAAACGCTGGCGCGTTATGAACGCCCGCCGCTCGATCCGGCCATCGAGGAAGAGCTCGACGCCTTTGTCGCAAAGCGCAAGGCGGAAGGCGGCGTCCCCACCGATTTCTAGTTGAAAACAAAGGGCTTTTACGCCTCAAATCATGAACGAAATTTAATGTCGAGATCCTCTTTTTGGCCGCGACTTCGCCCCTTTCCCACGCGACTTTGAACTCGGCTTCGGCTGGGAGGCCTTTGTTTTTGGGAAAGGGATGTCAATGTCTGTGCTTCGCACATTAACGACGGCCGGTTTGATCGCGCTGACGCTTGGCAGCGCCGCCGCCGTAACCACCACCACTGCCAGCGCCTCCGACCGCGGCGCCTTCTTTGGCGGTCTCGCCGCCGGTGTCGTCGGCGGCGCCCTGGTCGCCGGGGCCATGCGGCCGGCCTACCCGGCTTATTATCCGGCCTATCCTGCCTACTACGACGGCCCGGTCTACGAACGGGTCTATGTGCGCCCCTATCCCAGCTGCTACTGGGCATGGCGCCATGACGGCTGGGGTCGGCCCTACCGTGTTGAGGTCTGCCGCTGACGCCTGGGGGGGGGGCAAGTGCCGATGGCGCTCCCTATAAGTCGTCTCCGATTTCGGATGCCGCCGGATTTCCGGCGGCATTTTCGTCTGTCTGTTGAAAAGCTTTCGCCCACACCCCTTGACATTAGCCGCATTTAAGACCAAATGCGCTCCAGCTTTCACCTTCCGGCCGCCGCGTGAGCGTGCCCTGCGGGACAATATGTACGCAAGAGAAGGACAAAAGCGCTTTAGATAACGAGACCGCACCCAAGGCGGTCAGATGCGCTGGAAAGCTTTTTTCCAACTTACAAGTTCCCACTTCACGCGGGGTTCTTGACGCCAGAGACAGACCGGACCGCATGGGGCGATCCGGCCTATTTGCTTTGGCGCCCCCGAAAGGTATTGAATTGACCGATTTTCACTCGCTTGGTCTTTCCAAGCAGATCGTCGATACGCTGTCGCAGAACAACTTCTCCACCCCGACGCCGATCCAGGCGCAGGCTATTCCGCTCGTTCTCCAGGGCCGCGATCTCGTCGGCCTCGCCCAGACCGGCACCGGCAAAACGGCCGCCTTCGGCCTGCCGATCATTGAAATGCTGCTGAAGGATGCCAAGCGTCCCGATAACCGCACCGTCCGCACCCTCATCCTCGCCCCCACCCGCGAACTGGTCAACCAGATCGCCGACAACCTCAAGCTCTTCGTCCGCAAGACGGCGCTCAGGATCAACGTCGTCGTCGGCGGCGCCTCGATCAACAAGCAGCAGCTGCAGCTTGAGCGCGGCACCGACATTCTCGTTGCCACCCCCGGCCGTCTGCTCGACCTCATCAGCCGCCGCGCCCTGTCGCTCGGCCAGGTCAGCTACCTCGTCCTCGACGAAGCCGACCAGATGCTCGACCTCGGCTTCATCCACGACCTGCGCAAGATCTCGAAGATGGTCCCGGCCAAGCGCCAGACCATGCTGTTTTCGGCTACCATGCCGAAGGCGATCGCCGATCTCGCCGCCGACTACCTGACCAACCCGGTCAAGGTCGAAGTCTCGCCTCCGGGCAAGGCCGCCGACAAGGTGGAGCAGTATGTCCATTTCGTTTCCGGCCAGAACCACAAGACTGAAATCCTGAAGGAAACGATCTCCGCCAATCCGGATGGCCGCGCCATGGTGTTCCTGCGCACCAAGCATGGCGCCGAGAAGCTGATGAAGCATCTCGACCATGTCGGCTTTGCCGCCGCCTCCATCCACGGCAACAAGAGCCAGGGCCAGCGCGAACGGGCCCTCAAGGGCTTCCGGGACGGCGAGATCCGCGTTCTTGTCGCCACCGACGTCGCCGCCCGCGGCATCGACATCCCCGGCGTCTCGCATGTCTACAACTTCGACCTGCCGGAAGTGCCGGATGCCTACGTCCATCGCATCGGCCGCACCGCGCGCGCCGGCCGCGACGGCATCGCCATCGCTTTCTGCGCTCCGGACGAAATCCGCCTGCTGCGCGACATCGAACGCCTGATGGGCATCGAGATTGCAGTCGCCAGCGGCGAAGCCCCGGCCGATCGCGGCCGTCCGGCTCGCGGCAACAACCGCGGCGGCGGCCAAGGCCGTGGTGGTCAGGGCCAGGGCCGTGGTGGCACCGGTCAGGGACGTGCCGAAGGTCGTCCGGCTCGCCCGGCTCGCCGCCCGTTCCATGACAACGAAAACGGCGAGGCTCGCAGCCACGCCGGCGAGCGCCAGGATCGCCGCCCCCGCGAAGACCGTCCGCAGCGCGAAAACAACCGCAATGCCGATTTCCGTGGCCAGCGCCGCAACGAGCAGACACCGCGCCCGGAAGCAGACAACGATCTCGCATCGACGTCGGACTTCCGTCCCGCTCGCAAGCAGCATGGCGGCCAGTCCAACGGCAACGGCGCCTCGCATGAGGGCGCCGGCGCCCATCGCGGACAGCGCCATGCCCATGGCCGTCCCGCAGGACGCCACAACGAAGAACGCGGCGCCCAGGGCGAGCAGCGCAACGGCGGCAATGGCCGCCAGAAGCGCCGCGGCCCCGGCAATGGCGGTCAGCGCCGCGAACGCGCCTGATACGATAAGCAATGAAAGGGGGCCGAGTGGCCCCCTTTTTCTTTGTAGGATGATGCTAGCCTATTCCGGCACCACATCCGCCGCGCGCCGGTTGGTAAGATAGACCCCGAACACCACGATCACCGTGCCGATGATGATCGGCAAGGTCAGCGGCTCGCCGAAGGCGATTGCGGCTTCGATGGCGACGGCTGGCGGCATCAGGTAGATCAGCGATGCGGCGCGCGATACCTGCCCCCTGCGGATGAGATAGAGCAGCAGGCCGACGGCGCCCATCGACAGGCCGAAGACGGACCAAAGAAGAGACAGGATCGCCGTCTGCGTGCCGTCGAAATGCAGGCCCTCAACTGTGAAGGCGAGCGGCACGGTGACGATCAGCGCGCCGACATATTGCAATGTCGCGATGGTGCGGAGATCGCCGGTCTGCAGATGCCGCTTCTGATAGAGCGTGCCGTAGGTCACGGAGACCATTGCCAGCAGATTGACGATCAGAGGAACGGCGGACTGCCAGAGACTGGCCGTGTCGGTCGTCAGGAGCTTCGGCGAGATCGCGATGGCGATGCCGAGAAAGCCGAGCAGCAACCCCAAGCGCTGAATGGGCTGCAGCCGTTCGCCGACGAGAAAGGGGGCCGCCATCGCCGTCATCAGCGGCTGCAGCGCCGCGATGATGCCGGAAATGCCGGCCGGCACGCCTTGCGCAATCGCCCACCAGAGTCCGGCCAGATAGATCCCATGCAGGAAAATACCGGAATAGATGGCCCGAAACACGCTTGACCAATCGCGCGGCCATTTGGCGCCGGTAACCGAACAGAGCAGGACGAAGGCGAGCGCCGACAGGCTGTAGCGGATCATCAGGAAGGTGAAAGGCCCCGCATGCAGCGAGGCATATTTGGCGACGATCCAGCCAGTGGACCAAAGAAAGACGAAGATCGCCGGCGCGAATTTATCGAGGGACATGGAAACGGACCGATATGTGTTTGGCGCGCCGGTGCCGGAATCGGGGTCGAACTCGAGCTATCGCGCGGAGGGCTAAAGGCTGATAGCGGATGGCAGCAGAACGGTCAAAATCCATCTGCTGAAAACAGCCATCAATTTTTCTTCACCGGCTGCGAACCATCATGCGGGGTCAAGGAGCTTCTATCGCCACCGAAGCATTCCGTCTGCAAAAGAAGCAGATGCTCAAATTTTGATCCGGGCATTGCGGCAATAACCGGCCAATAATAGCTGCACTCATCTTAAATGCCTGCAAATCCAGCATTTTTCATCGCCGCGAAATTCGTACCGCGAACTGCGCATACTTCTTGCATTGTAAAAACCATTGTATTCAAATGGGTAAAAACACGGGGATCGCGCCTTTGGCATTTGATGAAATGATTACTGCGGACGAAAGTCCGCGCACGCCTTACCAGAAATACTTCGAATGGTACTCCGGCCAGGACAGGGGCCACCTCATTGCCAAGTCCCGCGATGCGGAAACCATCTTCCGAAAAACGGGTATTACCTTCGCGGTCTACGGACACGCAGACTCCTCCGAAAAGCTCATTCCCTTCGACATCATTCCCCGCATCATCTCCGGCCGCGAATGGCGCAAGCTTGCCCAGGGCATTGAACAGCGGGTCATCGCTCTCAACGCCTTCCTCGACGATATCTACCACAAGCAGGAAATCATCCGCGCCGGCCGTATTCCGCGCGAGCTGATCGAGAAGAACGACGCCTTCCTGCCGGAGATGATCGGCTTTCGCCCGCCGGGCGGCGTCTACACGCACATCGTCGGCACCGATATCGTCCGCACCGGCGAAGACCAGTTCTATGTGCTTGAGGATAACGCCCGCACGCCGTCCGGTGTCAGCTACATGCTGGAAAACCGCGAAACGATGATGCAGATGTTCCCCGAGCTGTTCCACCAGAACAAGGTGCAGCGCGTCGAGGATTATCCCCTTCAGCTACGCCAAAGCCTTGCCTCGCTCGCCCCTCCTGGCTGCAAGGGCAAGCCGCGCGTCGCGGTCCTCACGCCCGGCATCTACAACTCCGCCTATTACGAGCATTCCTTCCTTGCCGACATGATGGGCGTGGAGCTGGTGGAAGGCTCGGATCTGCGCGTCATCGACGGCAAGGTGAAGATGCGCACCACGCGCGGCTATGAG
This sequence comes from Rhizobium sp. NPDC090279, assembly GCF_044769665.1. Classification (NCBI taxonomy): domain Bacteria; kingdom Pseudomonadati; phylum Pseudomonadota; class Alphaproteobacteria; order Hyphomicrobiales; family Rhizobiaceae; genus Rhizobium; species Rhizobium sp. NPDC090279. The sequence goes on along the minus strand of NZ_JBIVYI010000002.1, from coordinate 578,887 downwards.
GCGATCGACGTGCTCTACCGCCGCGTCGACGACGATTTCCTCGATCCCCTCACCTTCCGCCCGGATTCGGCGCTCGGCATTCCGGGCATCATGGATGTCTATCGCGCCGGCAATATCACCATAGCCAACGCGCCGGGCACCGGCATTTCAGACGACAAGGCGATCTATTCCTACATGCCGGAGATCGTCGAGTTCTATACCGGCCGCAAGCCGATCCTCGAAAACGTGCCGACCTGGCGCTGTTCGGAGCCAGACAGCCTGAAATATGTGCTCGAGAACCTGGCCGATCTGGTCGTCAAGGAAGTCCATGGCTCCGGCGGCTACGGCATGCTCGTGGGACCGACCGCCTCCAAGAAGGAGCGGACGGAATTTGCCGCGAAGCTCAAGAGTAGGCCGAACAACTACATCGCGCAGCCAACCCTTTCGCTGTCGACCGTGCCGATCCTGGTCAACAAGGGCATTGCGCCACGGCATGTCGATCTGCGGCCCTATGTCCTCGTCTCCGACAAGGTGCGGATCATCCCCGGCGGGCTGACCCGCGTGGCGCTGAAGGAAGGCTCGCTGGTGGTCAACTCCAGCCAGGGCGGCGGCACCAAAGACACCTGGGTTCTGGAGGACTGAACGGACATGCTGGGAAGAACCGCGAATGGCCTCTACTGGATGTTCCGTTACATCGAGCGCGCCGAAAACATAGCCCGCCTGGTCGATGCCGGCCAGCGCATGTCGCTGACGCGCAGCGATGCCGTCGATGACGACTGGGACGGCGTCCTGCAAAGCGCCGGCGTGCGCGAAGCCTATGACGAAGTGCATGGCAAGCTGACCGGAGCCGACGCGATCGACTATCTGATGCGCGACCGCTCGAACCCGTCGAGCGTCATGTCCTGCATCGAATACGGCCGCAACAATGCCCGCATGGTGCGCACGGCGCTGACCCGCGACACCTGGGAAGCGACCAACGAATGCTGGATCGAGCTCAAATCCCTGCTCGGCAAGAAGCTGAAGACGGCCGAACTGCCCGAGACGATCGACGTGATCAAGCGTCGTGCCGGCCTGATCCGCGGCGCCTTTCACGGCTCGATGCTACGCAACGAGCTTTATAACTTCGCCCGCATCGGCACCTTCATCGAGCGCGCCGACAATACGGCCCGAATCCTCGATGTGAAATATTACGTCCTGCTGCCATCCGTTTCACATGTCGGCTCGTCGCTCGACAACGCGCAATGGGAATCGATCCTGCGATCCGTCTCGGCGCACCGGGCCTACAAATGGGCCTACGACCCCGAATATAAGCCGGCAAACATTGCCGACTTCCTGATCCTCAACGGACAGATGCCGCGCTCGCTTGCCTATTGCTATGACAAGATCGTCAGCAACATCGGCTATCTCAGCGCCGAATACGAAAAGCGGCTGCCGGCGCACGAAACGGCCGAAGCCATCCGCCAGTCGCTGCAACGGCTTACGGTCAGGAACATCATGGATCAGGGCCTGCATGAGTTCCTCGAGGATTTCGTTGCAAGCAACCACAAGCTTGGCGCGGAAATCTCCGACGGCTATCGGTTCTACGAGTAGGCGGGCGATATCATGAAACTGACGATCAGCCATATCACGGAATATCGCTACGATGATCCCGCGCAATTCTCCCTGCAGCGGCTGCACCTGACGCCGCTGACCGGCGTCGGGCAAACGGTCACCGACTGGAAACTGACCGTCGAAGGCGCCAAGCCCGAGGTGGAGTATGACGACCAGTTCGGCAACCGCACCACGCTCGTTTCCCTCGACGGACAGCAGGACGCAACGAAGATCATCGCGTCCGGCGAAGTCGAAACCCACGACCTCAACGGCGTCATCGGGCCGCATCTCGGCTTCAGCCCGCTCTGGCTTTTCCTGCGGGATTCGCCGCGCACCAGGGCGGGAAAGCTGACGAAGGATCTGTTGCGCGGGGTTTCCGGCGATAACGAGCTCGGCAAGATGCATACGTTGATGAAGGCAATCCACGAGACCGTGGAATACAAGCCGGGCACCAGCGACACGGAAACGACAGCGGAACAGGCACTGGAGGCGAAAAGCGGCGTCTGCCAGGACCATGCTCACATCTTCCTCGCCGGCGCCCGCGCATTGCACATCCCGGCGCGTTATGTCTCCGGCTATCTGATGATGGAAGGCAAGAACGAGCAGGCAGCAACGCATGCCTGGGCGGAGGCGCATATTCCCGGCCTCGGCTGGGTCGGCTTCGACCCGGCCAACGACGTCTGCCCCGACGAACGCTATGTCCGCATCGCCACCGGCCTTTGCTATCGCGACGCAGCCCCCGTCTCCGGTATGCGGGTCGGCACGCCGGGCGAAACCCTCACCGTGAAGGTGTCCGTGGCAAGCCAGGGGCAGAGCCAAAGCCAGAGTCAGAGCTGATGGAAGCAATCGGGCCTAACATCTTCGCTCCAACAGTCATGTAACCAACTTATCACCTGGAGCAATTCTAGGAAAAGTGCGCAGCGGTTTTCCGTCCGGAATTGCGTAAAAACAAAAAGGTGGAGCGCTTTCGCGATTCGAAAAAAGCGGAAGGGCTCTAGTTGGCCACCTGTTCGCCATTCACCGACACATCCTCGCCCTCGCCCACAGCGACCGTGCGCAGAAAATTCAGCTTCTTGCCGCTAAATGTCAGAACGAGTTTTTGTTGTTCGCCGAATCCCAAAACCGGCGCATCGATCACGAATGTCTGTGCATTTAGCCATGTTCCCTTGGCCTCGGTGACATGGCCGATACCGGGATCGGATGGCTTCGGCGCCCCTTTGCGATAGAACCCGTCGAGTCCGATCGGCAGGCTATACCTGGCCGACGAGCCGACCGGGTAACGCAGGGAGAATTCGACGTCGAAATGCGGACGAGGTTGAGTTAGATCGAGCGTGAACGACTTCAATCCGAACTCGTTCTCGGAGAATGCGTAAGTCTTTCCCGAGATCGCGGAAGCGATCTCGGGCGTTGGGCCGACAGGTGTCGGCTTTTCGATGGCGGCGCCCTTGATGGCATCAGCAAGTTGTGCCGCGGCGTTCGGGTTCGACGGCAGCGCCACGTCGGACCTGGCCGCGCTGGAAACGGCATCGATCAAGGTTCTATACTGGACTTGCTTTCTGGCGGTGGTCACGACCACGACATCCAAATCGGGAAACACCACGATCAACTGGCCGTTTTTGCCATTCGCCATGTAAACGTGCCTGTCGGGAAAGACCCAGATAAAATTCGAATAGCTCTCGTTGGGATCATTCGATGCGTGCACATTGACGAGCCTATGGTCCAAAATATCTGCCCAGCCCGATGGAAGCAGGCGCTTTCCTTCCCATTCGCCGTGCCGGAGATACAAATAGCCGATTTTCGCCATGTCGCGCGGCAGCAGATACAGCATACCGTGTCCCATCGTGAGGCCTTGTGGATCGCGATCCCAGTGCCAATCGACAATGCCCAACGGAGCAAAAAGCTTTTCCCTCGCATAATCTTCGGCAAGCTTGCCGGTCAGCTGGGTGATAACAGCGGAAACCAGATCCGCATTGCCGTTGCTGTAATTGAAAACCTCTCCCGGCGGATGCGCCATCGGACGATCAAGAATGAACTGGGTCCAATTGGAGCTTCGTGCCAGATCGAACATCGTCTGTTGCTTGCCGCCCTCGAATCCCTGATCCCAGTCGAGCCTGGGGGTCATGTCCAACAGGTTCTGGATTGTGATGGCTTTCTTTCGGTCATCCACATTCGCAAAGCGGCGATCGGCGAAAAAATCGAGCACAGGATGATCGAGCCGGTCGAGCAGACCGTCCTTGTAGACCATCCTAAGAAGGGTGCCGGTGATTGCTTTCGTCGAAGAGAATATCTCGTGCGGAATATCGCCGGTGTAAGGCGCGTAATAGGCCTCCGTGACAATTCGTCCGTGACGCACCACGAGCAGGCTGTCGAAGCTGTTGCGCGCGCCATAGGCGACAAGCTTGGCGAGCGCAGCAGAATCCATGCCCTGCTCTTCCGGCGTGGACGTCAGCCATTCTTTGGTCGGCCAGATCGATTGATCCATATCCTGCGCGTGGGTCGGCCCGAATTGAACTGCGGCGAACAAGGCGCACAAGCTTAACACTGCTCTCAGAACAGAGCGCTTCCTGATTTCCATGCCCATGATGGTCTCCGATCAGGCAAAGACTAGGCCCTCGTGCGGGACGGTACACTATGCCCAGATTGCCACGCATGACTAGACCGAAGAGCATGTCTCCGGCCTTGGCTGGCTGTGCTTCGGCACGGCCAACGGCATCTGTCCCAATGCTCGTTATGTGCGCGTCGCGCCGATACCCCGTTCTCCGGCGCGCTGGCCGCGGTCGAGACGTAACGCCGTGGCGGAAATGGGTCGGACCACCGGTCCCGATGCGCAAACCGCTCTTTTGTCATTCCGCTCTAAATTAACATACGCAGCGTATATTAAATTGACATACGGTGCGTATCTGTATTATTTCACATACGCGCCGTATATCAAATGCGGCGATTGCGAAACATGGCGCTCCGCTCGCCGGACGCGGCTCAACCACAATGAAGAGATATGAAAATGACCCAGCGTGAAGCGATCTTTCCTGCGAACAGGCATGCTCTTTACGAGGAACACGGTTATTCGGCGGCCATTCGATCCGCTGACCTTCTATTCGTTTCCGGGCAGGTCGGTAGCCGCTCCGATGGAACGCCCGAAGCCGATTTTGAACAGCAGGTCCGGCTAGCCTTCGAGAACCTGCGCGCAACGCTCCACGCAGCTGGCTGCACATTCGATGACATCGTGGATGTGACGACCTTCCACACGGACCCTGAGAACCAGTTCGGAACCATCATGGCCGTCAAGCAACAGATTTTCAGTAAGAAGCCTTATCCGAACTGGACCGCAATCGGTGTGAATTGGCTCGCCGGCTTCGATTTCGAGATCAAGGTCATCGCGCGCATCCCCTCCGGCGCATGATATTTTGCCACGAAGATCCTCATCTTCGCAACAAAATCAACGACTTCGAAAAGCTTAGCATTTCCTGCCGCAAACTCAGTCGCTGAAACCATGCGACGACTTTTGTGGCGGCGCGTATCCCACATTCAAAGAGGGGCGGGATTTTGATCCCGCCCCTTTTCAGTTCCAAACACCAATCTCAGTGGCTGTCGCGGTTGTTTGGGATTTCCGAGCCGCGCGGGCCGACGAGGAAGTCGAGATCGGCGCCGGTATCGGCCTGCATGACCGACTTCACATAGAGGCCGCCGTAACCGCCGTTCAGCGGCTTGACCGGCGAGACCCAGGCAGCGCGGCGCTTTGCCATTTCCTCGTCCGAAATCTCGAGCTGGATCGTACGGGCCGGAACGTCGACGGCGATTATGTCGCCGTTCTGGACCAGTGCCAACGGTCCGCCATCGGCGGCTTCCGGAGCGGTGTGCAGGATGACGGTGCCATAGGCCGTGCCGGACATGCGCGCATCGGAAATGCGGATCATGTCTGTGATGCCCTTCTTCAGCACCTTCGGCGGCAGGCCCATGTTGCCGACTTCTGCCATGCCCGGATATCCCTTCGGGCCGCAATATTTCAGCACCATGATACAGTTCTCGTCGATGTCGAGATCGTCACGGTTGATGCGGGCGTGATAGTCCTCGATGCTTTCGAAGACGACGGCGCGGCCCTTGTGCTGCATCAGATGCGGCGAGGCGGCCGACGGCTTCAGGACGGCCCCCTTCGGCGCGAGATTGCCGCGGAGAACGGCGATACCGCCCGACTGTGTCAGCGCCTTCTCGCGCGGGACGATAACGTCATCATTGTAGTTGACGACATCCTTGACGCCGGCCCAGATGCTTTCGCCGGTCACGGTGATCGCGTCCTTGTGCAGCAGACCTATGTCGCCGACCGCCTTGATGACGACAGGCAGGCCGCCGGCATAGTAGAACTCTTCCATCAGGTGCTTGCCCGACGGCTGCAGGTTGACGATTGTCGGCACTTCGCGGCCGAGACGATCCCAATCGTCCAATGACAGGTCGACGCCGATACGGCCGGCAAGCGCCAAAAGGTGCAAGACGGCATTGGTCGAACCGCCGACGGCGCCATTGACACGGATGGCGTTCTCAAAGGCTTCCTTGGTCAGAATGTCCGAGGGCTTCAGGTCTTCCTTGACCATGTCGACGATGCGGCGGCCTGACAGTTGCGAGATGACGCGTCGACGCGCGTCGACGGCCGGGATCGCGGCATTGCCGGGTAGCGTCATGCCGAGCGCTTCAGCCATCGACGCCATGGTCGAGGCGGTGCCCATGGTCATACAGCTGCCGGCCGAGCGGGCCATGCCCTGCTCCGCATCCATGAATTCGTCCAGCGACATCTCGCCGGACTTCACCATTTCCGAAAACTGCCAGATCGCCGTGCCGGAGCCGACATCCTTGCCGCGCCACTTGCCGTTCAGCATCGGGCCGCCGGACACGAGGATGACCGGGATATCGACGGAGGCAGCCCCCATCAGCAGGCTTGGCGTGGTCTTGTCGCAGCCGCCAAGCAGCACGACGCCATCGACCGGATTGCCGCGGATCGCTTCTTCGACGTCCATGGCCGCAAGGTTGCGGAACATCATCGCCGTTGGGCGCAGCGTGCTTTCGCCGACCGAGAAGACAGGGAATTCGACGGGGAAGCCGCCGGCCTCGTAAACGCCGCGCTTCACGCGCTCCGCAAGATCGCGCAGATGAGCGTTGCAGGGCGTCAGTTCCGACCAGGTATTACAGATGCCGATGATCGGACGGCCGTCGAACGTGTCGGCAGGCAGGCCCTGGTTCTTCATCCAGGAGCGATGCATGATCGCGTTCTTACCGGTGCCGCCGAACCAGTCGTAGGAGCGCAGTCTGCGCGGCCATTCAGCTTTCTTTTTCATTGTCTCAGTACCTTTTGCGCCACCCGGGCCACCTCGTTCGCGCCCGGGCCTTGAAATCGATGATCAGGCCAGCGTGTAAGCGGTCTTGACGGTGGTGAAGAATTCGGCGGCATATTTGCCCTGCTCGCGCGGACCGAAGGACGAACCCTTGCGGCCACCGAACGGCACGTGGAAATCGACACCCGCCGTTGGCAGGTTGACCATCACCATGCCCGCTTCCGCATTGCGCTTGAAATGCGTCGCATGTTTCAGGCTCGTGGTGGCAATGCCGGAGGAAAGACCGAACGGCGTGTCATTGGCGACAGCAAGCGCTTCCTCGTAATTCTTCACCCGGATGACGGACGCGACCGGCCCGAAGATCTCTTCGCGGCTGATGCGCATCTGGTTCGTCGCTTCGGTGAACAGCGTTGGCTGCAGGTAGAAACCGGGCGTGTCGCGGCTGATGAGCTCGCCACCGAAGGCGAGCCTGGCGCCTTCTTGGCGGCCGATCTCGATATAGTCGGTGTCGGTCTTCAGCTGCTTGGCATCGACAACCGGCCCGATATGGGTGCCGGGCTTGATGGCATTGTCGACATTCAGCGTCTTCAGCTTTTCCGTCAGCGCCGCCACGAACTTGTCGTGGATGCCTTCGGTCACGATCAGGCGGGACGATGCGGTGCAACGCTGGCCCGTCGAGAAGAAGGCGGAGTTGGCGGCGGCCTCGACCGCAACCGTCAGATCAGCATCGTCAAGGACGACCATGGGGTTCTTGCCACCCATTTCGAGCTGATACTTGCGGCCGTGCTCGACGGAGGAAAGCGCGACGCGCTTACCGGTGCCGACCGAGCCGGTGAAGGTGAGGCCTGACAGAACCGGGCTGTCGAGCATCGCCTGGCCGACGACCGAGCCCTTGCCCATGACAAGGTTCAGGACGCCCTTCGGCAGGCCGGCGCGGTGCAGAATATCGACGATCGCCCACGAGCAGCCGGGCACGAGATCAGCCGGCTTGAAGACGATGGTGTTGCCGTAGCAGAGCGCCGGCGCGATCTTCCAGGCGGGAATAGCGATCGGGAAGTTCCAGGGCGTGATGATGCCGATGACGCCGAGCGGCTCGCGCGTGATCTCGACGCCGATATTCGGACGCACGGAGGGAAGCACTTCGCCCGCAAGACGCAGCGCCTCGCCGGCGAAGAAATCGAAGATCTGCGCGGCGCGGATGGTCTCGCCGATCGCTTCCGGCAAGGTCTTGCCTTCCTCACGCGCAAGCAGTGCGCCGAGTTCGTCCTTGCGCGCCAGGATCTCGTCGCTGGTCTTCCTCAGGATGGAATGACGCTCGAGAATGCCGGAGCGCGACCATGCCGGAAAGGCAGCGTTCGCGGCAGCGATGGCGTCGGCGACGTCCTGAACGCTGGCGCTGGCATAGAGGCCGACGACCTCATTGGTGTCAGATGGATTGATGTTTTCGGCACCGGTCGTCCCGGTCCACTCGCCGGCGATCAGATTCTGATGAATGGTCATGGCGTCATGCCTTCCTGGATCGTGTTGGAAACGCCCGGCCTATCCTTTGCGGCCGGGCTCGACGAATTACAGCTGGCGAACAGCCACTTTCTCTTCGGCGGCAACCGCCAGCGGATTGCGCAACGGCAGGCCGAATTCCGCGACTTCGATTTCGAACACATCGCCCGCCTCCGGCTTGATGCCCTCGGCGAAGGAGAGCGTTGCCGTGCCGAACATGTGGACATGCACATCGCCGGGGGCGCGGAACAGGCCGTACTTGAAGTGATGATATTCGAGGTTTGCGAAAGTGTGCGACATGTTCGCCTCGCCAGACAGGAAAGGTTTTTCGAAGATCACCTTGTCGCCGCGCCTGATGCGCGACGTGCCGCGGATGTCCTCGGGCGCCGCGCCGACACGGATTTCCGGGCCGAAGCTTGCCGGGCGCAGCTTCGAATGGGCGAGATAGAGATAGTTGATCCGCTCGGTGACGTGATCGGAGAATTCGTTCGACAGCGCAAAACCGATACGGAACGGCGAACCGTCCTTGGCGATGACATAGATGCCAGCCATCTCAGGCTCTTCGCCGCCATCGAGCGCGAAGGAAGGCGATACCAGTGCGGCACCGGGAGCTGCAGCGCCATAGCCGTTGCCCTTGTAGAACCATTCCGGCTGCACACCCTTCTCGCCGTCCTTGGGCTTGCCGCCCTCGATGCCCATTTTGAACATCTTCATGGAGTCGGTCAGCGTCTCCTCGGCGGCTTCGGTCGTCTTCTTGTGCATGGAGTCGCGGGTGGCGGCTGAACCTAGATGCGTCAGACCGGTTCCGGTCAGATGCAGGTGGGCGGCATCGGGATGGGTGATCGGCGGCAGGAAACGGCCGTCGGAATAGACCTTTTCAAGATCGATCGCCTCGCCGAGACCATGCGCCTCGATGACCGATGCCAGCGATTTGCCGCTATCGGCAGCTTCCATGGCAAGCTTGTAGACGCTGCCGCCATTGACGACGGCCTTGGCAACTTCGCCGGGTCCGTTGCGGACGACAACGACGATCTCGCCGTTCGAACCCTTGATCTGCGAGATGAGCATGTCTTTCATCCTTTCCTATCAGACAGAGAACGGATGCAGTTTACCGTTCCGGCTCTCAGCGAGAGCCGGACTCTGTCATGGATTTGGTTTTAAAGTTTTGGCTGGTCGCTTAAGCGATCAGCCCTTGTTCTTGTTGTAGACGTCGATGAACACCGCAGCGAGCAACACGGCGCCCTTGATCATCTTCTGCGAGTCCGTCTGGTAGCCAAGGATCGACATGCCCTGGTTCAACACGCCCATGATCAAGGCACCGATGACAGCACCCGTCACCTTGCCGACGCCGCCGGACGCCGAGGCGCCGCCGATGAAGCAAGCCGCGATCACATCGAGCTCGAGACCGTCGCCGCCCTTGGCTGTCGCCGAATTCAGGCGCGTGGCAATGATGATGCCGGCGATGCTGGCAAGGACACCCATGTTGATGAAGGTGTAGAACGTCAGGCGGCGGGTATCGATGCCCGAAAGCTTCGTCGCCTTCTCGTTACCGCCCATCGCATAGATGCGGCGGCCGATCGTGGTGCGCTGCGTGGCGAAGGCGTAGAGCGCAATCAATAGCAGCATGAGGATCAGAACGTTCGGCAGCCCCTTGAAGGAGGAGATTTGGTAGCCGATGAAGATGGTCGCAGCCGCAACCACCAGATTCTGGCCGATAAAGAAGCTGAATGGCTCGACATCGATACCATGCTTCTCGTTGACGCTGCGGCGGCGCCAAGAGAGGAAGAACATGACGATCGGAATGGCGACGGTCAGCAGGATCGACGTCGAGTGAATGCCGCCTACATCGGCAAAATCGGGAATGAAGCCCGTTGCGACGATCTGGAATGCCGGCGGGAACGGGCCGATGCTGCTGCCGTTGCCGGTCGTATTGATGATGGCATAGGTCAGGCCGCGGAAAACCAGCATGCCCGAGAGCGTGACGATGAACGACGGAATACGGTGGTAGGCGATGAAATATCCATGCCACGCGCCGACCGCCGCACCCATCAGAAGACAAATCACCGTCGCGGCGGCAAGATTCATGTGCATCTGCACGACCAGCACGCCCGCAACCGCCCCGACGAAGCCGACGACGGAGCCGACCGACAAGTCGATATGGCCGGCCACGATGACGAGCAGCATGCCGAGCGCCATGATGACGATGAACGAGTTCTGCAGCACGATGTTGGTCAGGTTTTGCGGCCTGAACAGAACGCCGTTGGTGAGATACTGGAACAGCAGCATAATGACGACGAGCGCGATCAGCATGCCGTATTCGCGAATATTGTTGCGGATATGGTCGCCGACAGAAACGACGTGGCTGCTTTCCGTGGCTGGGTTGGCCGAACTCATTGATGCTTCTCCCCTGAGCGCATGATAGCGCGCATGATGCTCTCCTGGCTCGCCTCTGCCTTTGGCAGTTCGGCGACGATGCGACCCTCGTTCATGACGTAGATGCGATCGCAGGTGCCGAGAAGCTCGGGCATTTCCGATGAGATCATCAGAACGCCCTTTCCGTCGGCGGCAAGCTGGTTGATGATGGAATAGATTTCGTATTTGGCGCCGACGTCGATGCCGCGCGTTGGCTCATCGAGGATCAGGACGTCCGGATCGGAAAACAGCCACTTCGACAGCACCACCTTTTGCTGGTTGCCGCCGGACAGGTTCCCCGCCTCCTGGAAGACGCCGGCCGAGCGAATGCGCAGCTTGGAGCGATAGTTCGTCGCCACCTGCAGCTCACGCACATCGTCGATGACGGTCGCCCTGGAAACGCCAAGCAGATTGGCAAGCGTCGTATTGTGCAGGATGCTGTTCGACAGCACGAGACCGAGTTGCTTGCGGTCTTCTGTCACGTAGGCAAGACCGGCATCGATCGCCTTGCGCACCGTGCTGGTGTCGACGGGCTTGCCCTCGAGAAAGACTTCGCCGCTGACCTTGTGCCCATAGGACTTGCCGAACACGCTCATGGCGAATTCGGTGCGGCCGGCACCCATCAGGCCGGCGATGCCGACCACTTCGCCCTTGCGCACGTGGACGTTGATGTCGTGCAGGATCTGCCGGTCGCGATGCTGCTGATGGTAGGCGTTCCAGTTCTTCACTTCGAAGATGGTCTCGCCGACCGGAACCGAGCGGGGCGGATAGCGGTCGGCCAGCTCGCGGCCCACCATGTTGCGGATGATGATGTCTTCGCTGATCTCTTCTTCGTGACAGTTCAGCGTCTTCACCGTCATGCCGTCGCGCAGCACCGTGATCTCGTCGGCCACCTTGCGCACTTCGTTGAGCTTGTGCGTGATGATGATCGAGGTGATGCCCTGATTGCGGAACTCGATGAGGAGATTGAGGAGCGCGTCGGAATCGCTTTCGTTGAGCGATGCCGTCGGCTCGTCGAGAATGAGCAGCTTGACGCTCTTCGACAGGGCCTTCGCGATCTCGACTAGCTGCTGCTTGCCGACGCCGATGTCGGTGACGAGCGTGTTCGGAGATTCCTTGAGGCCGACCTTTGTAAGGAGCTTCTTGGTGCGGGTGAAGGTTTCCTGCCAATTGATCATGCCATTGGCGACGACCTCATTGCCCAGGAAGATGTTTTCGGCGATCGACAGAAGCGGCACGAGCGCCAGCTCCTGATGGATGATGATGACGCCGATATCTTCGGAATCCCTGATCGTCTTGAACTGGCGAACGGCGCCATCGTAATAGATGTCGCCCTCATAGGTGCCGGCCGGATAGACGCCCGAGAGCACCTTCATCAGGGTCGACTTGCCGGCTCCATTTTCACCGACCAGGGCATGAATCTCGCCCTGACGGACTTTCAAATTGACATTTTCCAAGGCGTTCACACCGGGGAACGACTTGGTGATGTTCCGCATTTCGAGAATGGTATCGTCCATAGTCCAAATCCAACGCCGCGATCGAACATAGCAGACCGCGCGATCGTCTTAAATATCAAAGCCAGGGCCCGCATTCGAGCGAGCCCTGACAGCTATATCGGAAGGTTACTTCAGCTGATCAGCCTTGTAGTAACCGCCTTCGACGAGGATCTTCTCGTAGTTGGTCTTGTCGACTGCGACCGGGGTCAGCAGGTAGGACGGGATGACCTTGACGCCGTTGTCGTAGGTCTTGGTGTCGTTGACTTCAGGCGTCTTGCCTTCCATCAGAGCGTTGACCATGTCGACGGTGACCTTGGCGAGGTCACGGGTGTCCTTGAAGATCGTGGAGTGCTGTTCGCCAGCGATGATCGACTTGACCGACGGAACTTCGGAGTCCTGGCCGGTAACGACCGGGAGCTTCACGCTGCCGGTGCCGTAGCCAACGCCCTTGAGCGAGGACAGGATACCGATCGACAGGCCGTCATAAGGAGACAGGACTGCATCGACGTGAGCGTCGGTGTAGTAAGCCGACAGCAGGTTATCCATGCGAGCCTGGGCCGTTGCCGGGTCCCAACGCAGCGTACCGACCTTGTCCATACCCATCTGGCCGGACTTGACGACCAGCTTGCCGCTGTCGATGTAGGGCTTCAGGACCGACATTGCGCCGTCATAGAAGAAGAAGGCGTTGTTGTCGTCCGGAGAACCGCCGAACAGTTCGATGTTGAACGGACCCTTGCCGTCCTTGAGGCCGAGAGCGTCGACGATCGAGCCAGCCTGAAGAACGCCGACCTTGAAGTTGTCGAACGTGGCGTAATAGTCGACGTTGCCGCTGTTGCGGATCAGACGGTCGTAAGCGATGACCTTGATGCCGGCATCGTGGGCCTTCTGCAGAACGTCAGACAGCGTGGTGCCGTCGATCGAAGCGATGACGAGAACCTTGTCGCCCTTCGTGACCATGTTTTCGATCTGCGAAAGCTGGTTCGGAATATCGTCGTCGCCATACTGCAGGTCGGTGCCGTAACCGGCGGCCTGGAGCTGCTTGACGATGTTGTTACCGTCGTCGATCCAGCGAGCCGAAGCCTTGGTCGGCATGGCGATGCCTACCGTGCCCTTATCCGCCGCGAAGGCAGGTGCAACCAGCGTAGCGACGCCGAGCGCAGCGCCGGCCATCAATGAGATAATGGATTTCATTACTCTCTCCCTTGTTGATAATATGACGGACAAAAGCCCGCCCGAAACTGCGGCAGGTTCCGTAGAAGGAATGATTTACTTCTAATTGTGAGAAACGAAGTAGGTCTCCTCCACGCTCTCACGGTTTATGAGCTGTACCCAGCGCACGATCGGCAAACTCGTACGATTTCGTATAACTGTCAAATAGAATAACTGGCTAAACATATACCAAGTTTGGTATAATGTTAAAAAATAGTACTTTTTTGCCGACGGAGGGGAAATTTGGCCGCTATGGAGAAAATATATAACGATTATGTCAGTGATGGCATTGAGATTCATTCCGACAGTTTTCGCGACGATACGCTGTTGAAAGCCGGTTTGAAGCTCAATCACCTGCGCATGATCGTCACGATCGAGGATCACGGGCAAATCTCCGCCGCCGCTGAGTCCATGAACATGTCACAACCTGCAGCTTCGCGCATGCTCTCAGAAATGGAGTCCATTGTCAAAAGCCCGCTTTACGAGCGTGTAGCCAGAGGCGTCATGCTTACCCCCTTCGGGCTCGCATTGGCCAAACGGGCGCGCAAGATCCTGCTCGAGTTGCGCGAGGCCGGCCGGGAGCTCGGCGCCCTACGCACCGGCAGGGGCGGCTCCGTCTTCCTGGGAGCGGTGACGGCGCCGGCAATCAGCCTCGTAGTGCCGGCAATCCAGCGAGTGACGCGCACCTATCCCGGCATCGAGATCAATATCGAGGTCGAAAACAGCAATGTGCTGGCGCGCGAGCTTCTGGCCGCTCGCCACGACTTCATCATCAGCCGTATCCCGGACGATCTCGACCCACGCCTGTTCACCGCCCATGAGATCGGCGTCGAGAAGGCCTGCCTTGTCGTCCGCAACGGTCATCCGCTGCTGGAAAAGGGTGTCGCAAGCATGGAGGATCTTGCCGGCTACGACTGGGTCTTCCAGCCGCCCGGAACATTGCTGCGGCGCAAGGTGGAGGACATATTCCTTGCAGCCGGCGTGCCGCTGCCGGAAAACGTCGTCAACACCTCGTCGCTGCTGTTGACGCTTGCGGTGGTCTGCAAGACGGATGCGATCGCGCCGATCGCGCTCGACATGGCGCAATTCATCTGCGGGCAATCCTCGCAGGCGGGCGAATCCAGCATCCTGCCGATCGATTTCGACATCGACGTCAGGCCCTACAGCCTCATCACCGCCCGCGAACGCGCCATGCCGCCAAGCGCCCGGCTACTGCACGACATGATCCTGGAAGAAAGCCGGAATCTCTCGCCGGCATAAGCCCGTCATAAGCTCCGCGCCAACTTCCGCTCCTATGAAGCTTGGCGTGGAGGCTCCGCATGCTGGTCAGGCAATCATTGTTCCAATCCGTGCTCGATCGTCTCGATACGGAAGAAGAGATTTCGGAAGAGGAAGAGGCGGCGCACCGTATCCGCGGCCTGAACGTCAGTTTTGTGGCCACGGTGCTCGGCGGAGAAACGCCTGCGGCACAACGGCCCGACGAAGCCTATCGCGATAATCTTGGCGATCCGATCATCGAGCCCCCGCCGGAACCCGAACCAGCGCCGAAGGAGCCGGAACTGCCGGTTATGCCCGAACATCTCGCGCGCACGTCGCGGGAAGAGGTCGCGTCGGAACTCGCAATCACGTCCGACCATACGCGCGAAGCCTTGCAGGAGAAACGCCGCAGCTTCGCCAAGGCCAACCATCCAGATGGCGTCGACGCCGCCTTCCGCGAGCAGGCAACGGCCCGCATGACACTCGCCAATCAGCTGATCGACGAGGCCATCCGCCGCTTGAAGCGATGATTATTTCTTGTCATCCGCCGGCCTATCGCTCTCGTCAGCATCGTCATGCGGCGGAGCTTCGACATCAGCCACGGGCGGTTGCGGCTTGAAATTCAGGAGCAGCATCCAGGCCGCATAGGCGCCGAGCGCACCTGAGAGCATCGCCCAGAATGGCTGTGAGCCAAGCATCTCGACCCCTGCCCAGCCAAAGCAGACGGCCACAATGAGGATGCGCACCCAAAGCGGCTTATAGAGCGGATGACTGGGATCGATCAGTTGCATGGGTCTCTTTTGCCTGTTCAAGAAGACATGTCTTTAGCGCATCATCGGGAAAATTGTGAAGCCGTCCGGATAAAATAAGGTTTCGCGGCCTAATTTCAGGTAAGCCGATCTCGGACAGTAATTTTCAGAATTGTGAAGTCCGGCCGGCTTGACGCCGTGGTCGGAAAATGGAATGAAAATTCCATAGAGGTTGATGTTCGGTTCATTTATTCCGAATCCAGGGAGGTAAGAATGACTGTCAGATTTGGTCTGCTCGGTGCCGGACGCATCGGCAAGGTGCATGCGAAGGCCGTAAGCGGCGATGCCAACGCCAAGCTCGTCGCTGTCGCGGACGCGTTTCCCGCGGCTGCCGAAGCGATCTCCGCCGCCTATGGCTGCGAAGTGCGCACCATCGAGGCGATCGAGGCCGCAAAGGATATCGATGCCGTCGTCATCTGCACGCCGACCGATACCCATGCCGACCTTATCGAGCGCTTCTCCCGTGCCGGCAAGGCCGTCTTCTGCGAGAAACCGATCGATCTCGACGCTGCCCGCGTCAAGGCCTGCATCAAGGTCGTCGAAGAGGTGAAGGGCAAGCTGATGGTGGGCTTCAACCGTCGCTTCGACCCGCATTTCATGGCCGTGAAGAAGGCGATCGACGAAGGCCGCATCGGCACCGTCGAGATGGTGACCATCACCTCGCGCGATCCGGGCGCCCCGCCCGTCGATTACATCAAGCGCTCCGGCGGCATTTTCCGCGACATGACGATCCATGACTTCGACATGGCCCGCTTCCTGCTCGGCGAAGAGCCGGTGGCCGTCACCGCAACTGCCGCCGTGCTGGTCGACAAGGCGATCGGCGAAGCCGGAGACTACGATAGCGTTTCCGTCATCCTCCAGACGGCATCCGGCAAGCAGGCCGTGATCTCCAACTCCCGCCGCGCCACCTACGGCTACGATCAGCGCATCGAAATCCATGGCTCGAAGGGCATGGTATCAGCCGAAAACCAGCGCCCTTTCTCCATCGAAGTCGCTAATGGCGATGGCTACACCCGCCCGCCGCTGCATGATTTCTTCATGACCCGCTACACCGAAGCCTATGCCAACGAGATTGCCAGCTTCATCGCTGCGGTCGAGAAAGGCGCCACCATCACGCCGTCTGGCGCCGATGGCCTGGCTGCGCTGAAGCTTGCGGATGCCGCGTTGCAGTCGGTCAAGGAAGGCCGGCTGGTAAAGGTCGACTAAGCAGCCTCGACTCCTACAAAGAATAGGCCCTCCCAAAAGTCCGCCGCGAATCATGTCGCGGCGGACTTTTCTTTGACACGCTTCGTCAGAGCGCCGGACAGCCCTCATGCGGAAACTTCTTGCGAAACGCATAAGTGTGTGCTTATCTGTTGCCATGATAGAGAATGAGATATTCCGGGCTTTGGCCGATCCGACCCGCCGCGCCATCTTCGAAAAGCTGGCCGCTGGCGGCATGAATGCCAGCACCCTGCGCGAAGGCATTGATATCAGCCAGCCGGCGATGTCCCAACATCTCGCAGTCCTGCGAAGCGCGGGACTGGTGAGGGAAGAACGACAGGGGCGTTTCGTGAATTACGAAGTCGATCCGGAGGGGCTTGCCCTCATCGCCCAGTGGCTGGCGAAATACCGCGCCTACTGGCCGGCTCGTATCGAAGCTCTCAAGGTTTTGCTGAAGGATATGGACCAATGAACGATCTCAAGATCCCCGCGCGGAAGAATGGCATCGAACTGGAATACGAATTCAGCGAGCCACCGCAAAAGGTCTGGCGCGCGGTCAGCACCCCCGAGCTTCGCGAAAACTGGCTGCCGAAGGAAGCCCTGGCCGATCCGGAGGCCATATCGGTCACACCGGGCGAAGAGGTGCGCTACAGGCTGCGGGACGACGCGCCGCCCTTCCTCGAAAGCACCGTGACCTTCAGGATCGCCCCGAATGCAAGCGGCGGCACGAGCCTGCGGATCATCCACGAGCTTGACGATGCGCGGCTTCGCAGGACTGAGAGAACTGCGGCAAACAATAACGGCCTGACCGTCATGCGCGCCGCCTAACGCGCTCGATCTATCAACAATTTCAAGAACATTGGAGTTCGCCGATGCGCGAAGCGATGCAACTCGTCCCTATGGTTGTCGAACAATCCAGCAGAGGAGAGCGGTCTTTCGACATCTATTCCCGCCTGCTGCGCGAGAGGATCATCTTCCTGAATGGTGAGGTGAACGATGACGTCTCGGCGCTGGTCTGCGCGCAACTGCTGTTTCTCGAGGCCGAAAATCCCAAGAGACCGATCCATCTCTATATCAATTCGCCCGGCGGCGTGGTGACCAGTGGTCTCGCGATGTACGATACCATGCGTTACATTCGTGCGCCGGTGCATACCCTGTGCATGGGAACCGCCCGTTCGATGGGTTCGTTCCTGTTGATGTCAGGCCAGCCGGGCGAGCGCACCGCGCTTCCAAATGCCAGCATCCATATTCACCAGCCATTGGGCGGCTTCCAGGGACAGGCATCGGACATCTTTATCCACGCAGAAGAAATGCGGCGAACGAAGCACCGCATGACGCGGCTCTACGCCGAACATTGCGGTCGTTCCTATGAAGAATTCGAGCGCGCCATGGACCGCGACCATTTCATGACGGCGGAGGAAGCCTTGGAATGGGGCCTCATTGACCGCATTCTGCATATTCGCGAGGAGGACCAGCCTTCGGGCGTAGCGGATTGATCTCAGCCGCGGAACAGCGGCCAATCGCATGGCCGCGCCTTGCTCTGTCTTCGCCTCTCAACCGGCCTCGTCACGCAGCTCCACGACCGAAGCGCCTCTTCTCACGATGTCGTTGTCGATGATCGAAAGCGCGCGGTTCAAATGCCCTTCGAAGACGAGCGTCGGCTCGTCCGCGATGACGCGCAGCTCCGGCATGCCCTCCATGCGCACGACATGCGATTCTGCCAGCCCCTCGGTTATGCCCTCGATCAGCAGATCGTAATAGCGCACGCCGGGGCCGGTGATGACGATCGGCATCCGCTCATGCAGACTCAACACGCGCGAAAGACCGTTGCCGAGCGCCAGCCCCGCCTGGCGAAAGGCCAGCACATTGCGGCGGCCGCCCTGGCGCGCGCTCGCCGCGATCTTGTCGAGCTCGGCGATCGGGACGAACTTTGCTGGGATCGTATCGAGCGGCACGTCGAAAGCCGTGCGCAGTATCGCGTAGAAACCCGCATAGGCCTCGATGCAGCCCCGTGCGCCGCAGCGACAAAGACCGCCGCCCGGCACATGCATCATGTGCCCGAAATTCGGTGCCGATATCTGGTGATTGCCTTCGTGATCCCGGCGCACGATGCCGAGCCCGATACTGTGGCCAAGCGAAAGCGCTGCCATGGCGCGGAAGTCGTCACCCTTGCGGATGTCTTCCAGACGCCCGAGGGCCGCGGCCACGAGCAGGGTCTCGTTGCCGAGAATGATTTGCGCCGACCACTCGTCGCGAAGCACGGCGGCAAAATCGATTTCGTCGCGCCCGAAGATCGGCGACCAGCGCAACACCGGCTCCGAAGCGTCGACCAGCCCCTTGCTGCTGATCGAGATCATCAGCACCTTGTCGCGCGACAATTGCGAGCGGGTGACGATCCGGTTCAAGGCATCGCGCAATCCGGCCACAAAGCGCTCGACCCCCGTGACATTTTGCTGCCTGTCCTCGGTAAAGCGGTCGATGAGCCTGCCGGAATAGTCGACGAGGGAATATTGCACGGCATCAGACGAGATGACGACGACGATCAGATAGCCGCAGTCACGCCGCTGCGAAAACAATACGCGCGGCCGGCCGCGGCCGCTGGCGGCCTGCTGTTCCGCTTTTTCTATGATCTGCGCCCGCTCCAGATCGGCCGTGATGGCGGATACCGTCGCGGAGGAAAGTTTCGTGAAATCAGAAAGCTCGGTATGGGCGAGCGGGCCGTGCCGGCGCAGCGCCGACAAGACTAAAGCGCTGTTCTTTTGACGGACCAATTCGGTGCTCGATTTGGCCAGCATTGACAAACTCCCCGCTCATTCAACCCTCCCCTTCCGCAGCCCTAATAGCTTTTTCGGATGACCGATGAAACCGGGCAATGCGGGTGTTGACAGCTGAAAAAATCTCTGACACTAAATTTCTCGACTGTCGAGAAAAAAAGCCCAAAGCTTTTCTTGTCAGCATTTTCGCCGCGACCGACGGGAGTTCAGGATACGTGCGGTCGCATTCACTCGGGAGGATCACATGAAAGCTTTCATCAAGCTGGCTGCGGGCGCGGCCATCGTTTTGACCATGCAGACGGCTGCCTTCGCCAAGGATCTCGTCGTCGGCGTTTCCTGGTCGAACTTCCAGGAAGAACGTTGGAAGACGGATGAAGCAGCCATCAAGAAGGCGCTCGCTGCAGCCGGCGCCAAGTACATTTCCGCCGACGCCCAGTCGTCCGCTTCCAAGCAGCTGACAGACGTCGAGTCGCTGATTTCGCAGGGTGCCAACGCCCTCATCATCCTGGCGCAGGATTCCGACGCCATCGGCCCGGCCGTTGAAAAGGCTGCCGACGAAGGCATTCCGGTTGTCGGCTACGACCGCCTGATCGAAAACCCGGCCGCCTTCTACATCACCTTCGACAACAAGGAAGTGGGCCGCATGCAGGCTCGCGAAGTGCTGAAGGCAAAGCCGGAAGGCAACTACGTCTTCATCAAGGGCTCGTCTTCGGACCCGAATGCCGACTTCCTCTTCTCCGGCCAGATCGAAGTGCTGAAGTCCGCCATCGACGCCGGCAAGATCAAGAACGTCGGCGAAGCCTATACGGACGGCTGGTTGCCGCAGAACGCGCAGCGCAACATGGAGCAGTTCCTGACCGCCAACAACAACAAGGTTGACGCGGTCGTCGCCTCCAACGACGGCACCGCCGGCGGCGCTGTTGCTGCCCTCGATGCCCAGGGTCTGGCTGGCTCCGTGCCGGTTTCCGGCCAGGATGCCGACAAGGCTGCCCTGAACCGCATCGCGCTCGGCACGCAGACCGTTTCGGTCTGGAAGGACTCGCGTGAACTCGGCAAGCGCGCCGCTGAAATCGCCCTGTCTCTTGCCGGCGGCAAGACCCAGGACCAGATCGACGGCGTCCAGACCTTCAACGGTGGCCCGAAGCATGTTGCCATGAAGTCCGTCTTCCTGACCCCGATCGCTATCACCAAGGACAATCTGAACGTCGTCATCGACGCCGGCTGGATTTCCAAGGCTGAAGCATGCCAGGGCGTCAAGGCCGGCAGCGTCGCCGCCTGCAAGTAAACACGAGACCTTGACGGGTTGACCCGAATATAATGCCGACGCCGCAAGGGGTTTCCCGTTGCGGCGTCGAATGCGGATAAGAGGCCTGCAACTCCACCCAGAATGGGGTGAAAGCTTCCCGCATGTGTTGCGTCATCGCATATCCGATCGGCCTGCCGGACGGCGGTCGTGGAACCGGGAGCACCGGATGGGCGAGCGATGACGTCTATTGTGACCAGCGCGGATACTGCCCAGCGATCAACGAGAAGCATTCGCGGGCCTGCGCCCAACAAGTGGGAGAACGGCAAAGCGATGGCCGACATGACACATTCCACAACATCGAGCGGTCCGCGCAAGGCAGAAGAGGGCGCGTTTACGCGTTTCCTGCGCGCCACCGAAATCGATACGCGCCTGCTTGGCATGGTCGGCGCGCTGCTGATCATCTGGATCGGCTTTGACGTCTATACGGGCGGCCTCTTCCTGACCCCCAGAAACCTCTGGAACCTTTCCGTCCAGACCTGCGAGATCGCCGTGCTGGCGACCGGAATGGTGCTCGTCATCGTCACCCGCAACATCGACCTTTCCGTCGGCTCGCTGCTCGGTTTCGTCGCGATGATCATGGGCGTCATCCAGGCGAAATTCCTGCCTGCCTATCTCGGCTTCGACAGCTCGTGGACCTGGGTCATCACGCTGATCTGCGGTCTCGCCATCGGCACGCTGCTCGGCACCTTCCAGGGCGTCATCATCGCTTTCTTCAACGTTCCCTCCTTCATCGTCACGCTTGGCGGTCTTCTCGCATGGCGCGGTCTTGCCTGGTACGTCACCAGCGGGCAGACGGTTGCCCCACTCGATGCAACTTTCCGCATCATGGGCGGCGGTGCCGAAGGCTCGATCGGCGCGACATGGAGTTGGATACTCGGTGTGCTCGCCTGCGTCTTCATCGTTCTCGGCATCATCGGCGGGCGTCATCAGCGCAAGCGCTTCAACTTCCCGCGCCGGCCGCTCTGGGCGGAATATTTCCTCGCCATTCTCGGCTCCGCTCTCGTCCTCGGCACGATCTATATCTTCACCATCTACTACTGGCCGATCGGCATCGCCAAGAAATACGCGACCGAACACAATATCCCCTGGCCGGAAACCGGGCTCGACATCCCCTACGGCATCGCCGTGCCCGTGCTGATCGCCGTCGGCATCGGCATCGTCATGACCTTCATCGCCACCCGCCTGCGCTTCGGCCGCTACGTCTTCGCGATCGGCGGCAACCCGGAAGCAGCCGAACTCGCCGGCATCAAGACCCGCTGGGTGACTGTGCGCATCTTCGCGCTGATGGGCTTGCTCGCAGCCGTGGCCGCCGCCATCTCGACCGCCCGCCTGAACGCAGCCGCCAATTCGCAGGGCACCACCTACGAACTCTTCACCATCGCCGCGGCCGTCATCGGCGGCACGTCGCTGGCCGGCGGCAGCGGCACCATCGCCGGCGCCATGCTCGGCGCCCTGGTCATGCAATCGCTGCAATCGGGCATGGGGCTCGCCAATGTCGACACGCCGATCCAGAACGTCGTCGTCGGCGTCGTGCTCGTCATCGCCGTCTGGCTCGACATCGTCTACCGCTCGCGCGCCAAGTAAAAGGAATTCTGAACCATGACGGATCAAACCACTCCGCTTGTGGAAATGAAGAACATTTCCATCTCCTTCGGCGGCATCCACGCGGTCGACAACGCCTCGGTGGATCTCTACCCCGGCGAAGTCGTGGCGCTCCTCGGCCATAACGGCGCCGGCAAGTCGACGCTGATCAAAATCCTCTCGGGCGCCTACAAGCGCGACAGCGGCGATATCCTGATCAACGGCGAACCCGTCGATATCCGCAGCCCGCGCGACGCCAAGAAATACGGCATCGAGACGATCTACCAGACGCTCGCCGTCGCCGACAATGTCGACGCCGCCGCCAACCTCTATCTCGGCCGCGAGCTACAGACCCGCTGGGGCACGCTCGACGATGTCGCGATGGAGGCCAAGGCCCGCGAGGTGATGGGCCGCCTCAACCCCAACTTCAAGCGCTTCAAGGAGCCGGTGAAAGCGCTCTCGGGCGGCCAGCGCCAGTCGGTGGCGATCGCCCGCGCCATCCTCTTCGATGCCCGCATCCTGATCATGGACGAGCCGACCGCGGCCCTCGGCCCCCAGGAGACGGCGCAGGTCGGCGAGCTGATCAAGCAGCTGAAGAAGGAAGGCATCGGCATCTTCCTCATCAGCCACGACATCCACGACGTCTTCGACCTTGCCGACCGCGTCTCGGTCATGAAGAACGGCCAGGTCGTCGGCCACGCCCGCACCGAAGACGTCACCAAGGACGAAGTGCTGGGCATGATCATCCTCGGCAAGGTGCCGCCAAAGGCCACCCCAGGCCCCGGCGCGATGAAGGAATAGGCCGAAACGGCACCACACGACACAGGGCCGCGCGCCAAAAGCCCGCGGCCCTTTTCATTCAAAACCTATGATATGCGCTTTCCTGAATTTTCCGCATTGAAGCCAAGCGCTTCCTAGGCTAAGAACCAGCCATCGGACAGGCGATTCAAACCGCCACGGCATGCACCCGTAGCTCAGCTGGATAGAGTGTTGGATTCCGATTCCAAAGGTCACAGGTTCGAATCCTGTCGGGTGCGCCACTTAATGTTCATCCTTGCAACGGCTGCTGCGGCTCGCTCGGGTTTGTGCTACGAAGAGCACATGGTCCGGAGTGGACATCTCTCAGATTGGCGCGGTGATTTTGGTGAACGGGGATGTGAATCCTGACATTGAAGCGATCCGCGCGCTTGTCGAGCGCCAGTTCAAGAGCATGAGCTGGATGCAGGGCGGGATGCCCGACTGGGCGGCGTTCACGGTGGATTTCGTTCCTCAGGCACCGCTTTATGCGTCTGCGCGCCCGGTACAATCGCAATCGGTTCAGCAATTTGTCGAACGAATGAACGGTCTCGTCGGCACATCCCTGCAAAGCCTCGATGAAAGAGTCCTGGGGAGCGTGATGCATGTTTTCGGTAATGTGGCGGTCGCCGTCGTGGCCTGCGAGAGCATCGAAAACTGTGCCGAAGTCGATCGGACCGTCGAAATGATGTTGCTCGTCAAGAATGAAGGTGTTTGGCAAATAGCGGCTCAGGCCTGGGATAAGGAAAATGCGTCCCATCGAGTGACGGCTCGGATTTGGCAGGGTACGGGCCAAACGGGTACGAACACCTGAAGTACCGCACTGCTGCAAGAACATCACAATTGCCGATCCCAGCCTCTGCGACGCACTGCTTAAAAGACGTGCGCCGATCTCGCTCTCTGCTCGTTCGCGCCGCCCACGCCACCTTACCAAGGTTTAACCCAACGGACGCCTGGCGGTAATCCCTGGAGAACTATTGTCGGATC
The DNA here is from genome assembly GCF_044769665.1 of Rhizobium sp. NPDC090279. Lineage (NCBI taxonomy): Bacteria > Pseudomonadati > Pseudomonadota > Alphaproteobacteria > Hyphomicrobiales > Rhizobiaceae > Rhizobium > Rhizobium sp. NPDC090279. The sequence continues at coordinate 554,671 of NZ_JBIVYI010000002.1, read as the reverse complement.
GTACTCAGCGGCCAAAAGGGTCGTGATTATTGGAAATAAAGGATCAGGACTATGTGGACCACCATGCGTACGCTTGTCGCCACAGGTCTGGTCGCCTTGACAATTGCAGGCACGTCAATTGCCACCGCTTCCCAGGCTGAAGCTCATAACAATTTCGGTCGCGGCGTTGCCGCCGGCATCGCAGGCGCCGTTATCGGCGGCGCTTTGATCGCCGGCGCGACCGCGCCTCCGGCCTATGCCGAGCCCATGTACGCGGGCCCGGCCTATGCGCCCGACTACCTGCCGCCGCCACCCTACTATCCCCATTGCCATGTGGTCTGGCACCAGAACGCATGGGGCGACATGTATCGCGCCCGCGTTTGCGACTGATAGACTGCCGATAAGAGCCTGATACCGGATTCTAGCCGATCAATTACCGGCTAGAGCAAGGCGGGCCAACGACGGCTCGCCTTGCCAGACCGCTTCCGGTGCGGTGCTATCGCTCGAAGCGACCGACCGGTCGCTTGCTATCAGCTCAGTGGTTCTTGTTCGGTCCCTTGCCGGTGGCAAAGCTGCAGGTCTTGATCTTGCAGCTCGGATCGTCGCTTGTCGGGACGCTGGCGCTGGTCATCGCGCCCTGGCCGAGGCATGACATCGAATTCGAGACGGTACGGTTGTACATCATCATGCCCGGATGATGCGATGGGTACCTCAGCACGATCGACCCTTCCTGTGCCATCTTTTCATGCACGGTTGCACAGGTCATCGATTTCGAATTGTAGGCCGACATGGCCATTGCGTTGGTGGACATCAGTCCAATTGCCGCAAGTATGATGATCGTCTTCATGGGGCTTCCTTTGGTGGCACCAAATCGCGCTAGAAAGGATGAAATATCCCTTCATTAGCTTCACATTTATGACAGTAAGCCGACTTCCCTTTGTCAGCTGTATGGGTCGCGATCGTGAACGATCGCTCGGCAAGCTCGTGGTTCAGATACGCACGAGCTGAACGCCGTCTCGCCTTGCATGATACCCATCGGCAGGATGCAGGCTGAGTCAGGTTTTCCAATCGCCTCGGAGTGAGACAAACGGGCCCGGCGCAAATACCAGGCCCGATTTCCGATGAAGGTCAAGCCAAGCCGGCTTGGTCCTAGAACGTCCGCTCGAAACGCAGGATACCCGAGAAGGTATCATCGCTCGGCAGGTCGTAGTGAACGTAGGTGAATTCCGGCTCGACCAGCAGGTTCTTGACCGGGTTGAACTTGACGTTCGTGGTCGCCTCGAAAATCTTCGAGTCGGTGTAGGCGAGCTGGAGGTTCCACTTCAGCTTGTCGTTGATCGGAACGCCGACACCACCCCAAACAGCCCAGTCACCCCAGCCGCACTTCGCGCCGTGAACGACGCCGTCGGAGGTCGTGCAGGCCGAGACGTTCTGGTTCGAGCCGGCATACTGGTTCAGCTTGTCGCCGTCGGTGTTCCAGCCGCCCATCAAGAAGGCCGTGAGGAAACCGAAGTCAGCGTCGATACGAGCCTTGATGGCGCCCTGTTCGACGATCGAGTCGTAACCGCCGACGACCTTGAAGCCAAACATGCCGGCCTTGTAGCCGAGACCGGCGACGACGTTCGGGGCGTAGTGGTCAGCCTTCGAAAGCTGCCAGTTGCCGCCGTAGGCGCTGGTGGTCGTACCGGAATTGCTGTCTTCGAGCGAGATGACGCCGGTGAAGCCGGTGCCGCTGTCGTAGTTGTAGGTCAGCTGGTTCAATTCATACGGACCGTCATAGATGACGTCGTCCTGGATCACGTCGCCGGCATAGCCGACGAACTGGTTGTACTGCGAGTCCGTCTTACCGACAGTGAAACCGGCAAGGGTGATATAGGCCCACAGCAGGTTGGTGGAGGTGGAGCCGCCGTCGTTCCAGTCCCAACGAACGATGGTCTCGGTCTTCAGCGGACCGTATTCGGTGTCGGTTGCGGTATTGAGGTTGAGTTCGGCGCGGGTATGCCACTTGGTGCCGAAGTTGCTGTCGCGATTGTAGGGATCTTTCCACTGGCCTTCGGTGCGGACCTTGCCGCCGACCCGCAAGCAGGTCTCCGTGCCGGGGATGAAGAAGTAGCCAGCGCCGAACGCGTCGCAGATACGGACATATTCCAGCGGCTCCGGTTCAGCAGCGACGATGGCGTCAGCCGCATGAGCGCCGGATACGACGCAGAGGGCCGCAGCCGAGCCGATAAGCAAGCTCTTGATGTTCATGGTAACTCCATTCTTCAAATGAACTTGCGCGAGAGACGAACCTGGGGGGCCGTTCGACATCAAGTTTCAGTGGCTATCCCGAAGCACAGCGCTTCGCTTCCGGTGATGAAGTTGCATTTGCGGTCTCGCTTTTACAAGGACCGAAACAGCGCCAAAAACATATATGACGGCATGTACATATGCTGTGTTGCTCAAACGACGCATATGTGTACGAACGATGACAGATACATGACAAAAATGGCAGACAACAGTGGTTTGCCATGCACTTGGCCACGATCGGATGCTGGACTGGCAGGGATGATTCTTGATAGATTTGAAGCCGCGCAGATAGCGCGTCCACCCATGGCAAATCGCAGGCAGGATCATCATGCCGAAGATCGATGTTGCAGCCGTGCCGGAAATCAAAGGCACGCGTTATCCCGCCCCTTTCAACGATCCCTGCGCCGAGCGCATCCGGCAGCGGCTCGGCAATGCCGGCGGCCTCCAGGATTTCGGCGTCAATCTCATGCGACTGCCGCCAGGCAACTGGTCGAGCCAGCGGCACTGGCATTCGCAGGAGGATGAATTCGTCTATGTGCTGGAAGGCGAGCTGACGCTGATCGAGGATGATGGCGAAACGGTCTTGCGCGCCGGAGATTGCGCGGCATTTCCAAAAGGTTCCGGCAACGGCCATCACATGATCAACAGGTCGGACACGACGGCTATCTATCTCGAAGCCGGTACGCGCTCACCGACCGACCTCATCACCTGTTCGGACGTCGACATGATGAGTTCCAGCACGGATGGGCGCTTCGTGCATAAGGACGGCATGCCCTACCCCGACGGTTAAATCAGTTCGCCGACATCAGCCGCAGTGATTCGATACGAAAGAAGATGCGTCGGCACGCCATGCAGCATGATTTCGCGCTCGAAACCGAAGCCGCATTTTTCCAGCACGCGCCGGGAGGCGGCATTGACAGGACGCACGAGGCCGACGACGCGCTTTGCTCGCAGGTCGTGACAGGCGAAGGTCAAAGCCTCCCGCACTAGTTCAGTCGCATAGCCGCTTCCCCAATAATCGGGGTGCAGATGATAGGAGAGATTGAGCCCGTCCAATTCCGTCGACACAGTAACGCCGCCAAAGCCGATCAGCCGGTCACCCGTTTCTACCGCCCAACGCCCGAATCCATGGAAGCGCCAGTGCGCGCGATCACGGGCTAGCCTTCGCGCACTTTCCGTCGGAGAATCCGGCGTCGGATCGGGCCGGTGAGCAACAAGTTCTGGCCGGGCAAAGAGCGCGGTCACGAAATCCAGATCCCGCTCCTCCGGCATGCGCAGGACCAGACGCTGGGTTTGCCGGATCATGGCGATTGCTTTCCTCGGGGATTAGACGGCTTCGGCTAGAGGTAGCGGCTCATAACAGCAGGCATCCGTGGAAACCCCCATGCGGCACCCACTCGCCTCAAGCGCTTCCTTCACGACATCAACGAAAAGGCGGCGGAACCACACCGAGCGGCTATCGGCTTGATCGACGCGCCGATAAAGCATGGTCACGGGATCAGCGGGCAATTCGAACGGCGGCTCCGAAATCGTCAGATCGTGCAGTTGCGCCATGCAGCGGGCAATGGCTTCGGGAACCGTCGCAATGGCCGGAATGGCCCGGAGTGTCGTCGGCAGCGCGGAAAAACGGGGAACCGTCGCCACGACCTGACGACGATGGCCGAGGCGTGCAAGAGCGACATCGACGCCGGTGGATATGGCGCCTTCCAGCGAAACGGTGACATGCGGCGCGGTCGCGAAGTGCTTCAGGCTCAGCGGTGTGGCACATTTCAGATGCCGACCATCGTAGATGCAGAGCGAAGCCTGGTCGAACAAGGGAGCCCGAACATGCCAGGAAGCTGGCTCGTCATGCACCGAGATGCTGAAGTCGAAGGCGCCCTCGTCCAGCAGCCGCACGGCGTCACGCCGGTCGAACGCCACGCTGGTCAGTCGCGCATGCGGTGCGAGCTGACGCAACCGCGCCACCAGCGGCCCGAAGAAGGACGATTCGAGATTATCGCAAAGCCCGACGCGGAACTCGCCGTGCCAGTCCGTTGGATCGAAGGCCGCCGGCGGGCGAATGGCGCGCTCGATGCCGGAAAGAGCATCCTCGATCGCCGGTGCAATGGACAGCGCCCGCGGCGTCGGCTGCAGACCGCGGCCGACCCGCACGAACAATTCGTCATCCAGCGTCTCGCGCAACCGGCGCAACGCGGCGGAAAGACCCGGCTGGCCGAGCAACAGGCGCTCGGCCGCACGGCTGACATTCCGCTCCTGCATCAGCACGGAGAAGGCGAGCAGCAGATTGAGATCGATTTTTCGAAGTGTCGCATCATTCATCATCGCCAGTAATACCTGACATGGTTACTATCAATTTGCAATAGGGTTTGAAGATGTACATTTTCTCGTTCCCTGCCGCTTTCAACCTCCCAAGGACGGCAGCATAGAAAGGAACGATCCCGATGACTTCTTCCCAAACCCGAAGCGGGGCGGGATTGGCGTTGCTGCTGCTATGCGCCGCCAATTTCCTCGACGCCATGGACGTCTCCACCATTGGCGTGGCCCTGCCCGCAATCCAGAAAGAGCTGGGCATGCAGGCAACCTCGCTGCAATGGGCCGTCAGCGCCTATGTGCTCGGCTATGGCGGCTTCCTGCTGCTCGGTGGCCGCGTTGCCGATCTTTTCGGCCATCGCCGCGTGTTTCTCTGGTCGCTTGCCGTATTTGCCGCCGCCAGCATCGCCGGCGGCTTCGTCGATAGCGCGCCAACCCTGATCGCCGCGCGCCTGGTCAAGGGCATCGCCGCCGCCTTCACGGCGCCCGCCGCGCTCGCACTCCTGCTCTCCGTCTTCGGAGAAGGCCAGTCCCGCGCCAAGGCACTCGGCGTCTTCTCCTCCACCGGTGCAGCCGGCTTCGTGCTCGGCATGGTGATCGGCGGTGCGGCGACGATCATCAGCTGGCGTGCAACCATCGTCATGGGTGCCCCCGTCGCCATCCTCGCGCTGATCGTCGCCCCCTTCGTCCTGCCGCCCGATCACAAGCGAAGCGGCCCGAGCGCCCGCTTCGACTGGGCAGGCGCCATCACCATCACTCCCGGTCTGCTGCTCTTCGTCTTCGGCGTCACCAATGCCGCAGCCGATGGCTGGCAGGCATTTGCGACCTGGGGATCTTTGGCGGCGGCTCTGGTACTGATCCTGCTCTTCCTGCTGGTCGAGTCGCGCCATAGCGATCCGATGGTGCCGCTTGCGATGTTCCGCCGCGCCAAACTCAGTCACGCCAATGCCATCGCCGCGCTGTACCAGGGGGCCTATGTCGGCTTCCAGTTCATCGCAACGCTCTACTACCAGACCGTCATCGGCTGGTCGGCCTTCGCCACCGGCTTCGCTTTCGCCATTGGCGGCGTCTGCGTGATGTTCCTCGCCCCGCGTTTCGCCACCATCGGCCAGGCGCGCGGCACGACCCTGCTCATGACCTTTGGCGTCGGACTGCAGGCCATCAGCTACCTCTTCTGGGCGCTGTCGGCCGGCAAGATCGATACGATCGTGCTCGTTGCCATCTCGCAGCTGCTGCTCGGCGTCGGCTATGCCATGACCTATCCGTCCATTCAGGTCGCGGCCTTATCCGATATCGAAGAGGATAAGTCGGGCCTGGCTTCGGGTATGCTCTTTGCCTCCTTCCAGATCGGCGGCGGCATCATCCTCGCGGCAGCCTCGGCCGTCTTCAGCGCAGCACCCGGCTTCGGTTGGAACCCTTATACCGCCGGCATCGGCTTCGTGACGATCCTGGCCGTCGCCATCACGCTACTTGCCGCCGTAGGCCCGCGTTCATCCGCGGCGAGAGCCACGAATTATCAGGCTGCGGAATAACCCAAAGCAAGCTGGCCCGCCTTCAGGCGGGTCAATCCTTCCCTGCACCGGCAGCTTCGGTGGCACGGCGCATCAGGAAATCACGCTCCCTCTGATTGTCGGCAAGCGCGGCGGCCGCCTCAAAGGCTCGCCGCGCTTCATCGTGGCGGCCAAGCTTGTAGAGAAGATCGCCGCGAACGCTCGGCAGAAGATGATAGTCCTTCAGCGCAGGTTCATCGCGAAGGCTTTCAATGATCTCCAATGCCGCCTCCGGACCCTCGACCATGCCGATGGCGACCGCGCGATTGAGTTCGACGACAGGCGAATGCAGAAGCCCGGCAAGCTCCGCATAGAGATCGGCGATCCGTCTCCAATCGGTTTCCTCCGCCGCTCCCGCCCTCGCATGGCATGCGATGATCGCGGCTTGCAGAGCATAGACCCCACCCGCACCGCCAAGCTCCTGTACCCGCACCAAAGCTTTCAAGCCGCGCTGGATCTGCAACCGATCCCAGCGACCGCGATCTTGCTCGAGCAAGAGGATCGGATTGCCGTCAGCGTCAGTCCTGGCGGCCGCGCGGGAAGCGTTCAGCTCCATCAAGGCCAGCAATGCGTGCGCCTCCGGCTCCGTTGGCGCGACGGATGTCAATATTCGTCCTAGTCGCAGCGCCTCATTACACAATTGCAGCCGAAACCAATTCTCACCGCGCGCCGCCGTGTAACCCTCGTTGAAGATCAGATAGACGACCTCAAGCACCGAAGCCAGCCGTTGTGACAGCTCCTCGCCATGCGGCGTCTCGTAGCCGAGCCCCGATTCGGACAATGTCTTCTTGGCGCGGACGACGCGCTGGGCGATCGTCGCTTCCGACACCAGAAATGCTCGGGCGATTTCCTCGGTCGTCAGGCCGCAGATCATCCGCAGGGCGAGCGCCACACGCGCCTCGCGCGAAATCAGCGGATGGCATGCGGTGAAGATCAGGCGCAGCATTTCATCGCCGATATCGTCATCGAGAGGAGTGTCTAGATCCGGCATGATCTGCTCCTCCTCCTCCATGTCCCGAACGATCATCTCGTGTTTCCGATCGAGCATCCGGCGACGACGCAGATGGTCGAGCGCCCGGCGTCTGGCAGTGGTCATCAGCCAGGCTCCCGGTCGCTCGGGGATTCCCGTCTCCGGCCATCGCTCCAGTGCAACAATCAGGGTTTCCTGCGTCAGATCCTCGGCCAGCGGCACGTCGCGCAGCAATCGCGCCAGGCTCGTGATGAGCCTTGGCTGCTCGATCCGCCAGACGGCAAGGATCGTCCGGTGGATGCCGGCGGCCGTCACGGCCGCCTGCCTCGGTTATAGACCGAAATTGTCATGCCCTTGCTTCGGCGAGCGGGTCGCATACGTTCTCCGCGCCCGGTTCGAAATAGGCGCGCACTTCGCATGTCCCTTCCCAGCCGGGCATCAAATCCTTGTGCAGCTGCATGAATTCGACCGCCAGCGCCACGGCTTCTTCCTTGCTCTGCAGCTCGAAGATGGCATAGCCGCCGACAACCTCCTTGGCCTCGACGAAGGGACCGTCGACGACGCTTAGCTTGCGATCCTTGATGGTGACGCGAGCGCCGGTCGCAAGCGGCATCAGCCCGGCCGTATCGATCATGCGGCCGGCCTTGATTTCCCGATCGGCGAGCTTGTGGATAGCCTCAAGAAGCTCCGGCGCCGGCTGCATGAAATCCTTAGCAATGACGATAGACATGAAACGCATGGAAAGTTCCCTCCGGAAGCGAGACGCCGGCACCATTGCCGCCTAACAAGCCCGCTCATATTGACAACGAAGCAGCCATCCGGAAATCGACAGTCGTCTCGAAAAAAATTCGGATCACGGCCGAGCATCGGCAAATCCTACTCCGGGCCTGCGCAACTCATCAAGATCGGCGATCCCAAACGACTTTATAGATGAAAAGCCCCGATCAATCGATCCGACGACCCATCGCTTCGCTTTGTTGACTTCCCATAATCATTGCAAGATGGTGAGGCGAAATTCGACCTGCGGACTTTCGAAAGCCGGCGCCTCCCCCCAAAGGAGCACGGTCTTCCGCAAAGCTTCGCAGACAACACGGCGGGAGCTCGTTTTCATGTTCGACCATATCTCGATCGGCGTCAAAGACCTGGCGCGGGCGCAAAAATTCTATGATGCAGCCCTTTCTCCCCTCGGCTATGAGCGCGTGACCAATTTCGACGGCACCGTCGGATATGGGGCGGAGCGTGCGCAGTTCTGGGTCAGCGAGGTGGAGCGCCCCGTCCCAGCCGATCGCGGCTCCGGCCTGCATTTCTGTTTCGTGGCACCGAGCCAGGAAGCCGTCGACGCCTTCTATGCCGCGGGCATCGCCAATGGCGGTGAAGATAACGGTACGCCGGGCATCCGACCGGATTACAGCCAGTTCTATTACGCCGCCTTCGTCATCGACCCCGATGGCTATCGGCTGGAAGCCTATTTCAAGACCGGCGAATAAGCCTCTCTGACGGATAAAAGACGGCACGATCAACCCGCCGGCGTCGGCCAGACGGACAGGCGGCGCCGCAATCGATTGTCTCGACCATTTGAACTTCAGGTTGCCGTCAGGTTGCCGTCATAAAAGACGCTTGATGGTGGCCGCCTTCGTGTTTGCGCAACGCAGGCGGGCACTGATTTTGAACCTGTTCGGAAAGTGGCCGACCTTCCCGATGTACGATAATTCCATTGCCTATACGAAACGGATCACGCCGGTCGGCCGATCCTTTTTCGTGCTTATCGCTTTGTTTGCGCTTTGGTGGCTGCTGCTATTCGTCTTCCATTATTTTCCCGACATCGATCTCATCGTTGCCAAGAGTGTCTTTACCACCGCGCCCTGTGCATCGGCCGTCATTCCCGGCGACGTCTGCGGCGTCTTTGCTCTAGCCAAGAACCCTCTTCTCGAGATCATGCGGGATGTGACGCTCGCACTGCCCTACATCGCGATCGTCGTCCTGATCGCCACCTTGATTTCGCGCCGGCGCAAATACGGCGTACGCTGGCGGACGCTGGAAACGGACCGGGGCATTGCCGCGCTAATATCGCTTGCCATCGGCTGCGGTCTCATCGTCAACACGCTGCTCAAGAGCTATGGCGGCAGGCCGAGGCCGCGCAGCACGGATCTCTTCGGCGGCTCGCTGGATTTCGTCCAGGCAGGCTCGTTTGCCGGCCGCTGCGTTGGAAACTGTTCCTTCGTCTCCGGTGAAGCATCGTCCGGCGGCTGGCTGCTTTGCCTTGTCGTGCTGCTGCCTCCGCGCCTGCGGCTCCCGCTTGGCATCCCGCTCGCCATCGTCTCGATCATGATGCCGGTCATGCGCGTCATGACCGGAGCTCATTACCTGTCGGACGCTGTCCTCGGCTGGCTACTGTCTCTGGTGGTCTTTGCCGCCGCCTTGGCGCTGATCGATCTCCTGCGATCGGGAGCGCCGGCCCAATCCTGAAGGCGGTCCTTCTCAGCCGGCATTGCGCATACGGATCAGCCGCTGCCGCCTGGCTGCCTTGCGCACACGAACCGCCATTTCGGTCAGCGCAAAGGGCTTCACGAGATAGTCGATGGCGCCGATATTCATGGCCGTTATCTGGTCCGACAGCTGATCATAGGCCGACATGACGATAACCGGCGTCGCGTCCCCGCGCGCCTCCATGAGCTTGAGCAGTTCGAGGCCGCTTCCATCGGGCAATCGAAGGTCGAGAAGCATCACATCGTGAGCTTCCGCGGCAACGGCGACCCTTGCGGACTCCAAATCCATGGACCAGTCAACAGACCAGCCGTCCGCATGCAGATGGTCCTGCACGGCATTGCCTATCAGTGTATTGTCTTCGACCAGTAGAAGTCGCACGATTGCGTCCCCATTTGCAATCATGCAGCTATGATGCCTATTTCTGACGGCGACCTGAACCCTAGGTCTGAGGTCGGTAAAAAGGGGAGATAATCGGAATCCGGCCCGAAATAGCCCTGCACAAGAACTTGGCGTTCAGGTAAATGTCAGGATTGGTGACCATGGTGGCCGGCTTTAACAGCCGAAGCACACCCTGCAGTAGTGGGCTTCCCGGCGCCCAGCCGATAGCCTATGCCTCGGAGACGACCATTGACCAATGAAAATGCACCATCTGGCCGACAGATAGTCAGGCCAGCCATCGGTAGCGTCACGCTTTGTTTCATAGCCACTCTTTATGTACTTCTTGTGACAAATCGGATGTTTTGGACCAAGGCCTACGGCTATTTCATCGCCGATCCTGCAGCCTTCGCTGCCTTCGTTATCGGTATCTCCGCGGCGATCATGGCGCTCTTCACGCTCTTCTCCGCGAAATACGTCACGAAGCCGGTCCTGATCTTCTTCGTGCTGGTGGCGTCAGTGTCCTCCTGGTTCAACGACCAGTTCGGCGTCATCATCGATAAGGAGATGATCCGCAATGCGGCCGTTTCCACGGGCGCGGAAAGCGCCCATCTGATCACGACGCGCTTCGTCACCTATGTTCTGCTGACGGGTGTCTTGCCGTCGCTCGTCATCGTTTGGGTCCGGATCGTCCATCGCACGATCCTGAAGAAGCTCGCTTACAATACCGCAGTCATCCTCACCTGCTCGGCGATCCTCGTCATCGCCGGAACAACCTTCTACAAGACTTATGCCGGCGTCGGCCGCGCGCACCGAGACTTGATGGATACCCTTAATCCGGTGATCCCGATCGCCAGCGCGGTGCGTTACGTCATCGATACGCAAAGGAATGCAAACGTTGTCGCACAACCGTTGGGCATGGATGCCCGCAGGGTCGGCGTGGTCGACAATGGCAAGCCGCGCGTCACGATCATCGTCGCCGGAGAGACAGCTCGCGCGCAGAACTTCTCACTCGGCGGCTACCCCAAGATGACCAACCCCGAACTGGCGAAGCGCAACGTCGTCTATTTCCCGAACACAAGCAGCTGCGGAACGGCGACGGCAACCTCCATACCCTGCCTGTTCTCGGTCTACACCCGTGGGCAGTACACACATCGCAAGGGACTTGAGACGGAGAACCTGCTCGACGTGCTGACCCACGCAAAGGTCGATGTGACCTGGCTCGACAACGACACCGGCAGCTACGATGTCACCAATCGCGTCTCCTACACCTATCTGCCGCCATCAGCCGATCCGCGCTTCTGCAAGGATGGCGAGTGCAAGGACGAAATCCTCGTCGACAAGGTCGACGGCTGGCTCGACAAGGTGAAGGGCGACAGCGTGCTGGTGCTGCACCAGCTCGGCAGTCACGGTCCCGCCTACTATCAGCGCTATCCGGAGGAGTTCCGCCGGTTCCGGCCGGATTGCCGTTCCAACGACTTCAGCTCCTGTTCGCAGGAGGAAATCACCAATGCCTACGACAATACGATCCTCTACACGGATCACGTCGTCTCGATGGTCATCGATAAGCTGAAGCAGCGTTCGAATTCGGTATCAGGCGCCGTGCTCTATTTTTCGGATCATGGCGAATCCCTCGGCGAGAACGGCATCTATCTGCATGGCGCGCCCTATATCATCGCGCCGGCGCAGCAGACGCATGTGCCGATGCTGGTTTGGATGGCCGACGATCTCGCCAAAGCTGCCGGTTTCGACATGACCTGCCTTTCGAAGCGCGCTTCCGAAGGCACCTACTCCCATGACAATATCTTTCACAGCATTCTCGGCATGATGGACATATCCACGAAGGTCTACGATCCGAACCTGGACGTCTTCGCGGCCTGCCGCACGCCATCGAACAAACTGGCGCTGAACTGATAGGCTATCCGATGTCCGGCGGCTCCCTATTCAAAAAGGAGCCGCCAGACATCGGGATCGCTCAAAGACGCTTGGGCTCGCGGATCGTCCGCTCGTTTTCGACAGTGCCGGTATTGAGCGTCGTATTGCGCTCGAACAGCACCACTTCGCAGGTTGGTTCGGCAACCGGGCAATGTTCCACCCCATGTGGAACGATGATGTATTCGCCCGGCCCAAGGACGATGTCGCCGCCATTTTCATCGTGCAGCTTCATGCGCAGCGTGCCCTTGACGACGAGGAATAGCTCATCCTCCTCTTCATGATGATGCCAGTGGAAGGCACCATCGAGTTTCACGAGCTTGACCTGGAAATCATTGATGTCGCCGCCGATACGTGGACTCCATGTCTCGTCGAATGCTGCAAAAGCCTTGGTAAGATTGATCTTTTTCAGCACGCTCATTTGTTTCCTCCATTTAGGTCTAAACGACCTGGTGTCGCCAAGGCTAATATTGGCGGCAGCCGCCCCAAAGGCAACGCCGGCGGCCGGCCTCGCATATCGAATTCATCGAAGATTTCGGCCGAAACTTTCCGGGTAGTCGAGGATCGGGAGCGACACTACATGCATGCTCAACATCATTTCGACACATGACAGGAAAAATCATGACGACAAACCATGTCGAATTCGGCCTAGATACTTTTGGCGATGTGACCTTTGACGACAAGGGCACGCCGCTGCCGCATGCGCAGGTGCTGCGCAACGTCGTCGAAGAGGGCGTGCTTGCCGATCGGCTCGGCATAGACTTCTTCGGCATCGGCGAGCATCACCGCGAGGATTTTGCAGTCTCTTCGCCAGAGACGATTCTGGCGGCCATCGCCAGCCGCACATCGAAAATCCATCTGGGATCGGCCGTAACCGTGCTGAGCTCGGACGACCCGATCCGTGTGTTCCAGCGCTTCTCCAGCCTCAACGCGGTTTCGAACGGCCGTGCCGAAGTCATTCTCGGCCGCGGCTCGTTTACGGAATCCTTCCCGCTGTTCGGCTTCGAGCTGTCGCAGTACGAGCAGCTGTTCGAGGAAAAGCTCGACCTGTTCGCGGCTCTGCTCAAGAACGAGCCGGTAAACTGGCAGGGCAGCATTCGCCCGCCGCTGCGCAATCAGAACGTCTTCCCGACGATCGAAAGCGGTCAACTGAAGACCTGGATCGGCGTCGGCGGCAGCCCGGAATCGGTGGTGCGTGCCGCGCACTACGATCTGCCGCTGATGCTGGCGATCATCGGCGGCAGCCCTTATCGCTTCCAGCCCTATGTCGATCTCTATCACCGCGCTTTCGAGCAGATGGGCAGGCCCGTGCGGCCGATCGGCATCCATTCGCCGGGTTACATCGCCGAGACGGACGAGCAGGCGCGCGAAGAGTTGTGGCCATGCTTCAAGGCGATGCGCGATCGCATCGGCCGCGAGCGCGGCTGGCCGCCAATGACGCGGGCGGAATTCGACAACGAAATCGAGAAGGGCTCGCTCTATGTCGGCTCGCCGGAAACGGTCGCCGCCAAGCTCGCCCCGGTCGTCAAGACGCTCGGCATCAGCCGCTTCCAGCTGAAATACAGCGCCGGCGCGCTCGGCCACGACAAGATGCTGCGTTGCATCGAACTCTACGGTCAGAAAGTGATTCCGGCGGTGCGGGCTGCGCTGACGGCATAAGCTCGGCCGGATATCCCTTCTCGCCTTTCGATCAAATGCGGGCGCTTCGCAGCACAGCGAGGCGCCCGCTGTTTTTTGCTGTCATCTTTTTGAAGTAAATGCTACAGATACCAGTATCGGTAGCATTTACTACATATCGAACATATTCAATGGCAGAGAAGACACAAAAGCCCCCCACTTTCGACGACCGCGTTCTCGGCCTGATCGAGACGCTCGCACCTGCGGAACAGCGCATCGCCCGCTTCTTCGTCGACCAGAAGCAGGCCGCGTTGCTGAATTCGGCGGCCCAGATCGCGCAGCTCGCCGGCACCAGCGATGCCACCGTCGTACGCACCGCTCGCGCCCTCGGCTTCGAAAGCCTGTCGACGCTGCGGGCAGCATTGCTTACGGAGCTGACGGGAACGCCTTCCCCCGGAACACGGATGGAGCGCACGCTGGCTCAAACGGGCAGCCAGGCCGGCGACGCGCTTCGCCATGTCATCGGCATGCACGAACAGGCCCTGGATGTTCTGCGACGTGAGGAATTTGCCGCAAGCTTCGAACGCTGCGTCGACAGTCTCGCAAGTGCTGCCCGGCGCCATGTCTTCGGCATCGGCCCTTCGGGCGCCATCGCAGACTATGCCAGCCTGCAGTTCAACCGCATCGGCCTGCCGACCAATGCGCTCTCGGTATCCGGCATCGCGCTTGCGGATCGCCTGCTCTCAATAGGCAAGGGCGACGTGGTGCTGATGATCGCCTATGCGCCACTTTATCGCGAGGTCGAAGTACTGCTCCAACAGGCCGGCAAGCATGACGTGCCGGTCATATTGGTCAGCGACGACCTTGGCCTGCTGATTGCCGACAAGGTGACTGAAGTCCTGCCCGCGCCGCGCGGCAATGCCGGCCACCTCGCCATGCACGGCGGGACAATGGTGTTGATCGAAGCCTTGATCGTCGCGCTCGCCGCAAAGGGTAAGGATGCCGCCATCGACAGCCTCGATCAGCTCAGCCAGCTGCGCGGCGCCATCGACAAGGCATGGAACAAGCGCGGCACGAGGAAACGAAAGTGAATGCGATCGCGATCATCGCAGCCAAAGCACGCATGTCGCATCGATGTTCGTCCAGGCATGAGTTCATCCAAGAGATGAACAACAGCCGCCCGGAAAACATCTTTCGAATTCAAAGCCCTAATCGTCATTCGGGAATCATTTCATGAACAGCCTCACACCTATTCTCTCCACTGTGACGGCATCGTTCCTCGCCTCGTTCGTCGAGGTCGTGGAAGCCTTCACCATCGTCCTTGCCGTCGGCGTCACGCGAAGCTGGCGTCCGGCACTGACAGGCGCGGCGCTTGCCTTGGCCGTGCTTGCCGCCCTCGTTCTCATCTTCGGACCGCTGCTGGCGCTGATACCGATCGGGACGATGCAATTCGTCGTCGGCGTTCTCCTCATCCTTTTCGGCATGCGCTGGCTGCGCAAAGCCATTCTCCGCTCGCTCGGCGTCATCGCCCTGCATGATGAGGAAGCGGCCTTCTCGAAAGAGACGGCTGCATTGCAGGCGCAGTCCGCGGATCGTCGAGCCGATTATCTCGCCGGCCTCGCCGCCTTCAAGGCGGTGCTGCTGGAGGGTGTCGAAGTGGTCTTCATCGTTATCGCCGTTGGCGGTGCGCATGGCCTGACGCTCTATGCCGGCCTCGGCGCGCTTGCCGCCGTCGCGATCGTCATGCTGATCGGACTATTCGTCCATCGCCCGCTCGCCACTGTGCCGGAAAATACCCTCAAATTCGTCGTCGGCCTCATGCTCACCAGCTTTGGCATCTTCTGGACCGGCGAAGGCATCGGCGCGCATTGGCCGGGAGAAGATCTCGCCCTGATTGCCATCTTCGCGATCGTCTCGCTCACCTCCTATGCCATCGTCCGCGGCCTGCGCGGCAACCCGACAGCAAAGGCAACCCAATGACCGTCCTGCGCATCGCCCTGTCCGAGCTCATCGGCATGTTCATCGACGACGGCAGCCTCGCCACGCTCTGCCTCGTCCTCATTCTCGCCATTGCCGGAGCGGTGGAGTTTCTCGCCATGCCGCCGCTCGCGGGCGCGCTTCTCCTGCTGATCGGCTGCCTCGCTATCCTGCTTTACAGCGTCCGCCGCGCCGTGAAGCGGTGAGATTCAAAACCCTCTGCAAGAGCTTGGATTTGCAGAGGGTTGTCACGCCACTTGCCAAACAGCCTTAACTCTCGACAGAACCCTTCGCAGATGCGAAGAATTTCGCACGCCAAGCGAAAAGGAGCAACGGCATGAGTAGCGCCTACCCCGAAGTCTATCTCGTACGACACGGACAGACGGAATGGAGCCTCTCCGGCAGGCATACGGGCCGCACCGACATTCCCTTGACCGCTGCCGGCGAGGACGCCGCCCGCAAGGTTGCGGGCCGCCTGCCCGCCATCGACTTCGCCGCCGTCTGGTCGAGCCCGTCACAGCGCGCGCAAAACACCTGCGCTTTGGCCGGCTTCGGCGACCGGCGCATCGTCAAGGACGATCTGGCGGAATGGGATTACGGCGCCTATGAGGGCGTCACCACCAAGGCGATCCTTGCCGAACGACCCGGCTGGCAGGTCTTTCGCGACGGCTGCCCGAATGGCGAGACGGCCGCCGATGTCGGCGCACGCGCCGATCGGATCATCGGTGAACTTCGTGGCATCGAGGGTTCCGTCCTGATTTTCTCCAGCGCCCATTTCCTGCGCGTCTTTGCCGCCCGCTGGGTCGGTCTGCCGCCGGAAGGCGGCGCGCATCTGGTCCTCGATACGACAAGCATCAGCGTGCTTGGCTACGAACACGACCTGACCGAGCCGGTCATCCGCCGCTGGAATGAAGTCTGACGGCTTCCCATCGCCATAACTGAATCGAGCGGCCCATGGCCGCTCGATGTCTTTCAAGAACTCGATCCTTACGCTTACCAGGGCTTGAGACCCAGCAGCCTCTCGCCGAGCGGCGTCAGCTCGGCCGTGGTCGCATTGTGCTTTTCCCATTCGCGGGGGTCGCCCGGAAAGGCGTCGCGCTTCGGAGAATCCAGCTCCCGCCACAGGCGGATGCGTTCGTCGCGCTCGGCGACATTGTCGAATTCCGCCGGATGCATGGAGATATATTGCGCCATGCGAACGCGATTGTCCGAATGGTTCGGACGGACGCCGTGCGCCAGCAGCGAGTTGAAGATCATCAGATCGCCGGGCTCCATGTCGATGTTGACGGCTGAAAGACCCGTCATGTCGGGGTGCATCGGATCGCGATCTTCCGGCTGGGTCCTTTCCCATTCATAGAAATGCTCGAAAAGCTCCGGAACGCACTGGAAGCCGCCGACATCGCCATCCTGCTTCTTCAGGCTGAGCACGCCCTGGACACCGATCGGCAGCGGGCGGATCGAGGTGTCGACATCCCAGTGGATGAAGCCGTTCGGATTGCCCTTCACCTTCTTCGGCGGGTTGAGATTGGCGCGATCGATGGTGACCCACAGATCCTCCCGATCCCAGATATCGACGAAGACATCGTAGATCCGCTTTTCCATGCGGTTGTCCCAGAGATACTGGTGATTATAGATCTCCAGCATGCCGGTGTTGTTGAGCTCCTTCATCTTGTGCTCGCGCCGCTGCGGCGCATACCAGGTGGAGGGGTCGCTCGGGTCTTTCTCGTCAAAACGCCACAAAACGTCGGCAAGCCGCTCGACATTCGCCGCCGGCACCGCCTGGCGCACGATTACATAGCCCTTCGTGATCCAATGCTGCCAGTCGTCCTTCGACAGCACCCTGAGCGGCAAGGTCTTCTGGATATCCTTCAGTTGCGTCGTAACCGAGGATGCGGTCGGGTGAGCGTCTCGTTTCAAGGCAGGCTGCATCGGTTTCCTCCATCTCGTTGGCCCCTTTGGTTTCGGGTGACGGAAAACTTGTAGCGCCAAAGCTCGCATTGATGTTGCTCAGCTCTGGCCAATTCTGATACTATTCTGGCTTCTCTAGTATTCTGGACGCTCCATGAGGCCCTATCTCGAAGTCCTGCCCCGTTCGCCGGAAGCATCGTGGAGCATGCTGAACCGCCGGCTCGACGATTGCATCCCCTTCCAGTGGCATCATCATCCGGAGTTCGAGCTGACGCTCACCCTGAACTCCATCGGGCAGCGCTTCATCGGCGATCACAGTGGCGACTATGGTAACGGCGATCTCGTTCTTGTCGGCCCCAATCTGCCGCACAGCTGGGTCTCGCGCGCCAAGGTCGAGGAACACCAGCCGCATATCGCGCTGGTGCTCTGGTTCAATCGCGAATGGCTGTTGCAGATGACAGGTGGCGCCGTCGAATTCCGGTCGATCGAGACGATGCTACAGCGCGGAGACAGCGGCCTGCGCTTTGCGGATGAGACCGCCGCCGCCGTGCGTCCTGCCTTCGAAACCATTTTCGAAAAACCGCCGGTGGAACGCCTTCTGGCTTTGCTCGGCATTCTGGTGAGAGTCGCGGAAGATCGGCAGGCGACGCCGCTCGCAAGCGCGCCGGCGCAGGCGCCTGACATCAAGGAAAGCCGCGAGCGCATCGACCGCGTGTTGACGCATATGCACCTTCACTATGCCCGCGCGATCAGCCTCGATGAACTTTCCGATATCGCGGCGCTCAGCGTCTCGGGCCTGCACCGCATGTTTCGCCGCCATACCGGCGGGACGATATCGGACTATCTCATGCGCATGCGCATCGGCGACGCCTGCGCCCGTCTCTCCTCCACCGATCAGGCGATCCACCATATCAGCGATGCCGTCGGCTATAGCTCGCTCGCCAATTTCAACAGGCAGTTCAAGGCGCTGAAGGGCATGACGCCGCGAGAATATCGCGTGATGTTCCTCAGGCGCTGACAGGCACCGTCGCCAGCAGCCTGGCAATTTTCGCAGCCGCCGCATCCGCCGCCTGGGCCTCCATGCGGGCGATGCCGAGCAGCAGCCCGGGCCGCGCCGGCCCGAGATGCAGTGCCGATATCGGCCGCAAGGCGAAACCATTGGAATTGATGGTGCGTGCGACGGCGACGTCATCGATCCGAGCGTCCCTGAACCAACCTGCCAGCTGCAGCCCGCCACCACCTGCGCCGACCTCAAGCTGACTGCCGCAATGGCGGTCAAGTGCCTCGACGCTCGCCGCCATACGCTCCGCATAAATGGCATTCATATGCCTCAGATGTGCTCGAAACCGTCCCTCGCGCATGAAATCGGCAAGAGCGGCCTGGATATGAACAGGTACGATGGCGCCGCGCAGCCGCTGCACCGCCTCGGTCGCTGCCAAGAGCCGAGAGGGCACAACCGCATAGGCGACACGCAGTCCCGGCGCGAGCGTCTTCGAGAAAGTGCCGATATAGGCGACCACCTCGCCACGATCGATACCTTGCAAGGCGGCGATCGGGCGCGACGCATACTGGAACTCGCTGTCGTAATCGTCCTCCAGCACGATCACGCCATTGGCCCGGGCAAACTCCAACAGAGCGAGACGGCGCGGCAGGCTCATGGTGACGCCGGTCGGATATTGATGCGAAGGCGTGACATAGATCAGCCGAGGCGACGGCCCGACACCGCGGGCGATATCGATGCCCTCGGCATCGCAGGGCACCGGCACCAGCTTGGCTCCGGCCATCCGCAGGATCGCCTGCGCGCTGGCATAACCCGGTTCTTCCATCCAGACCACGTCGCCGCTCCCATCGCCGGCGCGGACCAACACGCTCGCAAGCAGCCCGATTGCAGCGCCCGTCGACGGCACGATCAGGACCTGTTCAGGACGGGCGGCCACGCCACGCGTCGCCGCGATGTGATCGAGGATCGCTTCGCGCAACTCGCGGACGCCGCCGTGATCGCTATAGCCGAGATCATGCACCCGCAGCAAACGGCCCCGGGCTCCGAGACAGCGCGCCCAGGCAGCATGGGGAAAGGCCGACACATCCGGCACGCCGGGTTCGAACAACCCTCCGGTCTTGAATTCCGTAATTCGCGGCTGGTTCGGAAGTGGCGTTGCCGCCTGCCCGGACAATGGCGCCGATGGAAAGGCCGCGACGCGCGTCGCGGCGCCGGTCGTCGATTGCAGGTAGCCCTCCGCCTTAAGCCGATCATAGGCATTGACGACGGTCGAACGTGCAACGCCGAGCGAGACGGCCATCGTCCGCGTCGAAGGCACGCGCTGCCCCGCCGGCATTTGCCCGTGAAGAATACGGTCGCGCATCAGGCGATAGACTTGTCCTTCAAGATCGCCAGAGGTCCGGTCGAGTGCCGGCCATTGCGTCACCGATGCCATGAAACCTCAACTGGTCTGCTAAAAATCAAAAAACTGGCTGTATATAGCCTACCTCTTTGCTGACAGAGATCAATGCACAATCGATGAGGAAGACATGGCCGATCTCAGCGCGCCCGACACCAAGACCTATCCGACCACCGAGCGTACCCGCGTGCGGCGCAGCCCGAAGCGTGGCAGCCATGCCCATGCCGACGTCCATGCCATTCTCGATGCCGCACCTCTCTGTCACGTCGGCTATGTCATCAACGGCGCGCCCTATGTGACGCCAACCCTGCACTGGCGCGAGGACGACCATGTCTATTGGCACGGCTCGTCCGCCAGCCGCTTCCTGCGCGCCGCCGAAGATATGCCGGTCTGCCTGACCTGCAGCATCATGGACGGCTACGTGCTGGCCCGTTCCGCCTTCAATCATTCGGTCAACTACCGCTCGGCCATGGTCTTCGGCACCGCCCGCCTGGTTGACGACATCGAGGAAAAGACCGATGCGCTTCGACGCCTGATCGAAGACCTGTTTCCCGGCCGCTGGGATGGCCTGAGACCGATGACCAAGCAGGAAGTGAAGGCGACATCGGTTCTGCGGATGAAGATCGACGAGGCTTCCGCCAAGGTCCGCAATGGGCCGCCCGGCGATATCGACGAGGCAAATCATCCGGTCTGGGCCGGCGTCCTGCCGGTCGAAAGCCGTCTGGTATCGCCGCTGTCGGCTCCCGGCGTGCCCGACGGGATAGAACTGCCACAATCCCTCGCCGAGCTGATACAATCCGGCCGGCTCCGCTAAAGCATTGTTTCCACGCAATTCCGAAGACAAAACCGCTTCGCACTTTTGCTGAAATTGCTCTAAGCTGCATTTTAATGACCAAAGGATTTTGACATGGATCTCACGAACTGGAAGGGCGTGGCTCGCCCCGAGCGGATTACTCTCGAAGGCCGCTATGTCAGGATCGAACCGCTTGACGCGGCTCGCCATGGCGGCGACCTCTTTGCCTCTGCTCAGGCGCCCGGCGCGGAAGATCGCTTCCGCTACCTTTTCGAGGACGCACCGGCTGACTACGCCGCCTTTTCTCCCTGGCTCGAGAAAGCCGCGTCCAGCGCCGATCCGTTGTTTTTCGCAACGATCGACAAGCGGACGGGACGCGCCGAAGGCCGGCAGGCATTGATGCGCATCGACAACACGCATGGCGTCATCGAGATCGGCAGCATTCTTTGGGGACCGACGATCGCCCGCAGCCGCGTGACCACCGAAACCCTCTTCCTTTTCGCATCCTATGTCTTCGATACGCTCGGCTATCGCCGCTTCGAATGGAAGTGCAACAACCTCAACGAACCGTCGAAGCAGGCAGCCGAACGCTTCGGCTTCGTTTTCGAAGGCATCTTCCGCCAGCATATGGTCGCCAAGGGCAAGAACCGCGACACCGCCTGGTTCGCCATGATCGATGCCGATTGGCCACAACTGAAGGCCCGCTACGAACGCTGGCTGAACCCTGAGAATTTCGACGTAACAGGGCATCAGAAGACCAGGCTGACTTTCGGTTAAGCCTCGATGTCTCGCTGCGGTTCAAGCCTATAGCAGCTTGCGGAAGTAGACCACGCGTTCGATTTCGATGAAGCCGAGCGCGGCATGGAAGGCGTGGCTCTCGAGATTGTCGATCAGCGCATCCGAGGCAAATTCCACGCAGCCGGCCTCCCGTCCCCGGCGGCGACAACCTGGCAAAGCGCCTGCGCCACTCCTTCCCGTCGATTTTCCGGCCGCACATAAATGCCTTCCAGAAACAGGACCGGCGAGGTGTCGCAGCCATTGACGTAATCATGCCGCAATGTCGCTTCAGCAAAACCGACGACATGACCGGCAGAATCGATCGCAAGAAACGCAACAGCATTGTCATTGGCGCGAAATTGCGCCAGTTCCACCCGGTGATGTTCATAGGAATCATCTGGCCAAAGCTCGGCGCGCAATCGTACCCACGCCTCCAGATGCTCGTCCGCTGCTTGCTCTATCCGCATGTCTTGATCTCCTATCCAACTGCCTGTCGCCAGCGAACGGAAAAATTTCGCTTTCGACTCCACAATCATCGCGCTACATATCGCGCATACTCACGCGTCAATTTTTCGCCGATCAGAATCTGAGGACGATGGAATGACTTTTCAAAGCAGTTCGCGTCTTTACGCTGCTGTTTCCTCCCTGTTGTGGCCCGCCATCTTCTGCGCCGGATTGACCGGTGCATATTTCGCCTTCGAGTCGAATATGCATCTGCTCTGGTTCAACGTCGTCTATCTGTCGACGGTGGCGGTAATTGCTCTTTTCGAGCGGTTGATGCCCTACGAGAAGACCTGGCAGAAGCGCGATGGCGAGACGTTCAACGATATCGCCCACACGCTACTGAACAAGGGGGGCGTACAGATCGCCGCGGCGATCGGAACCTCCTTCCCGATGGCCGTTGCCACGGTGGCGCAGCCGGCGCTGAGTTACCATTCGCATTTCTGGCCGGATCAATGGCCTATGGCATTCCAAGTGGTGCTCGGCCTCGTCGTCGCCGAGTTTGGCCTCTATATGGCGCATCGCCTGGCGCACGAGCATCTGTCGCTCTGGCGCTTCCATGCCCTGCATCACAGCGTCGAGCGCCTTTGGGTCATCAACACAGGCCGTTTCCACGTCATCGACACGCTGTTCAAGATCGCGCTCGGCCAGATTCCGCTTTACCTGCTTGGCGCGCCATTGCCGGTCTTCCTCTGGATCGGTGCGGTCACGGCCTTCATCGGCCTGCTCACGCATTGTAACGTCGACATGCGCACCGGCCCGCTGGACCTCATATTCTCGACGCCGCGCCTCCATCGCTGGCATCATTCCAAGGTTCTTGCCGAGGGCAATACGAATTATGGGGAAAACCTCGTGATCTGGGATCAGCTTCTCGGCACCTTCTACAACCCGCCGCGCCCATCCTCGACCGATATCGGTATTACCGGCAAGGTAGCCAAGGGCTTCCTCGCCCAGCTTGCTCAACCCTTCTCCAGGAAGGGTCGCAAGGAGATCATCGGCAAGAAGCCCAAGGAACTGATTCTCAAGGAAGAACAGACGGCAAAGGCCGCAGCCGAAAGGCAACGCGGCTCCGCAACGATACGCAAATCAGGCTGACAGGGCTCGTAAAAGAGGCACCCGTTTAACGTTTGGGCGGGCGCTTTATCGCGCATGCCTTGTGGATAGAAACATCGCGAAAAATTGCAGCCCCGCAATATGCGTATTTCGGTTTCAAACCGAGAACATCTTGTCATTTAACGTGTATTGAAAAAGGCAAGCTGCGGGTTTACCTAACTCCCAGAATTTAATTCAGACGAAAGATCAGGAAAATCATTGAGATGGAAGGGAGGTTTGCAACAGAATACCTTAAGCAGCTTCATAGAATATTTTTCATTTCCAGAGAAATAGATCGCCTTGAGCGAGAATTCATCAAGCAAGGCATAGCACATTTCCATGTTTCCGGCGCAGGCCACGAGTCCACGGCGCTTCTAAACGAATTCCTACAGAACGACGATTGGCTGCATCTGCACTATCGCGACAAGGCCCTGATGCTGGCGCGCGGCATGCCCATTCGTGAGTTCTTTTCCAGCCTGCTTGCGACAGCCAATTCCCATTCCGCCGGCCGGCAGATGAGCGCGCATCTTTCCTCCCGCGCCCTTAACGTCACATCCATCGTCGGTCCTGTCGGCAACAACGCCCTGCACGCCGTCGGCGTCGCGGCCTCCCTGAAGCATAAGCCCGGCATGCCGATCGCTATCTGTTGCGTTGGTGATGGCACCACGCAGCAAGGCGAATTCCTCGAAGCCGTCGCCGAAGCCGTGCGCAGCCAATACCCCGTCGTCTTCGTCATCGAGGACAATAGCTTCTCCATCTCGACGAGGACGAGCAAGCAGACCTTCTTCGATCTGCCTGATGGCCCCGCCGCCTCTTTCTATGGCATCGACATCATCCGCACCGATGGCGATGACCTGGCTGCGTCGCGAGAAGCCTTCCGCAAGGCAGTCCGCCACAGCCGCAACAACCGCACGCCGAGCATCGTGCTTCTGAACGTCGAGCGCCTCTCCGACCACACCAATGCCGACGACCAGAAGACCTATCGCACCTTGCTCGAAATCGAGGCCGGCTCATCGCGCGATCCGCTGCCGAGCCTGCGGGCAATGCTGCATGACGCGGGCGTCGACGCCGCGGCGCTTCAAAAAATCGAACAGGCGCTGATTGCGGAAGTGCAGGCAGAAGCCGCCCTTGCCCGCAAGGAAGATGCCCCCAAGGTCGAGCCGGATGCCAAGGCTCCCTATCCCGCCTCGTTTGATGGCAAGACGGAATATCGCGGCAATGAGAAAGCATCGACGCTGACAATGCGAGAGGCGCTGAATGTCGTCCTCGACAAGCAGCTTGCAGCCAACTCCGAGGTCGTTCTCTTCGGACAGGATATCGAAGATCCGAAGGGCGATGTTTTCGGCGTCACCCGCGGCCTCAGCACGAAATATCCCGATCGGGTGCGCAACGCCGCTCTCACCGAGTCCACCATCGTCGGCACGGCAGTCGGCCGCGCGCTCGCCGGCCAGCGCCCCGTCGCCTTCCTGCAATTCGCCGACTTCCTGCCGCTTGCCTATAATCAGATCGTCTCGGAAATGGGCAGCATGTTCTGGCGCACCAATGGTGCCTGGGAAGCGCCCGTCATCCTGATGGTCAGCTGCGGTGGCTACAAGCCGGGCCTCGGCCCGTTCCATGCCCAGAGCTTCGAGGGCATGCTCGCGCATACGCCCGGCATCGACGTCGTCATGCCCTCTAGCGCCGGCGATGCCGCTGGCCTGCTCAACGCCGCCTTCGAATCGCGGCGCCCAACGGTCTTCCTCTATCCGAAGGCCGTCCTCAACAATTCCGACGGCCGCACGTCCGAGGACCTCGACAAGCATTTCGTCCATCCCGGCTTGTCGCGCCATGTCACCCGCGGCCGCGACATCACCCTTGTCAGCTATGGCAACACGGTTTCGCTCTGCGCCAATGCCGCAAGCGCTTTCGAAGCTCAGGGATTTTCCGTCGAAGTGATCGATCTCCGCTCGATCTCGCCTTGGGACGAGAAGGAAGTGCTCGCGAGCGCAAGGCGCACCCGCCGCCTGATCGTCGTCCATGAAGACAACCGCACCGTCGGCATGGGTGCGGAAATCGTCGCCACGGTTACCGAAAAAACCGACGTGCCCGTTGTCGTGCGCCGGCTTGCGCGCTCGGACGCCCACATCCCCTTCAATTTCCGCAATCAGCTCGACACGCTACCCTCTTACCGCAAGCTGGTCGATCTGATGGCCGAGGTCCTCGAATGCGAGGTGACCTGGCATGAAGAGGACGACAGTGGTCCGACGGCGGCCATCAAGGCGATCGGGTCGGGGCCTGCTGACGAAAACGTTCTCGTAACGGATTTGCTGGTCAAGCCGGGCGACACGATTGAGGTCGGCCAGCTCGTTGCCGTCGTCGAGGCGACGAAGGCATCGGTCGAAATCTGCGCCAATATCGGCGGCGTCGTGCAGGAGGTCTTCGCCAAGATCGGCGACCAGATCGCCACGGACAGCCCGCTTCTGACCGTCGACGCCAACCGCGACCTGAGCGAGCAGAATTTCGCGCTCGCCTCGGAAATCCAGAACAAGTTCGTGCTGCGTCGTCTGAAGTCGCATGTCATTCCGGCACTGCGCCGCCATTCCGGCAATTTCTCCGAAATCGCTATCAACGGCATCGGTTTCGCGACCGGCGCCCGCCGCGTCACCAACGAAGAGATCATCCATAACTGGCCGAACCGGCGCGCTGATGAAATCCTCGCGCTGACGGGCATCAAGAGCCGCTTCTGGGTCGGGCCCGGAGAAGGCACGCTGAGCCTTGCCACCAAGGCTGCGCGCGATCTCCTCAAGCAGAACCAGATCTCGATCCACGATATCGATCTGGTCATTGCCGCGACTGGAACACCCGATATCGCCACGCCGTCTCTCGCAAGCCGCGTCGCGGTTGCCGTCGCAGAAGATGGCGTGCGGCCGTCGCTGGCCGCCTATGATATGGGCGCCGCCTGCTCCGGCTACCTCTACGCGCTGCAGCAAGCCTATGATTTCATTGCGCAGCAGAACGATGCCAAGGTGCTTATCATCACCTCCGAGGTCCTGTCGCCGCTGCTCGACATGAACGACTTCTCGACGGCGATCCTATTTGGTGATGCTGCCACGGCCAGCCTCGTAACCAGCCGCGACATGGCACGCAACCCGGTCTTTACCGCGAGCCGCCCGATCGTCAGCGGCCGGCCGGAGCCGGGAGATCTGCTCTACGTTCCGCTGCCAGACGATGGCGTGATCGCGATGAATGGCCGCTCGGTCTTCACCGAAGCCGTACACTCGATGACCCGCTCGATCGAAAACGCGTGCGTCGATGCAGGCATCGAGCTTGCCAATCTCGATCTCTTGGTGCCGCATCAGGCAAACCAGCGCATCATCGACACGATTGCCAAGCGCAGCGGCCGCCCGGCCTTGAGCGTCATCGAGACCTATGGCAATACCAGCTCATCAAGCATCCCGCTTGCCATGCTGCATGTTGCCAACGAGCGCTCCGATCCCCTCAATCTCGGTCTCGTTGCCTTCGGCGGCGGTATGACGGCGGGCGCGGCAATCGTGCGGACCGTGAAGTAGCCCCGCGCGCAGCTCTAAGCAGCTTCATCCACAGTGAGTGATCCGGCGCGGCCAATTGGCCGTGCCGCTCGTTTCGCTATGGTTTTTTCTCGCCACAATCACCACATATGCGCGAAGCCTTCGCGGCACTTATCGCCTATAAGCGGCGTGAACATCAAGTTTTTGCAACCTATACGGCCCATCGTTCATTACAATTCATTCATGTTTAACGTCTTGATCTCTTGAAAAGCACCGCAGCGGTGCTTTACTTGAATACATGGCAAAGGCACACGCTCCAACACACCGCTCTCGTCTGCGCTACGACCTCGCTCCCGATGACGCAGCGCGGCAAGCTCTGGACGAAACCTTTGCCGCATACGGGCAGATGATGAAGCTCCTGGCGGAAATCGTACCGAACAGAGCCGGCGCGAACCTCGTCACGCTTCACGATCTCGCCTATGAAACCATCCGCGAACGCACCGCCTTGCCCGCGCGCCTCGTAACGCTCGGCCTGCGTGATTTCGCGGCCAATCGAGGCGGACTTGCCGATTGGAACCGGCTGCCGCTGGATGAAAAGCTCTTTGCCATCAAGGGTCCGTCAGACCTGACAATCTCGACAGTGCGCGGCCGCGTTGCCGTGCCCTTCGACGTGGCCGGCTATTTCAAAGGCTGGGACAGCAATATCCCCGCCTACCTGATCGCCGATGGCGGCCACTACGCAATTCACATCGGGGTAACACCAAACTCTCCCCGGACGGAGGATAACATGACGATGCATGAAGGCATTCTTTCCCGCATGGGACGACTGATCGCAGGCCTCACCAACGCCGCAGTCGACACCGTAGAAGGCTCCAACAAGGTTGCCGTCATCGAGCAGGCGCTGCGCGAGATCGATGCCGCCGCCGACGAGGCCCGCGCCGATCTCGGCAAGGCGCGCGCCGAGGAATACCGCATCCAGAGCCGCCGCAACGATATCGTCGAGGATCTCGACAATCTCGAAGCAAAGATCCGGCTTGCGATCTCTGCCGATCGCGAAGACCTCGCCAAGGCCGGCGTCGCGCGCCAGATCGATCTCGAAGCCCAGATCGCCGCGCTTGACAAGGCACTGGCGGACGTAAACGCACAGATCGACGAAGGCCAGAAGGCGCTTCAGGCCGTACTTGCCACCCGCCGGGAGGCGGAGGCGCGCCTGATCGACTTCAAGCGCAGTGTTGCGCGCCATACGCCAGAGGAAGTAACGGGCGGAAATCCACGACCGACGCCAGCAGCCGGTGCGGCACGCGCCGCCGCTGCCGTTTCCCGGCTGACCGGAGTTCCTTCAGGCGAACCGGCCACCAGCGCCGAGCTAGACGAGCTCGACCGCCTGCATCGGGAGCAGGCCATTGAAGCACGCCTTGCCCGCTTCAAGGCCAATGGCCAGTAAACGATGCACCTCTTTCTCGCACCCGAATGTGCGCCCTTTGCCATTGCGGCAATGATCTTGATTGGCCTGACGGCAATCGAAATCCTGTCGATGCTGCTCGGCTTTTCGCTGAGCGAGCTCATCGGCAAGCCGCATTTCGAAGGTCATGATGGTATCCTCGCCGGCCTGCTGTCCTGGATCAATATCGGCGGCGTGCCGTTGCTGATCCTGATCATGCTGGTCCTCGGCATCTTCGCCGTGGCGGGTTTTGCCATTCAGACCGTGGCCGACATGGTCTCGACGCCACTGCCGGCGATCGTCGCCACGGTGCCGGCCCTCCTTGTCACGATCCCCCTCGTCCGGAGCTCGACACGCACGATCGCCAGGATCGTGCCGCGCGATGAGACCTATGCCGTCGACACCGGCGACCTCGTCGGCCGCACCGGCACGGTTTCCATCGGCCCTCTGGATCAAGGTCTGCCCGGCCGCGTCAGCGTCAAGGATGCGCATGGCAACTGGCATCAGCTGCGCGCCTGCGCCGCCAAGGGCGAAAGCCCGTTGCCGATCGGCGCCCAAGTTCTGCTTGTCGACCGCAAGGCCGACATCTTCATCGCAGTTTCCGCCCCCTCGGATCTTGTGAGGTCCGACGACAAATCCTCTACGGAGCAACATCCATGAACGGCCTCTACGACCTTATTCTCCCTGCAGGCATAGGTCTTGTCCTGATCTTCGGGATCGGCTTCGTCCTTGCCTCGCTCTATGTCCGCTCGAGCCGCGATGAAGCGTATGTGCGCACCGGTCTCGGCGGCCAGAAAGTCGTGCTCGACGGCGGTTCCGTCGTCCTGCCGATCTTCCACTCGATCGCCCGCGTCAATCTCAAGACCCTGCGCCTGGAAGTCCAGCGCGGCGAGAATGATGCGCTGATCACCAAGGACCGCATGCGCGTCGATATCGGCGCCGAGTTCTATGTTCGCGTCAAGCCGGACAGCTCCTCGATCGCGCTCGCGGCCCAGACGCTCGGCAACCGCACCAATGATAGCGAGCAACTGCGCCAGCTGATCGAGGCGAAATTCGTCGACAGCCTGCGCTCGGTCGCCGCCACGATGAGCCTCGATGCCCTGCAGGAGCAGCGCATGGATTTCGTCAAGGCGGTGCAGGACGCCGTCGGTTCCGACCTGCAATCCAACGGTCTCGAACTGGAATCCGTGTCACTGACGCGCCTCGACCAGACCGATATCAAGCATTTCAATGCCAACAACTTCTTCGATGCGCATGGTCTTGCCGCACTGACCCGCGTCACCGAAGCGCGCAAGAAGGAGCGTAACGAGGTCGTCCGCGACACCGAAGTCGCGATCGCCCAGAAGGACCTCGAGGCTCGTCAGCAGTCGCTCACCATCGAGCGAACGAAGCGCGAGGCCGAGCTGAACCAGCAGCGCGATATCGCCAACAAGTCTGCCGCCACGCGCGCCGAAACCGCCCAGCAGGAACAGGCGGCCAAGCGTGCGGAAGAGGAAGCCCGCATCGCCTCCGAACAGGCCATCGCCGAACGCGAAGCCGCGGCCAAGCAGGCGCGCGAATCCGCCAACATCGACTCGACCCGCGCCGTGCAGCAGCGTGAAACGGAGGCTCGCCGCGACAACCAGATCGTCGCTCAGGAAAGCGCCATCGCGGTTGCCAACAAGAGCCGCGAGGAGTCGGAAGCCAAGGCGAAAGCCGAAGCGGCTCGCGCACTCGCCATTGCCGCCGAAGAAAAGGTCGGCACAGCCAGGGCTGTCGAGATTGCCGAGCGCGAAAAGCAGATCGCGGTGATCGACGCGCAGAAGCGCGCGCAGACCCAGGCAACCGCCGTCACCATCGCCGCTGAGGCAGAAAAGCAGGCGGCAACCGACCAGGCGGACGCCATCAAGACGCTGGCAACCGCAGAGGCCGATGCCGCCATCATCAAGGCCAAGGGTATTCTGGAAACTGGCAAGGCAACGGCTGAGAGCGAAGCACTGCTCAACGACGCACGCAACAAGCTCAGCCCCGCCATCATCGAATTCGAGATCACCCGCGAGCGCATCCGCATCGTGCCCGCCGCCCTTGCCGAAGCGGTCAAGCCGATCGAGAAGATTTCGGATATCCGGATCTTCGATACCGGTGGCATGCTCGGCCGTAACGGCAACGGTTCGGGCAGCAGCGGCGTCGGCCTTGGCGAAGGTCTGGCCGGCCAGCTTCTCTCCTACCAGGCCAACAAGCCGATCCTCGACCGCCTGCTGAAGGAAGCCGGCTTCGACGGCGACAACGCCATCTCGGCCCTGCTCGGTAAGCTGGACGGCAAAACCGCTGCCGAGCAGCCAGACGAGGAATATTACGACGACACCGAAGAGATGGATAAGCCTGCCTGACGGCTACGTCTGATCGACCAAAAGAAAACCCCGGAATCCCTGAGGGATTCCGGGGTTTTCGTCAAATTGAGCAGCCGATCAGATCAGGGCTTCGGCCGATTTCTGAATGCCTCGGCTTCGGCATAGAACTTCTTTTCCCATTCCTTGTGGTTGTCGAGACCTTCCTTGATGAAGGGCGTGAAGATCGCCAGGTTCATCAGGGCCCAGTTGACGAAGCGGGCCGGGAACTTCATCGGCTTGACGAAGTCGACGAAGAGCACGACGCGGGTCTTGTCGGAATGGTTCCAGGCCTCATGCTCGTAGGCGTCGTCGAAAATCAGCGCCTTGCCTTCCTGCCAATGGCAAACCTGCTTGTCGACACGGATCGCGAGCTTCTCGTTCGGCTCCGGCACGATGAGGCCGAGATGCAGGCGCAGCACGCCGTTATAGGGGCCGCGATGGGCGGGAAGATGCTTGCCGGGCTCGAAGATGGAGAACATCGCCGTCTTCAGCCCCGGGATTTTCTGCACGGCGGCCCACGTGTTCGGGCATGCCTTTATATTCTGCTCGGACCTCACGCCGAAACCGAGGAGGAAGAAGGTCTTCCAGCGGTTATCGGTCGAGATGGTCTTCACGTCGGTGGAGATATCCTGGAATGTCGGCAGCTCGCTCTGGCGCAGCAGCACCTTTTCGAGCTCGGCGCGGATTGCGGGATAATCCTTCTCGATCTCGGCGGCCCAGGGGAAGGTCGCGTTGTCATAGACCGGCGGATTGCCGAGCTTGGCATATTTCAGATTGAGGCTTTCGGCCCAGGCAACGATGCCCATGAAGAAGCGCGTCATGGCGCTGGGGCGATCCATCGGCGCGATACCGCTAGTGCCGAAGGTTTGTTCCGGAGCAGGAGATTGGTTAGAAGTGGGAGCAGGTGCGCTCAAGGGACTCTCCGTCATGTCTATCTTTAAGGGCTGTCCAGGGAGGAAGTCTTGGCCGAGGGAATCTGCATGCAAATCCCGCTGGGGCGACAGGAGCGAAGCTTGGGATATTCGCCTGTCCCTTCCCGATTGACACCCGACTCCTTTGTTATGCGGTGATCACAATAGCCGATTATATGAGTTGATTAGTCGAATTTCGCAAGAGAGTCCGTTCGCAACGAGCGGTGGTTTGTCGCGCAAGGACTCTCCAGCGATTCTCGAGAGGGATTCACCTCAGAATCGGCGAAAATACGGCGAAATCTGCCGACCCCTCATCACTATGCCGTTTGAGCCTGAATTATTAGCCGGACAATTGCAAGCCCTGCTATCAAAGCCCCGATCGACAGGAAAACGGACAGGGCGATATAGGCGATGGATGGCATCCATTGGCCGCGCTCCCAGAGCATGACGCTTTCCAGCGCAAAGGTCGAGAATGTCGTGAACCCCCCGAGAATCCCGGTCGTCAGAAACACTCGCGCCTCCTGCGACATACCGCCGCGAAAGACGAAATATTCCGTCAGCAACCCCATGATAAACGCCCCGAGGACATTGATGATGAGGGTGCCGAACGGAAATTCCACCCCGAGCAGCCGGGCGGCGAGCTCGTTGATCCCGAGACGGAATGCCCCGCCCAATCCAGCACCGAGAAATACGACAAGATAGAGCACGACAACCTCCAGCCGTCCTAGCGTCAAACCTCTTCGATCTTATGGATGTTTTCCCGCCGCGTCTCCAAGCCGCGTTCGCGAATGTGGCGCAGCGACATATCGGCAGGGACATGCCCCGGGACCGCGCTCTTGGCGATGCCCAGACGCTGCGACAGGTAGATGCTGGTATGGCCGCTGCAGATATAGGCAAGGAAGCAGGCAACGGCGAGATAGACGGTATGCGTCGCGCCGAACAGCTCGATGCCCATGATCATGCAGGCGAGCGGCGTGTTGGTAGCGCCGGCAAAGACAGCGACGAAGCCCAGTCCGGCGAAAAGATCGGCCGGCGCACCGAGGATGGCGGCAAGCGCGTTGCCCAGCGCGGCGCCGATGAAGAACAACGGCGTCACCTCCCCGCCCTTGAAACCGGCGCTCAGCGTCACGATCGTGAAGACCGCCTTCCAGAACCAGCTCCAATAGTCGACATGGGCCGGATCGAAGAAACCGAGGATCGTCGCATCGCCGGGATTGGGCGACCAGACGCCGAGCCCGAGATATTGCCGCGTACCGAGCAGATAGACGAGGCTGATCAAGATCGCACTGGCGATGACGGGCCTGAGCGGCGCATAGGCACAGAAGCGTTTGAACGCCGCCGATGCCGCGTGCGAGACCTCGCTGAAGCAGCGCGCCATCAGGCCGAAGATGACGCCGGCGATGCCGACCTTGACGAGCAGCAGCGCATCGAGATGGAACGTGCTGGCCGGCGTGCCGGCCAGATACCCGATATGGTATTGAATATGTTCGACACCCCAGGCATGGCAGGCCCAATCGGCAGCGATCGCAGCCGCAAGGCTCGGGATCAGCGCTTCATATTGCATGCGCCCGATCGTCAAAACTTCGAGAGCGAAGACCGCGCCCGCGATCGGTGTGCCGAAGACTGCGCCGAAGCCAGCTGCGATCCCTGCCATGAGGAGAATGCGGATCTCGGCGTGGCTGAGCCGGAATATCTTCGCGAAGGCGCTGGCAATGCTGCCGCCGAGCTGCACGGCCGTCCCCTCACGCCCCGCCGAGCCACCGACCAGATGCGTCAGGACGGTCGAGACCAGGATGAAGGGTGCCATGCGTAGCGGCACGCCGCCGCCGGGCTCATGAATCCGGTCGACGATCAGATTGTTGCCGCCTTCCGACCCACGGCCGAAACGCTGGTAGACCAGCACCATCAGGAAACCCGCGACCGGCATCAGGAAGATCAGCCAGGGGTGGTCGAAGCGGATCGCGGTCGCCTTGTCGAGACTCCACAGAAACAGGGCGCAGAGCGAGCCGACGACCACAGCCATCGGCACCACCAGAACTATCCATTTGAAGAGGCTGCGAAATTGCTGAAAGCGATGATAAAAATAGACGGATGCGGACATCAGTTTGCCCCTCCCGCGAAGCCGCTGGAGGGTCTCCCGGGGACAGTGGATAAGAAACATGAGTGGGATAACGACAAGAAAACAGGCACGACTCTACTCCTTCGCCTTTCAGGCGCGTTGAGTAGGAGTCATCAGCTTCCCTGGAAAAATCAGAGCAGCGGTTCGGCCAGCATGGCCCGGCAGAAATCCATTACCGTTGGATTTTCAATATAGAAACAGGCCCGCCGCTGTCAATGCGCGCCGTCGGGCACATCAGGCGCACTCTGTCACACCGCCCGGGCGATCATCTCGATCGGTGCGAGCAGGCCAGCTTCGACCGAGATGTTGACGTTGCTGCTTCGCTCTCCGGCCCGCGGACCCATCAGCGTGCGAAAACCCTGGTCTCGCGTCCCGCCCGCCGCAGCCTTGGCGCGTGCCTCATGCGCCAGCCGGATCGCAAGGGCGCTGCGGTCCTGCTCCAGCTCGACGGCGAAGCCGGCTTCATCGAGCAGACGGCGATAGACATCCGGAGTGCAGACGAAACTCGTTTCCGGCTCCATCGCCCAGGGCATCGGATAGGGCAGCACGCCATCGCGCATCTGCATGATCTCATAGAGACCGAAACGGCCGCCCGGCTTGAGAATACGCCTGATCTCCGCGAATAGCCGCGCCTTGTCTTCGATATTCATGCCGACATGGATGAGCGTCGTGCGATCGAAACCACCGCTCTCGAAGGGCAGCGCCAAAGCACTCCCCTGCCGGAACGACACCTGATCCGCCAGACCGCAGCGGGCCGTCAGCGAATTGGCGACCTGAACGAACTCTTCGGTAAGATCGATGCCCGACACGATGCATCCATAGGAATCGGCAAAATGACGGGCGGGTCCGCCAAGCCCCGATCCGATATCGGCGAGCCGCAGGCCAGCCGCAAGATCGAGATCCCTCGCAAAATCCACCGTCGCCGCATGCCGCCCCAGATGGAACTCGTCGACACCGGCGAGATCACGGATGCGCAGGTTGTCGATGTCCTTGCCGTCGGCCGAAAGGGTTTGCAGGATCGCCGTTTCCAGCGATCCATGCGTGTAGTGACTGGCAACTTTTTCCTCGGTAGACATGCATGCACTCCCAAGGCTTTGCCTGAAGGTTACCTGCCGCATAATTCCTTAAATCGGAATCGATTTAAGGATAAAATTGTGCGGCAGATTTAAAATACTACAGCGACCTTTGCACGTCACATGTGACGCGCGGCGCTGTAATCATCAGACCTTCAGCTCGCGCCGTTCGACCTCAGTTACCATGGCAAGATCCAGCACGCGCTGCAAGTTGGCTGCGTGTCGGAAACTCGGGTCCTGGCTGCTGCCGGTCATGACGGCCTCGGCAAACCGCTGATAGTTGGTCGGCACCGGCGGCACTTCGAGAACACGCCACGTCGCCGTTTCCATATCATCACCGAGGCAGCCACGCAGTTCGGAGCCGTTTGGGCTGTGGTTCACCTCCAGGCCGCCGCGCTCGCCGTAAATGCGAAGCTTCAGCTCGTTCAGATGCCCCGTTGCCCAGCGGCTCGCATGCACGACGCCGAGCGCGCCGTTGGCGAAATCGACCGACATCGAGAAGCTGTCATTCGCATCAAGCGTATATTCGCCGATGCGCTCGCCAGGCGCCTTGGCGAAGGTCTTGAGGCGAGCGAAGACATGATCGATATCGGTCGCCGCGCCATAGGCGGCGAAGTCGAGAATATGGATGCCGATATCGCCGAGAACACCGTTCGAACCGTGCCCGGTCGATAGGCGCCACAGCCATTTGGATTCGCTGCGCCAGTCACCCCAGGCCTTGGAGACGAGCCAGCTCTGCAGGTAGGACGCCTCGACATGCTTGACCGTACCGATCTCGCCCGAGATCACCATCTCGCGCGCCTTCTGCAGCTGCGCGACATTGCGATAGGTCAGGTTGACCATGTTGACGACCCCTGCCCTTTCGGCAGCTTCCGTCATTTCGAGTGCCTTTTCATAGTTCTCCGCGAGAGGCTTCTCGCAGAGAACATGCTTGCCGGCGGCAAGCAGCGGCAGGGTGGTCGGGTTGTGAGCCTTATCCGGCGTGACATTGGTCGCCGCATCGAACTCACCCCAGGCCAGCGCCTCGTCGAGCGACGAGAAGCGCTTCTTGATATCGAACGTATCGCAAAAGGCGGTGAGCCTCGTCGCATCCGTATCGACGGCGCCGACGATTTCGACGCCAGGAATGCGGGCGAAATGCTCCACATGGTTCTTCGCCATGCCGCCCGTGCCAACTACTATGAGACGCATATGATACCTCAGCGATAACCGGCTTCGCCGGCCTGGTGGAGTCTTGGGCCGCGCTCGACGATCGGCTCCAGTGCCTTTTCGACCGGCACGTTCGGCGCATCATGGATGCTGGCCTGGGTGCCGAGCGGGTTGTGAGCCCACTTTACCGAATTGATCAGAACCTTCTGAACCGTGCCGTTGTGATAGGTCGGATAGGTCTCGTGGCCGGGGCGGAAATAGAAGATGTTGCCGGCACCGCGGCGCCAGGTCATGCCGGAACGGAAGACTTCACCGCCCTGGAACCAGGAGATGAACACGGTTTCCAGCGGCTCCGGAACGGAGAACTGCTCGCCGTACATTTCTTCGTTCTCGAGCTCGAAATGCTCGCCGAGGCCGGCTGCGATCGGATGGCGCGGATTGATGACCCACAGCCGCTCGCGCTCGCCAGCCTCGCGCCACTTCAGCGCGCAGGGCGTGCCCATCAGGCGCTTGAAGACCTTGGAGAAATGGCCCGAATGCAGGACGATGAGGCCCATGCCTTCCCACACGCGCTTGGCGACGCGCTCGACGACCTCGTCCTTGACGGCGCCGTGATCCTTGTGACCCCACCACAGAAGGACGTCGGTGTCCTTCAGGCGAGCTTCGCTGAGACCATGCTCCGGCTCCTGCAACGTTGCAGTCGTTGCCTCGATACCCGCATCGGCATTCAATGCCTTGGCGATGGTGTTGTGCATGCCTTCCGGATAGATCCCGGCGACGACCTTGTTTGTTTGCTCATGAATGTTCTCGCCCCAAACGACGGCACGAATAGTCATTACGGCACTCCTCTAATACCATTGGGATTGAATAGGTTATGCGATCCAAAGCGCTTTGGGAAAGCGCCGTATTTCAAGCCTCCATCAGCCTATCCAGCGCAAGACATACTGCGCCCAAAGCGATTTGACAAAGGCAAAAGCAACCATGAACAACACCTCTGTTTTCAGTGCGACACGGATTTTGAAAAGAGGTTGACGACAAGCACGCCGGCGATAATCAACCCCAGGCCGATGATGGCGGCGAGATCGAGTTTCTGGCGGAAAAGCACCACTCCAACCATCGAAATCAGCACGATACCCAGCGCGCTCCAGATAGCGTAGGCGATACCAACCGGAATGACCCGCAACGTTACCGAAAGACAATAGAAGGCGGCGGCATAACAGACCACCACAACGACTGCCGGGCCGAGGCGGGTGAACTGCTGCGACATCTGCAATGCCGTCGTGCCGATCACTTCGAGCACGATCGCGACCAGCAGCATTGCATAGACGGATGCGTTCGCCATTCCATTTTCTCCGAGTTTGTTAGAGCTGCGTCAGCTCGATCAGCCGGTCGACCAGCCTTTGGCGGGCCTTCTCGTCCATGTCGTGGCTGCCGAGCAGGTCCGCAAGCCAGATCCCGTCGGTCGCCAATCGGACGATCGCCGCATCCACGGAGGAGTCCGTGCCGACATATTCCTCGCTGCGCTCGCGCACCCATTCGTGCCACCGCTGCCGCAATTGCGGCTCCGTGAGCAGCACCATGGTCACCTGCGCCCAGTCTTTCGTACCCTCAGGCTGATCGCGCAACGCCAGGCAGGCATGCAGGTAACCGCGCGTAAAGCGGCCATGCGGCAAAGGATCTGCCCGCATCGCTTCCTCGATCGCAGCGTCCAGCCGCTCCAGAAGGCTGTCGAACAGTGCCTCCAGCAACATGTTCTTGCTGGGGAAATGATGCAGCAAACCACCTTTGCTGACGCCGGAGGCGCCGGAAACGGCATCCAGCGTCACTGCCGTCATCCCCTTTTCGGAAGCAAGCCGCGCCGCCACGTCAAGCAATTGCTGGCGGACGAACAAGGGCTGCTTCTTCCTATGGTGCGCAGTGGACATGGCGATATAACATACCAGTTGGACGGTTTCGTCAACGATCTAATCGGCGGCGTCGGAGTCTAATTTTATGGATGATCTCGTGTTGTTTCCTCCTCAATTTACGGAATGATAGGCCGCATCCTTCTCATCGAAGATGCTGACCTTTGTTGCCTCGACGGCGAAGGCGATCGGCGAGCCGGTCGCAATCGTCGTCATGCCGGGATCGGTGCCGATGATCTTCGAACCGTCCTTGAGCCGGACGTGAACGAGCGAACGGTCGCCCAGACGCTCTATGGTCTCGACATGCCCGCCGATATCGCCCTTCTCCGCCGTCGTCACGACCAGATGCTCCGGGCGGACACCGAGCGTCAGCCCGGAATTCGAAAGGCCATCGAGCGCGACAGCCGTCCTGATGACCGAGCCATCGGGCAGCGTGGCCGTTGCCAGTCCGGCCGCCTCGCCGAGGCCGGCTATGTTGATGAAGTTCATGCCCGGCGATCCGACGAACTGAGCGACATAGCGCGTCGCGGGGCGCGTGTAGATCTCGACGGGCGAAGCTACCTGCTCGATCTTCTTGTTGTTGAGCAGCACGATACGGTCGGCAAGCGTCATCGCCTCCACCTGGTCGTGGGTGACGAACACCATCGTCGCACCCAGCCGCTCATGCAGCTGCGCCAACTCGACGCGGGTGCGCGTGCGCAGGCCGGCATCGAGGTTGGACAGCGGCTCGTCGAAGAGGAAGACATCGGGCTCGCGCACGATGGCACGGCCGATCGCGACGCGCTGGCGCTGGCCACCGGAGAGTGCCGAAGGCTTGCGATCGAGAAGATGCGGCATTTCGAGGATCTTCGCCGCCGCCTCGATGCGCCTCGCGATCTCGGCCTTCGGCGTCTTGATGTTGCGCAGGCCAAAGGACATGTTGTCGCGAACGGTCATGTGCGGATAAAGCGCGTAGGATTGAAAGACCATCGATACGCCGCGCTCGCCGGGCGGCAGCTGGTCGACGCGGCGGCCGCCGATCCAGATCTCGCCGCTGGTGATCGATTCCAGTCCCGCGATCATCCGCAGCAATGTCGACTTGCCGCAGCCAGAACCGCCGAGGAAGACGACGAATTCGCCGCGCTCGATCGTCAGATCGATGTCGTTCAGAACCTGCACGGCCCCGAAATGCTTGGTGAGGGACTTGATATTGATACCTGCCACTTTACGCCTCCCGCGGAAAAATCGAACTTCGTCAGACTTGCCATTCATCGCGCCCCGCCCGACGATCATGGTCGGAACGGGGCTTCCGCATTGGTTATTTGACGGCACCTACAGCGACGCCGCGCGTCAGGGTCCGCTGGAAAATAAGGAAGAAGATCACCGTCGGCAGGATACCGAGCAACGAGGCCGCCGCAATCGCGGTCGGCTCTTGCGTATTGGCACCCGACAGCACGCCCATGGCGACGGAGACCGTCTGGTTGTTGTTGGAAACGAGGAACACCAGCGGGATCAGAAATTCGTTCCAGGTCCAGATGAAGAAGAAGGTCGCAAGCACGGCCAGCGTCGGCCGTAACACCGGCACGATCACCATCCATAGGATCTGCCAGCGGCTTGCATTGTCGATCTGCGCGGCTTCGATGATCTCGCGCGGGAATGTCGCCATGACGGACGAGAGCAGGTAGGTGCCGAAAGCCGTATGCAGGACGCCGATGATCAGGATCACCGAAAGCACCGAGTCGAACAGGCCAACCTGCTTGGCCATGTAGTAGAGCGGATAGACCAGTGCCTCCTGCGGCGCCATGATCGAGATCAGCAGGATGACCAGCAGTGCCTGTCCGCCGCGCACCCGGCCGATGCCGATGGCATAGGCGTTGAGCAGGCTGAGAACGACGGCAAGAATGGCCGTGCACCCGCTGATGAGAATGCTGTTGAAGAGCTTGAGCGGAAAATTGACCGTGTTCCAGAAGTTCTTGAGCGCCGTCAGGTCGAAGGTTTGCGGAAAGCCAAGCGGGCCGTTGGCGGCATAATCCGAAGGCGTCTTGATGGCATTGAAGGCCGCAAGGAAGAACGGAAACAACGTTCCGGCCAGGAAGACGAGCAGGATGGCCAGAACGACCCAGCGGCCGAAGCCTTTCTTCTGACGATGATCGACCGAAGCGACTGCGGCGGAAATCGAAGACGTGGCCGTCATGTCAGTGCCCTCCCTCGGTCTGCTTCGATTGCATGCGCAGGAACACGACGCCGAGTATGATCGTCATGACCGTCTGCAGGGTCGCAATGGCCGCAGCGTAGCCGACGCGGTTCGTCGTGAAGAAATGATAATAGGACAGATAGGACGGCACCGTCGTCGCATTGTCAGGCCCGCCCGAGGTCAGAACATAGATCGGTGCGAAAACCTTGAGCGCTGCGATCAGCGTTGTCAGCGCAACGACGAAGATTTCCGGCATGAGCATCGGGATCGTGATGGAGCGGAAGCGCCCGAACCAGCTCGCATTGTCGAGCTCGGCGGCTTCGTAAAGCGAGGGGTCGACGCGCGCCAGGCCGGACATGAAGACAACAAGGCAGTAGCCGACCTGAACCCAGACGATGACTGCGGAAACCGCCCACAGCGCATAGCTCGCATCCCCCAGCCAGTTCTTCGCCATGAAATCGAGGCCGATCGCTTTCAGCACCGCGTTGATGATGCCGATCGGGTTGAGTATCCATCCCCAGAGAACGCCGGCCGCGGTCAGCGGCAGGATCTGCGGCAGGTAGAAGCCGGCCCGAAAGAAGCTCGACCATGTCTCACTGAATTGCGCGCTGATATAGTCGAACAGTACCGCCGCCAGCAGCAATCCCAAAAGAATGGGAACGATCGTCATCGAGATGATGAACAGCAGCGTATGCTGGATCGAGCCCCAGAAGGCGGTATCCTGCAGCAGCCTCTCATAATTATCAAAACCGACATAGCGCGGCGGAATGACGCCGCCCTTCCATGTCGTGAAGCTGATCGCAAAATTGGCAATGAGCGGAATGAGCACTATGACCGCAAACCCCAGCATGCCGGGGATCATGTAGAAATAGTATCCCGCCCTGCCGGCGCTCCTCGACTTATCCATCGAATTCCTCCAGTCCGATACGGCGAGGCGGCGTTGAAAGCCGTCCCGCCGTTGTGATTGTCGCCGATGGGTTACTGGGCCGCCTGCACGTCGTCGTAGGCCTTCTTCAGCCGTGCAGCCAATTGATCGGGCGTCGTGGAGCCGTTCACCAGGCCGGTGGTCGCCTGGATCAGGAGTTCGTAATAACCGGGCACCGGCCAGTCCGGGTAGAAGCCGAGGCCGCCCTTGCCGGAAATCTGCTTGAAGAGTTCGACGTTGCGCTTGCCGACCTCATCGGTGATGGCAGCCGGATCTGCATCAATGGCCACACCGCCAAGATTTGCCTGTTCGTTCTGGTTTTCCTTGCTGAGCACCAGATCGATGAACTCATAGGCGAGATCCTTGTTCTTGGCGCTCTTCGGCACCATGAACATGCTGCCAGTCGAGCCGACGGTGTACTTCGGCGTCGGGAAAAGGAACTGGCTCCATTTGAACGTCTTGATGGTGTTGGCAAAATTGCCGTTGTTCCAGGTGCCGCTGACGAACATCGGCGCCTTGCCCGAAGAGAAGACGTTGGCGGCGTCGGTGCCCTTGAGGCCGGTCGAATCCTTGGAGATGTAACCCTTGCTCACCCAGTCGGCGATCTTCTGAGCGGCGAACAGGAAAGGCTTGGTATCGAGCGGGGCCTTGAGGCCCTGATAATTCTTGACCCAGGTATCGTCAGCCTGCGTCAATGCCAGTGTGTACAGCAAATGCTGTGCGTTCGAATCCACCGTGCCGTAGGCAAGCGGCGTGATGCCCTTCTGCTTGAAGTGATCGAGGGTCGCTTCAAACTCGGCCAGCGTCGTCGGCACCTTCAAGCCATCAGCCTGGAACATGTCGATGTTGTAGAAGACCGAGACAAACTCGCCGAGCGCCGGAATACCGATGATCGGACCCGAGCCATAGACGCCGTTTGCATCATATTTGCTGAGCTGAGTATTGGTTTCGTTCAGGACCTTGTCCCAACCGCGTGCCTTGAATTGGTCGTCGAGCGGCGTCAGCAAGCCCTGCGAGGCGACGAGACCGGCGGTGGCGTTGCCCTTGTTGTACTCCAGCACATCCGGAGCCTGGTCCGAATTGAGAATAAGACTGCCTGCCTTCTGCAATTGATCGAAGGTCTTCTGTTCAAAATTGACGGTTACGTCGGGATGCTTGGTCTTGAACACCTCGAGTGCCTTCGTCCAGGCGATCGCCTGAGGCGTGTCGGGCAGTTCGTACCACCAGACGTTAAATGTCTTGCTCTGGGCTTGCGCCACACCGGCAGCCAGCAGGAGCGACATGCCGGCGGTGAGCGCCAGCTTCGAAAAAATATTCATATATTCTCCTCCACCTGCGAACCGTGACGGTATCTGTCCGATGGCATGGCCCGCGCTGCCATCGGCGTTTTTCCTCTCATTTGCACCAAGCGCCCGCCTGCCACATGGGACAAGGAGCGGACGCTCGATGGTTCCTCCGTTTTGGTACCCGTCCTGCCAGAAACGTCGCTGCTCCGGGCACTTTATTAACGCACAACTTGCCTCCTAAATCGATGCAGATTCGCAAATCCATGCGTTACTCGACAAACTCCCCGCCCCGGCTTTTCTTCAGATAGTTCAACCCGTGGACCTGGCCAGTCATTTCGAGCGCATCGCGATAGACCGGGTCATGCCAGCCTTCGATGTCGATGGAGCCGGACCAGCCGGCAAGACGCAGCTCGGAGATGATGTCGGTCCAATTGCTGTCGCCGAAGCCCGGCGTGCGCATGAACACGAACTTCTCCTTGCCGAAAATGCCGTGTTCCTTGATGACATCCCAGCGGATCGTCGCGTCCTTGCCGTGGACGTGGAAGATCTTTTTCGCCCATTTGCGGATCTGCGGCAGCGGCTCAATCAGATAGACCATCTGATGGCACGGCTCCCATTCCAGGCCGAGATTATCGTCCGGGGTCTCGTTGAACATCAGCTCCCAGGCATCGGGATTATGGGCGATATTCCAGTCACCGGTCGCCCAGTTGCCATCCATGGCGCAGTTTTCGAAAGCGATCTTGATGCCCTTGTCAGCGGCCCGCTTGGCAAGCTCGCTCCAGACCTGCTTGTAGCGCGGCAGGCTGTCGGTGAGCGGCTTGTTGCGGATGCGTCCGGTAAAACCTGCCACGCAGGTGGCACCGAAATGATGGGCGTTGTCGATGCAATCCTTCCAGCCCTGCAACGTCAGCAGGTCCATCTCACGCTCCTCAAGCGGATTGCCGAACATGCCGAGGGTCGAGATGGTGATGTCGCGATCGCCGATGGCGTCCAGGCTGCGCTTGCCGAGTTCCGCCAGGTTCTGGCCATTCGTGGTCTGCCAAAAGAATGGCTCGAAGCTTTCGAAGCCGAGATCGGCGATCTTGGCGATGCCCTTGGCGGCATCCTCGTTTGTCGCCCTGATCATCGTGCCGATGCGGATGGCCTTTGCCGGATTGGTCATGCTCTCACTGTCCTTGTGCTGAAATATCGACGCGGCGGCCGGTCTTGGCGCTCTCGATCGCGCCCAAAACCATGGCGAGGCTGCGAATGTTGTCGCGGCTTTCGGTTTCCGGCCGCTTGCCCGTCTCGATCGCTTCGATGAAGGAGGCAATGACGCTGGCATGGCCATGCGTCTCATCCTCATGTTTCGGGCCGGGGACTTCGATCGGGGTAAAGCCATGCAGCAGCCCCGGCTCGCTGCCCGCCACGCTGGCCTCGAAAT
Organism: Rhizobium sp. NPDC090279; assembly: GCF_044769665.1. Taxonomy (NCBI): domain Bacteria; kingdom Pseudomonadati; phylum Pseudomonadota; class Alphaproteobacteria; order Hyphomicrobiales; family Rhizobiaceae; genus Rhizobium; species Rhizobium sp. NPDC090279. The sequence goes on along the minus strand of NZ_JBIVYI010000002.1, from coordinate 511,436 downwards.
TCTCTTCGCCATCCCAGGTCAGCATGCCCTTGCTGCCGGTCAGCCGCCATTGGCTCTCCCAGCTCGTGCGCCGGCCTTCCGCGCACCAGGAGCCGCGATAGCTGAAGACGACGTCGTCGGAAAAATCGAAGAGCGCATGGGCCGAGGCTCCGTGCCTGTACCAGGAGCCAACCGGGTTCTTTTCGACGCAATAGACCGAAACCGGCACCTTGCCGGATACAAAGCGGGCCGCGTCGAAGGTGTGGATCGCCATGTCGAGCAACAGCACATTGTCCATTTCCTCGCGGAAGCCGCCGAAATGCGGGCCGAGGAAGAAATCGCAATGAATACCCGTAAGCTCGCCGATCGCCCCCTCCTCCACAAAGCGTCGCAGGCGACGGATACCGGAGATGAAACGGCGATTCTGGATGATGGCATGGACCTTGCCGGCCTTGGCGGCAAGATCGATCAGGGCCGCGCCCTCAGCCAGCGACGTCGCCATCGGCTTTTCGCTGAGCACGTGGCAGCCGGCCTTCAAAGCCGTCGAGACCACGCCGAAGCGCGCAGCCGGAATGACGACATCAAAGACCAGATCTGCCTTGGTCGCCGCAATGACCTCGGCGAGATCGGAGCCGATGACGGCATCGCCGAGAGAGAATTCTTTGGCAAGGTTTTCCGCGGTCGCCCGGTTGAGATCAACCAGACCCACGATCCGAATGGAACCGGCAAGCGCCGGCGTCGAGGCGATGGCCCTGAGCCAGCCTTTGGACATGGCTCCGCACCCGCACAAAATGGCATTAAATTTCACGATGTCCTCCAGCGGGCAGTGTCTTACCCCTCATGACACGCGCTCCGTAAACGTTTACGATACTATGCGAAAAGATTTTCCTGTGTCAATAGAGGAGGACTACGGAAAATGGCGCATGGAGGAAAACCGCGGCCGATGAAGGGTATTCGTCAGCTTGCCGAGCATCTCGATATCTCGATCGGCACAGTATCACGCGCGTTGAACGGCAAGCCTGATGTCAACGAGGAAACCCGCAAGCGCGTACTCGCCGCCGCCGAACAGCTGGGCTATGTCGCCAACCAGTCGGGGCGCAGCCTCAGACAGGGCACGACGAACGTCATCGGCCTGATGATCCAGTCCAGCCGGGAAACGGTTGAAAATAGCGACAATTTCTTCCTGACCGTGACGGGCGGGCTGCAGAGCGTGTTCTCGCGGCACAATCTCGATTTGATCATGCTCCCCTGCCCGCATGACGAAGACCCTTATGAATATCTCAAGCGCATGGTGGCGCGGCGTATTGCCGATGCGATGATCATTTCGGAAACGCAACGGGTCGACAAACGCTTCGATCTGCTTGCCAAGGCGAAAATCCCGTTTGCAGCGCTCGGCCGCAGCCTTTCGGGCACGCAGCACCCCTGGGCCGACCTCGATTTCGACGGCGTCGTCAATTGCGCCGTCGACCGGCTCGTGGCGCATGGACATCGCCGTATCGCTATCAGCGCGCCCGCAAGCGAGATCAATCTCGGCTTCGTCTTCGTGGACGGCTATCGCCATGCCCTCGAGCGACATGGCATCGTCTATGACCCGGCGCTGGTCATCCGCGCCAAATCGAGCGAACAGGGCGGCTATCAGGTAGCCGACGAGCTGCTGGGCCTCGAAGATCAACCGACAGCCGTGATCCTGATCTATGAACTGATGGCGATCGGCTTTTATCGGCGCGTGATGGAATCCGGCATCATTCCCGGGCGCGACATCGCCGTCGTCAGCTTCCGCGAGGCGCCGCGCGCCAAATTCCTGCAGCCGGCGCTGACCTGTTTTCGCACGTCGCTCCACGACCTTGGCGTCGAACTGGCTGAAATTCTGCTCTCCAGCATGCCGGCCTACAGCCAGGAATACCCGAGGACGTCGCGCCAGAGCGTGTGGCCGCTCGAACTCATTCCCGGAGAAAGCGACGCTTTCCAGCTGGCGACGGCAAAATAGGCAGCGCCGAAACGCCGCACCGGCCGTTTCGACGGTTGCGGCTTCGCCCGTCAGTTGCCATGTAGGACATCGTAAACAGGGGCCGAGGCTTGAGCGAAGAAACCATCACACTTTACGAAGCGATCGGCGGCGACCGTACCGTGAGGGCGCTGACGGCGCGCTTCTACGAACTGATGGATACGCTGCCCGAGGCCGCCAATTGCCGCGCCGTGCATCCTCCCAGCCTTAAGGGCTCGCAGGAAAAATTCTACGAATATCTGACCGGCTATCTTGGCGGGCCGCAGCTCTACGTCGAGAAGCGCGGCCATCCCCGCCTGCGCAGCCGGCATTTCGTCGCCGCCATCGGCCCCCAGGAACGCGACGAATGGCTTCTGTGCTTTCGCCGCGCCATGGACGAAACCATCGAGAACGAGAAACTGCGAGCCATTATCTGGGAGCCGGTCGAGCGTCTGGCCTTCCACATGCAGAACAGGGAATGAGGAAGATATGAGCATCGGTGCCACAATCCGTCCGGCCACCCTGTTTATTGCCGGCATTCTCGGCGGTGGCGGCGTCGCGCTCGCCGCAGCCGCGACCCACGGCGGCGATACCCACTTTCTCGGCGCGGCCTCCGCGATGAGCCTTGCCCACGCCCCTGCCCTCCTGGCGCTTTATGTCGGCTATGACCGCATCCGCACAGCACCGATCGCCGCTGTCCTGCTGGGATTGGGAACGCTGATCTTTGCCGGCGACCTGATCAACCGCCATTTCGGCGGCGGCTCGCTCTTTCCGCTGGCCGCTCCGACAGGTGGGATGGGGATGATCGCCGGCTGGGCGGCGATAGCGCTCGGCGCCTTCTTCAGAACAAACGCCGCAAAAGCGTAAAGCCGGCACCGTCACCTGCGATGCTGGCTATCTCCAGCTCAAATCCCGGGAACGACGCTGAAGCCTTCAAATTGCGGCGGCCCCCAATAGAGCCGCTTGTTCTCGCCCGCATTGCGGTGCGCCGCGCGAAAATGCTCGGATTTCGTCCAGTTGATGAAATCCTCTTCGCTGTGCCAGATGGTATGCGAGGAGAACAGCGTATAACCTTCCTCGACATCGGCCTTGCCGCGCAGGAGCCGAAACTCCAGGAAGCCCGGCACTTCCGATAGTCGGGAGTCACGCCCTCTCCACACCCCTTCGAATTCGCCCTCCAAACCGATGACGACCTTGAAGCGGTTCATGGCGATGTACATGGCAACCTCGTTCGACGATCAGACCTTCTTGCGACGGGCGACAGTCTTATCCACGTAAGGCGCAAAGGCAACGACATTTCCGCCGTCACCGTTCTTCTTGTCCAACGGCTGATCCGGCGCCTCTCCCGGCAGCCGCGCTTTCCAGGCCGGAAAGGAGGAGACATTGGCCGCGCGCTGCTGTTCTTCGGCGCGGCGCATCAGCAATTCATAGAGTTCGGGCACAAGCCCGTCGCCATTCTGTGCGGCCAGCTTGTGCAGGCCGATCAGCATAAACCCGTCAGGGCCATTATCGATCATTGGGAAACGTCTCGTTCTTTCATCGTCTGCAGCGCCCGTTCGAGGCTGGACTTGCTGCCGTTGCGCAAGGGAATGAACGCCTTGCCAAACTTCTTGCAGCCCGTCTTCACGCGCAGGCAGGCATCGTGGCTGATACAGTCGATCGGGCAGAAGACGCAGTCGACCGAGGGCAGCACGGTGTCGATGCGGGACACCGCTTCGCGCAGGCCGCCGTCGTGATGGATCAGTTCGGCGCCGAAATTGCTGGCGATCTGGCGTAGATGCGCCACCTGGCAATCGCGACCGCCGACATAGAGAAAGCTGCGGACATCGAGACCGGATTTCGCCGGAGCCTGCGCCGGCGCTTGTGCCTGACGGCTCTCACGACCAGAATCCCTCTTCCCCTTACGCGCCATGCATCACCCGTTTGCTGGTTGCTCTTGCGCGCTCGATTCCATCGAGCACGAGGCGACCATATTAAACATGAGTTTTGGAGTAAAGTATAAAGTTGAGGATTTTCATCATATTTTAAGGCGATACGTCAGCGCACCATGATTGGGATGACGTATAGCAAACTTGAGACACCCATTTCGCTAGGAATAGATGGGCATGATCCGACTTTACGCAACGCAGCAAGGACAGCCTGGTCAACCTCGGAATTGCCCGAACCACCTGCAATGCCAGGCGACAGCACTTGACCAGACGCATTGATCCTAAAGCGAATTACGACGGTCAAATTTTTCTCACTTGGGGAAACGCGCCGTATATAGCGCTCGACACATGTCCGGATTTTGCCGTCATAGTTTGATTTATCAGCGTTTCCAGATCCGGTTCGACGCGCGTTAGCCTGTGCTGTATTATCGGAACGCGCTGCTTCGGTGCCTTCCGAAGAGCCCTTTGACAAGTCCTGCTTGCCCTCACCCTCGGAACCCGATTTTCTCTTCACGATCTTCGGCGCCGGCTTCTTAACAAGCTCTTTCGACTTATCAACCGGTTTGGCTGGTTGAACTGGCTTTTCGGCGGGCGTCACGACTTCCGCAGGCGGCTCTACAGCCTGCGCGGTTTCTGTAGGCTGTACTTCTACCGTCGGCTCCGCAGTTGGGGGCTGAACCACGGTAGTCTCGGCTGGCGCTTGCGTTGCCAATATCTGGGGTTCCGTCGTGGCGACGGTCTCAGATGATGTTGGTTGCATGGTTTCCGTCGTCGGCTGCGCGGCTTCACTCGTTTCGACAGGTTGAATCGCTTCGGTCGTATCAGGAGGCTGAGTGGGTTGCGCCTCCACAGGTTCAGCATCAGTGGGCTGTACAGTATCCGGCTGCACCGCTTCAGCCTCGACCTGCTCTGGTTCCGGCGGTTGCTTACTTCTTTCCCCGGCCGCCACTTCATCAACATCGGAGGTGCCAAGCATGACGACGTTGAGCGTATCACCCTCTTCCTGCTGGACGTCGTCCAACGGCGGAATAGCGAACCATAGTACCGCAACAACCAGTGCTATGTGAAAAAAGCAGGAGCCGAGGTAAGCGGCGGTAATATTCTTCCTTTTGAGAGAGAAATTACCACTCGACTTTTCAACCAACACGTCCATAGCGGGCGGCTCGGATGCATCCGACGCAGGCTCCGCCGGATGGGTCGGGAAAGAACTGATCTCCGTAAACCGGCTGTAATGTACCACAGCCTCGCCGGCCGGCGGTCGCGGTACGCCTTCAAGGCCAGTCAATTCATGGCCGGGCAGCACGCTCGGATAGTTGTCATTCAAGCCGCCATCAGCGCGGCGTTCCATGGAAACTTTCGCCGAGCGCATTGCCATGGCTTCAGCCTTCGAAAGGAACGGAAGTCTGGGAGTGGGTCGTCAACGCAGCCTTGCATTCGCCGGCCGCAGGACCATCGCAAACCGGCGTGTCGTTGATGATGATACGGGATACGGTCTCGCACTTCACGCCGGGCATATCGAATTGTCGCACGCGTTTCTTGCCGAGCGGCAGGTCACGGAAATCAAGTACCGTGACGCGGTCGACGGCATTCTTGTCGTTGAAGAAGGCAAGTTCGAAGGAGATCTTGTTGATCGGCGTCGCCATGTCGTTTTCGGCAACGAAGGTCATCATGCATCCCTTCTGGGAAGGAGCGAGCGCGTTCAGTTCGACGTTGAGCTTGCGCACAGCCGCAGGGGCGGCAGATGCGGGCGCCGCTGCCGCGTTCGCTTCCTGGGCGAAGGCGGGAACAGAAGATGCCGCAGCAAACAGCCCCGAAGCGGCGAGCGCCAAGATCGTTTTCGTCAACATCGGCATGTCTCCTGAATGTGTTTTGACGTCCATTTGCCCGGCCAACTGCCCTGGCGTGTGCCGTCGAAATTTTAAACTTGACTTTACCAGTCTCCTATTGCGTCTTTATGGAACCATGAGTATGAGAGTCAAGATAAATTTGGCCGGACAACGGTTCGGCCACCGATGAATTTTCAGGCAAAACTAAACAGGATGATTGCTGAGAAGACCCCAACGCCGCCGGTGCAATGCACGGCCGCACCGCAGGTAAGAATTGTCGAGAGCACGGATATTTTCCGGGGCCAGACCGAAATCATGATCAAGCACGAAGGCGTCATCTACCGAATGAAGATTACGCGCCAAGGCAAGCTGATACTCAACAAATAGGCATGACAATGACTGAGACGACCCGCCCGACCCCCGCCGAAATCCGCGCTTTCCGCGCAGAAAACCCGAAGATGCGCGAGCGCGATATCGCGGCGCGCCTCGATATTTCCGAGGCAGCGCTGGTCGCGGCCGAGGTCGGCATTTCGGCCATCCGCATCGATGCAAGTGTCGAGCGCTTCCTGGACCGGATTGCCTCGCTCGGCGAAATCATGGCCCTGTCGCGCAACGAAAGCGCCGTGCATGAAAAGATCGGCGTTTATGAAAACATGAAGTTCGGCGCTCAGGCCGCCATCGTGCTTGGCGAGAACATCGATCTGCGCATCTTCCCGAAGCGCTGGGCCTACGGCTTTGCCGTTACCAAGACCGATGGCGATCAGAAGAGACTGAGCCTGCAATTCTTCGACAAGGCCGGCGATGCCGTTCACAAGGTGCATCTGCGCCCTCAATCGAATGTCGAAGCCTATCACGCCATGGTCGCCGAGCTGCGGATCGAAGACCAGTCGCAGGAATTCGTCGAGGATCGCTCTGGCTATGACAATGGCGCGACCGACGGCGACGTCAGCCGCGACGAGCTGCGCGATCACTGGAGCCGCATGACCGATACGCACGAATTCTTCGGGATGCTGAAGAAGCTGAAGATCGGCCGCCACGAAGCGATCAGCAGCGTCGGCGACGACTACGCCTGGAAGCTCGATGCCGGCGCGGTCGCCGAAATGATGCACGCCTCCGTGCGCGAGGGACTGCCGATCATGTGCTTCGTCGCCAACGAGGGCACCGTGCAGATCCACTCCGGCCCGATCTTCAACGTGCAGACGATGGGTCCCTGGATCAACGTCATGGACCCGACCTTCCATCTGCACCTGCGTCAGGACCACATTGCCGAGGCATGGGTCGTGCGCAAGCCGACGAAGGACGGCCACGTCACGTCGCTCGAAGCCTACAACGCCAAGGGCGAGATGATCATCCAGTTCTTTGGCAAGCGGAAGGAGGGCTTCGATGAACGCCCCGATTGGCGTGCCATCATGGAAAGCCTGACGAGAGCCGACGCCAGCGTCGCCGCATGAAAGATGGTGCATGACCATGTTTAAAAACTTCAAGCTTATCAGGCCATGGGAAATCGCCCTGACCGTGGTGGTGATGGCCCTGCCCCTCGTGCCGGCCAATCCGATCGCCGGCTTCGGCAGCCTTGTGCGCCATGCACATGCCGCCGAAGCGCCCAAGAAGCTGGACACCTCGCGCCTCGTCTCCATCGGCGGCGATGTTACCGAGATCGTCTATGCGCTCGGCGAGGAAAAGCGGCTCATCGCCCGCGATTCCACCAGCCTATACCCGAAGGACGCGACCAAGCTTCCCGATGTCGGCTATATGCGCGCTTTGTCGCCGGAAGGCATTCTGGCAGTCAATCCGACTGCCATCATCGCCGTCGAGGGTTCCGGCCCGCCGGAAGCACTGGCGGTGCTGCACAATGCCAGCCTGCCCTTCGAAACCGTGCCCCAGCATTACGATCGCGACGGCATCCTGAAGAAGATCGAAGTCGTCGGCGCGCTGCTCGGCGTGCCGGACAAGGCAAAGACGCTGGAAGACAAGGTTGCCGCCGATCTCGATGCCGCGATCAACGATTCGGCCAAGCGCCCGGAGGCCGAGCGCAAGCGCGTGCTCTTTATCCTCAGCAACCAGAACGGCAAGATCCTGGCGTCGGGAAGCAACACGGCCGCCGATGGCATCATCAAACTCACCGGCGCCATCAATGCGATCAGCGGCTTCTCCGGCTATAAGTCGGTGACCGACGAGGCGATCATCGAAGCCAAGCCCGACGTCATCCTGATCATGGATCGCGAAGGACCGCTGTCTATGTCGAACGAAGACCTGCTCAAGCAGCCGGCCATTTCGCTGACGCCGGCCGCGAGCCACAAGGCGATCGTGCGCATGGACGGCCTGCACCTGCTCGGCTTCGGGCCGCGCACGGCAAGCGCCATCCGCGAGCTGAACGCGGCGATCTACGGAGGCTGACGTGGCATTCAACGATGCCATGGCGGGACTGAAGCAGATGTCGCAAACCACGGCACGCCGACGCGAAGGGGATCGCACCGCGCTTGCGGTCCTCGTCATCGCCGGCCTCGTTCTGGTCTCAGCGGCGGCCTTCCTCTTCTCGATCACGACAGGCGCCTCGAACGCTTCGGTCATCGACGTGATGATGGGCATGCTGCGCGGCAGTGCCGAAAGCACGCTCAGCATTCGCGACCGCATCGTCATTTTCGACATTCGCCTGCCCCGCGCCGTCCTTGGTTTCCTGATCGGCGGCGGGCTCGCGGTTTCGGGCGCGGTCATGCAGGGTCTTTTCCGCAACCCGCTGGCCGATCCCGGCCTGATCGGCGTGTCCGCCGGTTCCAGCCTCGGCGCGGTCGCCATGATCGTTCTGGGCGGTGGCGTGCTGGCTCCGCTTGCGCATCTTTTCGGCATCTTCGCCCTGCCGATTGCTGCTTTCATAGGCGGTCTGGCAACGACAATCCTGCTCTACAAGATCGCGACCCGCTACGGGCAAACATCCATCGCAACCATGCTGCTCGCCGGCATCGCGCTTGGCTCCCTCGCCCTCGCGGCGACCGGAATCCTCATCTACATGGCCGACGACCGGCAATTGCGCGACCTCACTTTCTGGAGCATGGGCTCGCTGGCGGGCTCGACCTGGAGCAAGGTCGCGGGCGCCGGCCCGATCATCATCCTTTCCCTGCTGCCCCTTCCCTTCATGGCCCGCGGGCTGAATGCGCTGACACTCGGCGAAGCCGCCGCCTTCCACATGGGGATATCAGTGCAGCGGCTGAAGAATATCGCCATCGTCAGCGTCGCCGCGGCGGTCGGCGCCTCGGTCGCCGTCAGCGGCGGCATCGGCTTCGTCGGTATCGTCGTCCCGCACATTCTGCGCATGGTGATCGGACCGGACCATCGCTTTCTGCTGCCCGCCTCGGCGCTGTTGGGCGGCTCCTTGTTGATCGTTGCCGATGTCGTTGCCCGCACCATCGTTTCCCCGGCCGAGCTGCCGATCGGCATTCTGACGGCCGGCGTCGGCGGTCCGTTCTTCCTGTGGATGCTGCTGCGGCAGCGCACGCGCATCAGCCTGTGAGCCTGCGATGATCGAGGTTTCCAATCTGAGTGTGCGGCTTGCCGGCAAGCCGGTCGTGCAGGACATATCCTTCACGGCCGACGCGGGAACGCTGACGGCGATTTGCGGGCCGAACGGCTCGGGCAAGACCACGACGATGAAAGCGGTCTCCGGCGACCTCGCCTATCGCGGTTCCGTGCATATGAACGGTGCCGAAATCGGCAGTCTGGAAGCCTGGCGGCTCGCCGAAATGCGCGGTGTCCTGCCGCAGGCAAGCTCGATATCCTTCCCCTTCACCGTCCGCGAAATCGTCCGCATGGGCCTCACCAGCGGCCGCAACCGCCATCCGGAACAGGCCGATCGCACGGCGACGGAGGCGCTTGCCGCCGTCGACCTCGGCGGCTTCGAAGGCCGCTTCTATCAGGAGCTTTCCGGCGGCGAACAGCAGCGCGTGCAGCTTGCCCGCGTGCTTTGCCAGATTTCCGAGCCAGTCATCGACGGCAAGCCGTGCTGGCTGCTCCTCGATGAGCCGGTCTCCAGCCTCGACATCAGCCACCAGCTGACCATCATGACGCTTGCCCGGCAATTCTGCCGGCGTGGCGGCGGTGTCATCGCCGTCATGCACGACCTCAACCTGACCGCGCTTTTCGCCGATCGGATGGTTTTGCTCAAGAACGGCCGACTGCAAGCCAAGGGCTCGGTCAGGGATGTGTTGACGGATCAGCATCTTCAGGACGTGTTCGGCTGCAATTTGCGGGTCAATCGCGTCCCAGCCGATGGCGCGCCTTTCGTCCTCGCTCATAGCGCACTGATCTACTGACCATCCCCGATCGCGCAGCTTCCGGAACTTTTTGTTGCATCCGCGCGTTGAGAGCAGGTGATCGGAACCGATGTTCCGAACGCCATGTCTTTCGGTGTGTCGGATAGCCTCCGATCATCGCGAATAACAGGCGCCTCAAGGCGCTCGAGCAAGCGAAAGGGAGCTGAATATGGCTACATCCAATCTCCATTCGGGGCGCGGCAAGCGCAATGGCAGCAGCCTGCACGATGTCGAGGCAAGCATCGAGGATCAGATCGAATCGCTGCGCGAAGAAGTTGCAGCCTTCGCCAAGCTGATCGGCGAGAGCGGCGCCAAACAGAGCAAGAAATTGCGTGCAAGCGCCGAGTCCGGATTTGATGATCTGACTGTTCGCGGCGAAGAGCTATTGCGCGACCTGCAGCGCGGCTACACCAGAGGCTCGCGCGAAGTACGCAGGACCGTACGCCAGCATCCCGTCGCCACCATCGGCGCGGCGGCTGCATTCGGTCTTGCCGTTGCTCTGCTTCTGTCTCGCCGCTAGGGTAGCGGGATGATCGCGCCGATCCTCGGCCTGCTTCTGTCGGGCACATTCAACCGTACCGTTGCGCGAACCAAGCGCAACGGTATTTTTATTGCCATCGCGGCTCTTCTGCTGCTGACAGCCTATGCTTTCGCGCTTGTGGCCGCGGCCATCTGGCTTGCGACGATCTATGGCGCGGCGGTTTCGGCACTGCTGATCGCGGCAGGTGCCTTGCTGCTCGGGCTGATCGTCCTCGTCATCATGGCCATCATCAACCAGCAGGAGCAACGGCGTGCCCGCGAGCGCCGGCTGGCGATGGAATCGATGGCGGCAGCGGCACTTGGCCTCGTTCGCAAGCAGCCGCTGATGACTGCGGCCATTGCCGCCGCCCTCGTCTTCGGCAACCTGTTTGGAAAGAGCGACGAAGACGATTGATCCGGTTACTCCGGAGGCCCGAAACGGCCGCCAATATGAAAATAACCCGATTGCGGCCGGCAACGGGGCTGAAAGCATAAAAGCTGTGTGAATTGGATCGACGTAGGAAAAAGGCCCGGTTGCGAGACCGGGCCTTTTTTTGTCAGAAGGCGAATGCCTTTGAGGTCAACGGCGCGGAGGTGGCGTCGGGGCCGAAATCCGCCTCGCCGGAAATATCAAGCAGTTCCTGCAGCCGTTGGCGCGCGCGATTGACGCGGCTCTTGATCGTACCGACCGCACAGCCGCAAATCTCAGCGGCTTCTTCGTAGGAAAATCCGGACGCACCCACCAGGATGATGGCTTCGCGCTGATCCGGCGGCAGCTGGTCCAAGGCCTTGCGGAAATCCTGCAGGTCGACGGCGCCATATTGCGAGGGATGCGTCGCCATCGATTCGGTGAATATGCCGTCGCTGTCCTGCACCTCACGGCCGCTCTTGCGCATCTGGCTATAGAGTTCGTTGCGCAGGATGGTGAAGAGCCAGGCCTTCATATTGGTGCCCATCTCGAAATGGTCCTGCTTGGCCCAGGCCTTCATGATCGTATCTTGGACAAGATCGTCCGCCCGGTCGTGACGGCCGGTCAGCGAGATGGCAAATGCCCGGAGGCTCGGCAGGGCCGCGAGGAGTTCGCGCTTGAAGCTCGTTTGCGTTTCCATGGCGCCACCTCCTATTCGGAGACCTTTGCGGAAGCCATGCGCTCGGCATGATCGAGCTTCTCGAGAAGATCGAGGAAGCGATCGGGAATGGCTTCATCCTGCACGGCAGCATAGAACGAACGCAGCCGATTGCCGATCTGATTGTTGGGATCGAGGATATCCATCGCACGCAGGTCCGATGCCTTCTTGTCTGCGTCCTCGTGATTCTGGATAGTCATTTAGCCTGCTCGCTTCTCAATTGTCTCGCGTTCATGGATAAGGCGCGCCCTTGCCTCCCCGTCCGGGAGACCGGTTGACCTCATTCAAAACAGTTGCCTAACGAATCGTAAAGGTTGAAGTCGACCGATTGTAAGCATTGTAATGCGACTGCCTAAAAAAAGTTCCGTCAAAGAGGAACTTTTTTACTCAACTGACGTTTGTTAGTCATTCCAGCCTCTGGGCTGTATTTAATTAGAATTTGATAAAAGGCGGGAGCCATTGATGACACTTTCCACACGCATTGCGCCGCATCTTCCGTATTTGCGGCGCTATTCACGTGCTTTGACCGGAACGCAGACGTCGGGGGACGCCTATGTTGCTGCGGTTTTGGAAGCCATCATCGCCGACATCACCATCTTTCCGGACACGGACAGCGACCGTGTTGCACTCTATAAACTGTTCACGAAGCTGTTCGGTTCCGTGACACTTCAGATTCCTGAACCAGCCTCTCCCTTCGCCTGGGAACAGCGCGCGTCGGTAAATCTCTCCAAGGTTTCGCCGCTTGCCCGCCAGGCATTCCTGCTTGCATCGGTCGAAAGTTTCCGCCTCGGCGAGATCGCCGATATCCTCGACATTTCGGAAAGCGACGCCATGCACCTGCTCGATACCGCATCCCAGGAAATCTCACGGCAGGTGGCAACGGACATCATGATCATCGAGGACGAGCCGCTGATCGCGATGGATATCGAGCAGATGGTCGAAAGTCTCGGGCATCGCGTCACCGGCATCGCCCGCACGCATGCCGAAGCGGTCGCGCTCTACAACGCAACGAAGCCGAGCATGGTGCTTGCCGACATCCAGCTTGCTGACGGCAGCTCGGGCATCGATGCCGTCAACGACATCCTCAAGACCGCCAGCATCCCGGTGATCTTCATCACCGCCTTCCCGGAGCGGCTGTTGACCGGCGAACGGCCGGAGCCGACCTTCCTTGTGACCAAGCCGTTCAATCCGGACATGGTGAAGGCCCTCATCAGCCAGGCCCTTTTCTTTAACGAAACCACAAAGGTGGCCGCCTGATCCAAGTGCAAACCTCACGGCGGAACAAAGACCATGACCGGGCGTTTGTGTTCGAAACGGCCGGTTTACCGACTATTAGCCGGGGTGATTCTATAGGTCGGTTCAAGTTGTTACGAGTGAGAACGCCCTGTCGGCGGGGTTCTCGAAATGCGAGTGAAAGGCAAGCTGGTGAATACGTCTGACCCATTACCCGGCGCGCCTTTGAGTTTGGAAGGCAAAGCCGCTCTGATGGAGCGGGCGCTCGCCAGCGCCAGCGTGTCCATCCTGTTTCAGGATGTAAATCTTTCGATCCGTTATGCCGACAATCTGCCGGATCATCTTCAGCCGCGTGTCATCATCGGCGGTAACGATTCGCATCTCTTCGGCGAAAAGGATGGCGAGCACCTGTCGCGATTGAAGCGGGGCGTGCTTGAGAGCGGCAAGCCGGCGACCGCCGAGGTCGAGATCGCCAGCGGCGACGGCGTACGCGTCTACGAGCTGAAGATGGAACGCATTGGCGGACGCAAGCCGCAGGGCATATTGTCCGTCATCTCCGAAATCACCGAGAGCCGCCACCGCGAAAAGGTTCTGAAGTCGCTGCTGCGCGAACTGTCGCATCGTTCCAAGAACCTGCTTGCGATCATCCAGGGCATCGCCACGCAGACCGCCCGCCACACGCTTTCCGTCGACAATTTCCTCATCAAATTTCGCGGTCGTCTGCAATCCCTGTCGAATTCGCAGGATCTCATCACCGATTCGAGCTGGCGCGGTGCCTATCTGTTCGAACTCGCGGAAAAGCAGTTTGCCCCCTATTGGCCCGATGCCGGCGTGCCCATGCCGATCTACGGCATCAATGCGCATCTGACACCCAATGCCGCCGTGCATCTGGGGCTTGCCCTGCACGAGCTCATCGTCAACTCCGCATCGCATGGCGCCATCTCGATGGGCGCCACCAGCATCACGCTGAATTGCAAGGAAGCCGAGCTCGACGGCAAGAAGGCGATCGAAGTCGCCTGGTCGGAGCGCTTCTATACGCCCTCCGATCACGAATTCGAGGATAACAGCTTCAGCCGCACGGTGCTTGAGCGCGTCGTGCCGACCTCCATGAACGGCCGCGCCGACTTCGCCATCGGCGACGGCAGCATTGGCTATCGGCTCACCATTCCCGAAACAGAATATGAAATCCTGAGACGTCGCTGAGGCGGATAACGGAGACAAAATAAAACAGCCAGTGCGAGGGCGGCGCACTGGCTGCTTTGCACTCATCGGGAGGGGACCGTGAGTAGAAGTCCTGAGACGTATTGGGCGTGCATCAGGAGATGCGATCATCGTCAGGACATTGGCATAACGAGGCTGCAGAGGCTTGGTTCCATGCTGGCGTGAAAAAATTCATCTATTTTTCATATTTCCTAGCGGCCGCAGACAGGACCCCGATCGGATCTGACGCACGCCGCTCCCCATGGCGAAGCGTCAGGCCTCAGCAATTCTCTCCTTCACCCGCCGTCGAAATATATAGCCGAAGCATAGGCTTGGACCGCTATGCCGGCAGTTCGAAAAGGCTTCCGCGTGGTGGCTGAAGACGTCTCCTGACGGATTTCAGGGTCAAAATTTTACCGTTTGATAAATTTTTTAACCTGAGTTACCGTTCTATCACTAGCCGTTTACTATAAGAGGGAACTTCAATGGGACGACTGGAAACTGGGATTCATAAGGGCAGGCTTACGCCCGCCGAATATGATGCAAACTTTTCCGATCTTCACCCGCGCCTGAACAAGCATGAGGCGCTGGTCGCATCCGACCGCTGTTATTTCTGTTACGACGCGCCGTGCATGACGGCCTGTCCCACCTCCATCGACATTCCGATGTTCATCCGCCAGATCTCGACGGGTAATCCCATCGGCTCGGCCAAGACGATCTTCGATCAAAACATCCTCGGCGGCATGTGCGCCCGCGTCTGTCCCACCGAACAGCTCTGCGAGCAGGCTTGCGTGCGCAATACTGCCGAAGAGCGCCCGGTCGAAATCGGCCGGCTGCAGCGCTATGCGACCGACGCCGCGATGGCGGAGAACAAGCAGTTCTATGCCCGTGCTGCTTCCACCGGCAAGAAGATCGCCGTCATCGGCGCCGGCCCGGCGGGTCTTGCCTGCGCGCACCGTCTTGCCGTCAAGGGCCACGAAGTCACCATCTTCGACGCCCGCGAAAAGGCCGGCGGCCTGAACGAATACGGTATCGCCACCTACAAGACGGTCGACGACTTCGCCCAAAAGGAAGTCGACTATGTCCTGTCGATCGGCGGCATCGAGGTGAAGAACGGCCAGGCACTCGGCCGCGATTTCAGCCTTTCCGACCTCTCCCAGCAATATGACGCCGTTTTCCTCGGCCTTGGCCTTGCCGGCGTCAACGCATTGCGCGCCGAAGGCGAGGAACTCGACGGCGTCGCCGATGCGGTCGCCTACATCGCCGAACTGCGCCAGGCCGGCAGCAAGTCCGATATCGCCATCGGCCGCCGCGTCGTCGTCCTCGGCGGCGGCATGACCGCGATCGACGCGGCCGTGCAGGCCAAGCTGCTTGGCGCCGAAGAGGTGACGATCTGCTACCGTCGCGGCAAGGAGCACATGAACGCCTCAGAATTCGAGCAGGATCTGGCCGCCTCCAAGGGCGTCATCATCCGCCACTGGCTCGCCCCGAAGCGCATCCTCGACAAGGACGGCAAGGTTGCCGGCATCGAAGTCGAATATACCGAACTGCGCGACGGCAAGCTTATCGCCACCGGCGATGTCGGCGTCATTGCCGCCGACCAGATCTTCAAGGCGATCGGCCAGACTTTCGAGGCCTCGGGCCTCGGCGCGCTGCGTATGGAAGCCGGCCGCATCGCCATCGACGGCGAAGGCCGCACTTCGATCGAAGGCGTATGGGCCGGCGGCGACTGCGTGCTCGGCGGCGATGACCTGACAGTCTCGGCCGTAGCACAGGGTCGCGACGCTGCCGAATCCATCAACAATGCGCTCGCTGCCGCCAAGTCGGCCGCTGCAGTCGCCTGAAAGGAGAATCGACATGGCTGATCTCCGTAATAATTTCGTCGGCATCAAATCCCCGAACCCGTTCTGGCTGGCCTCGGCGCCGCCGACCGACAAGGCCTACAATGTCGAGCGTGCCTTCAAGGCCGGCTGGGGCGGTGTCGTCTGGAAAACGCTTGGCGAGGAGGGCCCTCCGGTCGTCAACGTCAACGGCCCGCGCTATGGCGCGATCTGGGGCGCCGACCGCCGCCTGCTCGGCCTCAACAATATCGAGCTGATCACCGACCGCGACCTTTACACCAACCTGCGCGAAATGAAGCAGGTGAAGATGAACTGGCCGGATCGCGCTCTCATCGCCTCGATCATGGTGCCGTGCGAGGAAGATGCCTGGAAAGCCATCCTGCCGCTGGTCGAAGAGACCGGCGCCGACGGCATCGAACTCAATTTCGGCTGTCCCCACGGCATGTCCGAGCGCGGCATGGGTGCTGCTGTCGGACAGGTGCCTGAATATATCGAAATGGTCGTGCGCTGGTGCAAGCAATACACGCGCATGCCCGTCATCACCAAGCTGACGCCGAACATCACCGATATCCGCAAGCCCGCCCGCGCCGCCAAGGCCGGCGGTACCGACGCGGTGTCGCTGATCAATACGATCAACTCGATCGTATCCGTCGATCTCGACAGTTTCGCACCGAACCCGACGGTCGGCGGCAAGGGCAGCCATGGCGGCTATTGCGGCCCGGCGGTCAAGCCGATCGCGCTCAACATGGTGGCCGAGATCGCCCGCGATCCGGAAACCTACGGCCTGCCGATATCAGGCATCGGCGGCATCACCACCTGGCGCGATGCGGCTGAATTCCTGGCGCTCGGCGCCGGCAACGTGCAGGTCTGCACGGCGGCAATGACCTACGGCTTCAAGATCGTCGAGGAGATGATATCAGGCCTTTCCGACTGGATGGACGAAAAGGGTCATCGGAGCCTTGATGATATCATCGCCCGCGCCGTGCCGAACGTCTCCGACTGGCAGTACCTCAACCTCAACTACATCGCGAAGGCCAAGATCGACCAGGACGCCTGCATCAAATGCGGCCGCTGCTACATCGCCTGCGAGGATACCTCGCATCAGGCGATCACCAACATGGTCGATGGCGCCAGGCATTTCGAGGTGATGGACGAGGAATGCGTCGGCTGCAATCTCTGCGTCAGCGTCTGTCCCGTCGAGAACTGCATCACGATGGAAGAATTGCCGGCTGGCAACCTCGACAAGCGCACCGGCAAGATCGTCGACCCCAACTATGCCAACTGGACGACCCATCCGAACAATCCGATGGCACGGCAGGCGGCGGAGTAAGACGGCCAGTCTCCGTCAATCAATTTTTGCACCCATGTTCAATGGCATGGGTGCAAAAGCCGAGCGCCGAGCATGGTAACAAAAATTCCTAACTAGGACCGCCGAATGCCGAGCCCATCGACGAAAAGCTTCTCCAGATAGCGGGCGGCATCCTCGAAACGGCCCTCGCCCGAATGCTCGTCGCCAAGCACGGCACGCACCTGCACATCGAAATCCGCATAGTGCTGCGTGGTCGACCAGATCGAGAAGATCAGATGATAAGGATCGCATTTGGCGATCTTGCCGGCCTGCGCCCAGGCGCGGATGACCTCGGCCTTCTCATCGACGAGGCTCTTCAGCGGCCCGCGCAACTCGTCCTCGACATGCGGCGCCCCCTGCAGCATTTCATTGGCGAAAAGCCTGCTTTCGCGCGGGAAATCCCGGGCCATTTCGAGTTTGCGGCGGATATAGGAGCGGATCTCGCTTTCCGGATTGCCATTGGCATCGAAGGCGCGCAGCGGCTCCAGCCAGGTAAACAGTACCCGGTCGATCAGCGCCCGATGCATCGCCTCTTTCGTTCGGAAATAGTAGAGAAGATTGGGCTTCGACATGCCGGCCACGTCGGCGATCTGATCGATGGTCGAGCCACGAAAGCCGCTGACGGAAAACACGTCCAGCGCGGCCTCGAGTATGATTTCCTCTTTCTCTTCCTGAATCCGGGTGCGGCGCTGGGTGCGGGCGGCTCTGGGGATGGCCATGTCTGCTCTGTTTCTCCTTGAAATCCAAGCCTTTCGGCAAAGCTCTCATTCACCCTGTCAGTGCTTTGAATTTAGGCAGCCGCCGGAAATTTTATCGGAATTTTTCGTGCTTTTCGTCTTGAGCCGCGCCACGGAAGTTGTAATGTTTACCAATCGGTCAAATTATCTGTCAGATGTCTCCTAAAGGCAACTGGCGATTTTCCGAGGCGATAAAAACAAGTAGACGCTTCGGATAGACCAACGGGAACAATCGGGCATGCGCCTTGCATGCCCCAGGACAAACAGGTGAGGATTGCATCATGGTGGCAGCGCCAGGAGAAAACATGCGTATCAATGGCGACCGCCTTTGGGATACGCTGATGGACATGGCGAAGATCGGCCCCGGCATTGCCGGCGGCAACAATCGTCAAACGCTGACAGATGCCGACGCCGAGGGGCGCAGCCTTTTCAAGACATGGTGCGACAAGGCCGGCATGACCGTCGGCGTCGACAAGATGGGCACGATGTTCGCGACCCGCGCCGGTACCGATCCGGATGCGTTGCCCATTTACGTCGGCTCGCATCTCGATACCCAGCCGACCGGCGGCAAATATGATGGCGTGCTCGGCGTGCTCGCAGCCCTCGAAGTCGTCCGGACCATGAACGACCTCGGCATCAAGACCAAGCATCCGATCGTGGTCACCAACTGGGCCAATGAAGAGGGCGCGCGCTTTGCGCCCGCCATGCTGGCCTCGGGTGTCTTTGCCGGCGTGCATTCGCTCGAATACGCCTACGGCCGCAAGGACCCGGACGGCAAGACCTATGGCGAGGAGCTGAAGCGCATCGGCTGGCTCGGCGACGAAGAGGTCGGCGCCCGCAAGATGCACGCCTATTTCGAATACCACATCGAGCAGGGCCCGATCCTCGAAGCCGCGGACAGGACCATCGGCGTCGTCACCCACTGTCAGGGCTTGTGGTGGCTGGAATTCACGCTGACCGGCAAGGAGGCTCATACCGGCTCGACACCGATGAACCTGCGCGTCAATGCCGGCCTCGCCATGTCGCGGATCGTCGAGATGGTACAGAGCGTGGCGATGGAAAACCAGCCGGGTGCCGTCGGCGGCGTTGGCCAGGTGTTCTTCTCGCCGAACTCGCGCAACGTGCTTCCCGGCAAGGTCGTCTTCACCGTCGACATCCGCACGCCCGACAAGGAAAAGCTCGATCGCATGCGTGCCAAGATCGAAGCCGAGGCAGCGAAGATCTGCAACGCCATCGGCGTCGGCTGCTCGGTCGAGGCCATCGGCCATTTCGAGCCGGTGACCTTCGACCCGAAGCTCGTAACGGCGGTGCGCAACGCCGCCGAAAGGCTCGGCTACAGCCATATGAACCTCATCTCCGGCGCCGGCCATGACGCCTGCTGGGCCGCCAAGGTCGCGCCTGCCACGATGGTCATGTGCCCATGCGTCGGCGGCCTGTCGCACAATGAGGCGGAAGAGATTTCCAAGGAATGGGCGGCCGCAGGCGCGGATGTGCTGTTCCACGCAGTCGTAGAGACGGCGGAGATCGTGGTCTGACCGTCACGATTGCCAACATCGGAACTTCACACATCTGGAGCAGACACCATGAGCACAGTCATCAAGGGTGGAACCATCGTCACGGCGGACCTGACCTATAAGGCCGACGTCAAGATCGAAGGCGGGAAGATCGTCGAGATCGGGCAGAATCTTTCGGGCAACGAAGTGCTCGACGCCTCCGGCTGTTACGTCATGCCCGGCGGCATCGATCCGCATACGCATCTCGAAATGCCGTTCATGGGCACCTATTCCTCCGACGATTTCGAAAGCGGCACGCGCGCGGCGCTTGCCGGCGGCACGACGATGGTGGTGGATTTCGCGCTCCCCTCGCCCGGCCAGTCGCTGCTGGAAGCGCTCACCATGTGGGACAACAAATCCACCCGCGCCACCTGCGACTACTCCTTCCATATGGCGATCACCTGGTGGGGCGAACAGGTCTTCAACGAGATGGAGGCCGTGGTCCGCGACAAGGGCATCAATACCTTCAAGCACTTCATGGCCTACAAGGGCGCCTTGATGGTGGATGATGACGAGATGTTCTCATCCTTCCAGCGCTGTGCCGAGCTCGGCGCTTTGCCGCTCGTCCACGCCGAAAACGGCGATGTTGTCGCGCAGATGCAGGCAAAGCTGCTGGCAGAAGGCAATAACGGGCCGGAGGCACATGCCTATTCCCGCCCGGCGGAGGTCGAGGGCGAGGCAACGAACCGCGCCATCATGATCGCCGACATGGCGGGCTCGCCGGTCTATATCGTCCATACGTCCTGCGAGCAGGCGCATGAAGCCATCCGCCGCGCCCGCCAGAAGGGCATGCGCGTCTATGGCGAGCCGCTGGTCCAGCACTTGACGCTCGACGAAAGCGAATATGCCAACCCGGATTGGGATCACGCCGCCCGCCGCGTCATGTCGCCGCCGTTCCGCAACAAGCAGCATCAGGACAGCCTCTGGGCCGGTCTTGCCTCGGGCTCGCTGCAGGTGGTTGCGACCGACCACTGCGCGTTTACGACCGAGCAGAAGCGCTTCGGTCTCAACGACTTCACCAAGATCCCGAACGGCACCGGCGGCCTGGAAGATCGCCTGCCGATGCTCTGGACCTACGGCGTCAACACCGGCCGCCTGACGATGAACGAATTCGTCGCCGTCACCTCGACCAACATCGCCAAGATCCTCAATGTCTATCCGAAGAAGGGCGCGATCCTCGTCGGCGCCGATGCCGATATCGTCGTCTGGGACCCGAAGCGCTCGAAGACCATCGCCGCCAAGACGCAGCAGTCGGCGATCGACTACAATGTCTTCGAAGGCAAGGAAGTGACCGGCCTGCCGCGCTACACGCTGACGCGCGGCGTCGTCGCCATCGAGGAAGGCACGGTCAAGACTAGGGAAGGTCACGGCGAGTTCGTCAAGCGCGAGCCGTTCACTGCCGCCAACCGGGCGCTTTCGACCTGGAAAGAGGTTACCGCGCCGCGCAAGGTGCAGCGCAGCGGCATCCCCGCCAGCGGGGTGTGACGCTTGGCTCCAGCGCCTCGGCTCATCGGCCGCTCAACGCGGCACATACTGCTCCAGATCCGGCAGCAGGACGACGCTTTCCTGCTCGTTCGGGTCGGTGCGGGCGATGACCGCCGTCGCCGGCCGGTCGCTGAGGTTGGCGGGAAGATGCGGAACGCCGGCCGGAATGTAAAACATCTCGCCCTCACGCACGACAACGTGCTCCTCCAGCCGGTCGCCGAACCAGCAATGCGTCTCGCCGGAAATTGCATAGATCGCCGTTTCATGCGAGGCATGCAGATGCGCCTTGGCGCGGGCGCCGGGCGGAATCGTCAGAAGATGCATGCAGATCCCCGTCGAACCCACTGTCTCGGCGGCGATCCCTTCAAAATAGCTGAAGCCTTGTTTTCCGGCATAGGTGCCGCCGGGCCGCACGATACGGCAGGTGGGCTTCGATGAGACACTCATGGCATTGCTCCCGTCGATCCAGCAGCCCCAAGGCGTCCTCGCCTCTCCGGACTGCGGCAATGCCAAACAGGATAACATGCAATCCGCCCCGACCATGCGGCGAAAACAGGACTGGTAGGTGTTAATGACGTCATCCGCTTCCTCCGTCGTCTCCGCGCGGAATCTCTGTCTCACCTACAATACGAATGACGGACCGGTGCATGCGCTGAGCAATGTCGATCTCGATGTTCGCAAGGGCGATTTCATCTCTTTCATCGGCCCTTCCGGCTGCGGCAAGACCACGTTCCTGCGCGTCATCGCCGATCTCGAGCGCAAGAGCTCCGGCGATATCACCGTCAACGGCATGTCGCCGGAAGAGGCGCGCAAGGCCCGCGCCTACGGCTATGTCTTCCAGGCCGCAGCCCTCTATCCCTGGCGCACGATCGAGAAGAACATCGCCCTGCCGCTCGAGATCATGGGCTACGGCAGAGAAGAACAGGCCAAGCGCATCGCCCGGACCCTTGAGCTCGTCAATCTCAATGGCTTCGAACATAAATTCCCCTGGCAGCTCTCCGGCGGCATGCAGCAACGTGCCTCGATCGCCCGCGCACTGGCCTTCGATGCCGACCTCCTGCTGATGGACGAGCCCTTCGGCGCGCTTGACGAAATCGTCCGCGACCATCTGAACGAGCAGCTCCTGAAGCTCTGGAAGCAGACGAACAAGACCATCTGTTTCGTCACTCACTCCATTCCGGAAGCGGTCTATCTCTCCACCAAGATCGTGGTCATGTCGCCCCGTCCGGGCCGCGTCACCGACGTTATCGAATCGACGCTTCCGGCCGAGCGGCCGCTGGGCATTCGCGAAACGCCGGAATTTCTCGAAATCGCCCATCGCGTCCGGGAAGGACTGCGAGCAGGTCACAGCTATGAGGAATAGGATGATGGATAGCTCCGTCGCATGGCGGCCCCTCACCTTAGCCCTCTTCCCGCACACGGGGAGAGGGAACGACCTCGGCACGACCGCCAATTTCATTTGCCGGTGGGAAGAAGGAAGGGCATGAGCATGGAGAAGGAGCAGTTCTTCAAGCACAAGCTCCTGCCGGTCACGACGATCGTGCTCGCGATCATCCTGCTCTGGTACGTCTTCGCTGTCATTCTCAATGCGCCGTTCCAGCGCGATATCGACCGGCGCGGCAATGTCAGCCCGACGACGGTAGAATTCATCGGCAAGACGCTGTCCCAGCCGAAACCGACCTTGCCCGCACCGCATCAGGTGGCGCAGAACGTCTTCGAGAACACCTTCCTGCGGGTTCCCACAAGCAACCGCAGCCTTGTCTATAATGCCTGGGTGACGCTGGCGCCGACGGCAGTCGGCTTTGCCTTCGGGACAATATTGGGCGTCCTTTTCGCAGTCGGCATCGTTCACCTCGTCGCGCTCGACCGCAGCCTCATGCCCTGGATCATCGCCTCGCAGACGATCCCGATCCTTGCGATCGCGCCGACGATCATCGTCGTCTTCAGCGCTCTTGGCATAGACGGGCTGATCCCCAAGGCGCTGATTTCCACCTATCTGTCGTTCTTTCCGGTCACCGTTGGTATGACGAAGGGCCTGCGCTCGCCGGAAATCATGCATCTCGACCTGATGCGCACCTATAATGCCAGCAGCTGGCAGACCTTCTGGAAGCTGCGCGTGCCGGCCTCGATCCCGTTCCTCTTCACCTCCATGAAGGTCGCGATCGCCGCAAGCCTCGTCGGCACGATCGTCGGCGAGCTGCCGACGGGCGCGGTCGCCGGCATCGGCGCAAAGCTGCTCGCGGGCTCCTATTACAGCCAGACGATCGACATATGGGCGGCCCTGGTCGCCGGTTCGGTTCTGGCAGCAATCCTCGTCGGCATTGTCAGCGTCGCCGCCCGCATCGTCGACCGTTC
Organism: Rhizobium sp. NPDC090279; assembly: GCF_044769665.1. NCBI lineage: Bacteria > Pseudomonadati > Pseudomonadota > Alphaproteobacteria > Hyphomicrobiales > Rhizobiaceae > Rhizobium > Rhizobium sp. NPDC090279. The sequence goes on along the minus strand of NZ_JBIVYI010000002.1, from coordinate 488,014 downwards.
GATGGGAGGCAGAACGGCATGAAATCCTTTCATTTCTCCTGGCAGGGCGTGCTTGCCATTCTTCTCTGTCTCTTGGCGATCCCCGCTTTGCCACTGCTTGCGGCGGATGCCGCTGCCCCCGTCAGCAGTGGAACGACCTTCGTCATCTTCATTCTCGTCGCCGCGGCGGCCGCCCTCTCCTTCATGCGCATCTCCGCGGATCTGAGCGCGGCAATCCTCTTCTTTGGCGCACACGCAGCCGCATGGCTGCTGCTTGCGGGAATTTCAGGCAATGAGGGCAAGGCGCAGGCATCCTTCTTCATTCTGATCGCCGCCGCCTGGCTGCTGGCCTGTCGCTGCGTTTCCGTACTGTCGTCGATGCGCTCGCACTCGACCGCCGGCAGCTATTCGCTGCGGCTGCTGATCCCGGCAGTCTTCGGCATATGGATATTGATCATCTGGGAGGCCGTCACCCGCGGCGCCGGCGTTTCCCTGGTTCTGCTGCCGCCGCCGAGCGCCATCGGCACCCGAATCGCCAACTCGCTGCCGACGCTCTGGATCGATGTTCGCCAGACGATCCTGACCGCGGTCCTGATCGGCTACCTCATCGGCTGCGCCAGCGGCTTCGTCGTCGCCATCCTCGCCGACCGCTTCGCCTTCCTGCGCCGTGGCCTGCTGCCGATCGGCAATTTCGTCTCCGCCTTGCCGATCATCGGCGTCGCACCGATCATGGTCATGTGGTTCGGCTTCGATTGGCAGTCGAAAGCTGCCGTCGTCGTCATCATGACCTTCTTCCCGATGCTGGTGAACACGGTGACGGGCCTTACCGCCGCCGGCAACATGGAACGCGACCTGATGCGCACCTACGCATCGAGCTACTGGCAGACGCTGTTCAAGCTGCGCCTGCCAGCCGCCGCTCCCTTTATTTTCAATGCGCTGAAGATCAACTCGACCCTGGCCATGATTGGTGCCATCGTGGCGGAATTCTTCGGAACTCCCATGTCGGGCATGGGCTTTCGCATCTCAACCGAAAATGGCAGGTTGAACCTCGACATGGTCTGGGCCGAGATCGCGGTTGCCGCGATCGCCGGCTCCGTCTTCTACGGTATCGTCGCCATCATCGAACGAATGGTGACGTTCTGGCATCCGTCTATCCGTGGTGGGCAGACGTAATCCAGGATCTCCTCAAGGGATCAAGGCATAACTTCAGAGGGAAAAGGGTGAAGACATGAAAAAAATAATGTTTGCATTGATGGCAAGTGCGATGACGCTTGCCGCCACCCAGGCTGCAATGGCCGCCGACAAGTTGACGCTGCAGCTGAAATGGGTGGCTCAGGGTCAGTTCGGCGGCTACTTCGTCGCCAAGGACAAGGGCTTCTACAAGGAAGAAGGCCTCGACGTCGATATCAAGCCGGGCGGCCCGGATATCGCTCCGGAGCAGGTGATCGCCGGCGGCGGCGCCGACGTGATCGTCGACTGGATGGGCGGTGCGTTGGTTGCTCGCGAGAAAGGCGTGCCGCTGGTCAACATCGCCCAACCCTTCGACAAGTCCGGTCTGGAGCTGATCTGCCCGAAGGACGGCCCGGTCAAGACGGAGAAGGACTTCAAGGGCCACACCCTCGGCGTCTGGTTCTACGGCAACGAATATCCGTTCTTCGCCTGGATGCACAAGCTCGGCCTGAAGACCGACGGCGGCAAGGATGGCGTCAACGTTCTGAAGCAGAGCTTCGACGTGCAGCCGCTCGTCCAGAAGCAGGCCGATTGCATCTCCGTCATGACCTACAACGAGTATTGGCAGGCGATCGATGCCGGCTTCAAGGCGGAAGACCTCACCGTCTTCAACTACACCAAGCTCGGCAACGACCTTCTGGAAGACGGCCTCTACGTCAAGGAAGACAAGCTGAAGGATGCGAAGTTCAAGGCCGACATGGTGAAGTTCGTCCGCGCTTCGATGAAGGGCTGGAAGTATGCCGTCGAGCATCCGGATGAAGCCGCCGAAATCGTCATGGACAATGGCGGTCAGGACGAAAACCACCAGAAGCGCATGGCAGGCGAAGTCGCCAAGCTGATCGGCAACGGCAAGCTCGACATGAAGACGTATGACCGAACGGTCGAAGCCTTGCTCGATCAGAAGATCATCAACAAGAAGCCAGCCGGCGCCTATACGCATGAAATCACGGACGCCGCTCTGAAATAGTCTTGAACCACGTCCAGTCACTGAAACGCGCGAGGTTTCCACCCCGCGCGTTTTTTTCATTTTGTAACAGCAGCAACAAAAGGCTGGCTTTCTCGCGGCAATTGCCTGAAAAGCCCTCGGCTATCAACTATTCGAATGCTGACATCACAATGCCGTGATTGCTTCGGAAAGTTGCGGACGATAGAGATACCCGCGAAATCATTTTCTCGTGATCTTGCGAGAATTGAAAACCGCTCCCATCTACAGGGGCGATTTTAGGATGAGGAACCTGCAGGCATGACAGACGGATATTGATCCGCCGGGTAAGCCGGCTCGCATGCAGTGATCCCCGTGTTCGCGACGGATAACAGCGAAATCCCTTTGACCAAATGCCGAACTGGAACCTGACGCATGGCCCTCACGCCGTTTAGATTTCTGAGCACGACCGCCATCCTGCTTCCGCTGCTGGCGGCACCCGTCATGGCGGAGCAGCCCGCCGTTACCACGCCGAAGCAGAATCTGCCCGCCATCGTCATCACTACAGCGACGATGCGCCATCTGACGGACAAGGTCGTCGCGACCGGCACGGTGAAAGCCGTCGAGGAAGTTTACATCCAGCCGCAGGTGGATGGCCTGTCGATCCGCACGCTCAACGCAGATGTCGGCGACCGGGTGCAGGCGAACAGCACGCTCGCCACGCTGAACGACGACGCATTGGTCCTGCAGAAGAGCCAGATGCAGGCGACGCGGGCCAAGGGTGAGGCAAGTCTTGCGCAATTGCGCGCACAGCTCACCGAGGCGCACGCCAATGCGGAAGAGGCCGAATTGCAGCGCGTCCGTGCCGTGACCATGGGCGCCAAGGGCACGATGTCGACCTCTTCCGTCGAACAGGCGAATGCCTCCGCCGCCGCCAACAAGGCGCGCGTGGTCTCCGCCGAGCAGGCGATTGCGGTTGCCGAGGCCGATCTGAAGGTCACCGACAGCCAGATCGCCGACACCGACCTGAAGCTTGCCCGCACCGGCATCAAGACCCCGGTCGCAGGCACTGTCGCCTCGCGCAACGCCCGCGTCGGCGCCATTGCCAACGGCAATGGCGACCCGCTTTTCACCATCATCCGCGACAGCCAGCTCGAACTGGTGGTCGATGTCTCCGAAAGCGACATCACCAGGATATCGGCCGGACAAAAGGCCCTGATCGCCCTTTCCGGCAGCCGCGAAAAGCTTGCCGGAACCGTCCGCCTCGTCGCGCCGATTGTCGATCCCGTCACCCGCCTCGGCGCGGTGCATATCTCCATTGACGATGGTGAGAAGGCGCGCGCCGGCATGTATGGCAGCGCCGATATCATCATCCGCCAGGAAGACGGCATCGCCTTGCCCTTGACGGCAGTCAACAGCGAGGAAAACGGCTCATCGGCCCGCAAGGTCGAAAACGACGTCGTCAAGTTTGTCAGTGTCGAGACTGGCATTCAGGACGGTGCCTATATCGAGATCGTCAAGGGCCTGAATGCGGGCGACGATGTCGTCGCCAAGGCGGGCGCCTATGTTCGCGACGGCGACCACATCACGCCGGTGCGCGATACGTCGCAAGCCTCCAACTGAGCGAGAACGGCAAGATGAACTTCTCCGCCTGGTCCATCCGAAATCCGGTCGCCCCGCTCCTCGGCTTCTTCCTGCTGATGGTGGTGGGCGCGCACGCGTTCTTCAATCTGCCCATCACCCGCTTCCCGAACATCGATGTACCTATCGTCAACGTCACCGTGACGCAAAGCGGCGCCTCGCCAGCCGAGCTCGAAATGCAGGTGACGAAGGAAATCGAGGACGCCGTCGCCAGCATCAATGGCATTGACGAGATCCAGTCGACCGTCACGGATGGCCAATCGCAGACCGTGGTCATCTTCCGCCTGGAAGTGCCGACCGAGCAGGCCGTTCAGGATACCAAGGACGCGATCGACCGTATCCGCGGCAACCTCCCATCCACAATCGATGCGCCGATCGTCTCCAAGGTCGACGTGGCCGGCCAGGCGATCCAGAGCTTTGCCGTTTCGTCGCCGAACATGACGCTCGAAGAGCTGTCCTGGTTCGTGGACGACACGGTCAAGCGCGCCCTGCAGGGTAAAGCGGGCATCGGCCGTGTCGACCGCTACGGCGGCGCCGATCGCGAAGTGCGCATCGAGCTCGATCCGAACAAGCTCAACGCCTACGGCATAACAGCGCTTTCGGTGAGCCAGCAGCTTCGCAGCACCAATATCGACCTCGGCTCCGGCCGCGGCCAGGTTGCCGGCAGCGAGCAGGCGATCCGCGTGCTTGGCGACGCCCGCAATGTCGCCCAGCTTGCCGATACGACGATCGCGCTGACCAATGGCCGCTTCGTCAAGCTCTCCGACCTCGGCGCGATCAAGGACACCTATCAGGAGCCCAAGTCGTTCTCGCGGTTCAACAGCACGCCTGTCGTCACCTTCGGCGTATTCCGCGCCAAGGGTGCCAGCGAGGTGACTGTCGCCAAGACCGTGGCCGACACGCTCGACAAGGTGCGCGCGGAGAATCCGAGCGTCTCGATCGAGATGATCGACGATTCCGTCTACTACACCTATGGCAACTACGAATCCGCGATGCACACGCTGATCGAAGGCGCCATACTGGCCGTCATCGTGGTGTTCCTGTTCCTGCGAAATTGGCGCGCGACGCTGATATCGGCGGTGGCTTTGCCGCTTTCCGCGATCCCGACATTCTGGATCATGAGCGAGATCGGCTTCTCGCTGAACCTCATCAGCTTCCTTGCACTGACGCTGGCTACAGGCATTCTCGTCGACGACGCCATCGTCGAGATCGAGAATATCGCCCGCCATATCAAGATGGGCAAGACGCCGTACCGCGCGGCAATCGAGGCTGCGGATGAGATCGGACTGGCCGTCATCGCCACGACGTTCACCATCATCGCCGTCTTCGTGCCTGTCTCCTTCATGCCGGGCATTCCGGGCCAGTACTTTATCCAGTTCGGCCTGACGGTCGCCTTCTCGGTATTCTTCTCGCTACTGGTGGCGCGTCTCATTACGCCGATGATGGCCGCCTACCTGATGCGCGCAGAAGACGGCGTCGACGATCATCACGACAATGACGGCCGCTTCATGCGCGGTTACAGCTGGCTGGTGCGGCGGACAACACGGCATTGGTACACGCGCTATCCGACGCTGCTTGCAGCCTTTGCCTTCTCGGTCGCTTCGGTCTTCGCTCTCATCATGTTCGTCCCCGGCAGTTTCATCCCGCCGGAAGACTCCTCGCGCATCGTGCTGTCGGCGGAACTGCCGCCGAACGCCCGGCTCGACGATACGGAACAGGCAACCAACGAGATCTATCGCCGTGTGAAGGGCATAGATGGTGTTGAAAGCGTCTTCGTTCTCGGCGGCGCTTCGCCGAAAGGCGATCTGGAACTGCGCCGCGCCACCGTGACGCTGACGCTCGGCAAGCTCGACCAGTCGCTGACGAAGAAGCTGCTGAACGATATGCTGGGCTCGCTGCCCGTCATCGGCCCCTATCTACCGAAGGTCACCGTGCATGGCCGCGTGCGCCCGCAGTGGGACATAGAAAAGGAAGTTTTTGCCAAGCTGCGTTCGATCCCCGATGTCCGCATCACCAAGCTGAACGACCGTGGCGACCGCGATTTGACCTATAACTTCCTGTCGCGCAACGAAAAGGATCTGAACCAGGCCGTCGGCATCCTCGAAGCGAAGCTGCGCACCGATCCGACGCTTGCCAATGTCAGCGCCGACGGCGCTCTGCCGCGGCCCGAATTGCAGATCTTTCCGCGCAAGGATGAGGCGGCGCGCCTCGGCATCACGCCGCAGATGATTTCCGACACGGTCCGCGTGGCCACCATCGGCGACATCGACGCTTCGCTCGCGAAGATCTCGCTCGACGATCGCCAGATCCCGATCCGCGTTCAGGCGTCGCTTGGCATGCGCCAAGATCTGGCGGCGATCCGAGCGTTGCGCATCAAGACGTCCATGGGCACCACCGGACAGGCATCCGCCAACACCACCGTGCCGCTGTCGAGCGTGGCCGACATCGACTATTCCGAGGGCCTGTCTTCCATCAAGCGCAACAACCGCTTCCGCGTCGTCGCCATCGGCGCCGACCTGCCACAGGGCGTGGCGCTGGATACGGCATCCGAACACTTCCTCGATATCGTCAACAACGCCAAGATCCCGGCAACCGTGCATCTGGCCGAAAGCGGTGACACGAAGGTTCAGAAAGAAATGGAGCAGAGCTTCGGCAATGCCATGCTGCTCGGCCTCCTGCTGGTCCTGACCGTGCTGATCCTGTTGTTCAAGGATGTGATCCAGCCCTTTACCATTTTGCTGTCGCTGCCCCTGGCGATCGGCGGCGTCGCGCTGGCCTTGATCATGACCGGCAACGCGCTTTCCATGCCTGTCATGATCGGCATTTTGATGCTGATGGGCATCGTGACGAAGAACGCCATCCTTCTCGTCGATTTCGCCATCGAGATGATGCATCAGGGCATGCCACGGCTGGAAGCGGTCGTCGAAGCCGGTCGCAAGCGTGCCCGCCCGATCATCATGACCTCGATCGCCATGTCGGCCGGCATGCTGCCGTCCGCCCTCGGCGTCGGCGAAGGCGGCTCCTTCCGCGCGCCCATGGCGATTGCCGTGATCGGCGGCATCATCGTCTCGACAGTGCTCAGCCTGGTGGTCGTGCCGTCTTTCTTCCTGATCATGGACGACCTGTCCCGCCTGCTCGGCTATCTCTTCGGCAGGCTCGTCGGCAGGAAGGATGCGGATGACGAAGTCATCACCAAGGAAGGTCTCGCCGTCGCCGTCAACGAAAACCGCCAGTCGCTCAGCAGCCTGGAAGAACGGCTTGAGGCGATCGAAAGCAAGGATGGCAGAAGCAGGTCCGTGGGCACGAATGTCCTGAAACTGCCGCCCTTTGCGGCAGAATAAGACGCCTCATCGGATAGGGCTGATATCGACAGGGCGGCTCAAAGGCCGCCCTGTTCCTTTAGAAAATCGACGATCTTACTGACGCCCTCGCCCCGCTTCATGTCGGAAAAGACGAAGGGACGCGCCTGGCGCATGCGGGTTGCATCCCGATACATGACGTCGAGATCGACCTCGACGAAGGGCGCCAGATCCTTCTTGTTGATGACGAGAAGGTCGGATTTGGTGATGCCCGGCCCGCCCTTGCGCGGGATTTCCTCGCCCTGGCACACGGAAATCACATAGATGGTGATATCAGCAAGATCGGGCGAGAAAGTCGCTGCCAGATTGTCGCCGCCGGATTCGATGAAGACCACATCGAGATCGGGCAGCCGCTCGTTCAGGCCGGCAATGGCCTGCAGGTTGATGGTCGCATCCTCGCGAATGGCGGTATGCGGGCATCCGCCGGTCTCGACGCCGACGATGCGATCCGAGGTCAGCGCCTGCATCCGCACCAGCGCTTCCGCATCCTCGGTTGTATAGATATCGTTGGTAACGACAGCGACGGAATAGTCGTCGCGCATCGCCTTGCACAGCTTCTCCGTCAGTGCCGTCTTGCCCGAGCCGACGGGGCCGCCGATGCCAACGCGCAAGGGTCCATTTCTCGATTTCATGCTCGCAACTCCGATAAAGCAACAGCATAGCGAAGCGCCCGGCCGCCGCACAGCGGCGAATGACGTAGGCCATGCTTCGATTTCAGTATTTCCCCGATGGCGCACATCATGACCGGAAGAGCCGCGTACCCTGGGTTTCATGGCGCAAGCTTGCAATATCCGCCTGCACGCTGGCCGAGCCGAGATCGTCGAGGCTGGATTGCGCCGCCCGTCGCGCAACAGCGGCAAAGAGCTGCTCCAGCCGCGCGAGGATGGCGACGCCATCTTTCTGTCCGCTGACGCCGAGGCGGATGCCGGCCGACACCATCTGCGAGGCCAGCGCATGCAGGAAGGCCGCAGACGTCTCTTCGGCTGAGATGCCATGGGCACTTGCGACCGCTCCGACCGCAACCGGATAGGCCATTCTCGCCGGAAGCATGGAAAAGACCTCGTGCGGCCAGGCGGAGGCGGCCGAGAGAAAGGCATCTCCAAGCAGCATGGTCTCGTTATGACGTTCCTTGGAGCCAGCCAGCGCCTCGGCAAGCTCCGCGACTGCGGAAAGACGCGCCATGTCTGCGCCTTCCCGGTGAGCCTCGCTCAGCAGCACCGCATCATTCCAAACCGGGCCATGCTGGATCAGCGATGCGATCCAGTCTCCGAGGTCGATGCTGTCGCGCACCAGAGCATCGTGCACGGCACGCTCGAGACCGCCGGAATAGGCAAACGATCCCACCGGAAATGCGGGCGACAGCCAGGCCATCAGCCGCAGCAGCGCCTGCAGATCGCGATCGTCCGTAACTGCGGTGCCGGTCATCGGGGTTCAATCGTGCGAGTGGTCGTGATGATCGTGCCCGTGGTCATGGTGGTGGCCCTGGCCATGCGAATGGCCGCCATGGGAGTGATAGGCGCCGCGCGCAGGCTGGAACGGTTCGCTGACTTCGGTCACGACAGCGCCCAGCCCTTCGAGCATGGCGCGGATGACGTGATCACGCAGGATCAGGATGCGCTCCTCCTCGATCTGCGCGGAAAGATGCCGGTTGCCGAGATGCCAGGCAAGTTCGATCAGATGCCTGCGATCACGCGGGCGGATCTCGAAAAGCTTCTCGTCCGCCGCAACGATCTCGATCAGCTCGCCATCCTCGCGCACCAGCAGGTCGCCGCTGGCAAACAGCACCGGCTCCTTGAGGTCGAGCATGACCATTTCGCCGTTTTCGAGATGCAGCAGCTTGCGGCGCAGATGCCTGAGATCATGCGGCAGGACGACGCGATCGATCGGATTGGAGGAAGGGGTGCCGGCCGGCAGATAGGAGGTGACGCGTTGCATGGCTGTTCCAGTTCAATGCTTTGTCAGACCATGCAAAATAGTCGCCTCCCGCGCAAGCATCAATGACGCGCGGGAGCCTCACATCCGCTGCACATATCGCTGCAGCTCCCTGACATCTGTCGTCGCTTCCTGTTCCTCCTCGGTGGCACAGCGATGCCAGACCTGCGACAGCCGCTCGCGCTCGTGCATGACGCGATTGCGGCCGAGCGTCTTGGCAAGATAGAGCGCCTTGTCGGCGGCGGCATAGACGGCCTCCGTCTTGCGATCGCTGCCGATGTCGGCAATCCCGGCGGAAATGGTGATTTTTACCGAACCGCCATCGATGGCGATCGGATGTTCGGCGATCTGCTCCTTGATCGCTTCAACGCGCGCGACGCGTTCGGCCGTATCGCCGCCATGGATGATGACGCCGAATTCCTCGCCACCGAGCCGGGCGATTACGTCTTCCCCGGTAAAGGCTTCGGAAAATAGCTGCGACACCGCGACGATCACGGCATCGCCGGATGCGTGCCCGAAGCGATCGTTGATCGTCTTGAACCGGTCGAGGTCGAAGATCGCAAGCGAAGCGCCGTCACCAGCCGTATTCAGCGCCTCGGTGAAGGCGCGACGATTGAGCAGGCCGGACAGCATGTCGGTACGGCTCAAGCGCTCAAATTCGGCGTGCGAGACAGCCAGCCTGTGGATGGAAAAGCCCGCCAGCACTGCCAACGCACCGGACACGGTGCCGCCGATGATCCATGCGAGCAACACGCCGAAGCGCAATGCCTCGAAGATCGGCAATGGCAGAAGATCGAGCCACTGCAGCACGAAAAGCAGCGCCAGAATGATCGCGAGCGACATGATGACGGCGACAAAACTCATCTTGAGCGCGAAAATAAAAATCGCACGTCGCTGCTGAAAATTACCGAGTTCGGCCTGCAGCGAAATCCATTGCTTCATGCGATTCACCTTCCTCAGCCCACTATTTCAATCATGTGAGATAGGGGTGAAGACGCTTCCAGCTCTTTAATGTAACAATTAAAATGCGCTGCATTTCCCAAGTTGTGAACAGTCAGCGGCGCCGACCCGAACACGCCGGTTTGCCGATGGAAATACAAGACCCGGGCTCGGGGGGGTATCGCAGCTTCGACAATACTGTATTCAGCACGCAGCATAGGAAACCCCGGAAAGCCGGGGCTTTCCCGTATGCTGTTGATTACGCGTGGAAACGCCTTCAGAAGAGGAAGTAGCGTTGCGCCATCGGAAGCACCGTCGCCGGTTCGCAGGTGAGAAGCTCGCCATCGGCCCGCACTTCATAGGTCTCGGGGTCCACCTCGATATGCGGCGTGAGGTTGTTGTGGATCATCGACGCCTTGGAAATGCCGCCTCGCGTATTCCTGACGGGCAATAGCGTCTTGGCGACGCCGAGCTTGCCGGCGAGCCCGGCATCGAACGCCGCCTGGGAAACGAAGGTCACGGAAGAATTCGTGCGATTCTTGCCATAAGCGCCGAACATCGGGCGGTAGTGCATGGGCTGCGGCGTCGGGATCGACGCATTCGGATCGCCCATGGGAGCCGCCGCGATGGACCCGCCGAGCAGGATCATCTCCGGCTTCACGCCGAAGAAAGCCGGATTCCAGAGTACCAGATCGGCACGCTTGCCGACCTCGATCGAGCCGACCTCGTGGCTGACACCATGCGCGATCGCCGGGTTGATCGTATATTTGGCGATGTAGCGCTTCGCGCGGAAATTGTCGTTATCACCGACCTCCTGTGCCAGGCGGCCGCGCTGACGCTTCATCTTGTCGGCGGTCTGCCAGGTGCGGATCGCCACTTCGCCGACGCGGCCCATGGCCTGGCTGTCGGATGAAATGATCGAGAAGGCGCCGATGTCGTGGAGAATATCCTCGGCTGCGATCGTCTCCTTGCGGATGCGGCTTTCGGCAAAGGCAATATCCTCAGGGATAGACGGCGACAGGTGATGGCAGACCATCAGCATGTCGAGATGCTCGGCGATGGTATTAACCGTATAGGGCCGCGTCGGGTTGGTTGACGACGGAATAACGTTCGACTGGCCGCAGATCTTGATGATGTCGGGCGCATGGCCGCCACCCGCCCCTTCCGTGTGGAAGGCATGGATCGTGCGACCCTTGATGGCGCCGATCGTATCTTCGACGAAACCGCTTTCATTCAACGTATCCGTGTGAATCATCACCTGCACGTCGTATTCATCGGCAACGCTGAGGCAGCAGTCGATCGCCGCCGGCGTCGTGCCCCAATCCTCGTGCAGCTTCAATGAGCAGGCACCGCCGAGCACCATCTCTTCCAGGGCCGCCGGCAGCGAGGCATTGCCCTTGGCCGACAGGCCGATATTCATCGGAAATGCATCGAAAGCCTCGATCATCCGCGCCAGATGCCAGGGTCCCGGCGTGCAGGTCGTTGCCAGCGTGCCATGTGCCGGCCCGGTGCCGCCGCCGAGCATGGTGGTGACGCCGGACATCAGCGCTTCCTCGATCTGCTGCGGGCAGATGAAATGGATATGGCTGTCCATGCCGCCGGCAGTGACGATCTTGCCCTCGCCCGCGATCGCCTCCGTCCCCGGTCCGACAATGATGTTGACACCGGGCTGCGTATCAGGATTGCCGGCCTTGCCGATAGCGACGATGCGACCATCTTTCAGGCCGATATCCGCCTTGACGATCCCCCAATGGTCGAGGATCAAAGCATTGGTGATAACGGTGTCGACCGCGCCGTTCGCTCGCGTCACCTGGCTCTGCCCCATGCCGTCGCGAATGACCTTGCCGCCGCCGAACTTCACTTCCTCGCCATAGGTGGTGAAATCCTTCTCGACCTCGATGAACAATTCGGTGTCGGCCAAGCGAACCTTGTCGCCAACCGTCGGTCCGAACATGTTGGCATAGGCGGCACGGGAAATCCTGTAGGGCATGGATCAGTCTCCTTGGGAGGCAGAGATGAGGTTCGTGTCGGCAAGGCGCCGCAGGCGGCCGAGGGATATGTAGGCGTCCACCAGCCGCTTCTCGGCGGCAAAGGGATGCTCTTCCCAGCCAGTATGGCTGAAGCCGGTAATAGCGATATCGTCGCCGGGATGGCGTGCCATCGCCTCGGCAATCACGATCATGCCGCTGCTCGGCACCACGTAAGCGCCGGGATCATGCTCCGCGAGCGCCGCATCGACGCCCTCGTGAACGGATTGATCGATCACGACATGCCGCTTGCCTGTGGCCTGGCAGAAGGCGGTGAACTGGTCGGTATAATCGTCGCAGAAGTCGTCGAGTTGCGGATGCGAGATCGCCAGGGGCGCGCGCAGCGTATCGAATTTTCTTGGATCGCGCACGCTCCAGATTTCAGACGCCGAGGCAACGGCGGGGCTCTTGCGCCACTCGGCCGAGCCGAGCATGGCGCGCGCCGGCCGGCCTGTGTTGCACACCGCAACGACATCGGTCCGGCTGCCGCCGGCGCCCATCGAGCGGCAATCGTTGAAGCGGATTACGAGATCGGCGGCATCGATGACAGCCGCAGCGCCTGCTGCGATCTCACCATTGCCAATGATCATCACCGTGCGCCTGGAACTCACTGATTGCCCTCCGGTCCATCGGCGAGATCCTTCAGTTCCTTGGTCCGCGTCTTCGTCAGATCCGCCTTGCAGCCGGAAACGAGCATAGGCTCCATGGAGCCGCCGCGCGCCTGGAACCCCTGCGCCTCGCACTCGCCATCGCGATAATCTACCCAGGCGCGCTGCGCCTTGACGAGCGCCTTTTCGGCGCCCTTCATGTCGTTGTCGAGATCCGCGTCGATGGCGATCATCGCGGCTCGCGTCTTCTTGTATTGTGCATTCAGCGCCTTGTCGGACGTGTCGAAATCGAGCGCGGCGCAAATATTCAGGTCGGTCTGCGTCTCCGCCTTGGCGCAATCGATCTTCGGCTCATCCGGATTGTTCTGCGCAAAGGCAGGACCACAGATCAGGGCTGCGGCAAGAGCCGCAGCAGACGCAAGCAATTTCATCGACATTGAATTCCCCCCAAACCTAAAGCTTGCCCATGACCTGCTGGCGGAAGCCATAGACTTCGCGCTTGCCGGATAGCGGGATCAGCGTCACCGAGCGCGTCTGACCCGGCTCGAAACGCACCGCGGTTCCGGCGGGAATATCGAGCCGCATTCCCCTTGCCTGGTCGCGGTCGAAGGAAAGCCCTGCGTTGGTTTCGGCGAAATGATAGTGGCTGCCGACCTGCACCGGACGGTCGCCGGTATTGGAAACCTCCAATGTCACGGTCGGCGCTCCGGCATTGAGTTCGATATCGCCGCCTGCGGCGATGACTTCACCTGGGATCATGGTTGTCTCCTCATGCGGCCCGGACGGGCGCACATCCCTCTGCTTTCAGAACACGCGTGGTTGAAGCGGGGTATTTGGCAAGCAACGCCGCTGGACGGATCGGACGCGGGACGAAGCCGCCGCCGCAATTCGGACAGACGCCGCCCAAGACAGTATCGACGCAAGCGGTGCAGAAGGTGCACTCGAAGGTACAGATCATCGCCTCGTTGCTATCCGCCGACAGATCCTTGTCACAGCACTCGCAATTGGGTCTCAGTTCCAGCATGACAGCCTCATCTTATCGGCTCGTGGACAGTGACGAGCTTGGTTCCATCGGGAAACGTCGCCTCGACCTGAATATCATGGATCATCTCGGCGATCCCTTCCATCACCTGATCGCGCGTGATGACATGAGCGCCAGCCTCCATCAACTCGGCGACCGGACGCCCGTCCCGCGCGCCTTCGACCACGAAGTCCGTGATCAAAGCGATGGCTTCGGGATGGTTGAGCTTGACGCCCCGCTCCAGCCGCCGCCGCGCCACCATCGCCGCCATCGAAATCAGCAGCTTGTCTTTTTCTCTCGGAGTGAGGTTCATCGCCTACCTATTTGATTGCGGTTTCCAGAGCATGATGCCGAAACGTGTCAGGGGAATTCGGAGGACACCATGCTCCAGTTCTTTGATTTTGAAGCCGGATGATTTTAGTTCAAACAGGCCTAAAATCATCCGGCTCTGCGGACTACAGGTTCCAGACTTTCGGCACGGGCGCTCCATTACGCAAGACGGAAATGATCGGGATGAGGATTTTTCTGAGCGCGAAACCATCGGCAGCGGCAAGCCGCACGACGAGCTTCTCGCCCCAGTGGCTGGCGCCCCCCATATGCGTTTCGAGCAGTGGCCGTATGCGGCCGAGATAGGTCTCGGCCGACGGCCCGACATAAAGCAAGGTCGCAAACGCCACCTGACCGCTTAAGACGGCCGCCTTGGCCGTCAACGCAGCCACATCGCCGTCCAGGCGCAGCTCCTCGGCATGAACGAGCCGTCCGCAACGCCGAATGCGCCAGCGATCGCGGAACAGCCCCTGCCCCATCGCCTCGCCCATGGCCTTCCGCCCGAGCAGGATCGCCTCAACGGCAAGGAATTCGGCCGTATCATCAAGCTCGACGTTCAACGCACGCGAAAGCGAGGCGCGATCGAACAGGATGGTCTCCTGCGGCAGCCAATCGACCCGCGCGCCGCTACCGACCTTGATCGAGGTTTCGACCTCGGCCGTGCCGGCCGAAGCCTTGTAGATCTTTTCACAGGCTTGCGTCGTCACATCGATGCGCGTGCCCAGTCCGGCGACGACGCTCCAATCCATTCGGTCGCCGCCGGTCAGGCCGCCGGCGGTGTTGATGATAACAGCCTCCATGGAGTGATCGAAGGTTTCCGGCAGCCTGATCTTGGCCGCTCCTTCCTGGAAAAGCTCGGCCAGACGCGCGCGACCGCCAAGCGACTTGGCCGCCAGATGGCCGCGACCCCGCGCCCTCTGCGGTCTCGTGCCTGCCGCCGCCATTACCATCTGCCTCTCCACATACGACACCATGCCCTTGCCCGGCCATTGAAGCCCGGCAAGGAATAAATGCAAGCAATTCCTGTGCCTTATACGATCCCCCGCAATATCCGGATTCGACCTGCGGCCTTCGCCGCATTTTTCGTCAAACGCCGAAAAGATAGGCAATGATCTTCGGCCGATTGATCGGGTATCAGGAGCGGATCTATGGGAAGCTCGGCCTGAGGACCGCATCTCTATCCCCTCGTTGCAGAGAAAAAGAGGAACCGGGGCTTGGTCGTCAGGCTTTTATAGGCCTCCGGAAAAAGGGTGCTGACCCTAGGGTCCGGCTGCGGCTCGCTCACGACGTCGATCTGAAATCCAGCCGATTTCAGCGCATCGAACATGGCATGCAGCGGCCGGTGCCAAAACCGCATGGTGATGGCCTTGCCGCCGCGCCGCCACGTCTCGCTGAAGTTATAGGTCTCGAAATAGCTTTCTTCGCCGGCAGGATCATGATCCATGAACGGGTGATGCGTGGAAAAAATCAGGCGACCGCCATCGGACAAGACGCGCCTGAACTCCGAAAGAGGCCGCGACCAATCGTGCAGATAATGCATGACCAATGAGGCCATGACCAAATCGAAGGCGCCGTCTTCGAAAGGCAGCGGCTCGTTCAAATCTGCCAGCAACAATCGCGCCCGCCCTTCCAGACGACGCCGCGCGATTTCGAGCAAGCCCGTGCTCGCATCGACACCGGTCAGGATCGCTCCTCGATCGACAAGGGCGGCCGCATGTGCCCCGCCGCCGCAACCCGCATCGAGGACGCGAAGTCCAGCCACATCGCCGGCAAGAGAAAGAATTGCCGGGCGCTCGTAATAGGCATTCCAGGCATTGTTCTCGTTGTCGGCCTGATAGGCAGCTGCGAACGCATCATAGTCATTGTCAGACAACGTCACCCCCTCGTCGAGGAACGGCATATTCGACAGCATCTCATTTGGTTGACGAACGTACCCTATCGATGCGCAATTTCCGCGACAAGGTTGTGTTTTCGACCTGGATCAACGCGTCCTGAGGCTAAGCCACGCGGTCCGGCGGCTCTCGCCCGGCAAAGAAGGCGGTGATATTGTCCACCACCTTCATGCCCATCGCCGTGCGCGTCTCTTCCGTCGCGCTGCCGAGATGCGGCAGGAGCATGACGTTATCCATTTCCCGCAGCCGCTCGGGAACATGCGGCTCCGCCTCATAGACATCGAGACCGGCGCCGCGGATCGTTCCCTGCTCCAGCGCCGAGATGAGCGCGGCCTCGTCGACGACATCGCCCCTTGCGGTATTGATCAGGAAGGCGCCTGACTTCATGGCGGCGAAGCGAGCCGCATTCATCAGATGGCGGTTCTCGGCGCCGCCGGGGCAATGCAGGGAGACGAAATCGGAGACTTCGAGAACATCCTCGACTGTCTGCAATTGCACGGCGCCATAGCGCGCCGCCTCCATCGGATCGATGGCGGAGCGATTGTAGAAGACGACATCCATGCCGAAACCGAAATGGCAGCGTTGCG
Organism: Rhizobium sp. NPDC090279; assembly: GCF_044769665.1. Taxonomy (NCBI): domain Bacteria; kingdom Pseudomonadati; phylum Pseudomonadota; class Alphaproteobacteria; order Hyphomicrobiales; family Rhizobiaceae; genus Rhizobium; species Rhizobium sp. NPDC090279. The sequence goes on along the minus strand of NZ_JBIVYI010000002.1, from coordinate 471,550 downwards.
CGAAGGCACGGCCGATGCGGCCGAAGCCGACGATACCGACGGTCTTGCCGGTGACCTTGGTGCCGACGAGATGCGTCGGCCGCCAGCCGCTCCAGGCGCCGGCCCTGACCTCACGCTCGCCCTCGCCGCCACGCCGCGCGACGGACAGAAGAAGCAGCATGGCGATATCGGCCGTGCAGTCGGTCAGCACGCCCGGCGTGTTGGTGACGACCACGCCCTTTTCCTTGGCGGCCGCGATATCGATATTATTGAAGCCGACGCCGAAATTACCGAGAATCTTCGTCCGGATCGTCTGGCCCTCGAAAAGCGCGGCCGGAAGCTTGTCGGAGACGGTTGGCAGAACCGCATCATAGGCGAGCAGCGCCTCGCGCAGCTGTCTTGCATCGAGTGCGATATCGTCCTTGTTGAGCGTGGTGTCGAAACGTTCCGAAAGCACGGACTCGACCGCTGCCGGCCAGCGCCGGGTCACGAGAATACGGGGTTTGCTCATGCTGCCATCCTCCTGCCGATACAGGGGCAGACTTAAAGCAGCTTCGGCATGAAAGAAATGGCGAACCGCTGTCGCGGATATGAAAAAGCCCGGCCAATGGCCGGGCTCCTCAGAACGTGCATATGCCGGAAGACCGGCACTGCGAAGATTACTTCTCGATTTCGGCGTAGTTGTACTTGCCGTCGGAACCCTTGGACCACTTGTACATGACATAGTCCGGACGGGTGATGTCGCCCTTGGCGTTGAAGCCGAGGTCGCCGATAGCGGTCTTGAACGGACCCTTTGCCTTCATTGCATCGGCAACGGCCATCGGGTCGTTGGAGCCGGCAGCCTTGGCAGCGGCGGCGATGACCTGCAGTGCGGAGTAGGAGTACAGCGTATAGCCTTCCGGCTCGTAGCCGGCAGCGCGGAACTTGGCGACGAGATCGGCAGAAGCCGGGTTCTTGCGCGGGTCCGGCGAGAAGGTCATCAGCGTGCCGTCGACGGCGTCGCCGGCGATCGAGGCCAGTTCGTTCGAAACGATACCGTCACCCGACATGAAGTGAGCCTTCACGCCCTGGTCGGCCATCTGGCGCATGATGAGGCCAGCTTCGGTATGCAGACCGCCGTAATAGACGAAATCCACACCAGCCTGCTTCATCTTGGCGATGAGGGCCGAATAGTCCTTGTCGCCGGGGGTGATGCCTTCATAGAGAACTTCGGTCACGCCAGCGGCGTTGAGGTTCTTCTTGGTTTCGTCGGCAAGGCCCTGACCATAGGGGGTCTTGTCGTGAACGACGGCAACCTTGGCGCCCTTGAAGTTGTCGGCGATATACTTGCCGGCAACGGCACCCTGCTGGTCGTCACGACCGCAGGTGCGGAAGGTGTTCCAGAGGCCGCGCTCGGTAAACTGCGGATTGGTGGAAGCCGGGGTAACCTGCAGAATGCCGTTTTCGGCGTAGACTTCCGAAGCCGGGATGGAAACGCCCGAGTTGAAGTGACCGACGACGAACTTGACGCCGTCAGCAACGAACTTGTTGGCAACTGACACGCCCTGCTTGGCGTCGGAGACGTCGTCGCCGAGTTCGATCTTGATCTTTTCTCCGTTGATGCCGCCTGCCGCATTGATGTCGGCTGCAGCCTGCTCAGCGCCCTTCTGGAGCTGCGCGCCAAACGCAGCATTCGCACCCGTCAGAGGGCCGCCAACGCCAACAATGATGTCGGCCTTCGCAACGCCGCCGAAAGCGATCATCGCCGACAAAGCCACCGCCGACAGAAGATACTTCTTCATATTATTACTCCCAATTTTTAAGCGGGTTCCGTTTGATCTGCCCTGCGCGATACCCACCAATCATCACGCCGGTAACGCTTGCATTCCGAACTCTGGAAGCATGACCCAGCCCGTTCCCGTTTGTTTTTATGGGGCTTGGGTGACGCTCGTAATCGCACGCAGACTGTGCCTAGTTTGGGCGCACTGTCAATTCTTCTTCTTCCAGGAAAAGGCCGAGGTCTTTTCATAGAGCCAGTAATAATTGTTCACCATCTGATCGGTACGTCGATACCGGTATCCGGCTGTCGCAAAGACCAGCAGAAGCACGATATCGATGACGTAGATGGTGACGTCGAACACCGGGCCATTGAACAGCGCATGGTGCAGGAACTGCAGGCCAAGGCCGATCAGAAAGCCGTAGATGACAACAAGCGGATAGGTTTCCCAGTTGGATGCGACAGCGCGGCCGGCACGCCATGCGGTCCAGAAACCGAGGATGACGATGACCACGCGGATGACCATGCGGCCGCCGGTATCGCTGTCGAAGAGAAGTCCCTGCATGTCAAATTCTCCGCGAAACGAAACTCAATGATGGCCGCCTTCGAGATAGGCGGCGCGCACTTCCGGATTGGCGAGCAGTTCCTTGCCCGAACCGCTCATCGTCACCCGGCCGTTGACCATCACATAGGCGCGGTCGGAAAGCTTGAGCGCCGCGAAGGCGTTCTGCTCGACGAGGAACACCGTCAGCCCCTGGGTCTGGTTCAGGACCTTGATGGCCTCGAAGATGCCCTTGACGATCAGCGGCGCGAGACCGAGCGACGGCTCGTCCAGAAGCAGCAGCTTCGGACGCGCCATCAGCGCACGGCCGATCGACAGCATCTGCTGCTCGCCGCCCGAAAGCGTGCCGCCGCGCTGCGACTGGCGCTCTTTCAAGCGCGGGAAGAGCGTGAAGATCTTCTCGACGTCCTCGTTGAAATATTTGAGTTTGTCGAGGCTCGCGCCCATCTGCAGGTTTTCATAGACGGTCATGCGCGGAAAGATGCGCCGCCCCTCGGGCGACTGGGCGATGCGAAGCCGGGCAATCTCATGCGTCGGCATGCGCGTGATATCGCGGCCGTCGAAGGTGACCGAGCCGGTGCGTGCCTGCGGACTGCCGCAGATCGTCATCATCAGCGTCGATTTGCCGGCGCCGTTGGCGCCGATCAGGCTGACGATCTCGCCGCTGTTGACTTCGATATCGACGCCGGCAAGCGCGCGGATGTTGCCGTAGTAGGTTTCGACACCCGCGACTTTCAGAAGTGATTGCCCCGCCATCAATGTTCACCCTCTTGGAGGTGTTCGACTTCGGCAATCACCTCTTCTACTTCTTCGTCCTCGACACCCAGATAGGCCGCGATCACGCGCGGATCGTTCTTGACCTCATCCGGCGTGCCGTCGGAAATCTTCTGCCCGTATTCGAGCACGATGACATGGTCGGAAATTTCCATGACCACGGACATATCGTGTTCGATCAAGAGGATCGACGTGCCGGTGTCCTTGCGGATGCTGCGCAGAAACTCGTTGAGCACCAGAGACTCGCGGGGATTGAGGCCAGCGGCCGGCTCGTCCAGGCAAAGGAGCTCCGGACCCGTGCACATGGCGCGGGCGATTTCCAGGCGGCGCTGGGCACCATACGGAAGGTCGCCGGCCGGATCGTCGGCCCGGTCAACGAGGTCAGCCTTCTCGAGCCAGAAACGCGCAAGCTCGATCGCGTTCTTTGCCTCGCTACGATAGCGACCGATGCCGAGCAGGCCGAGGATCGTATAGCCGGAGGCGCGCATCAACTTGTTGTGCTGCGCCACCAGCAGATTTTCGAGCACAGTGAGACCCGAAAACAGGCGGATGTTCTGGAACGTGCGCGCCACCTTGGCCTCACGCGTGATCCGGAAATCCGGAAGCCGCTCCAGCATATATTCCTTGCCGGCCTTCTGGTTGAGGGTGATCATGCCCATTGTCGGCTTGTAGAAGCCGGTGATGCAGTTGAACACGGTGGTCTTGCCGGCTCCGTTCGGGCCGATCAGCGCCGTGATATCGCCGCGCTTCGCCTCGAAGGAGAAGTCATTGATCGCCATCAGGCCGCCGAACTTCATCGACAGATGATCGACCTTCAGCAGGGTGTCGCTGGGGGTTGCGGTCACAGCGTTCATCAGCCGTGGCCCTCCTTGGTAAAGCTGCCCGAGACCGCTTTTCGCTCCTTGAGGAAGGCGGTCGGCTCACGCGTGCCGACAAAGCCGCGCGGCTTGATGATCATCACGACCACCATGGCAAGGCCGAAGATCAGCATGCGGTAGAGTTCCGGGGTGAAGTCCGGCCCGAAGATCAGCTTGAGGAAATCCATATCGCGCAGCAGTTCGGTGCCGCCGACCATGGCGATGGCGGCAATCGCGATGCCCTTGAGCGACCCCATGCCGCCGAGAACGACGATCGCCAGGATCACCGCTGATTCGAGGAAGACGAAGGATTCCGGCGAGACGAAGCCCTGACGTGCAGCGAAGAACGATCCTGCGAAACCGCCGAACATCGCGCCCGTGGCGAAAGCGGTGAGCTTCGTCGTGACCGTGTTGATGCCGAGCGAACGGCAGGCGATTTCATCCTCGCGCAGCGCTTCCCAAGCACGTCCGATCGGCATGCGGCGCAGGCGGATCGTCACGTAAGCCGTCAGCATGCAGAGCGCCAGGATGACGTAGAATAGGAAGATCTTGTACCAGGCCGAGGAGATCGGCAGGCCGAACGACCGGACGAAATTGTGCGGGTCCTTCATGTCGAAGGTATAAATACCGAACAGCGAAGCCTTGGTGATGTTGGAGATGCCGAAGCTGCCCTGCGTCACGTCGGTCCAGTTGGTCAGCACGATGCGGATGATTTCGCCGAAGGCCAAGGTGACGATCGCCAGATAGTCACCCCGCAGGCGCAGCACCGGGAAGCCTAGGATCATGCCCCAAAGCGCGGCAAGAAGCCCCGATATCGGCAGAAGCAGCCAGAAGGACAGGCCGAAATGCATCGACAACAGTGCGTAGGAATAGGCACCGACCGCGTAGAAGGCGACATAACCCAGGTCGAGGAGGCCGGCGAGGCCGACGACGATGTTCAGACCCCAGGCGAGCATCACGTAGATGAGGATCTGGATGCCGAAATTGTCGACATAGGTCAGCGACCCCTGCGGGCCGAGGATACCGACCGCCGCCAGCGGATAGATGAGCAGCAGGACGAGCGCGATCTTGTTGAAATGCCTGGCGGCGAAGCTCGGTTCGCCTTCCACCGCCACGACCTTGGCCTTGGCGGCCTTTCGCGCCGCCAGATAAGGCTGAACGGCGACCGTCATGATGAAGCGGCCGACGGCGGCGATTGCGACGATGGTCGCCAGAAGACCCCAGCGCTGCACGATGATCAGCTTGTTGTCTATGTTCTGATCAGTCTTGAGACCGATATAGAGGACGAACATGCCGAAGGCGATGACAGCGGTCCAGAGGGCGTCCGTAATCCCCTTCTGGACAAGACCGGGCGCGGTCTTGCCTGCAACGAAGTTTGAATTTGCCATGGCGTTATACCTTTTCGACTTCCGGCCGGCCGAGAATACCCGTCGGCTTGAAGATCAGCACGTAGGCCAGGATACCGTATGTCGCGACATCCTTATACGCGATGGGAAAATTGCCGGACCAGAACGACTCGATGAAGCCGATCATCAGGCCACCGAGGACGGCGCCCGGCAGCGAACCGATGCCACCCAGAACCGCCGCCGTGAAGGCCTTGACACCAGGCACGAAGCCGTCCGTGAAGTTGGCGACGCCATAGTACATCATATACATCGTGCCGGCGACGGCCGCGAGCGCGGCACCCATGATGAAGGTGATAGAGATGGTGCGGTCGACATTGATGCCGAGCAGCGCCGCCATCTTGCGGTCCTGTTCGGTGGCGCGCTGGGCGCGACCGAGCGCCGTCTTGTTGACGATATACCAGAAGGCTGCCAGCAGAACGACGGTTATGATGAAGATAATGATCTGCTTCAGGGACAGTGAGACCGCACCGAAGTTGTAGACATCCCCCACCAGCGTCGGGATCGGCTTGTTGCGCGGGCCCTGAGCGACCTGGATGAAGTTCGACAGCACGATCGACATGCCGATTGCGGTGATCAGCGGCGCCAGCCGGAACGATCCACGCAACGGCCGGTAGGCAATGCGCTCAATCACCCAGTTCCAAAGGCTCGTCATCAGCATCGCGACGATGAGCATCACCAGAAGCAAGACCGCAACCGGCAAGCCGGCAAAGAGCGAGACGAGAACCAGATAGGTGATGAGAGCGGCAAAGCCACCGAGCATGAAAACATCACCATGGGCGAAATTGATCATGCCGACAATGCCGTAAACCATGGTGTAACCGATGGCGATCAGGCCATAGATGGACCCGAGAGTCAGCCCGTTTAAGAGCTGCTGGATAAAATAATCCATATGTCATTTCCCCTGGATGCGGCGTCATACGACCACATCTCTTATTACTTTTTTAGGTTCCTTCTAGAGGCCTATGGCCGCGATTCCATACTGGTTTCGAAGGAAATGTGAAGCCAAAAAGGCGAGAAATTGACAAATTCTTTTCAAATCGCCGTGCGCTGATGCGAATCCGACCAAAAAAGACACAAAAGCGGCAGCTCCTGGCTTAAAAAACAGCCAAGATTGCTCTTCAGCGCGCTCGCGCTGAAGAGCTTTCGTCAGCGGCGGGCCTGCCAGGGTCCGCCGCGGGCTTGCGAACGGTGTTTTTTAGGAGCGCATGCGCGCGCCATCGGCATCGAACAGCGGCTCGGCCTGCAGCTTTGCCGGCAGAAGCTCGCCGAGCAATTCAATCGACCAGCCCTGCGCCTCGTCGGCGACCTCCTTCGGCACATAGCCGACCGCAACAGAGAGGCCGGACGCATGGGCATAGCCACCCGACGTCACCCAGCCGCAGACCGCGCCATTGTGATAGATCGGCTCGTCGCCGATGACGTCGGCATCCCTGGCCGAAAGGATGAAGGTGCGCAGCCGCAGCGTGCCGCCCTCCGCCTTCTCCTTGGCGGCAGCGGCTTTGCCGATGAAATCCGCCTCCTTGGACAGAGCCACGAACCGGTTGAGACCAGCTTCAAAGGGTCCGTAGAGCGGCCGATACTCGCGCGCCCAGCTACCATAGGATTTATCGAGACGCAGCGCGTTCAGCGCTCTCAGGCCGAAGAGCCGGATGTCGAACTCGGCGCCTTCCTGCATCAGAAGATCGAAAATATAGCGCTGGTGCTCCGGCTTCATCCAGATCTCGTAACCGAGATCGCCCGTATAGGAGACGCGGCCGACGATTGCGGGCGCCATGCCGATATCCATGCGGCGAATCGACATGAAGGGAAATTCTGCGGTGGAGAGATCCTGATGGGTCAGTTTCTGCATGAGCTTGCGGGCCTTCGGGCCGGCAATCGAAAGGCCGAGGAGCGAAAGACCGAGTGCCTGGAGCTCAACCGTGCCATCCTTCGGCAGGAGGCTTTCGAACCAGCGCATATGGTAGGCTTCGGCAATGCCGGAGCCTATGAGAAGGAAATCCTCCTCGCCGAGCTTCGCCAGCGTGAAGTCGCCGATGAGCTTGCCGTCGTGCTTCAGCATCGGCGCGAGCGTCATGCGGCCGACGGCGGGAATGCGGCTGGTCAGCAGCCTGTCGAGGAATGCTTCCGCGCCCGGCCCCTTCACCGAATATTTGGCAAAGCCCGAGGTCTCCATCAGGCCGACGCTCTCGCGGACCGCCTTGGCTTCCGCAGCGACGACGTCGAAGTCGTTGGAACGGCGCCAGGAGAATTGATCCTCCTCGCCCTTCGGCGCGAACCACAGCGCCTGCTCGAGGCCGTAATACGCGCCGAAGACACCGCCCGCCTCCTTCAGCTTGTCGTAGATCGGCGTCGTCAAGAGAGGACGCGCGGCCGGTAGCTCTTCGTTCGGGTAGCGGATGGAGAAACGGCGGGCATAGTTCTCGCGCACCTTGGCATTGGTATAGGCGAGTGTCGCATAGTCACCGTAACGAGAAACGTCCATGGCGAAGACGTCGAAGCCCGGATCGCCGTGGATCATCCAGTTGGCAAGCGCCAACCCGACGCCGCCGCCCTGGCTGAAGCCGGCCATGACGGCACAGGCCGACCAGTAATTCCTCAGTCCCCGCACCGGACCGACGAGAGGATTGCCATCAGGCGAGAAGGTGAAGGGTCCGTTGATGATCTTCTTGATGCCGGCATTGTTGAAAGCCGGGAAGTGGCGGAAGCCGACTTCCAGTTCGGGCGTGATTCGCTCGATATCCTCGGCGAGCAACTCGTGGCCGAAATCCCAGGGCGTCGTCAGCGGCGACCAGGGACGACATGCCTTTTCGTAGGTGCCCATCAGCATGCCCTGCCGCTCCTGGCGCAGATAGATCTCGCCATCGAAGTCGACGCAGTGCATTAGCTCCTTGCCCGTGGACTTGTTGAAGTCCATCACCTCGGGCATGTCCTCGGTGATCAGGTACATATGCTCCATGGCGAGCACGGGAAGTTCCAGCCCGACCATGCGGCCGACTTCGCGCGCCCAGAGGCCGGCGGCGTTGACGACATGCTCGGCAATGATCTCGCCCTGGTTGGTGATGACACGCCAGGAACCGTCCTCGCGCTGCACCAGCTCTTCCACCTTCGTGTGCAGATAGATTTCGCCGCCGTTCTTCTTGGCCGAGCGGGCATAGGCATGCGTGGTGCCATAGGGGTCGAGATGGCCTTCGACAGGATCGTAGAGCGCGCCGACGAACTGGTCTGGGTCGAGGAGCGGCATCATCTCATGCGCTTCCTTCGGCGTCAGCAGCGTCGCTTCAAGACCATTATAGCGGCCCTTGGAGAGAATGGACTTCAGCCAGTCGAAGCGCTGCGGCGTGGCGGCCAGCATCAGGCCGGAGGTCAGATGCAGGCCGATGTCCTGGCCGGAATATTCCTCGATCTCCTTGTAGAGCTCGACCGTATATTTTTGCAGCTTGGCAACGTTCGGATCGCCGTTGATCGTGTGCATGCCGCCGGCGGCATGCCAGGTCGATCCGGAGGTCAGTTCGGAGCGCTCCAGCAGCACCACATCCTTCCAGCCGAACTTCGTCAGGTGATAGAGCACCGAACATCCGACGACACCGCCACCGATGACGACGACCTTGGCATGGCTTTTCATCTAGGAATCCCCTGTATTCGGCACGAAGCCGCCGGGTGTCTTCCCGCGCGACCGACCGCATTTGAGAGGAAACCTAGAGACTATCCGATAGGCCAAATAGCCCGAACTGCGAAGCCGATATGTCTGTTTGCGCCATCGCAATTGTTCGGATCGCGCCATCGTCTTTCGGCGGCGCAAGCCGGAGGGTCAGGCACGCGATGTCCGCCGGCAAGGGGGTTTTCAATCGGCAAAACCCGCCGTCAGCGCGAACTCCCGCCCCATCTCCATGATCTCCTCGAACACGCTGCCGGCATAGGAGCGCGGCAGGATGATCTCGAAGGCGTCCGGCCCGGTACGGGCGACATTGGCACTCACATGACAGCACAGCATGCTGGCTGATTGTCCCTGAGCGAAGACCTCCGGATGCAAGTCCACGGCCACGCATTTCGCCAGGATGCGACGGACGCTGGGGCCGGAAATGCGAAGCAGCACGCGGCCATCGCTCTGTTCGAAGAAGGAAGCCCGGGCTGGATCGAGCGTGAAGAGATCGCGTGCCACGCTCTCGGCACCGAGCGTCTCCGACACGACAAGCCATTCCCGTGGCCCGATCTCGCGAATGGATACATCCTTGATCGCCTTCAGGCTCGCCAGGATGCCGTCCTGATCGCCGGCCCTGCCGAGCACGGAGAAGATGGCGGGACGGCGTACGACGGCAAGATGATTCGGATTGGCGGCAGCCTCGAAGCCGGAAATGTGATCTTCCAGCACATGCCTGTTCTGAAACGCGACGCTCATCAATCCCTCACCCCAAAAGCTTCTTGTTGTCCGGATCGACAAAGACGGGACTGCAGACCTCTGCCGCCACTTCCTCGCCACGCAATCCATCCCAGACGGTGACACGCTCGCCGATGCGCTCCCGGCCCGACTTCAGGAAGGCCAAAGCGATGGAATGGCCAAGGGTGGGCGAGAAGCAGACCGAAGAGACATGGCCCTGGTCGTTCACGGTCGAAGGCCGGGCGCCTTCCTTCAAAATATGCGCGCCGGCATGCATTTCCTTGGCGGTATCGATCGGCTTCAGACCCACGAGCTGGCTGCGGTCGGCGGCGGTCAGGCCGAAGCGGGTCGACAGTCTCTTGCCGACGAAATCCGGCTTCTGCGCCGACAACATCCGGCCAAGCCCGACATCGTCGGGAGTGGTGCGGCCATCCAGTTCGCTATGGGTCACGTGGCCCTTCTCGATACGCAGCACATTGAGGGCTTCGACGCCGTAAGCGCAGATGCCATGCGCCTTGCCGGCGTTCATGATCGCATCCGCCACCGCCTCGCCATAGCCGGCCGGAACCGCAAGCTCATAGGCCAGTTCGCCCGAGAACGAGATGCGGAACAGCCGCGCCCTCAAGCCACCCTTCAGCAAGACTTCGGCAGCGGCGAGGAACGGAAAGAATGCGTCGGAAATATCGTCCTCGACGATCTGCTCCAGCACCAGCCGCGCCTTCGGGCCGGCAATCGCCATCTGCGCCCACTGATCGGACGAGGAAACGAAGCGAACGTCGAGCTGCGGCCAAAGCGTCTGTGCGCAGAACTCCATATGCGTCATCACCTCGCCGGCCATCGCCGTCGTGGTCGTCATGAAGAAATGATCCGGCGTCAGCCGGCTCGTCGTGCCGTCATCGAACACCATGCCGTCTTCGCGCAGCATCAAGCCGTAGCGCGCCTTGCCGATCGGCAGTTTCAGGAAGGCGTTGGAATAGAGACGATTGAGAAACTCCGCCGCATCCTTGCCGAAAATCTCGATCTTGCCGAGCGTCGACACGTCGCACAGGCCGACATTGTTGCGGACGTTCAGGACTTCGCGGTCGACGCTGTCGCGCCAGCCCTTCTCGCCCGGCCGGGCAAACCAGGAGGAACGATACCAGAGGCCGGCTTCGACGAAGGCGGCACCATTCTTCTTGGCCCAGCCATGCAATGGCGATTCCCTGACCGGCTGCGCGTGCTTGTCGCGCGCAGTCCCCGCCAGCGCGCCGAAGGAAACCGGCGTGTAGAACGGTCTGAATGTCGTCGTGCCGACGGCAGCCGGACTGACGCCACGCATGCCGGCAATAATGCCGGCGGCGTTGACATTGCCGAGCTTGCCCTGGTCCGTTGCCATGCCGCTGGTCGTATAGCGCTTGGCATGTTCCACATGGCCGAAGCCTTCGCGCAGGGCGAGGCCCAGATCCTTGGCGTGGACGTCGTTCTGGAAGTCGACGAATGCCTTGTCCTTGGCACCAGGCACATGCCAGATCGCCGCGAAGGACGGGTCGTATTCGCCTTCGACTTCAGGCAGATCGCTGGCATGAGTCGCACGGCCCAGGCTCTCGACAACCAGCCGTGCCTTTTCCGCACCATCGGCGAGGCAGCCCGAAACGCTCTCAATGCCCGCTGCAGAGCCAGCGATTTCCAGCTCGCCGCCGACGAGCGGCGCCATGAAGGCCTGCTTTTCGTCCGACCAGATCGGTTTGGCGCCACGCTGGCAGGCAAGGTGGATGATCGGCGACCAGCCGCCCGACATGGCAAGCGCATCGCAGGCGATCAGCTCATCCAGCCCGCCGCGATCGGCGATGACGCCGCTGATGCGATATTTGCCCTTGGTCGCATGGACACTCGCTCCGTGGACCACGCGAATGCCCTGGGGCGCAGCATCCGCCGATGCGGCCCGTGTATCGAGGATCGCCGAAATCTCGACGCCCGCGGCAGCGAGATCGGCCGCCGTGCGGTAGCCCGAGCCGCCATTGGTGAACACCGCAACCTTCTGACCGGCAACGACACCATAGCGATTGAGATAGCTGCGCATGGCGCCGGCGATCATCACGCCGGGGCGGTCGTTGCCGCCGAACACCAGCGGCCGCTCCTCGGCGCCGGAGGCGAGGATGGCGCGCTTGGCGGCGATGCGCCAGAGACGCTCGGCCGGCAGATCGGGCGATGGCATCGCCACATGCTTCTGCACCTTTTCGACCGCACCGAAGACATTGCCGTCATACCAGCCGAACACAGTCGTACGCGGCATCAACGTCACATTGTCGAAGCTCTGCAGCTCCTCCAGCGTTGCCTGCACGAAGACATCGGCGGAAGCGCCGCCGATCGTCAGCTTTTCCGAAAGCAGGGAGCCGCCGAAACGGAAACCTTCATCGGCGAGCACGACACGCAAGCCAGCACGAGCAGCGGTCAGAGCCGCCATCAGGCCCGCCGGACCGGAGCCGATGACGAGCAGATCGCAATGCGCCCAGGCCTTTTCATAACGGTCCGGATCGGGCTGCATGACCGCCTTGCCCAAGCCGGCGGCGCGCCGGATGATCGGTTCGTAGACCTTTTCCCAGAAGGCAGCCGGCCACATGAAGGTCTTGTAGTAGAAGCCAGCACCGAGGAAGGGCGAGAGCATGCTGTTGACCGAGCCGAAATCGTGCTTCAGAGACGGCCAGCGGTTCTGGCTTACGGCCGACATGCCCTGATAGAGCTCGGCGACGGTAGCGCGCGTATTCGGCTCGGTGCGGCCATCCTTGCCGATGGTGACGAGCGCATTCGGTTCGGCTGAGCCCGCCGTCAGAATGCCGCGCGGCCGGTGATATTTGAAGCTGCGTCCGACCAGCAGCTGGTCATTGGCGAGAAGAGCCGCGGCAAGCGTATCGCCCTCCAGCCCTTTCATCTCCTTGCCGTCGAACTGGAAGGAAAGCGGGCGGCTGCGATTGACGAGGCCGCCAGTCGAGAGACGATAGGCCGTCATCGTGCCGCCTCCTTCGCCTTGTCCTCGGCATCGGTAACGGAAAAGACTTCATGACTGACATTGCTGCGGTCAACGACCAGCCAACGGCGACACCCGGCACTGTGATGCCAATACTCCTGAATTCGGCCGCGCTCATTGTCGCGGATGAAGACGTAACGGTTCCAGTCCTCGTCCGGTGCTGATGGAGCCGGACGGGCGATGGATGCGCCGCGAATGGAGAACTCTTCCTTCGGTCGCATGCCGCAATGCGGGCAGTTGATCAAGCTTGCCATTGGTATTGTGCCCTCAATGCAGGTTCGGCTGCGGACCCTTGCCGCTTTCGTCGATCGCAAAGCCGCGCTCGAAGCGGTCAAGACGCAGAAGGCGGCTGACATCGTGGCTCTCGCCCTTGGCGATCAGATGCGCGAAGCAGAAGCCCGAGGCTGGCGTCGCTTTGAAGCCGCCATAATTCCAGCCGCAGTTCAGATAAAGATTTTCGATGGGCGTGCGATCGATGATCGGCGAGCCGTCCATGCTCATATCCATGACGCCGCCCCAGGCGCGCAGCACGCGCACACGCGACAGGCCGGGGATAAGCGCCACCCCCTCCTCCATCGTATGCTCGACGGTGGCGAGATTGCCGCGCTGGGCGTAGGAGCTGTAGTAGTCGATATCGGCGCCGAAGACCAAGCCGCCCTTGTCCGACTGCGAGATATAGAAATGTCCGGCGCCGTAGGTGATGACGTTGTCGATGACGGGCTTCAGTCCTTCGGAAACGAAGGCCTGCAGCACATGCGTTTCGATCGGCAGTTCCAGATCGGCCATGTTGCCGAGGATCGAGGTATGGCCGGCGGCCGCAAGCGCCAGCTTGTTGCAGCCGATGAAGCCGCGATTGGTCTCGACGCCGGTGACGATACCGTTTTCACGGCGGATGCCGATGACCTCGCATTGCTGGATGAGATCGACGCCGCGACTATCCGCGCCGCGCGCATAACCCCAGGCAACCGCATCGTGCCGCGCCGTGCCACCGCGCCGCTGCAAGAGGCCGCCGAGGATCGGGAAGCGCGCATGATCGAAATTCAGGTAAGGCATCATCCGGCGAACCTGCTCGCGATTAAGCAGCTCCGCATCGACGCCGTGCATGCGCATGGCGTTGCCGCGCCGGGCATAGGCGTCACGCTGGCCGTCGGAGTGGAACAGATTGACGATGCCGCGCTGGGAAACCATGGCGTTATAGTTGAAATCCTGCTCCAGCCCTTCCCAGAGCTTCATCGAGAACTCGTAGAAAGGCTCGTTGCCGGGCAGCAGATAGTTGGAGCGAATGATCGTCGTGTTACGGCCGACATTGCCGGAGCCGATGTAGCTTTTTTCGAGCACCGCCACATTGGTGATGCCGAATTCCTTGGCAAGATAATAGGCCGTCGCCAGACCATGGCCGCCGCCGCCGACGATGATGACGTCGTAATGCGGTTTCGGCTCCGGCGTCCGCCACACCGGCTGCCAATGGCGGTTGCCCGAAAAAGCCTGTTTCAGAAGCTGATATGCCGAATATCGCATGCATTCATCCCGATGCTACCCGGCCGCACATTCGCACATGCAATAAAAACGACAAGTCCCTTCAGGACGAAAACGCTTCGCAAACAGAACATGATCTTTTCCGAATGCGCAGTGACAGGCGGCGCATGCCTCCGGAAGAATATGCCGCCGACCCGCTGAAAAACCCGGCCGCCCGGAAAGTCCTGCAAAGCTCTGTTGCTAAACCTCCGTTCAGGCGTTAAGCCGAAGGAAAGCCGGGCATCGGAAGTCTAAACTTCGCAATCGCAACTTCCTATATATAATGTCCGGAGAGTTGAGACGCGGATCAGACGCGGAAGACGAAGACGCAAATGCTTGCAACATTCGAAAAGGCGGCGCTAGATGCAGGAAAGGCCATATTGGAGGTCTATCGTGCCGGCTACGCGGTTGCCCTGAAGCAGGACATGAGCCCCGTCACCCTCGCCGACGAGCGCGCCGAACACATCATCCTCAGACAGCTGGAGCGCGATTTTCCGCATATACCGGCCGTAGCCGAAGAGCAGGTTTCCGCCGGCAAGGTTCCCGACGTGCGCGGCCGCGCCTTCTTTCTGGTCGATCCGCTCGACGGCACGCGCGAATTCATCGAGCACCGCGACGAGTTCACCGTCAACATTGCCTATGTCGAGGACGGTATTCCCACCATCGGCATCGTCTATGCACCGGCGCTCGGCGTCGCGTTTACCGGCGAGCCCGGCAAAGCGCGCAAGCTGATCATCGACGAGCAATTTTCCGTCGCCGATCGCCGGACGATCGCCGTGCGCGAACCTCCCGCGAGGCTGACAGCGCTTGCCAGCCGCTGCAACAGCAATGCGAAAACCGAGGGCTTTCTCAGCGACAACGCCGTTTCCGGCTGCACCTCGATCGGCTCGTCGCTGAAATTCTGCCTCCTTGCCGAAGGCAAGGCCGATGTCTATCCGCGTTTCGGCCGCACGATGGAATGGGATACAGCCGCCGGCGATGCCGTATTGCGCGCGGCCGGCGGCAAGACGGTCACGGTCGAGGGTCGCCTCCTGACCTATGGCAAGACCGACCAGAGCGAGGATGCCGACTTCGCCAATCCGCACTTCATCTGTTGGGGCGGACAGAGGCATAACGTTTCCGCGTAAGTCTATTTTCGCAAGTAAAGAACGATTCTGACGCCTGCTCTTGCACCCGCGAGCAACCGCCGGACTCCGGGATTTCGATCGAGAAACGTAAGTTTTTACTGACGAAAAATCACAGAATCGAAGCGATTTCCCCTGAAATAACAGGGGCTTTTGGGCATTTTGCTCAGGTAGAGCATACGCAAATCAGCTCTCCGCCACATTCATTAAAATTATTAGCAAAGTCTTACCATGTGCTTAGGCAATTTTTAAATGTGGCAAGCTAGAGTGCCACACGTGGTCTTGAGTGTGTGTAGAGAGTCCAATGACCGAAATGATACGTCCCCGAGTGAAGTATGTCATCGGCCCCGATGGCAGCCCGCTGACGATAGCAGACCTTCCGCCGCCGAATACGCGCCGCTGGGTCATTCGTCGTAAGGCAGAGGTTGTCGCCGCCGTGCGTGGTGGTCTGCTCAGCTTGGAAGAAGCCTGCGAACGTTATACGTTGACCGTCGAAGAGTTCCTCTCCTGGCAGTCGTCCATCAACAGCCACGGCCTGGCTGGCCTCCGGACGACCCGCATACAGCAGTATCGCCACTGACAGCAGCGACAGTACCAACTTAATTTGACTTTGTGTTCGGGCCTCCTTTCCTGCGAAAGAGGCCCGAATTATTTGGAGCTGCCGCACCCGCCGCAAGCCACCCTCCGACCTCTCCGCCGGTCAAGCCGCATCTC
This sequence comes from Rhizobium sp. NPDC090279, assembly GCF_044769665.1. NCBI lineage: Bacteria > Pseudomonadati > Pseudomonadota > Alphaproteobacteria > Hyphomicrobiales > Rhizobiaceae > Rhizobium > Rhizobium sp. NPDC090279. The sequence goes on along the minus strand of NZ_JBIVYI010000002.1, from coordinate 455,484 downwards.
CCCGTCGTTCCGATATGTCTTCAGGCAAGCGCGCAAAGCCTGCTACAAGAACCAGCGCACTTGCGGAGATTCGAGAATTTGCTGCTTCACATCCTGCCGGCCGTAGTCACGCACAATTTTCATCCGGATCGCGGCGCCTTCCGCAATGTCTGCAATTTGGCGATCGACGACGCGGAGCGGATCATCGCGTCGATCCGGCGTGGCGGCCATGCCTATCTCAAGGAAAATTATCTGCAGAGACGCATGCTTGCCGAAAGCTGGCTCATCGCGGAGCGCCGGCGAAAGATTGGCGAAACGCCCTTGCCGCGCCCGGTTTATTTTTTCCTCGGCAACGTGGCCGATGGATGGGACAAGTCCCGCCCCGCTTCGGTCATCCTGCCTCTTGCCATGTTCGACGTTGGCATGATTACGTTTACGTTTCCGGATAGCATGAGTAGTTGCCTGCATCTAAGATCGGCAGATGATATCGATGAGCCATGGCATGGCCAGGTTTTCACTCGCGACGAGATCGAAGACGTCATTGCCCGGTACGGCTTTCCCGATCCCAGCCAGTCACGCGAGCGGCGCGGGCCGGACGCCTTTATCGAAGTGCAGGTCTGGGACGATCGTCCGCTTGAAAATGTTCGACGGCAGGCTGATCTCTCTTAGAACCTTTGGCTTTTCTTCGAATCGCGAAAGCGCTCTATCCTTTTGTTTTTACGCAAGTCCGAACGGAGAACCGCTATGCACTTTTCCTGGAATTGCTCCAGATCATTCGGGAGTTGGCAGCGCGGCAGGCGCATGTAATCCTTCCGGCACGCAACACAATGAGGGAGAGATCATGGATATCCGCAACGAAAACAACGCATCCGGTGGCCGTTATGTCACGACTGTCGAAGGCCACGAGGCGGAAATGACCTTTTCCCGCACCTCTCCCAAGCTGATCATTATCGATCATACCGGTGTGCCGGATGCCCTGCGCGGCAAGGGCGTCGGCCAGGCGCTGGCGCTTCACGCCGTCGAGGACGCGCGGCGCGGCGGCTGGAAGATCATCCCGCTCTGCCCCTTCTTCAAGGCGCAGGCGCAACGCCATGACGACTGGCGCGACGTCGTCAATCTCTAGCGCATGTCGCGCGAAAAACGCTGCGGCGAGTTGAGCAGCGGCAAAACCGTCCGCTCGGCCGGATTAATCTAAAAATGCAAAAGCTGCGCATGGCCGGCCCCGTCACGGCCAGTCATGCGCAGCTTTCTCGCGCCTTTCGTCATATCCCTCGCATTCCGAAGATAAGCCCCCTGTCGGAACGCAATGAAGCTTGATCCGAAGGAGGCGACGGAATTGCAATCTCAGGCGCGCGCCCGCGCCGGGCCCGAACCATCGCGCTCTTCGAGCGCAGCGGCCTTGGCATATTCTGCCTGCATTTCCTCGAGCGAATTTTCCAGCGTCTCTTCCTGAACCTGTAGCTCGCGGATCGACACCTGCAGGTTGTCCGCGCGCTGGCGGGCGGCCTTGGCAAAGGTCGGGTAAGCAAAGTGGTTCGGATCGGAAATGCCGGACTTCTTCTCTTCGACGACGATCTGGCTTTCCAGATCCTTCGTCATGCGGTCAAATTCCGCCATCATCATCTGCAGTTGCTGCAGTTGACGTCGTTTTTCGTTCACCTGAAACTCTTTCAGGCGAACAAGGCTCTCACGTGACTTCATACGCATTACTCCCGTGATGCGAGACCCCGGCTCTCGATATTCCCGCCCGCCGAACCGCTTTGAGACGGCTTGGTTAAAAAAATTTCCAGCGATCTTAATAAAAGCCTACCGCTGGTAACCTTTCGTTTACGGGCATCGTTAATGATAGGCGCAATGATTTAAGGCTCAGTAAATGTTGTGGTCAGAATTCGACATGTCGGCATTGGTGAGTCAGATGAATCACTTGGCGTTGGTTCTTAATGCGATACTTTAGGAGAAGATTTTACTGATTGTCGTTGGAAAACAGTGCAATGGAAAAATTATTTAATAAATTCGATACGACTTGCCAGAGTGAATCAGAATTTGTTAACCATTGCATGGCAGCTTCCAAATCAAGCAGTGATTTGATCGGTATCGCGTTAAGGGGGCTGACGACCTTTCGGCGGCGGTAAAGGGGACAATTATGCGGGTTCTACTCATTGAAGACGACAGCGCGACAGCGCAGAGCATCGAACTGATGCTCAAGTCCGAAAGTTTCAACGTCTATACCACCGATCTCGGTGAGGAAGGCGTCGATCTCGGAAAGCTTTACGACTACGATATCATTCTTCTGGATCTCAACCTTCCGGATATGTCGGGCTACGAAGTGCTGCGCACGCTGCGCCTTTCGAAGGTCAAGACGCCGATCCTCATCCTCTCCGGCATGGCCGGCATCGAGGACAAGGTTCGCGGCCTCGGCTTCGGCGCCGACGACTACATGACCAAGCCGTTCCACAAGGACGAGCTGGTCGCCCGCATTCACGCCATCGTTCGCCGCTCCAAGGGCCATGCCCAGTCGGTGATCATGACCGGCGAGCTCATCGTCAACCTCGACGCCAAAACAGTCGAAGTCGGTGGCCAGCGCGTGCATCTGACCGGCAAGGAATACCAGATGCTGGAGCTGCTCTCGCTGCGCAAGGGCACGACGCTCACTAAGGAAATGTTCCTCAACCATCTCTATGGCGGCATGGACGAGCCGGAACTGAAGATCATCGACGTCTTCATCTGCAAGCTGCGCAAGAAACTCGCCAATGCAGCCGGCGGCGCCAACTACATCGAAACGGTCTGGGGCCGCGGCTACGTGCTGCGCGAGCCCGACAGCAACGATTTCGCCGAAAGCGCCTAAAGCCGCCTCCCCGCCCCAATCGCCGAAATCTTCAAATCCCGCCTCTTCAGGCGGGATTTTTCTTTTGAACGACCGACCGACCGATAAGACGCCCAAAATAATAGCCGCCTCAAAGGGCGGCCATCGTTGTTTCGATATATCTCGTTGAAATCAGGCGGCGGCCGCGCGATTGCCGAATATGGCGGTCAGGATCTTGCGATCGAACGGCTTCAGCAGAAAATCCGTGGCGCCCGCGCGCTTTCCGGCCATCAGCTTGCGAAGGTCGGCCTCGACAACGCAATAATAGATCTTCACGTCCTTACCATCCGGCATGGCGCGAATGGCGGCGATGAGATCGAGCGCGCCCTCCATGCCGGCATCCACGATCAGATAATCCGGGATTTCGGCCTGGCAGCGCATCAACGCTTCGTGGGCGTCCCCGGCTTCGCTCACGAGAAAATCCAGCTCGGACAGGATTCGCTTGCCGACCTTGCGTACGACATCCGATGTATCCGTTATCATGAACCGCTGCATGTGTGAGCTCCCTGGCATCGGCCGCCGGCATTCGACCGGCGACGTCAAATTGAAACGATAGGAGCAGCAAGCTAAGGATTCGTTACCGCTACATTATCAAAAGCGCGGACAACCCGAAGATTGCACAGAATTTTCGATACACGAAAAAATAAACCCGCAGCCGGGGTCGACTGCGGGCGAGTAATGCGAGTGGATGGGGCCGTTACTGAGCGGCCATCGTCGCAACGAAGGTCAGCTCTTCCGGCGTCGCATTATAGGAAAGCTCCATGCCGCTCTCCTCGGCAAGAAGAACCGTGTAGTATGGCTGGATCGAATGGGCATCGACCGCCTCCTCCAGGGAGCCGGAGCAAATTTCGGCAAATTTCGGCGGCACGCGCATCAACCGTCCCTTGACGGCGATGGTGAACCTGGCGTCGAGCTCCGGGTTTTCCAGCGTCACCTCGATATTGCCGCCGCGCGGGATCGCTCCATAAGCGACAAGGAAGAGATTGAGCAGCAGCTTGACGCGGTTCTTCGCGATGATGGCGCGCGGGCCGACCCAGCTGACCTCGGTCTTCTTCTCGGCGGCGGCGAATTCCTTGGCGGCCCGCTCCGCTTCGCCGGTATCGATCGATGCGCCGACCGAGCCGGATGCACCGAAGGCGAGGCGTGCGAATTTCAAGCGGACGGAAGCATTGAGCGCACTGGTGCGGATCAGATCCATCGCATCGGCGTCGGCACCACCCTCGTCGAGCAGCTCCAGGCCATTGTTGATCGCCCCGACCGGCGAGATCACATCGTGGCAGACGCGGCTGCACAGCAGCGCGGCCAGATCCGGTCCGGTCAGAGTGAGATTGGGATTTTTCGACATTCATTGTCTCCTGAATGCTGACAGGGCAAAGCGAGTGGTTCCACGATGCCACGGTAAGGTTGCCCGAGGGTTGTCGCAGCCGGTGTACCGCGCGCCATAATGACACCATATTTGGTAAACCGATTGTTAAGACCATCGACGCAAAATGCATTCATGACCATCAGACTCGTTCGCGCGCGAATCGTCCTGCGATGGATGGGCGGAAAGTCTGAGAGAAGGAGCGTGTCGTGTTGGCGCATTTTGCCGAATGCGTCGCGCAGCCGCCCCAAGCACCGACCATGATGAACGGAAGACTTCCATGCGCTATGAATTCCTGAAGAGAATGCCAAGCCCCGGCACCAGAACGCTCGGCCTCGGCCTGATCCTGGCTATCGTCGCATTCGTGAGCTTCGCGCTGCCGATCCGTCAGGCCGCCGCCGCGCCCAATAATCAGTATTCGGCGCAGGAAATCGTCGATGCCGGACACTCCTTCTTCGGCTCCGCCAGCGGCGGTCTCGCCAAGGTGATCGAGCGGGCCTTCCAGCAATATGGCCTGCCGAATGGCTACATCCTCGGCCAGGAAGGCTCCGGCGCGTTCCTGGCAGGCCTCACCTACGGCGAGGGACAACTGAACACCAAGAATGCCGGCGAGCATCCGCTCTACTGGCAGGGGCCGTCGCTCGGCTTCGACTATGGCGGCCAGGGCACCCGCGTCATGATGCTGGTCTACGATCTGCCGAACATCAATAGCGTCTATACCCGCTTCGGCGGCGTCAGCGGCCAGGCCTTCGTGGTTGCCGGCTTCGGCATGACCGTCCTCAAGAACAACAATATCGTGCTCGTTCCGATCCGCACCGGCCTTGGCGCACGCCTCGGCGTCAACATGGGTTATCTCAAGGTCACGCCGAACGCGACCTGGAATCCCTTCTGAGGCTTTCTTCCGATACGATCTCCCAAGCAGCGCACGCCTTGGCCCGCTCAGATCGCGGGCCTTTTCTTTCCGCAAATCCGGCGCCGCGCCGATAAACCATATCCGCGTTAAACGCTTGCCCGCATGGCTAACCCATGATTAATCATTTTATCGACCTCGAACATAACTCCAGGATACTGGCCGCGTCGTGATTCAATTTGCTCTCTTGTTCGGATTGGGCTTTCTGACGGCCGCTCTTCTGGTCTTCCTCATCGCGCCGGCAATCCATCGCCGCATCGTCTGGTTCACGGAGAAGCGCCTGAAGGCGACCATGCCGCTGAGCCCGCAGGAAGTGCGCGCGCAGAAGGACATGGCGCGTGCCCTTTTCGCGGCCGAAAACGCCCGGACGGAACATGCCCTGACGCAGGAGCGCGACAAGACAGTCGCGCTGCAGATCCATAACGGCAAGCTTCAGCAGGAGGCGAGCCGCCTCTCCGCCGGAGGCACGGAGCTGCAGACCCGCATCGACGATCTGGAGGTGGAAGCAGGCGAACTGCGTTCGCGCCTGCGTCACGAGGAAAGCTATATCAGCCAGCTGAAGTCGAGCATCCACACCGCCGAGCAGACCAGCGCCGAAAAGGAAGCCGATATCGACGGGCTGCGCAAGCGGATGACGAAAATGGGCGCCGACGCCGACAATCTCAGGATCGACCTCGCAACCCGCGAAACCGAAATCGAGAGCCTGAAGCTGCGCATGAACACATTGCGGGACGAGCGCGACACACTGCGGCGGGATCTGAACGCGGCAAGCCTGCGCGCGGCGGATGCCGAACAATCGCTGCGTCAGGAAAACGACAAGACCAAGCGGCTCGAGGAGCGGCTCGATCGCGAGATCGCCGGCAGCGCCGACAAGGAAACGGCGATCGAACGCCATACCCAGGATATCGTCCGCCTGAAGGAGCGGCTGGAGGCCGCCGTCAAGGAATCGAGGGAAGCAGGCAAGGCGCTTCGTGCCGCCGGTCTCACGCCGCCGAAAAAGCCGGCAAGAACGCCGAAACTCTCCGCCGCATCCCTGATCGCGGGAGGTGCTGGTGAGCAAGGGACCATACCGGAGCCGCCGCAGGTGCCGGAACCGCAACGAACGGTGGAAGACGAGATCACCCAAATGACGGAAGAGGTTCGCAATCGGGCAGCCGCCCTATCGGACCGCCTGCTGAAAGCCCGCACGCCGGCACATGACGATGCCATGCGCGAGGAAATCGCCAAGATCGCCGCCAACATGGTGGCGCTGACTGCGCTCAAGGAAGGCGACGGTTCACCGATCCTTGGCCTGCTGCCGAAGGATCGAGATCAGGCAGAACCCGGCGCGCGCATCAGCCTTGCCGACCGCGTGGCGGCGATACTGCCGAAGCATCCCTAAGCGCAAGACACGACCTGCTCAGATGCGCCCGTTCTTCGCGGCCATCTCGAAAAGCGCGATGCCGCTTGCCGTCGCGACATTGAGGCTGTCCAACCCAGGCGCCTGCGGAATCCGCACGCTGCCGAAAGCGGAAAGAATGCTCTCCGGCAGGCCGTCCCCTTCCGTGCCAACCACGAGCGCCATGCGGTCGCAGGCCGGTACATCTCGAATATCGACGGTCCCTCGCGGCGAGAGGCTCCAGATGGCAAAGCCACGCTCGGTAAGCGCCGCAAGCAAATCGGCGCCACTCGACTGCCGACGATAGGGCACGGTCAGGATCGAGCCGACCGAAACCCGCAGCGCCTTGCGATAGAGCGGATCGCAGCAGCTTTCGTCCAGCAGCACCGCAGCCGCGCCGAAGGCCGCGGCATTGCGGAACATGGAACCCATATTGTCGTGATTGGAAATGCCGCAGCCGGCAAGCACCAGCGCCTGCTTCGGGAGGCGGTCGAGAAAGGCGCCGATCGCGTCTTCCGTCGTTCTGCGCCCCAGCGCCAGAACGCCGCGATGCAGATGAAAGCCGACGATGCCGTCGAGCACTTCGGCGCCGGCGACATAGACCGGAACATCGGCGGGTAAGCTCTCGACGATGTCGCGAACTCCCGCGAGGCGGTTCTTAAGCAGCAGCACCTTTTCGGCGACAAAGTCGCCGCCCGCCGCATGCGCCCCGGCGAGGAGCCGCAACACGACGGTCCCTTCCGCAATGAAGCGACTGTCGCGGCCGGTGAGATCGCGCTCGCGGATATCCCGGAATTCGGCGATGCGCGGATCGTCGGGATGCGTAATCTCGATGAGCCGCTCGCTCGTCATCCTGAAGCCGTCAGTTGGACAGCGATATGGTCGCCACGATGCGGCCGATACCGTAATCGAAGACGATCACCTGGCGCTGGCCGCTGGCGAGCGTGCCGTAGAACAGCACCTGATTGCCCGAAAGCGCCGTGGACTGAACGGCAAAGCCCGCCGGCAGCAGAGCCGTCACGGCAACGGGAGCATCCGACGGGATGCTGGACGCGGCCTGCCCCGCAGGCTTCGCCGATGGCTTCATCGTCTTGTAGACAACGGCGCCGAAGACAGCCATAAGGCTCACCACCATGACGGCCGCAGAGACGATCTGCAGGCGTATCATCTTGCGTCGGACTTTCTCCAGGGCCGGATCGAGGGGCTTTTCCTCTTGATCGTCTGGCTCGAGATTCGTCATCGATGCGTCCTTACTTCCTGAAGAGCGCTCTGTGCGCTGGAGAATACGTTTGAGCGACCCCTTTAAAGAAGCCGAGAGCAATAGAAAAGTCCTAACCGCCGATGAAAGTGCCGAAGGGCGGCTCGATACGTGGCTGACGGCCGAGATCGGCGAGGAATTTTCCCGCAGCCGCGTGCAGGCGCTGATCAAGAATGGTGCGGTTCTGCTTAACAATGCGCCGGTAACGGATGCCAAGCGCAAGGTACGCCCCGGTGAGGTCTATGAAATCACCCTCCCAGAGCCGGAAGACCCGACGCCGCAGGGCGAGGATATTCCGCTCGATGTCCTTTACGAGGACGAGGACGTCATCGTCATCTCGAAGCCTGCAGGACTGGTTGTCCACCCCGCCGCCGGCAATTGGACGGGCACGCTGGTCAATGCGCTGATCTACCATTGCGGCGACAGCCTTTCCGGCATCGGCGGCGTCCGCCGTCCGGGCATCGTGCATCGGCTGGACAAGGACACGACCGGCGTGATGGTTGTTGCCAAGAACGACGTCGCCCACCGGCATCTGTCGCAGCAATTTGCCGACCACGGCCGCACGACCTCTCTGGAGCGTGCCTATCAAGCGATTGTCTGGGGCCGCCCCCGTCAGCTCATCGGCACGATCGATGCGCCTCTGGGCCGCTCGAGCACCGACCGCACGCGCCGCGCGGTCAAGCGCCCGGATTCAAACGATGCCGATGAAGCGATCACGCATTACGAGGTGCTGGAGCGCTTCCACGAAGGACAGGACGCGATCGCCCTCGCATCGCTGATCGAATGCCACCTCGAAACCGGTCGCACGCACCAGATCCGCGTGCATATGGCCCATATCGGCCACCCGCTGCTCGGCGACGCCGTCTATGGCGGCGGCTTCAAGACCAAGGCCAATCTCCTGCCGGAAGCTGCAAAGCAGGCCGTCCATCGTTTCACGCGCCAGGCATTGCACGCCTATATGCTGCAATTCGAGCACCCACGCACCGGCGAGGTCATGCATTTCGAAGCGCCGCTGCCTGATGATATGGAAGAGCTGGTTGAGGCGCTCAGGGAGTAGGAGACGCGCGTCCGCAATTTCGATCGCTGTCCCGGGGGAGTATGGTGTTAGACTACTGCTGCGCGGCTGTATCGAAAACAGACCGCATGCTTGTCCCCAGTTCCGCTACATCTCCGAGGTTGTCCGAATCCGCCGTCGATGGCATGCATGGCATCATATGCGGGCGATAACAGCCATGTGAAAGACCATTCGATGGAGAAGATGATGCGGTCGGTTCTTGCAGTCCCATTAATAGTCCTGCTGACTGCCATTTTCGCGAATCCCGCAATGTCGGCACAGCATCTGGACGAGTTTCGGCAGGCAAAGGCAAAGTTTTATTTTCCAGTATCGCCCAATGTGGTGCCAACCGCCGTCGCAAAGTTACGCCACGAGATGTTGATGGGATTGATCACCAACAATCGTTGGGCTTGGTTTGCCTCCGACTCCCGTCGAAGTGCAGATCAGGAGGAGCTGGAAAAGAATTGCCACGACAATCCCGTCACTTTCACCAGATTGTCAGACTACTCATTTTCCCTGGAGAGCAATGCTGGAGGGAGGCCGGTAAAAGACGTTTACATCAGCGATAGTGGAACGCAATATAATGTCAGAAGGGATTTCGAGGCGGATCTCAAGTTTTACAGCTCGCTTGGTTACGAGGGACAGAAAGATCTTTTTCTCGCGAATACCCTGCACAACGCAAATCAGGTGGTGACCGTTATCCAGCTTTCACAGAAAGTTCTGATGACCATCAATGATGGCGTGCCATTGTTATTAGCTCGCTGCGAACAATAGCGCTTTCAAAAATCGTTGGCACTGCGGAGAAGATAGTGCGTAAATCTTTGATTATATTGATATTTCTATTAACAGCGCCAAGCATTGGACAGACCTCACCCTTGAAGGATGAATTTGCCGCATCTCTTGAAATGGTCATGCCCGCCCTTTCAGATCGAGCCCATTTGACGATTGGGGAAGCAGGTAAAGTAGATTCAAACCGGAACGATCGCTTGCTTGATCAGATCCAGGGCACATGGACCATCCTGGATATGATTAGCCTGGACAATGAGGACGCCATCGCGAAATCTTGCAAGAACCTTCCCGTTAGGTTCCAGAAAATAAACGGCTATACCGCATCCAAGTCTATAACACTTGGAAAGTCTACGTATGAGTTCAGGTATATATTCAGGAAGGGAATTTCCTATCATATCAGAACGGACGTTGACGCGCTGATTGCAAATAACCACCAAAGCGATAATCCGCCATCGAAGGACTTGGATGTATCCGACCGGCAATATTTGGAAACAGCGAATCAGGTGGCAAACCTTCTGCTTGTCAGCCCCAATGTCCTGCTTGAAGTCGTTAGTGGAAACGAGCGCTTATACGGGCGTTGCGAATAGAGACATGATTGCTTCCGCATTTTGTCCAACTGGACGCCCGCCGCCTCCCGCCCTATAATACGAACCATGAAGGACCGAAGTCCGAGCGCCTGTGCCGACCGAAAACGCGACCGCGTTTTGGAGGCCGATATGGCTACGTCATATGGCGCCGGGCCGTTCGGGAGGGTAATCCCAAGGGCGATGTCACGGCGAGGCTTGCGGTCACGCTGCTATAACACTTGCGTGACCACATCCTTGAATCACCGTTTCGCCGTACTTATCTTTACATTGGTTCAGTGCGGGGTCCCCGGACCCGCACGCCTTGGTCCGCTTCGCAGAAGGCGCTCGAAATACGCCCCCAGAAGGAACCAAATCTCGAATAGGAGGGTGCACAATCATGGCCCGTAATACCTTACCGTCCATCGCCGCCGGAGAAGCCGGCCTCAATCGTTATCTCGACGAGATCCGCAAGTTCCCCATGCTGGAACCGCAGGAAGAGTACATGCTCGCCAAGCGCTATGCGGAACATGCCGACCGTCAGGCCGCGCATAGGCTCGTCACCAGCCATCTGCGCCTCGTGGCGAAGATCGCCATGGGCTATCGCGGCTACGGCCTGCCGATCGGCGAAGTCGTATCGGAAGGCAATGTCGGCCTCATGCAGGCCGTGAAGAAATTCGATCCCGAACGCGGTTTTCGTTTAGCAACATACGCCATGTGGTGGATCAAGGCCTCGATCCAGGAATATATCCTGCGCTCGTGGTCGCTCGTAAAGATGGGCACGACTGCCAACCAGAAGCGCCTGTTCTTCAACCTGCGCCGCCTGAAGGGCCGTATCCAGGCCATCGACGACGGCGACCTGAAGCCGGAGCATGTCACCGAGATCGCCACCAAGCTGAACGTCTCGGAGGAAGAGGTCATTTCGATGAACCGCCGCCTTTCCGGCGACGCTTCGCTGAATGCGCCGATAAAGGCTTCCGAAGGCGATTCCGGCCAATGGCAGGATTGGCTTGTCGATGATCACGACAGCCAGGAAGACGTGCTGATCGAACAGGATGAGCTCGATACGCGCCGCCGCATGCTGGCACGCGCCATGAGCGTCCTGAACGACCGTGAACGCCGCATCTTCGAGGCTCGCCGCCTTTCCGAAGAGCCGGTGACTTTGGAAGATCTGTCGTCCGAGTTCGACATCAGCCGCGAACGCGTCCGCCAGATCGAGGTCCGTGCCTTCGAAAAGGTTCAGGAAGCCGTGCAGAAGGATGCGCTCGAACGCGCCAAGGCGCTGCGCGTCGTCGAAGCGACGGCGTAAAGCCTCCTGCTCGAAACATTCGATGAATAAAAGAAAGGCGGGCCAAAAGCCCGCCTTTTCCGTTATCCGTTGATTTCAGAAGGGCTTACTGGCCGCTCGAGGCGACGCCGCCAAGCGCCTGCCACTCCGCAATCGCCTTGTTGAAGGCGTCGGTGCCAGTCGGACCCTTTTCCATCGTCAACAGCGCCCGTCGGCCGTTGCGATAGACGACCGGAATGTCGATCCAGTTACGGGTCTTCAAAAGATCGAGATTGGTCTTGCGCGCATCCGGGAAATCGTTGAGCGCCACCATGTACACATCGTCGGTGACCTTGGCCGGCACCGCGATGAGGGCATCGCCGCGATCCTGCTCGGTCGCCTTCAATGCGACACGCTGGACGTTGTCGATCGCTCCGCCCTCGAAGTTCGGCGGCACCTGGAAGGCAAGCTCGATCAGATGGCTGGCCGGCAATGAGGAATCAGAATTCCGCGAGACCGTGATCGTCGCGGACAGGCCACGGTCCGGAACGGTGATGAGACCCTGCACCGAAGGCTCTGGTCGACCGTCAGCCCCCTTGCCTTCCTGCAACGACCAGGTGACCGTACCCTGGAAGGCTGTCGGCGAAGTCTGGCCGAGGCGCTCCTCATAGAGGAAAACCTTCTGTCCGTCGGTTGCCGGAGCCGTCTGCTGCGTCACCGGCGGCGGTTGATTGGCGACGGCCGCCTGCTGCTGGTTGGCGGCGGGCGCCGGCTGATCCGTCGATGTTGACGGCGTGTTCGATGCGGCGGTCGCTGGCGCCTGGGTTTGCGGCGCGGGAGCACCGGCATTGTTGGAAGCAGGCGGCGTTGCGGCGGCGGAGGGTGCCGCGGCGGCAACGTTCTGCTCGGCCACGGACTTGCCTTCGACCACACCCGGCTGACCGTTCGGCGCCGGCCCTTCGTCCTCTTCTGTGCCATTGGTCAAAAGACGCTGTGTGAACTTCGTATTGACCGTGTTCGGGTCGCTCCCCAAGGCCGCGACATCCGTGTTGCCGGCACCCGACGGCTGCTGAGCCGCCGCGCTATTTTGCTGCGGCGCCGCGGCCGCCGGCTTGGTGGGTGCCGCCGCATTGCCGCTAGCTGCAGCATTGTTGCTTGCCGTATCCGAAGTCGCCGGTGTCGCCGCTTTCTTCGGTGCGGAACTGACGAGCTTCGTCACCATGCCGTTGAGCGCATCGCGGTTCAGCCAGGCTGCATAACCACCGCCCCCGACGACCCCAAGGCCGACGAGGGTGACGATGATGCCGGTGACATTGATGCGACGGCGCTTCGGCTCCATGCGGAAGCTGCGGCCTTGCAGTTTTGCGGCCATCGCCTGATCGAGATCGGGCGGGACGGCAGGGCCGCCGCCGCGTTCGTCTTCGGCGCGCTTGTCGAAACCGGCAAGTTCCTTGAGCTCGCGCCAGCCGTCATTGGCAGCATCGGCCTCCGAGGCGGCCTTCCGGGACGGATGCACATCGGCAAAGAGATCGACATCGTCGAAAGCATTTTCCGGCATCTGTCGAGCCGGCTGCTGGGCCGGATTCGCCGTGGCCGGCGCGGGCTGCATCTCTTCGAAAACATCCGCGTCCCAGGCAAAGCCCGTATTGGTGGTGGCTGCCTTCGTGTTGACGGGTCCCTCGACGGGCTGCCCGAACGGTGCTTCCGCAAAAGCAGCCGCCGGCATGACCGGCTCATTGTGGAGGGACGCAACCGGCTCAGGCGCCGCATGGGCGGCCGGCGCATCGACCTCCGCCCAAATCTGCTCGACCTGGCTTATGACGTCGTCGACCGGCTTTGACGAAGCGCGGACGGGCTCGACAACAACTGCCGGCGCCTGTTCCACAGGATGCTGCGGCTCTTCGTGATAAACCGGCTCCGGGGTCGGCTCCTCGTGAACCTCGGCATGGTGCTCGGCGCCGACGTGTTCGGCGGCCGGAGCATAAGGCTCTTCCTCGTAGTGAGGCTCCCGCCACTCTTCTGCAGGCTGGTGCTCGTGCGCACGGTCCGGCTCGATATGTGCAGCCGGCTCCTCATAGCCATGATGCTCGTGGTCGTCATGCGCCGCGCTGGGCTCTTCATGGGCATGCGCCTCCGCAGGCGCTGGTGCCGGCTCTTCCGCAAGCGGCTCGGCATGCGCGTCCTCGGCCGCGTAATGGTCGTTGACAGGCTCGGCAGCGACCTCTTCATGCACCAGGGGCGCTTCGGCGACTGGCTCCTCAGCTCCCGGCAAGGCCTCCGCATGTTCGGCTTCGACCTCGACGATCGCAGCTTCAAGCTTGTCGAGCTGGCGGCGCAGCATTTCCTCGGGCGGGCGCGGCTTCATGCTCTCGAGCTGCCGCTGAACGGCACCACGAGCTCGATCGTAAACCTTGACCCGCATCTCGGGATTGTTTTCCGTCAGGCCGTCAACGGCCCGTCGAATGACTGCTACAAAATCCGCCATCAGTACTTTCTCATGATGCCCGGCGGGCAGCCGGGCCGGGATTCGTCATAGGTTCGTGAGCTTAGCCCTCAAAGGGGTCCGTCACAAGTATGGTGTCCTCGCGCTCCGGGCTGGTCGAAAGCATCGCCACCGGCGCACCGATCAGCTCTTCCACCTGGCGAACATACTTGATCGCCTGTGCCGGAAGATCGGCCCATTTGCGGGCGCCGACGGTCGATTCCTTCCAGCCCTCGAGCGTGATGTAGATCGGCTCGACGCGAGCCTGCGCCGCCTGGCTCGACGGGAGGTAATCGATTTCCTTGCCATCGAGCTTATAGCCGACGCAGATCTTCAGCTCGTCGAGACCATCGAGCACGTCGAGCTTGGTGAGCGCGATGCCGGTGATGCCCGAGGTCTTCACCGTCTGGCGCACCAGCACGGCGTCGAACCAACCGCAGCGGCGCGGACGGCCGGTATTGACGCCCACTTCGCGGCCGACGGTCGACAGGTGCTTGCCGATCTCGTCATGCAGTTCGCAGGGGAAAGGTCCCTCGCCGACACGGGTCGTATAGGCCTTGGTGATGCCAAGCACATAGCCGAGCGCCGTCGGGCCGAGGCCCGAACCCGCGGCTGCCTGGCCTGCCACCGTGTTGGACGAGGTCACGAACGGATAGGTGCCGTGGTCATTGTCGAGCAGCGCGCCCTGCGCACCTTCGAACAGGATACGGGCACCGGCCTTGCGCTGCTCGTCGAGCAACCGCCAGACCTGGTCGACGTAAGGAAGAATGTGCTCTGCCACCGAGGTAAGCTCGTTGTGCAGGGCATCGAAAGAGATCTCATCGAGGCCCATGCCACGGCGCAGGGCGTTGTGGTGGGTCAGGAGCCGGTCGATCTTGGCAGGCAGCGTTTCCGGCTCGGTCAGATCGACGACGCGGATGGCGCGGCGGCCGACCTTGTCTTCGTAGGCTGGGCCGATGCCGCGGCGCGTCGTACCGATCTTCGTGCCGCTGTTGGAGGCGGCATCTTCGCGCAAGGCGTCGAGATCGCGGTGCAGCGACAGGATCAGCGGCGCGTTTTCAGCAATGCGCAACACATCGGGCGTAACCGCGATACCCTGGGCACGCAGCTTCTCGACTTCCGCGACGAAATGGTGGGGATCGACGACGACGCCGTTGCCGATGACGCTCAGCTTGCCACGCACGAGCCCGGAGGGCAGCAGCGCGAGCTTGTAGCTGACACCATCGACGACAAGCGTGTGACCGGCATTGTGGCCGCCTTGAAAGCGTACAATCACATCGGCGCGTTCCGAAAGCCAGTCGACAATCTTGCCTTTGCCTTCATCGCCCCACTGCGAGCCGATCACTACAACGTTCGTCATTATCCATTCCCGCTTCCTGCGCGCGGCAGCGCGCCTTGCTCAAACCCGCGCATCTATAAAGCTTTGTTTTTGGGAAAGCGACCCTGTTGTCTCAGGAGATTCGGCTTTTTGCATGACGAATCAGCACCTCCAACAGGAATTTTCCCGGCTACCGGCCGGACAGGGTCATTGGATTGCCCCTATCCGGCCGGTCGCCTTCCTTATCAAACGCCTGGCTTGTGGGCGACGACATGGAAATATTCGTGCTCGGCCGAGGCTGTCGCGCCGATCGGCTTTCCGTCGAGATCGAGCAGCAGTGCCGGCATGGCAAAGCCGGCATCGGCCAGTTGCGCATGCACCTGCGCTGGCGTCGTCGCATAGACCATGACGCCGAAATCATGCGCGCCATGCAGCATGATCGCATGTTCGCCGTCCCGCTCCTCGAGCGGCCTCAGCCGACGCTGGCGCAGCGTGCCAGAAATACGCCCCTCGACATAGCGCAGGGTCCGCAGGCCAAGCCGCACCGGATTGGACGTCCATTCCAGCCGGCGATAGTCGACGCGGTGATCGAAGCCTCGCCAGCCGCGGTGGAACGTCGAAAAGACGAAGGCCCCGCCCGAAGTAAGGACGCGCGCCGCCTCGTGCAGAATGGCAAGCCTTCCTGCCGCATCGACGGAATCGATGCCGTTATAGCTGAAGACGACCATATCGAAGCTTTCATCGCGGAACGCCGAAAGATCGCGCGCATCCATATGCTCGAAACGGAGGTCAGGATGGTTCTTGCGGCAAAGCTCGACCATCTCCGGCGTGTAATCCACGCCGACATAGTTGCTGGCAACCGCACGCAAGAGACCGGCTGTGCGGCCCCCGCCGACACCGATATCGAGAATGCGTCCCCTGCCCGTTTGCGGGGCAGCGATGGCAAAGGCGGCGCGCTCGCCTTCGTTAAGATACCCGCTGCTGCGACGATAATCCCGCAAGGCCCAAGGACTACGCCAAGTTTGGCGGTTAATAGTTTCCATTACATGCATAACCCGACTCCAATACAGAAAAT
Organism: Rhizobium sp. NPDC090279; assembly: GCF_044769665.1. NCBI lineage: Bacteria > Pseudomonadati > Pseudomonadota > Alphaproteobacteria > Hyphomicrobiales > Rhizobiaceae > Rhizobium > Rhizobium sp. NPDC090279. The sequence goes on along the minus strand of NZ_JBIVYI010000002.1, from coordinate 439,185 downwards.
GAGCTTGTCATTGCTCAGTTTCCCCCTTGGCGCCCCGGCACAACCTATATAACGGACACGTAAAACATGCAGCATCCCGAGGCTGGTTAGAGCCTCGATCCGGCCATTAATCGTTTGTTAAGGTTAAGATCGCCGGCTTTGCGGACACCGGATCAGGACCGGCTAGCCAAGTTCGAGCGTGGTGACGCCGAACACGCGGTCGAGCGGCATCTCAGGCGCTTGACCACGATACATCCGCGCCGTCTCGAACAGCGGCGACAGACCGCATTCCTCGGCAAATCTTACGGCTTGGGCATTCTCTACGGGCACATCCAGATAGACTGGAGCACCCTTGGCCTCAGCAAGCAGTCTCGCCAGCAAGGCAAGCGCGACCTCCGGCTTATTGGCAAACAGCGGACCGATCTTGTAGCCCTCGAAGCAGCGCCGGATGGTACCATAACCCCGCACCCTGCTTCCCCCACCGACGATGAAGGACTTGCGTCTCTCGGGAGCACCGCACCAGGCGCGGATGAAGGAATGACGCAAGCCGGGGAAAATTTCCGCATCATAGTGGATCAGCCCATTGAGTTTGCCATCCGCGACCGGCACCACCTGTCGTGCCTGCAGCTCCTCCACATCGGGCACTTTGGGGATACCGCCATAGCGCAGGGTCCGATAGGCCGTCTCGAAACCGTGCCGCCGATAGTTTTCCTGCTGCGCGACGACGCCATCCAGCCCGATGATGCGATTGCCTGCGAGCATCATCCCCTTGTTCCAGAGCTGCTTGCCGTATCCCTTGCCGCGAAACTCCGGATGAAGCATGTAGAGGCCAAGAAAGGCGAACGCCTCGCCATAGCGGACGACGGAGATGCAGCCGACGGGCACCTCGCCGATGGCGCCGATCAGAAAGCCGGACGGGTCCGCCTCCCAGAAGGCGAGCGCGTCGTCGACACCTGGATTCCATCCCTCTTGCCGGGCCCATTCCAGGGCGAGTTCCAGCTCGCCAGCCCGCATTGTACGCACGGCAAAATTCGATTTCATGCAATAATCCCGAACCGCCCATTAAACCGCCGTTCCCTCAGCAACGACCGCCCCTAATTTGTCGTGTGGCAACATACCGCCAGCTACAAACAATAGGCGATGATAAGCTTAAAGTACAAAGGCTTCGTTTCACTGGGAAATCGGGGTAAACGCCCGAATTGCGCGCGGGAAAACCAACAACCTTTGTGACACTTCTGTCGCAATTCCCCTAAACCCTGCATCGCATATAGGCGTCACCGGCGATCCTGTGTATAAGCGCAGGCGATCGCCTCCCCGCTTTTGCGTCTCGACGCCAACGCGGCGCCAGCAAAAAGGATAGAAATTTCATGCGCATCACGATGATCGGCTCGGGTTATGTAGGGCTCGTGTCGGGTGTTTGCTTTGCCGATTTCGGCCATGATGTCATCTGCGTCGATAAGGACACGAGCAAGATCGAGGCGCTGCGGCGCGGCGAAATACCGATCTTCGAACCGGGCCTGGAGCAACTCGTCGCAGACAATGTCCGCGCCGGCCGCCTTTCCTTTACCACGGATGTGGAGACGAGCGTCGCCGCAAGTGACGTCGTCTTCATCGCAGTCGGCACGCCTTCGCGGCGCGGCGACGGCCATGCCGACCTCTCCTATGTCTATGCCGCCGCTCGCGAGATCGCCGAGCACGTCAAAGGCTTCACCGTCATCGTCACCAAGTCGACCGTGCCTGTTGGCACCGGCGACGAGGTCGAGCGCATCGTGCGCGAAACCAATCCGGACGCCGATGTCGCCATCGTCTCCAATCCGGAATTCCTGCGCGAAGGTGCCGCCATCGAGGACTTCAAGCGGCCGGACCGCATCGTCATCGGCCTCAATGACGACCGCGCCCGCGGCGTCATGACCGAAGTCTATCGGCCACTCTACCTCAACCAGGCGCCGCTGCTCTTCACCACTCGCCGCACGTCGGAACTGATCAAATACGCAGCCAATGCCTTCCTCGCCATGAAGATCACCTTCATCAACGAGATGGCGGATCTTTGCGAGAAGGTCGGCGCCAACGTGCAGGAAGTCTCGCGCGGCATCGGCCTCGACGGCCGCATCGGCTCGAAATTCCTGCATGCCGGCCCTGGCTACGGCGGCTCCTGCTTCCCGAAGGACACGCTGGCGCTGGCCAAGACCGCCCAGGATTACGACGCCCCCGTGCGCCTGATCGAAACCACGATCTCGATCAACGACAATCGCAAGCGCGCCATGGGCCGCAAGGTGATCGCGGCCATGGGCGGCGACATCAGGGGCAAGACGATCGCCGTCCTCGGCCTGACCTTCAAGCCGAACACCGACGACATGCGCGACAGCCCGGCGATCTCGGTCATCCAGACGCTGCAGGACGCCGGCGCCACGATAACCGGCTACGATCCCGAGGGCATGGACAATGCCCGGCTTGTCATGGGCGATATCACCTATACCGACGACGCCTATGATGCGGCTCGCGGTGCCGATGCACTCGTCATCGTCACCGAGTGGAACCAGTTCCGCGCGCTGGACTTTGCCCGGCTCAAATCCGTCATGAAATCGCCTGTCCTCGTCGACCTTAGAAACATCTATCGCCATGACGAGGTCACAAAGCACGGCTTTGCCTATACAAGCGTCGGCAGACCCTCGAGCGACGACACACTTTAGAGCGTCTACGCATCCCGAATGGAAAACCGCTACGCGTTTTTTCCTGGAAATGCTTTAAGCAAAGGCCGATCAATGCGTTATCTCATCACCGGCACCGCCGGCTTCATCGGATTTCATCTCGCCAAGCGCCTGCTCGATGAGGGCCATTTCGTCGTCGGCTTCGACGGCATGACGCCCTATTACGACGTCAAACTCAAAGAGAAGCGCACGGCGATCCTGGCGCGATCCAACGGCTTCAAGGCTGTCGTCGGAATGCTGGAGGACAAGGCCGCATTGGACCATGCGGCCGAGCTTGCCGAGCCTGATGTCATCGTTCACCTTGCCGCTCAGGCAGGCGTGCGCTACAGCTTGGAAAATCCGCGCTCCTACGTCGATTCCAACCTCGTCGGCTCGTTCAATATCCTGGAACTGGCGCGAAACCTGCAGCCGAAGCATCTGCTGCTTGCCTCCACCTCCTCCGTCTACGGCGCCAACGAAAAGATCCCCTTTGCCGAAAGCGACAAGGCCGACGAGCAGATGACGATCTACGCGGCGACCAAGAAGAGCATGGAGCTGATGGCGCATAGCTATGCCCATCTCTTCCACATCCCGACGACCGCCTTCCGCTTCTTCACCGTCTATGGCCCCTGGGGCCGCCCTGACATGGCGCTGTTCAAATTCGTCGACGCCATCCGCAATGACAGGCCGATCGAAATCTACGGCGAAGGCAAGATGAGCCGCGATTTCACCTATATCGACGATCTCGTCGAAGGCATCGTGCGCCTGATCGGCGTCGTGCCGTCGGAGGAAAACCGGATCGTATCGGAGACGGTTATCGATACGCTGTCGAAGAACGCGCCCTTTCGCGTCGTCAACATCGGCGGCGGCCAGCCCGTCGGACTGATGACCTTCGTCGAAACCATCGAGACGATGCTCGGCAAGAAGGCGATCCGCCAGATGCTGCCGATGCAGCCCGGCGACGTCCATAATACCTATGCCGTTCCGGACTTGCTGGTGGCCCTGACCGGCTTCAAGCCGCAGATCGAAGTCGACGAGGGCGTGCGCCGCTTTGTGGAATGGTATCAGGAAAACTACTGAAGAAATGACCGGCATCGTCGAAACGGAGCATTGGATCGAGAGCGCCGCCGGGCGCCTCTATGCCAAATCATGGACGCCGGATGCCGAGACCTTGCCGGAACCGGTAATCCTTTTTCACGACTCGCTCGGATGCGTCACCCTCTGGAGAGATTTCCCGGAGCAGCTTGCCCATTCCCTCGGTCGCCGGGTGATCGCCTATGATCGATTGGGTTTCGGTCGGTCGGATGCCCGCACGGATCTTTTGCGGCAGGACTTCATTGCTTTGGAAGCCGAGCAGGCCGTGCCGCTGCTGTGCGAACAATTCTCCATTCGAGAGTTCATCGCCTGCGGGCACAGTGTGGGCGGCGGCATGGCCGTGGAGACGGGAGCGATCTTTGGCGAGCACTGCCAGGCCGTGATCACCATTGCCGCCCAGGCTTTCGTGGAGGAAAGAACCCTCAACGGTATCAGGGTGGCGCAACAGGAATTCGCATCGGCGGAAACCTTCGCCCGGCTTGCCAAATATCACGGCAGCAAGACCGATTGGGTGCTGCGCGCATGGATCGACACATGGCTTGCTCCCGAACGCGCCGGCTGGACCCTCGATCCAGCACTTGAAAAGCTTCATTGCCCGGTGCTCGCCATCCATGGAGAGCGTGACGAATATGGCTCCGAAGCCCATCCGCAGCGGATCGCGGCCGGGCGCGGACCGGTCTATATCCTGCCGGACACCGGGCATTCGCCGCATCGCGAACATCCCGCGCTGATCACGGCGGCAATCAAGGATTTCCTGGCATAAAGGCCAGTGTGCAAGAGCCGGCCTATTCGGCCTGACCCGCCGGATGATAGGCCCGGTCGAAATAGACGAGTCCCTGGCCATTGCTGCGTTGACGGATGGCATCGACTTCGCAGAACAGAATATCGTGTGTTCCGCCGTCGGCCTGACGGACGATGCGGCAATCGAACGAAACGAGAGCATCTTCAAGCGCCGGCGAGCCGGTCGATAGTTCCGACCATGCGGCCGCAGCGAAGCGCTCGGCGACTGGCGTCTTGCCGCCAAAGAGACGCGAGAGGTCCTGGTGACCTTCCGACAGGACGTTGACGCAAAGCACGCCATTCTCAGTCACTGCGGGATGAACCGAAGCACCGCGATTGAGGCAGACGAGCAGGGTCGGCGGGCTGTCCGTGACGCTGCAGACCGCGGTCGCGGCAAAGCCTGCAAGCCCGGCCGGGCCATTGGTCGTGACGATGTTCACGGCCGCAGCCATCCGCGCCATGGCGTTGCGAAACTCGGTGCGCGCAATATCGGGGTCGGCGATTGGTACCGCCTTCTCGATTGCCACGGAGGTTTTCATGTTCATCCCGCTATTCCCTAACTCGCACCGGTCAGCCAACATTATCGAGAGGATGGATGCGCCTCAAGAAACGACATTTTACGGAAGTGGTCCTTCGCGAGCAATTAGTTCTCTATAAAATCTATCAACAAAAGGAAAAACCGGTATGGGAGCCGAAGCTGCAGAATCCGCCGAAGCTCATCTCAGATGCACGTGGAGATCAGCAGGAACATCGGCCGCTCGCGCTCGATCGCCCAATCCGGATGGGTCGCGAGATCATCGTCGCTCGGCGACCATTCCTCGACATGCGCAATCGTGAAACCGGACCTGATCAAAAGGTTGAGCGTCGTACCCATCGTGCGATGCTGCTTGACGACGCCGTCGGCGAGCCAGTTCGTCACCCGCGGTCCTTCGATCTGATAGGCGCTGAGCGGCCAGATATTGCCGCCCTCGGCATCATCGAGCCAATTGGGCTGTCGCGGCGCCATATAGATCGGATGCTCGATAGAAAAGATCAGCCGGCCACCGGGTTTCAGCGCCTGACGGATCGTTGCCAGCAGTCCGGCAAAGCCTTCGATATAGTGGAAGGCGAGCGAACTGTAGACGAGATCGAAGCTCGCCTTGGGAAGCTGAAGCCTCTCCAGGTCAGCCTGGTCGTAGCGAATCCGCGCATCCGCCGTTTCCGTACGGGCACGCTCCAGCATCTTCTCAGAGACATCCAGCCCAAGCACGCCGGCAGCCCCCTGCTCGGCCGCCCAACGGCAGAACCAACCGAAACCGCAGCCGAGATCCACAACCTCGAGGCCTTTCATGTCGGGCATAAGGGCACGGATGGCCGGCCATTCGGCGGCACCCGCCAGTCCGTCGATAGAACGCTGCAGGCGGCTGTAGCCTTCGAAGAAGCCCGGATCGTCGTAGATATTCTGCGTCATTCTCGTCATCCATGCCGCTGTGCGGCCTGCGATTGGCCGTATCGGCAGTATTGCTCGTATCCCCCGCATAAACGAAAAGGAGGCCGACGGAAAGTCGACTGCGAGGCGCTTCGGCCTGTGCTGGTCAAGCTACCGGTTTCGGCCGCGACAACCATTGCGAATAGGGTTTTACGCCGAAACCCGCATCCGCCTCCGCTTCAAGTACATGGATAAACTCGATCGAATGCCCGTCGGGGTCGGAAAAATACTGCGAAACGGACGGCATCCAGCCCAGAACGACCGGCTCATCGAGCGGCTCGCCATTGAAGCCTTTCGGCTGAATGCCATGAGCCTTTAAAGCGGCGGCGGAGCGCAGGACATCGTCGAGAGAGATTCTGAACGCAATGTGGAGACGCATTCTGAGAGGAGCGCTGCCGGTTTCCCAGAGACCGAGCATGCCCGTCCTCTTATCGTCGATCCACAGGAAGGCGACACGTCTGTCTTCGATGACAGTCGCAAGCTCCAGCTGCAGGATATCCCGGTAGAATGCGATCGAGCGCTGGAGATCGGCAACCGTCAGATGTGTCTCATACAGCCCCAAAATATGGGGCATCGAAGCATCGGCCGGGCACTCCTGATGACTGCTCGTCATCACATCACCTTCGCCGCCGTGACCTCGACCTCGACCAGAAACTCGGCTCTGGTAAATCCGCCGACGATCAGCAGCGTGGAAACCGGTGCTGAATTTTGGACATAGCGATCGCGCACGGCCATGTAGGCAGGAAAATCCTCGCGCGTGGTGACGAAGCCGCCAATACGGATGACATCGGCAAAGCTCATGCCGGCCTCATCGAGAATAGAGCCGATCGCCTTGAAACACAGCTCGGCCTGGGCCGTAACGTCAGGCGGAATGCGATCGTCGAGACCGATGCCGAGCTGGCCGGATGTGACCAGCAGGCTCGCGCCCGGCGGCACCAGCAGACCGTGATTGTAATTGCCGAAAGGGCGGCGGACGGATGAGGGATTAAATGTTCTTTTCATCGATACCGACTCCAGCTGACCGGGCGGATATCAGCATTTTGAGATGAAAGGGGCAAGACACTCAATGCGCCCGCGTCGATGTCACTGCCCGATTCCGCCGTATTTCCAACAGGATATGTCCGAAAAGCGCCGCAAGCACAATCGGGCCGCCGATCAGCGTCGCCGTCGAGGGACGCTCGGCGAACACCATCCAGACCCAGAGCGGCGTCAACGGCACCTCGAGCGCGGTCAGCAGCGCGGCATCCGAGGCCGGCACCAGCCGCGAACCGAAAGTATAGAGGCTGAGGCCCATGGCATTCTGAACGATGCCGAAGGCGATGATCAGACCGAGATCCTGGCCCGAGATCGAAAGCGGCGAGGCAAACCAGAAGGTAACGAAGGAACACAGCCAGGCGGACAAAGCCATGGCAGGCAACATCGGCACATTGCGGTGCTGGCGCATGACGACGGCAAGGCCGGCGACCGTCAGCGTCATGATGGCGGCAAGCCCCTTGCCAAGCCAGCTGCCGCCGTCGCTCCCATGTCCGGAAAGCATGACAAGGACGCCGATGAAGGCGACGCCGCTGGCGACCAGCGTCCTCACGTTCGGACGCTCGCCGATGAACAGGAATGCGACTCCGGCGGTGACGAACGGCACAGTCGCATAGATGACCATGGCATCGGCAACCGACGTATAATAGATCGAGCCGATGCCACTGATCATCGAGGCCGTGGAAAAGACCGTCGCCGCCAGCGAGGGGCCGCGCATGGAACGCAGGACGCGAAAGGCATTGCGCCGCTCGATATAGAAAAACAGCGCAAAGACGCCAAGGCCGGACACAATCCCACGGCAGAACAGAATGGTCATCAGATCGGCATGGATCGACCGAACGAAAAGACCGGACGTCGACCAGGCGAGCGCCGAAAGCGCCACATAGATCACGCCCAGCCTGTATTGCTGCTGCTCCGCCAGCGTCACGATAGAATCCCCCCGCCCAGTAGTGGCAGATCATTAGCGGGCGGCCATGACGCCTACAAGCAAAGCTTGCGCCGCTGGATGTCGCTGACACCAGAAGATGGCAAGGGTTGCAGGAAGGCCACGCCACCTTCCGGCTGGCAATCGAAAGACGCCTCCCTACCCATTGGTATTGGTAGGATCATATTGATCTTGAACATATTTGCGATCGCTCTAGGGTTCGGGCAACCCCGTCGAAGGAGAATCAGTTGCGCCTGCTGTCAGTCACTTTGTTTGCCTGCGGCTGCGTCAGTCTGGTCGACGGCCCATTGTGGCCGCCGGCGCAAACCTATGTCGACAAGACGGCGCAATGCAGCCAGAGCAGCAACCCAGCTCGTTGCGAGCATACGCGCGATAGCTGGAAGGCCGACTATGAGGAAGCCATCGCAGGCGGCTATCGCGCGCAGAAGCACGTCGCGCTATGCCTCAGCACCGGCTGTGACGAGGCGATCCAACCCGAAAAAATGCTCGGTTGCGCCTGGCGCATGGTCATTGTCGAAACAAGGCACGCCCCAGCAGACAGTATGGATTTCGCAAATCTTACCCGCTTCTGCGGCACAGACTATATCGACGAGAAGGGAAAGCTCGCAGCTGCCTCGCAGGCCAAGGCGATGCAGCGTCTTATCGGCAAATAGCAAACCACGCGCCGGAGGTCTTCAGACGCGTGGCTCGGCCTTATGCGTAAGGAACAAGGAATTTGCTGATCGCCTCGATCTCGTTGGGGCGGATATCGTGGCCGCCCGGATGCCATTCGACCGTAACCTCGGCATCCTGCCGCGCAAAGTAGCCGGCGAGCGCTTTGGTGACCGGCGACGGCGCGATCGGATCGCGCTCGCCCGCGGTGATCAGCACGCGCCTGCCCTCCAGCCTGGCGTTGTCCTTTGGCTGGAATGGGATCAGCGGATGCATCAGCACCGCTGCATCGAACAGATCGCCATGCTCGATCAGCACGTTGGCAAGGATGTTGGCACCGTTGGAAAAGCCGAGGCCAAGCACCTGCGACGCACCATACTGAGCCGCCAGTTCCGAGACATAGGCTGCCATCTTTTCCGTCGCCCGAGCTAGATCGGCCATGTCATAGACACCCTCGCCCGTCCGGCGAAAGAAACGCGCGGCACCATATTCCGAGACATCGCCGCGCGGCGAGACGATGGTCGCGTCCGGCAGCAGGCGGACGGCGAAATCGAAGAACTGGTTCTCGTCGCCGCCAGTGCCGTGGAAGGTGAAGAAAATAGGCTTTCCGGATGCACCGGCCTTCAGCCGGTGCACATAACTCGTATCCGTCATGATGTCTTCTCCTGGATTAGCCTTCGAGCGGTTCGAGATGCTGCTCGATCAGGCCGCGCAGATGCGTGTGCTGCGCGGGCAGTTTCAGTGCCTCGCCGAGGTGAGCCGTATCCTCGTCGCGGTTGAAGCCGGGTTCGTTGGTGGCGACTTCGAACAGCACGCCGCCCGGCGTGCGGAAGTAGATCGCCCAGAAGTAGTCACGGTCGATAACAGGCGTGACCTGATAGCCCGTATCCATCAGCGCCTTGCGCACCTCGAGCTGGGTGGCGCGGTTCTCGACGGCAAAGGCGACATGGTGGACGGAGCCGGCGCCCGGAAGCGCGCGGTTGATGTTCGGCATGGTTTCAAGGTCGACATAATCGGCACCGTTGCCGCCGGGCATGGCGAGCCGCTTGACGCCTTCATGCGTATCGACCACCTCATAGCCCATGTATTTCAGAAGTTCGGCCGTGGCGCCTTCGTCCCTGAGCCGCATGGCGACGGAATGGAAGCCCCTGATGGCATGCTCGGCATCGACGCCGCCATGCGTCCAGGGAAGCCGCTTGTCGTCCTTGACCTCGACAAGCGCGAAGCCATCGCCATCCGGACCGGCAAAATGCAGGCGCTTCTGGCCGAAGGATTCATCGGTTTTCAGGCCTTCGACACCTTGGCTGCCGAGCCGGTCGGTCCAGTAGCCGATCGCACCTTCTGGAACGGAGTAGACCGTCGTGCCGACTTCGCCAGTACCCGGGCGACCGCGCGCCATCTTCGGGAACGGGAAGTAGGTCATGATCGTGCCGGGCGTGCCGATCTCGTCACCATAATAGAGGTGATAGACATCGGGAGCGTCGAAATTCACCGTCTTCTTGACGCGGCGCAGGCCGAGCGTGTCGGTGAAGAACTTGTTGTTGGTGCGGGCGTCTTCCGCCATCGAGGTAACGTGGTGAAGACCTTTGATCTGGTTGAGCATCTTAAACCCCTTGTCTCGCCTGCACCGGCAGGCGTTTCTCATGGGCAGAAGATGGTCTGGTGGGCCGTGTTTCGATAGCCCTCAAGTGCCAAACGGATTGTCTTCAATCAGTGAACGATAAATGGATGTCGTTCAATATGAGGCTAGACATTACCCGGGACGCTCGGCAAAGCCCAGTCGATCGGCTCCCTGCCGTGCTCGGCCAGATAGGCATTGGCCTTGGAAAAATGCCGGCAGCCGAAGAAGCCGTTATGGGCCGACAGCGGCGAAGGATGGACTGATTTCAAGACGAGATGGCGGTCGGTGTCGACGAAGGCGGCCTTCTTCTGCGCATAGGAGCCCCAAAGCATGAAGACGACGCCATCGCATTCGTCGTTGACATTGCGGATGACGGCATCGGTGAAACGCTCCCAGCCCTTGCCCTGATGCGAAGCGGCCTGCGATTCCTCGACCGTCAGCACACTGTTGAGCAGCAGCACACCCTGCTTCGCCCAGCTTTCCAGAAAGCCGTGGCGGGCCGGCGGGATGCCGAGATCGGTTTCCAGCTCCTTGTAGATGTTGACCAGCGACGGCGGGATACGCACGCCGGGACGGACACTGAAGCAAAGCCCATGCGCCTGGCCAAGGCCGTGATAGGGGTCTTGGCCGAGAATGACGACCTGCACCTCATCGAGGGGCGTCAGATCCAGCGCCCGAAAGTACTCGCTGCCGCGCGGAAAGATCACCTTGCCGCGCTGCTTCTCCTCGACGAGAAAGGATTTGAGCTGCTGCATGTAGGGGCTTTCGAACTCCGGAGACAGCGCCTCTTTCCAGCTCTCCTCCAGCTTGATACCCGCTTCCGCCATCGTCCTTCGCCTCCATCCTTTGTCAGCATGTCGATTGAGGATGAAAGCGATGGTAAGTCAAGGAAATGGCGACGACGCGACCGGGAGATCACAGTTTTCAAACGGTGGCGCGGCCGGCATCCGATCTCGAGCAAATGCCAGCAATTGCAACGTCCGGCTCAAAGCCCCGTCAACACCTGGAGGCCAACCCGGGAATCAGGCGCATAATTCACCCCTCCCTCGTGCGGAGGGGCAAATTGGTTTCGTAAAGCCCCTTAGATGCTCGCTCGCACACCGTGCAATCCCGCATAGATGCCATCCGCCGCCATCAATGCGTCATGCGTGCCTTCCTCGACGATGCCGTCCTGCGTCAACACGAGGATTCTATCCGCATGCCGGACGGTGGAAAGACGATGGGCGATGACGATCGTGGTGCGGCCCTTCACAAGCTCGAGAAGCGCCTGCTGTACCGCCCGCTCGCTCTCATTGTCGAGTGCGCTTGTTGCTTCGTCGAAGATCAGCACTGGCGGGTTTTTAAGGAAAGCGCGGGCGATGGTCAGCCTCTGCTTCTGTCCGCCCGAAAGCTTCACCCCACGCTGGCCGATATCGGTGTGATAGCCCTGCGGTAACGCCATGATGAAATCATGCGCGTTCGCCGCTTTCGCCGCGGCGATGATGTCCTCGTCGCTCGCCTCGGGACGACCATATCGCAGATTTTCGGCCACGGTACCGCTGAACAAATAGACATCCTGCTGCACCACGCCGACATTCAGCCGCAACGAGGCCAAGCTGACATCACGGACATTCTGCCCATCGATGGTCACGCTTCCGGATTCTACGTCGTAGAAGCGCGGGATGAGGCTGCAAAGCGTGCTTTTGCCAACCCCGGATGGTCCGATGAGCGCCACAAACTCGCCCGGCCTGATCGCGAGCGACACCTTTTCGAACACGAGCGGCCCCCCGGCCTCATAACCGAAACTGACGGAATTGAAGCCGATGGCGCCCAGAACCTGGCCGAGCGGCTTGGCGTCTGGTCGGTCGGCGATGTCGGGCTCTTCCTCCAGCAGTTCCATGGCCCGAACGAAGCTCGTATAGCCCTCCTGCCAAACGCGGATGAAGTTATCGAGCCGTCGCACGGGATCGACCAACACGCCGACACAGAGCAGCAGTGTCAGCATATCCGCCGTCGAAAGATCGGCGGTGAGAATGCGGATGGCACCAAACACGATCACCGCGATGGTGACGAGTTGAGAGAACCCATCCATGCCGACCCATAGCAACGCTTCGCTGCGATAACCCGCCTTGCGGCTATCGAGAAAGCGCTGGTTTTCCACCTGGAAGCGGCGCAGCTCTTCACCCTCGTTGCCGAAGGACTGGACCACGCGAATACCGCCGAGGGCATCCTCAACCCGCTCATTGATGCCGCCGATCCTCTCCTTGCTTGTGCGGAGGGCGATATTCATATGACCGTTGAAATATAGTGCGTAAGCAACGGCGAGCGGGATCAGGAGTGCAATCAGCAGGGCGATCACCGGGTCGATCAAGACGAGCACCGCCATCGCGCCGCCGAATTTGAGGACACTGATTGCAATGTCCTCCGGGCCGTGGTGGAAAAGTTCGCCCAACCACAGCGAGTCATTGCTGATGCGGCTCATAAGCTGCCCGGTGCGTTGCCGGTCATAGAAGCTGAAGGACAGCTTCTGGCAGTGCTCGAACAGTTCCCTGCGGACCTGTGCCTCGATCTTGGCGCCCATGACGTGGCCCTGATAGTCCACGAAATAGGTGGCGAAGGCCTGCAGGACGAAAACGCCGAGCATGATGCAGCCCAAGATCAAAATCTTGCCAAAAGCGTCGGGGGACCCAGCCAGATCCGGCAGGCGGCCGACGATGTGGTTGGCGATAAGGGGCATGGCCACGGCCGTCGCGGCGACCAGCATCGCGCATAAAAGGTCTGCCAAAAGCAGCGGCAGATGTGGCCGATAGTAGGAGACAAAACGCCGTGCGCGAGCGCGAGCCTTCTGGCGCTCCAGCGAGTCGTCGCTGGCGGGGCGGCGAGAAAAATATCGGGAGAAGAGGCTTTTACCGCGTATTTGTGGGCGTTGTTTCCCGTTGGGAGAATTGGAAAGCATCAACGATCGTGTCCTGTTGCAGACGAATGGTTTTGAAACTGGACATAATCGTTTTCATCTTGATCTTCCCGCGTGAGCCAAAGATGGCGGGAATATGCCTTCATTGCCGGGGTCTGGCAATAGCTCAACGGCTTCGCGCGACCCTTGCGCAATGACTGCACAACTCGCCTGATGTTTGCATCGTCCCGGATTTATGGTTGGCCTCGGTGTACTCGGTGGCGTTCTTTTCGCTGCTGGAACGCTCTGTGCCGCCGCGGTTCAAAGCGAACTGTTGTCAGCCTGTCGACTGAGGATGAAAGCGACGGCGTGTCAAGAAAATGGCTGATGCGGCGGCAGCGAGATCGCAGTTTTTGAAAAGCGGTGGGCATGCCTCCACTCTCCCTTGAAGAAGGCCACGAATGGCAGGAGCAAGACTGCAAATCGTTGACAACGCCCTTCACTTCAGCCAATGGAAGCCATCTCAATTTTCCCAACCGGTGCCCTATGCTTCCCTTGCATTCCCTTGGCGAGCGCATCGTCGTGCTCGGCCCTTCCAATGCTGGCAAGTCGACCCTGGCGGTTGCGCTTTCCAAAAAGCTTGGCTTTCCAACGGTCCATCTCGACCAGCTTCACCATCTACCCCACACGGACTGGAAGCAGCGCCCCGAGCAGGAATTCGCCGCGCTGCATGATACGGCATCCTTGGCGAGCAGTGGATCATGGAAGGCAACTACACGCGCCTGATGCCGCAGCGTTTGGCTCGCGCGACCGGCGCCATCCTCATCACCTCCAACCATTGGCTCCGCTTCTCCCGCTATCTCAAGCGCACCCTAATCAACCGCTCGGATCGTGCGGGCCATCTCGAAGGCGCCAAGGACAGCATCAAATGGGAGATGATTCACTGGATACTTGTGAAGACCCGCAACAGCGGCGTCAAATACACAAAAATTCTCCAGGAATCCGAGTTGCCGATGGTGGAATGCCATACCGCGGAGGCGCTTAATAGCCTCTACCGGGTTTGGGATTTGCCCAACAGGCGATAAGCGATTGTGGGAACATGCTTGAGGTCGGCTCTCAGCTCCAGGAAGACTGGACAGGTCGATACACTTCAAACCTCCAGGAGCCGTACAAAGGGCCAGCTCGGAACAACTGAGGTTAGATTATATGCAGATCCAGATCGATCTAGCGGCGCATACTGATATCGCACCGTGGTTGATGCTGGCTGACGAGGTCGTCGAGCTTTTTGGCCCGATGCCCGGTTTTTCGGCGATCTTGGAGCGGAAGATCGATCAGAAGCGGGCTCTTTGTGCCCGCATCGCAGGTGGACAGTCGTTTGCGGGGGGTATTTTGCTTGGGGGATCAGGCGACGTCTTCTGGATACGCTGGCTCGCCGTTTCGCGGGAACATCGGCGCCATGGCATTGGCCGGAGGCTGATCGAAGCAGCAATCGCGCGTAGTCCTCCTCATTGCTTCATCTACGTGGACACCTTCACGGAGGAAACAGTCGAAGGACTGGAGGCTCGCCGGGCCTACGAAAGCTGCGGCTTTACGCCAGCGGAAATTTGGGAAAGCGACGATATGGTTCGTCAACGTTTCATCCGGGCCTGCTGAACAGTTCTGTTCCCTGACAAATCCTCCGAACGCTCTTCCTCCAATAAGGTTCGTCAATTGAAGCTATTGCGAGAAGCAAGAAAAGCCCTAAGCTGCACTGACTATCTGTTCGAAACATCGAGGGCGTAGCCGACATGGGCCAGCATATTGGTGATCTGATCGTGACCAAGATTATGGTTGTCGGCAACACCGTCACCGGAGTTACCCATGTCAAGCCAGGTGGAAAGCTGGTGGCCTCGGGAAGCCTGCTCGGTGGATTGGTGATCGAAGCCGGGGGAAACGCCGTGGTTTCCGGCCAGATAGGCCGCAATGTCGTCAATGACGGGAATCTGGTTTTCAACGGTCGGCTTGCAGGGCGGATTGTCGGTGAGGGCATCGTTGTCATGGGTCCCGGCGCTGATGTTTCCGGCACCGATTTGCCGATCGAGCCAATCTCGCAACACCCAGCCGCATAAGGCCGCTTCAGCAAACGCACGAGGACCTCCTGACGGAGATTGGCTGCGGCCGACCGACATCGCCGCAACCGGGAATATCATCCACGAATTCGCCAAGCGGAACCTTTAAGATGATTTTGCTCCATTATCTGCTTCTGTTCGTCGGCGGCGCCGTTCTCATGAACGCGGTCCCTCATCTGGTCAGCGGCGTTCTCGGCAGACCGTTTCAATCGCCCTTCGCCAAACCTCACGGTGTGGGACTTTCGTCGTCCACCGTGAACGTCTTGTGGGGTTTCGCCAATCTCGTGGTCGCCTATCTGCTTCTCGTCCGTCCCGGTTCATTGCATTGGGATGATGCATTGGATGCGCTCGCCGTTGGGATCGGCGCGCTCGCTCTCGCGCTGTTTGCCGCCCGTCACTTTGGCAAATTCCACGGCGGCAACACGCCGGAACAGCAATGAAGGAACAATTCCTTCCCGCCCTCCGATGATCACCCCTTGATCCGCGCCATCTGCGGATCATAGAGTGGCTTCAGCGACACCTGACACGGCACGCGGCTCTGCGCGACATCGAGCTCATAGCGCCCCGAAAGCACGAAATCCTCCGTCACCCCGCCGGGATCGCGGACATAGCCGTAGCCGATGGCCTTGCCGATCGTGTAGCCATAGCCGCCGCTCGACAGCCAGCCGACGCGCTGCCCGTCGCGGTAGATCGTCTCGCGGCCGAGAAGCACGATCTCGGGATCGTCGGGCACGAAGCAGGCCAGCATCTTCTTCACGCCCGAAGCCAGCTGCCGCTCGATCGCCTCCCTGCCGCAAAATGCGACGTCCTTCTTCGTCTTCACCGCCCAGGCAAGCCCGGCTTCGACCGGCGTGTGATCCGGCCCGATATCCGAACCCCAGGCGCGATAGCCCTTCTCCAGCCGGCAGCTCTCGATGGCGCGATAGCCGGCATTGACGAGACCGTGCTCGCGCCCGGCCGCCATCAACACGTCATAGACGGTAGCGGCATATTCCACTGGCACATGCAGCTCGTAGCCGAGTTCGCCGACATAGGTGATGCGCAGCGCCTTGACGGGGCAGCCGGCGATACCGACGGTCTTCACCTTGCCGAACGGGAAAGCAGCATTCGAAACGTCGGCCGAGGTCACGACCTGCAATATCGTGCGCGATTTTGGCCCCATCAGCGACAGCACCGAATAGGCAGAGGTCACATCAACCAGTTCCGCGTGCATTTCCGATGGAATGTTGCGGGCGATCCAGTCGAAGTCGTGCGTAGCAAAGCCCGTGCCTGTCGTGATGTAGAATTCGTTCTCGGCGATGCGGGCCACGGTAACATCGCATTCGATGCCGCCGCGATCGTTCAGCATCTGGGTATAGGTCAAGGCGCCCACGGGCTTTGCCACATCATTGGCGGCAATCCACGAGATCGCCGCCTCGGCATCCCTGCCCTTCAGCACGAATTTGGCAAAGGAGGTCTGGTCGAAGATGACGGCCGCCTCGCGCACCGCCTTGTGCTCGCGACCGACGGCATCGAACCAGTTCTGGCGGCCATAGGTATAGATATCCTTCGGCTCTTCGCCGGCGAAGAGATCGGCAAACCAGTTCGGCCGCTCCCAGCCGAGCTTCTCGCCGAAGCAGGCGCCCTGCGCCTTCAGCCGATCGTAAAGCGGTGACTTGCGACAAGGCCTGCCGCTGGAATGCTCCTCGAAGGGCCAGGCCATGGTGTAGTGCTTGCCATAGGCTTCCAGCGTCCGGGTGCGCACCCAGTCGGTATCGAAATGCGGACGGCCGAAGCGCCTGATATCGACGGGCCAGAGATCGTAGGGTGGCTCGCCCTTGGCGACCCATTCGGCAAGCGCCATGCCCGCGCCGCCGGCCGAGGCGATGCCAAAGGCATTGAAGCCGGCGCCGACGAAGAAATTCTTCAATTCCGGCGCTTCGCCGAGAATGAAGTTGCCATCGGGCGTAAAGCTCTCCGGGCCGCAAAGCAGCTGCTTGACGCCGGCCGTCTGCAAGGCCGGCACGCGCACCAGCGCCTGCTCCATGATCTGCTCGAAATGATCGAAATTGCTGTCGAGCAGCGTGTAGTGGAAATCCTTCGGAACGCCGTCGAGCGCCCAGGGGATCGGGTTCGGCTCGTAGCCGCCCATGACCAGCCCGCCGACCTCCTCCTTGTAATAGGTCAGCCTGTCCGGATCGCGCAGCGTCGGCAGGTTGGACGGCACGCCGAAGGATTCGGTGATGAGATATTGATGCTCGACCGAGACGAGCGGCACGTTGACACCGAAACGGCCGGCAAGGGTCCGCGTCCATTGCCCCGCGCAGACGACGATGCGCTCGCATTCGATACGGCCTCTTTCAGTGATCACGGCGCGAATCCGGCCTTTCTCGATCTCCAGATCGAGAACTTCCGTATCTTCGAAGATCGACACACCGCTCATGCGGGCGCCCTTCGCCAGCGCCTGGGTGATATCGGAAGGATTGGCCTGCCCATCGGTCGGCAGAAAGGCGGCCCCGACGAGATCTTCGACGTCCATCAACGGCCAGAGATCGAAAGCCTCCTTGGGCGTCAGCAGATGCATCTGCAGGCCGAAGGATTGCGCCGTCGTCGCCTGCCGCTTCACCTCCGTCCAGCGCTCCTCGTTGCAGGCAAGACGCAAGCCACCATTCATCTTCCAGCCGGTGGCAAGCCCCGTCTCCGCCTCGAGCTTCTTGTAGAGATCGACGGAATAGCCGAGCATCTGCGTGATGTTGGCGCTGGTGCGCAGCTGACCGACAAGGCCGGCGGCATGGAACGTGGTGCCCGAGGTCAGCTTCTTGCGCTCCAGAAGCACGGTATCGGTGAAGCCGAGCTTGCCGAGATGATAGGCCGTCGAGCAGCCGATGATGCCGCCGCCGATGACGACGGTCTTTGCGGTAGCAGGCAGTTCCTTCATCGTGTCACCTCAAGACTTGCGAAAATCCTGCCAGGCGCTCTCAAAGCGCCGCAGATTTTCAGCTGTATAGGAAGAATAATCGAATTCGATGTCGGAATGGATTTCGGAAACCATGCTCCACATCGTCTCGCGCAGGAGAGAAGCGCATTTCATCGCCTGATAACGTCGCCGCAGATCATCGCTGGCGGGAGCCTCGAAATAGGCCTCCAGCATCGCGTCTTCCTGCGCCTCGGAGAATTCATTGTTGGAGGCGAGGCCGCCGAGGTCGAAGAGCGGCGTGTTGAACCCGGCATAATCCCAGTCGATCAGCCAGAGCCGTTTGCCGTCGTCGAGGAAATTCGCGGCCAGCAAATCATTGTGGCCGAAGGCGATCTCGAAAGGCCCGGCCTCGCGTTCCAGCTGCTCAGCGATCTCCAGGAAGGAAGCCAGGATCGGCTTGTGCCGGCTGCCGCTTGCATCGAGCGCCGCCGCATAGTCTCTGACCACATGAAAGACCCAGAAGATCGCCGCCGGCCCGCGAAAATGCCGGCCAATATCGCGATGACAGGAGCGGACAAGGCGCACGACCCGCCCCATCATACCCGGTTCACGAATATCGTCGGCAGACAGCGGCTTCGCGTCGATATAGTCAAGCACCATGATGCCCGGCTGGTGATGGATGACGGCGGGCGAAAGGCCAGCCGCATGGGCAGCCCGGCTCGCCGCCACTTCGTTTGTGCGGCTGATATGATGGACGGGAATATCCGACCCCAGCCGCACGACGAAGCGCCTGCCGTCATTGCCGACCAGATAGTTGCGATTGGTGATGCCGCCGACGAGCGGTGCGATGTCGATCGGCCCGCGCCAGATGCTGAGAGAATGTATCCTGTCTTCCGCCGTCGCAGTCATTCCCCCTCCGGTCCTACTGCTGCGCATCCTTCATATGCGGAAGGTTCCCCACAAAGGCAAAGCTGTCAAGAACCATCCCACAAAATGAAACGAATATTTGGCTTTTTGTTGGAATCAAGCAGCCATCTCCAATTAGATGAGCTATGGATATCCTAAAGACTGCGCTTCACCGTAGGTGAGATTTGTCTTAAAAACTCAGGCGCGCAGCAACCCTGTTAGGGTTGCGCGCATTGACACCTCTGGCGGCAACACGACCGGCCAGTCGAAAGCTGCGGAAATTTGGGATCAATACCCTCAATAGGATCAGGAACCATGTCGGGCATATCCCAGCCACCGCTTCACTCCAATCATCGCGAGCGCGAGATCCTGGAGGAGCTGCGTTTGGCCGGCGGTGCGAGCCGCATCCAGTTTTTGGCCGAACGGCTCGGCGTTTCGGAGGAAACCATCCGCCGCAATATCCGCAGCCTGGAGACCAACGGGCTTGTGACAAAGGTGCATGGCGGGGTCCATCTCAAGGACTCGATGAATGAGCCGCCGCTGCACTTGCGCATGAACGAGAATGCGGAAGCCAAGCGGATGATCGCTGCCGCCGTTGCCGCCATGATAGAGGATGGCGATGCCCTTTTCCTCGACGTCGGCTCGACCACCGCCTTCATTGCCGTCGCGCTGCAGAAACACCAGAACCTTTTCGTCGTCACCAATGCCATCGCCGTCGCTCACGCGCTTGCGACCCGCAACGGCAACCGCGTCTTTTTTGCGGGCGGCGAGCTGCGCGGTCACGACGGCGGCACCTTCGGCATGGAAGCGGCCAATTTCCTGCGCCGCTTCAACGTGCGCCACGCCATTTTATCGGTCGGCGCCATCAACGCGGCCTCGGGCTTCATGCTGCACGATCTCGAAGAAGCCGAATATTCACGGGAAGCGGCGAGCCGTGCCGAAAATCGCATCGTCGTCGCCGACAGCGCCAAATTCGGCCGCAGCGCGCCGATCGTCCTGAGCGAGCCGGCAACCTACGACGTGTTGGTCACCGACGACACGCCGCCGGCTGATATTCGCGCCATGCTGGAGCGCAACGAGATCGAACTCGTCATCGCCAACCGACAGCGCGGCGAGCGAAGATAACCGGCTGCAGATCGGCGCCATCAACCATTGTCCGCATCCACTTGATACCCCGTTCCGGTCCGTTTCGGAAATTATAGGGCTGCACTAACCCTTGCACATCGCCTCGAGCGTCTGGGCGGCCTTGCTGGCATGGCGCTCCTTGTGGCGCAGCAGCCGGAAGCTGCGGACAGGCAGATCGAAGGTTGCCTGAACCAGCAACCCCTGCCCGAGATAGGCTCTCGCCGCAGCACTGGAAATGGCTGCGGCGCTTTGTCCGGTGCAAACCGCGGAAAGCACGGCCTCATTCGAGGGAAGGACGAGCGCCACGTCGAGATCGCGCGGCGACGCACCAAGTCTCGCAACCGCATTCTCGAATTCCGAACGCGTGCCCGAGCCCTCCTCCCGCATCACCCAGGATGTGCCGGTGGCAAGGTCCGCGGCGGCCAGTTGACGCCCGTCCGCCCAGGGATGGTGTGGCGGCACGACGATGACGAGCGCATCCTGGGCAACGATCTTCATCGACAGCGCCGGTGCATCCACCTCGCCCTCGATGAAACCCAGCTCGGCCGCACCGTCGATGACGGCCTCGGTGACGGTACGGGTATTGCCGATCGTCAGATCCAGCTCGATGCCGGGATAATCGCGATGGAAGCGCATCAGCAGGGGTGGCAGCCAGTAGCTGGCGATTGTCTGGCTGGCATAAAGACTGAGGCGACCGCGCTGCAGCCCGCCCAATTCCGAGAGCATAAGTTCGGCCGAGCGCACGCGCGCCAGTGTCGCCTTGGCTTCGCTCAGGAAGGAACGACCGGTCTCCGTCAGCTCGATCCGCCGCCCGACGCGATGGAAGAGTTCGACGCCGTAATAGGCTTCGAGGTTCTTGATCGCCGAGCTGACGGCAGACGGTGTCAGGTGGATGGCTTCAGCCGCATGCGTCAGATGTTCCCGTTCCGCAACGGCGACGAAAATGGCGAGTTGTTCGAAGGTCATGGGAAATCATTCTAATTTATCGAACGAAACATAGGATAATATTCGATGGATGTCGACATCGGCAGATGAGACTTTCTCGTCGTCACCAAATCATAACAAACGAACGACGGCACAACATGTCCATTGCTCAACGCGCAAACATCATCCTTCCCGGCCTCGCACTCACCTCGGCCGTGGCGCTTCTGGCCTATGCGGCGGAGCATGTTGAAACGAGCCTTCTCGGCGGCCGGTGGATCGAGAGCCTGGTGCTGGCCATCGCGCTCGGTATAGCCGTCTGCACGATCAGGCCGCTGAAGCCGTCCATGAAACCGGGTATCGATTTCAGCGCCAAGTTCCTTCTGGAAATCGCCATCGTCCTCCTCGGCGCCTCCATCAGCCTGTCGGCCATTCGCGGCGCCGGCGTCTGGCTGATCGCCGGCATCGCCATTGTCGTCGTGCTGTCAATCGCCGCCACCTATATGATCGGCCGAGCGCTCGGCCTGCCGCCGAAGCTCGCAACCCTGATCGCCTGCGGCAATTCGATCTGCGGCAACTCGGCCATCGTTGCCGTTGCCCCGGTCATCGAGGCGGATTCGCAGGAGATCGCCGCGGCGCTGGCCTTCACCGCCGTCCTCGGCATCGCCGCCGTGTTCCTGCTGCCGTTTTTCTATTTCCACTTCGGCATGAGCGTGCCGCAATACGGAACCCTGGCGGGATTGACCGTCTATGCCGTGCCGCAGGTATTGGCCGCGACCGCGCCTGTAAGCCTGCTCGCCGTTCAGACCGGCACGCTTGTCAAGCTCGTCCGTGTCCTGATGCTGGGTCCAGTCATTTTCTTGCTCGGCATCATCACCAAGACCGAGGCGGCAGGGACGGATGGACGCAGCGGCCATCACCATTCGCTGGTTCCCTGGTTCATCTGCGGCTTTCTGGGGCTGATGGCGCTGCGCTCGTTCGGCCTTATTCCGGATGCGCTGGTGACACCGATGGAAACGGTTTCCGGCATCCTGACCGTTATCGCAATGGCAGCCCTCGGTCTGTCGGTGAACATCCGCTCCGTCGCCCATGCCGGCGGCCGGGTCATCACCGCAGCGACGCTGTCGTTGCTGACGTTGGGCGCCATCAGCTACGGTCTGATTGTCGCCCTACAGATCCAGTAGCATGTGCGGCAACGCCGGCCGGGGACCGGCTCGGGCTCGACGCCTGGGCTGACTTCAGCAAGGCGACCGTCTCGCCTTCCGAAGAGGGATAGCCGATAGCATAGCCCTGAAGTTCGTCGCAGCCGACCTCAGCCAAAATGCGAGCATGATCCTCGGTCTCGACCCCTTCGGCAACCACCTCGACATTCAATGTGCGTGCGATTTCAATGATCGAGCCGACAAGGCGCCGCTGCTCCTCCGACACCGTCACCGCGGTCACCAGCTGCCGGTCTATCTTCAACCGCTTCGGCTTCAGCTTGACGAGGCCGATCAGCGACGCATGGCCCGAGCCGAAATCGTCGATCTCGATATCGATCCCCATCTCCTTGATGCCGGCAATATTGGCAAGCACCGTGTCGTCGGGATCATCGAGGAAAATGGTCTCCACCAGCTCGAAAGCGATGGCGTGGCGCGGTATTCTGAGCGCCAGCAATCCGTCGATCAGATCGGGGTCGGCAAGCCGGCGACCGGAGATATTGACGGCGATGCGCGGCGGCGAAAGCCCCTGCGAAACCCAGGCTGCCCGGTCGGCCAGCGCGCGCTTCAGCACAGCGGCGTCGATCTCCGCGGTAAATCCATATTCATCGGCCACCTTGAGAAAGGCGACGGGGCTCAGCAATCCCCTTTCCGGATGCCGCCAGCGTGCGAGCGCCTCCAGTCCAACGATGCTGCGGCTGCGCGCATCCACCTGAATCTGATAGAAGGGCTCGATCTGCCGCAATACCGGCGCCAATCGCAGCTCGTCGGCCAGACGGCGCTCCGCATGCAAATCGGACTGTAGCTGCGGCGTAAAGAACTCCACCCTGTTGCGGCCGAGTTTCTTCGCTTGAAAAAGAGCGACGTCGGATTCCGCCAGCAGATTGCCTGCGCCGCTCGTCTGACCCAACGCCACACCGATGGACGCGCCGATCTTCAACATCTCGTTGCCGAAACGCACCTCCCGGCGCAATCGCGAAAAAATATTGTCCGCAATCGCCGCGAGCCTTTCGATGCTGGCGACATTGACCAGCACGGCCACGAATTCATCGCCGCCGATACGGGCAACGATGTCGTTGGCGGTAATCGCTCCGGAAATGCGCGCAGCAGCGCTTTGCAGCGTGGCGTCACCGGCCGCATGGCCCCATTTGTCATTGATCTCCTTGAACCCATCGAGATCGATATGGAGCACGGCCAAGGTCGCGACGGACGCATCCTTGCGCAACTCGGCCAGCCGCCGGTCGAAATAGCGGCGATTGGGAAGGCCCGTGAGATAATCGTGATCGGCGGCATGCTCTATTCGCGCGCGACTCTGCTCCAGCGCGACGGCGCGCGCTTCGGCGATGGCTTTCTGACTGGTCAGTTCGCGATTGAGCAGAACGTCGGCCGTGACGTCCCACTCGGCACCGATAAAGTAAGGCGCACCCTCGGTATCCTCATAATAGTGCGCGCGCGAACGCAGGTGGCGCACCTCCCCTTCAGGAAGGATGATGCGGAACTGGGAATTGTAGAAGCCCTTCTTTTCAAGGGCGATATCGAAATCCCGGACTGCCCTTTCGACATCCTCGGGATGCAATGCGTTCATCCACACGTCGGACGAAACCCTGCGCTCACGGCGCCCGGTGCCGTAGAGCCTGTGCATCTGCGGGTCCCAGAGCAGCTCCTGTTCCTTGACGTTGTGCTGCCAGACGCCGATTTGAGACGACTCCAGCGCTAGCTCCAGCCTTCTCAAAAGGTCCTGGAACTCTTCTTCGCTTCGCCCTGATGTCGCCTCTGCCAAAGAGTTCCACCCCCTTCGGAAACTGAAGAGACTGCATAATTGCCACCAAGTATATAGGCACTACACTCTTTCATGAACTTTAATGGCCGCGCATTGGCGTTCAGCCAGTAATTTCCGGAAATCCAGCCTAGTGATTATGCCGTGGCGGAGTGACGGCGATGTTGCGGAAATCGGCAGCGCCGTCGAGGACCGCTCCGTCGGAGAGCTGCGTAACCGAACGACGGTAGATGCGCTGCCACGGCGTCGCATCAGGTGGAACCGGTGGGATGCCGTCACCCTTGCGCCGCTCGATCTCCGCCTCGTCCACCAGCATATCGCAGCGACCGTGATTGAAATCGATGCGGATGGTGTCGCCGGTCCTGAGCCAGGCAAGCCCACCGCCGGCAGCGCTCTCCGGCGAGGCGTTGAGGATCGAGGGGCTGTCGGCCGTGCCCGACTGGCGTCCGTCGCCGATTGTGGGAAGGCTCCGGATGCCGCGCTTCAAAAGCGCGTCCGGCGGCTGCATGTTGACGACTTCGGCAGATCCCGGCCAGCCGATCGGCCCGGCCCCGCGGATGACGAGAATGGTCCGCTCGTCGATGCCGAGTTCGGGATCATTGATGCGCTTGTGATAATCCTCCGATCCGTCGAAGACGACGGCCCTGCCCTCGAATACGCCTTCGTGGCCGGGCTCCTGCAGATAACGGCTGCGGAAATCCTCCGACACGACGCTCATCTTCATGATGGCGAAATCGAACAGATTGCCCTTCAGAACGAGGAAACCGGCACGCTCCTTTAGCGGTTCGGCGAACGGAAGGATGACCTCGCGATCTGTCGCCTCGCGGCCCCTCAGGTTTTCCGCCATCGTTTTGCCGGTCACGGTCGGACAGCTTCCGTCCAGCTTGCCGGCCTGCAGCAGCTCCCACATGATGGCCGGAACGCCGCCGGCGCGATGGAAGCGTTCGCCGAGATAGGCGCCTGCCGGTTGCACATTGGCAAGCAGCGGAATGTCGAAGCCATGTAGCTGCCAGTCATCCGGGTGAAGCTCGACGCCGGCATGTTTGGCCATGGCGGCCAGATGCGGCTGCGCATTGGTCGATCCGCCGATGGCGGAGTTGACTCGAATGGCATTGAGAAAAGCCTGACGCGTCAGCACGTCGGATGGCTTGATGTCCTCAAGCACCAGTTCGACCGCACGGCGACCTGTGCGATAGGCCATCTGTCCGCGCTCGCGATAGGCGCCGGGTATGGCGGCGCAGCCGGTCAGCGACATGCCGAGCGCCTCGGCCATGGCGTTCATCGTCGAGGCCGTGCCCATCGTATTGCAGTGACCGATCGAGGGCGCCGAGGCGAGAGAGGCCTCCATGAACTCCTCTTCGTCGATCTCCCCGGCCGCCAGCTTGCGGCGCGAGCGCCAGATCACCGTACCGGAACCGGCAAGCTCGCCATCATGCCAGCCATCGAGCATTGGGCCGCCGGAGAGAACGATTGCCGGAATATTGACGGTGGACGCCGCCATCAGCGCCGATGGCGTGGTCTTGTCGCAGCCGGTGGTCAGCACGACGCCGTCGAGCGGATAGCCGTAGAGCACTTCCACCAGACCGAGATAGGCAAGGTTGCGGTCAAGTGCTGCCGTCGGCCGCTTGCAGTTTTCGAAGATCGGATGGGTCGGGAACTCGATCGGAATGCCGCCGGCATCGCGAATGCCGTCGCGGACGCGCTTGGCAAGATCGAGATGGTGGCGGTTGCAGGGTGTGAGGTCGCTGCCGCTCTGGGCAATGCCGATGATCGGCTTTCCCGACCGCAATTCCTCGGGCGTGATGCCGTAGTTCATGAAGCGCTCGAGATAGAGCGCCGTCATATCGATATGATCGGGATTGTCGAACCAGTCCTGCGAACGCAGACGACGCTTGGATGCACCCTTATCGCTCATCTCTTCCTCAAGCCTTTCCTCGGGCATTCTTGTCTTCCAGATGCTGCAGCAACCCGCTGTGATCCTGCTCGCCGCCACCATTTTCCACGAATTCGGCAAACTCGGCCCGGACAACTTCGGTCAAAGGCAGACGAAGCGACAGGTTCTGCGCAGCCGCGAGTGCCGTATCGAGATCCTTCAATTGATTGCGGGCGGTTCCGCCCGGCTCGAAATTACGCTCGATCATGCGCTGACCATGCAGTTCCAGAATCCTGCTTTCGGCAAAGCCGCCACGAATGGCGGCGCGAAAAGCCTCGCGCGAGCCGCCGCCGGCCTCGACCAGCAACATCGCTTCCGCAACGGCGCCGATGGTTACAGCGACGATCTGCTGATTGCCGAGCTTTGCGAGCTGTCCGGTACCGCTCGGGCCGACACGGGTCACGCGCCCGAGAGGCGCCATGATATCGCGAACGCTGTCGATGACCTCGGCATCGCCGCCTGCCATGATCGCAAGTGTTCCCGCCTCCGCACCCACGACACCGCCGGATACCGGAGCATCGATATGCCTGATGCCGCGCTCCGCGAGCTTGAAGGCATGTTCGCGGGCAACAGCTGGCGATATCGAGCTGTTGTCGATAACGACCGCTCCAGCCTCCAGCACGTCCGCCACACCGCTGCCGAAGAGAACCTCACCGACGGCGCCGCCATTGGTGAGCATGGTGAAAAGTACCGATACTCCCCGCGCCGCCTCCACCGCCGTATCGGCGACGGTTGCGCCATCTGCGGCCAGAGGTTCCGCCTTGCTCCGGTCGCGATTCCAGACGCTCACCGCGAAACCGGCGGCCAAGAGCCGCCGCGCCATCGGCGCCCCCATCAATCCCGTACCTAGAAAGGCGATCTTCTTGCCGCTCATAGCCTATCCTCCGAATGGAACGCGCGGGCGTTGCAGCAACATGCTATCGCTCTTTCGGCCCTTGCGCCAACGGCCGCTCCTCACGCCCGATGTACGTCAATCAATTCGTCCAAGAGTTTGATAAACCTATGGTGCCAGCATGCAAAGGAAATCGGTGGCCTTGCGGCAAAATCTTCGCAGGCCGAATCCAAAACAAGCCGCATAAGGAAAAGGCGGGACCTTTCGGTCCCGCCCATGGCCTGTCGAGCACTGGAGTACTGTTCGGCACGGCCTCTATTCGGCGGCGATCGGGAGTACCTCCGCCGAATGTTCGTTATCGTTGTGATGGTGCTGCTTCAGCGGACGGTTGCCCGTCAGCGTGCGGATCAGCACGTAGAACACCGGCGTCATGAAGATGCCGAAGAAGGTGACGCCGATCATGCCGGCAAACACCGCGACACCCATGGCGGCGCGCATCTCGGCGCCGGCGCCGGTCGAGGTGACCAGCGGCACGACACCCATGATGAAGGCCATGGAAGTCATCAGGATCGGGCGCAGACGCAGGCGGCTGGCCTCGATTGCGGCCTGGACCGGCTTGCGGCCTTCCAGCTCCAGCTCGCGGGCGAATTCCACGATCAGGATCGCGTTCTTCGCCGACAAGCCCACCAACACCATCAAGCCGATCTGCGTGAAGATGTTGTTGTCGCCGCCCGTCAGCCAGACGCCGGTCAGGGCGGCAAGCACGCCCATCGGTACGATCATGACGATCGCAAGCGGCAGGCTGACGCTCTCATACTGGGCAGCCAGCACGAGATAGACGAGCAGCAGGGCGAGCGGAAAGATGACGATGCCCGAGCTGCCGGCGAGAATCTGCTGATAGGTCAGATCCGTCCATTCGAAGCCGATGCCCGTAGGCAGCGTTTCGTTGGCGATCCGCTCGACGGCAGCCTGTGCCTGACCGGACGAGTAGCCTTGTGCCGGACCGCCGTTGATATCGGCGGCGAGGAAGCCGTTATAGCGCGTCGTCCGTTCAGGTCCCGTGCTGGCCTCGACCTTCAGCAAAGCCGAGAGCGGGATCATCTGGCCCGACGCCGAGCGAACCTTCAGCTGGCCGATATCGCTTGCATGCGAACGGAACTGGGCGTCCGCCTGCACACGCACGCTGTAGGTGCGGCCGAATGCGTTGAAGTCGTTGACGTAGAGCGAACCCAGATAGATTTGCAGCGTATCGAAGACGTCGGTCACCGAGACGCCGAGCTGTTCGGCCTTGGCGCGATCGAGGTCCGCATAGAGCTGCGGCACGTTGATCTGATAGCTCGAGAAGATGCCCGCAAGCTCCGGCGTCTGATAAGCCTTGGCAAGAAACGCCTTGTTGGCCTCGTCGAGCGCCAGGTAGCCGAGACCGGCACGGTCCTCGATCTGCAGCTTGAAGCCGCCGGTCGTACCGAGGCCCTGAACGGGCGGCGGCGGGAACATGGCGATAAAGGCGTCCTGAATGCCGGCGAACTTCTGGTTCAGCTGCATGGCGATGGCGCCACCCGACAGATTAGGCGTCGTGCGATCCTCGAATGCCTTCAGCGTCACGAAGACGATGCCGGCGTTTGAAGAGTTGGTGAAGCCGTTGATCGACAGGCCCGGGAAGGCGATCGCATGTTCGACGCCAGGCTGTTCCAGCGCGATCTTGCTCATCCGCTGGATGACGTCATCCGTGCGGTCGAGAGTCGCCCCATCAGGCAGCTGGGCAAAGCCGATCAGGTACTGCTTGTCCTGCTGCGGGACGAAGCCGCCCGGAACCGCCTGGAACAGATAGTAGGTGGCACCGATCAAGGCCAGATAGACGACCATGACCAGGCTCTTCACCGACAGGATGCCACCGACACCCTTGCCGTAAGCGGAAGAGCCGCGATGGAACACCTTGTTGAAGCCACGGAAGAACCAGCCGAACGCGAAGTCCATCACCCGCGTCAGCATATCCTTCGGCGCATCGTGACCCTTCAGCAGCATTGACGCCAGAGCGGGAGACAATGTCAGCGAGTTGAAGGCGGAGATGACGGTCGAGATCGCGATCGTCAGGGCGAACTGGCGATAGAACTGACCCGACAGGCCGGAGATGAAAGCCAGAGGCACGAAGACGGCAACCAGCACCAGCGCGATCGCGATGATCGGGCCGGACACTTCCTTCATGGCGCGATAGGTCGCGTCGCGTGGGCTGAGACCATTCTCGATGTTACGCTCGACGTTTTCGACGACCACAATCGCGTCGTCCACGACGATACCGATCGCCAGCACCAGGCCGAAGAGGCTGAGTGCGTTGATCGAGAAGCCGCAGATATACATCACCGCGAAAGTACCGATGATCGACACCGGAACCGCGATCAGCGGGATGATCGAGGCACGCCATGTCTGCAGGAACAGGATGACGACGATGACGACAAGCACGATGGCTTCGAGCAGCGTGTGAACGACCTTGTCGATCGACGCGCGCACGAACTGCGTGGTGTCGTAGACGATCTCGTACTTCACACCATCAGGCATCGCGGTCTGCAGCTCGTTCATCGTCTTGACGACGTTGTCCGAGATGGTGATCGCGTTGGAACCCGGCGACTGGAAGACCGGAATGGCCACAGCCGGCTTGCCGTCGAGCAGCGAGCGCAGCGAATAGTCAGCTGCACCGAGCTCGATGCGGGCGACATCATGCAGGCGCGTGATCTCGCCGTTGCTGCCGCTCTTGACGATGATGTTGCCGAATTCCTCCGGCGTTGTCAGACGGCCCTGAGCGTTGACGTTCAGCTGGACGTCGATGCCGGGAACGCTCGGCGACTGGCCGATGATACCGGCAGCGGCCTGGATGTTCTGCGCGCGAATGGCGTTGGCGATATCGCTTGCGGCGAGACCGCGTTCGGCGGCCTTCTGCGGATCGACCCAGACGCGCATCGAATAGTCACCCGAGCCGAACACGCGAACCTGGCCGACACCGTCGATGCGGGCGAGCCGGTCCTTGATGTTCAGGGTGGCGTAGTTGCGCAGATAGGTGATGTCGTAGCGATTGTCCGGCGAGATGAGGTTGACCACCATCATCAGGTCGGGCGAACTCTTGACCGTGGTGATACCGAGATCACGCACGTTCTGCGGCAAGCGAGGCTCGGCCTGCGAGACGCGGTTCTGCACGAGCTGCTGCGCCTTGTCCGGGTCGGTGCCGAGCTTGAAGGTGACGGTCAGCGTCAACAGACCGTCCGATGTCGCCTGGCTGCTCATGTAGAGCATGCCTTCGACGCCGTTGATCTGCTCTTCGATCGGCGTTGCCACCGTCTCGGCGATGACCTTCGGATTGGCGCCCGGATATTGGGCGGTGACGACGATCGACGGCGGCACGACTTCCGGATATTCCGAAATCGGCAGCAGCTTGAGACCGATCAGGCCGGCGACCACGATGAGGATCGACAGCACCCCGGCGAACACCGGACGGTCAACGAAAAATCTTGAGATGTTCATGGCAGAACCCTCTCCATGGGTGAATCACGGGACACGAAGTCCGGGCCCGCGGCCCATCGAGGCGCCACGAGCATTGCAAAATCGAAGCATTGAAACGGCGGCCGGAAGCTAAGTCTTCCGGCCGGATGAATTACTTGGCAGCGACCTTCTCTTCCGGCTTCGGATCGACCACGGCGCCCGGGCGAACCCGCTGCAGGCCGTTGACGATGATCCGATCACCGGCACTCAGGCCCGACGTGACGATGCGCAGGCCATCGGCGGTATCACCGAGGTTGACCGGGCGATATTCGACCTTGTTGTCTGCGCCGACCACGAAGACGAACTTCTTGTCCTGATCGGTGCCGATCGCACGCTCGCTGATGAGCAGCTTGGTCTCCGCCTTCGGCTGGCCCATGCGAACCCGCACGAACTGACCGGGGATGAGGCGTCCGCCCGGATTGTCGAAGACGGCGCGAACGCTGACGGTACCGCTCGCCGCATCGACTTCATTGTCGATCAGCTGCAACTTGCCCTTGATCGGCGTGCCGTCATCGCTTGCCGTGCCGATCTGCACCGGGATCTGCTCGACCGGAGGAACCGCGCCGCCAGTAGCCGGCAGTTCGGACAGCGCCTGGGTAACGGTCTGCTCGTTGGCGTTGAAGCTCGCGTAGATCGGATCTACCGAAACAAGCGTCGTCAATGCGGAAGAGGACGCGCCAGCGGCAACAAGGTTACCGACAGTGACAGCGATTTTACCGACGCGACCGGCAATCGGAGCGCGGACCTGCGTGTAATCGAGATTCAACTGCGCTGTCTGCAATGTTGCTTGTGCCGCCTTCAGGTTGGCCTCAGCCGCTGCGTAGTTGCTGGCACGCGTGTCCATGTCGCTCTGCGAGATCGTCTTGTTGTCGAAGAGCTTCTGGCCGCGATCGACCTCGACCTTGGCCAGATTAAGAGTGGCTTTCGCCGCGCCGACCTGCGCCTGGGCCTGAGCGACGGCCGCCTCATAAGTTGCGGGATCGATCGTCACCAGCAGGTCGCCCTGCTTGACCAGGGCGCCTTCGCGGAAATGCACGGACTGAATTGCGCCGGCAACACGCGGCCGAACTTCGACCCGGTCGATGGCTTCAAGCCGGCCGGAAAACTCCTGCCAGGACGTGATGTCGCGCGGCTCCACCGCAGCAACGGTAACGGGAATGGCAGGGGGTGCCGCTTGGCTCGCCGTCTCGGTTGCCTGGGCGCCGCGCGGCAGCTCCAGATAGAAGGCTGCGCCTGCAACAGCCGCAGCAACACCCATGCCGGCGCCCCACAGGGCCCAGCGCTTGTCGTTGGACTTCATGTTGGTTTCTCCTTTGGCTCCGTCTTGGGATACGGGACCGAAAATTCCTATCGTCTCAATAAAATCGGGGGCCGAAACGTCGCGCAGCCGCGTGACCATCGCTCCGGTCTTGTGCTTTCGACCTCTCGTCCAGCCCGCGCTTATCCCTAGCGGACGGGATACCCTAGTCGATCAAGCCTGCACGTCTTCGACAAAGCTTTTGAAGCAACAGCATACATCCTGTCGCCATGAAGGCCTGTCTTTCGACTGCCCGCCATAAAGAGTGGGCCAGCCTGTCCCGGCGGGGAGGACTTGCTGGCGAACACGGACGCCAGCCGCTTTCAGCCGACTGCCGTATTCCATGCTCTCGTCGCGGAGCGGGTCGTCCTCGGCCGTGAGCACCAATGCCGGCGCGAGGCCCGAAAGCCGCGAACAGTATCGAGGCGCTGCATAAGGATGACAGACACCGCCCAGGAAACCCAGGTAACGGTTCCAACCCTCCGTCCAGCGCTCGCGCATGCCGCTTTCCTCCGCCTGGAGGAAAGATTTCGAGCCCATGAAGGGATCGAGCAAAGGCGATATCAACACCTGTCCGTCCAACGAACCGGGTATCTGATCGCGCGCCTTTAAAGCGACACCCGCTGCAACATTGCCACCCGATTCCTCTCCGGCGACAAACAACAGCGATTTCTTTGCCCCACCCAGCGCAAGCATGTTCCGCTTGTTGCTGAGATAGGCGAGAAGCCCGTAGGCGCATTCCAGCACCTTCGGAAAAGCATTCTGATTGCAGCTCGTATAATCGGCTGCAACCACGATGGCACCGGCCTCGGCGAGGCTTGCCGCCACCGGTCTCTCGGTCGCGTGACAGGTATCGAGAAAGGCGCCTCCGTGCAGATAGAGCACAAGGGGTGCCGCCTTCTTCAAACCTTCACCGTTGTAGATCCGAGCTGCCACCGGCCCCGTGGGCACGTTTTCCAGCACAACATCTTTCCACGGCGCACTCATCGACCCAATTCCCTGTGTGTTCGAGTAAACATGATCCAATGCAGCGACCGTTTAGCACGCCTTGCAATCACATTCCCGATAATGCGGTTTTCAGCGCCCCCGTGCCGCATTGCAACAATCTTGAAAAGAACATATTGTTATTCCGCTTCGAGAATAAGTAGCCTATATTCGATCAGACTATTCACGATTACAAACAATCGACCTCTTTTCATCGTGGTCGAGGGATATCATGGAATGGATCAGTTATCAGCAATGCGGGCGTTCGCGCGCGTGGTGGAAACGGGTAATTTTACCCGCGCCGCAGCAGCCCTTTCCATGCCGAAGGCAACGGTGACGACGCTCATCCAGTCGCTCGAGGCCCATCTGCACGCCAAGCTTCTGAACCGGACGACCCGGCGCGTCATGGTGACGACCGATGGCGCACTCTATTATGAGCGCGCCATCCAGCTTCTCTCGGAGATCGAGGAGCTGGATGGCAGCATCAGCAATTCGCAGAGCCTGCCGAGCGGCCGCCTGCGCGTCGAGATGGCCGGCGCCTTCGCCGAAAAGATCGTCATGCCGGCGCTCTGCGATTTCCACCAGCGCTATCCCGATATTCATATCGACCTCGGCGTCGGCGACCGGCTGGTGGATTATCTCGCCGAGAATGTCGATTGCGCGCTGCGCGCCGGCATGCCGAGCGACCAGTCGCTGATCGCTCGCCGCGTCGGCGAGATTCATCTCGTCACCTGCGCAGCTCCCATCTACATCGAAAAGCACGGCGTTCCGGAACGGCCAGAAGAGCTGGAGACCAAACATTATGCGGTCAGCTATTTTCGCGCGCAAACCGGCCGTACGATTCCTTTCCTGTTCGAACGCGGCAACGAATCGCTGGAGATCACCCCGCGCTACATTCTCTCGGTGAATGACAGCCGCAGCTATCTGCAGGCAGCCATGACCGGGCTCGGCATCGCGCAAGTGCCAAGTTTCATGGCGCGGGATGCGCTAGCCAAGGGCGACCTCGTGCCCGTCCTCTCCGGCTGGACCCGGCCGACACTGCCCATGCACATCGTCTATCCACCCAACCGACATCTGAGCAACAAGGTACGCGTTTTTGTCGACTGGCTGGCGAAATTGCTGGCGACCTCGCGGGTCGGAGAAGCTTGAAAGGTGGGCCACCTTCTTTTCCGGCAAAACGGGACGATTGGATGCGGGGCACCCCCTTCTCCCCTCGGGGAGAAGGTGCCGTCAGGCGGATGAGGGGGCATCCACAATCACAAAAGCTGACGACTTCAAAGCGGTTATCCCCTCATCCGACCCTTTGGGCCACCTTCTCCCCGAGGGGGGAAGGAGAACTTTCACAACTGTTTAATTCCAGGAAGCACCTGCCGGCTGACGAACCGTCGAGTTCAGCCGGTTCCAGACATTGTCGATCGCAATTGCAACGATGAGGACAGAGAGTGCCTTTTCGTCATAGTGTCTCGTCGCCTCGTTCCAGATCTCGTCGCTGACGCCATCCGGCCGGTCGGCAAGCCGGGTGACTGCCTCGCCAAGCGCAAGGGCCGCGCGCTCGGCATCCGAAAAATACGGCATTTCGCGCCATGCGGAGACACCAACGATACGCTCCATCGTTTCGCCCGCTTTCTGCAGCTTGCGAAAGCCCATGTCGGTGCAGACGCTGCAGCCGTTGATCTGGCTGACGCGCAGATGCACGAGGTCCATGGTATTTTCCGAGAGACCACGATCCTTGATCGAATGGATGACGGCCAGGAGCGCCTGCAGGGTTTCGGGCAGGACGAGAACGGGGTTCTTCATACGAGCTTGCATGCTTGTTTCCTCTTGTTGTTAAGAGCCTGTTGCGGCTCTTCTCCCGACGATGCACTTTCCCGCCGATCCGATGTCACACCGGCCGGATTTCGTTCGTCATGGGTTTGACGGAACAGGATGAGGAGATGTGACCGATGGACGAAAAAAACTGGCAGGCTGAAAAATTCGAGGCAAACCGGCCGCATCTGCGCGCCGTCGCCTACCGCATGCTCGGCTCGCGCACGGAGGCGGAGGATGCGGTGCAGGAGGCCTGGCTGCGCCTGAGGAGGAGCGATACGTCCGACATCGATAATCTCAGCGGCTGGCTGACGACGGTGACGGCCCGCATCTGCCTCGACCTGCTGCGCTCGCGCAAATCCCGCCGCGAGGAACCATTGACCCTTCGCGTCCGCGAGCCCGCAGTTGCTCACGAAGCCGGAAACGGCACCGACCCGGAACAGGACGCATTGCTGGCGGATTCCGTCGGCCTCGCCCTCCTGGTGGTCCTGGAAAAGCTCAATCCAGCCGAACGGCTTGCTTTTGTTCTGCACGATATGTTCGACGTGTCCTTCGACGATATCGCCCCGATTCTGGGACGCACGACGGTCGCGACACGCCAGCTCGCAAGCCGCGCCCGCCGCCGCGTGCAAGACACACCATCGACGACGGAGGCCGATCTCACCCGCCAGCGCCACGTCGTCGACGCCTTCTTCATTGCCTCGCGTGACGGCGACCTGCAGGCGCTGCTCGCTGTCCTCGATCCCGAAGCCGTCTTCCGGCCGGATGCGGTTGCGGCCCGCATGGGATCGGCCGGCGAGATCCGCGGACGCATCGACGTTGCCAAGACCTTCCAGGGGCGCGCACGTGGAGCCCGGCTGGCTGTTATCAACGGCGCAGTCGGAGCCATCGTTGTTATCGACGGGCAGCTGCGCATCGCCCTTCGCTGCACCCTCAATGCCGATGGCATGATTACTCTTATCGACGCGATGGCCGATCCGGAAGAACTGCGCAAGCTGGAGATCGTGCTGATCGAGCCGTAGAGCATTTCCGCTTTTCCCCGTATCGCGAAAACGCTCTATCTTCTTGTTTCTTTGCGCATTCCGGACGGAAAACCGCTGCGCACTTTTCCTGGAAACGCTCCGAGACCTATCGCATCTGCGTCGGGCTCGTGCCCGTCAGCCGACGAAACATCGCAATGAAGGCCGACGCATTGCTGTAGCCCAGCTGTAATGCGATCCGATGCACCGGCTCGCCAGCCTCGACCATCGACAGCGCGGCGACGAGCTTCAACCGCTGACGCCACTCGTTGAAGGAAAGGCCGAGATCATCCTGGCAGCGGCGCGACAATGTGCGCTCGGTCGTTCCCATCCGGCGCGCCCATTCCGCGAGGGAGTGCCGGTCGCCGGGATCGGATTGCAAGGCGCTCAGCACCGGAGCGAGCAGCGGATCGTCGGAAAGCGGCAGGTAGCTTTCGCAGCGCGGCGCCAGGCGGATCTGGTCGACCAGAACCTGCGCCAGCCGCAGGTCTTCCGCGGTTTTCGGCATCGTCACATCGCGGGTCGCGAAATCCGCGAGGATCGCCTTCAGCAGCGGGCTGATACTGAGGGTCGACGGCTTGTCGGGCAGATCGCTGCAGAGCGCGCGTTCGACATAGACTGTCACATAGCGCAGATCGTGCTTGTTGTGAGCGCCATGCATCGTATCCGGCGGCAGCCAGATGGCGTAGTGTGGTGGCGACAGATAGCGCACGCCCTGGATATCGAACTCGCAGACGCCGATAAGCGCATAGTTGAGCTCGCCCCAGGGCTGGCTCCCTTTAGGAAAAACCGTGCCTGCCCTATAATTTTCGGTCCGAAAGGAGACCGGTTGCGGTGGGTCGCCCTCGATGCGCGGGTGCCTGTCTGACATGTCCTCATTTCACTACCGGATGTCTTAATCTCGTTATATACCAGTATTCAGACAAGGAGTAGAAGATCCTCGCACGGGCGAACCCTATCAGCCCTCCTTCATTTCCCATTGAAGTCAGATCGACGCCGGGAGCCTTCACATGAGCAGTCAGCCGAATTCCTCCACATCCATTGTCAGCACCGCCGGACTGGCGCCATTACTGACCGTGCTGATCTGGTCCGGCAATGCCGTCGTCACCAAGGCATCCGCCGGGCTGATTTCGCCGGGCTCGATATCCCTTTATCGCTGGCTGCTCGCCTTCGTCGTGCTTCTTCCCTTCGTTGGCCGCGCCGCATGGCGCAATCGGGCACAATTGCGCGAGCATTGGCTGAAGCTCGCCATTCTCGGCGCTCTTGGCATGGTGATCTACCAGAGCCTCGCCTATGAGGCGGCCAAGACCACCTCGGCCGTCAACATGGGTGTGATGCTCGCTTTGATGCCGCTGCTGTCGACATTTTTCGCCAGCCTTCTCATCGGAGAAAAGCTGAGCATCGCCAGCATTGCCGGGGGCGCCATTTCGCTGATCGGGCTCATCTACCTGACGTCTCAAGGCGATCCGATACGGCTGGTCAATGGCGGTCTCCATGTCGGCGACGGCCTGATGATCATCGCCGTGCTCGCCAATTCGCTCTATGGCGTGATGTTGAGACGCTGGGCGATGCCGCTTCCGATGTGGCAGCAGCTCTTCTGGCAGATCGGTTTTTCGACCGTGCTGTTGATCCCGGTCTTTTTGATGGGCGATATCTCGCCGATCACGACGGCAAATCTGCCGCTGATCCTCTATGCCGCGATCCCGACATCGCTGATCGCCCCCTTCTGCTGGATGATCGGCATCCATAAGCTCGGAGCGGGCCGCGCATCGCTGCTGATCAATCTCCTGCCGATCATCGTTGCGGCGCTGGCCTGGGCACTGCTTGGGGAACAGCTGCATTCCTATCATGCGATCGGCGGTGCGCTTGCCCTCATCGGCGTCGGCCTCGGCTTACGCAAGGCTCCAGCAAAGAATGATGCGGCCGATGAGGCAAGCTGGGAGGCCGAGGAAGCCTGAGCGCCCGATCCGGGAGGCCCCTTTCCTTTCGCCTGCCCTTCGTTCTACCATGAACGAGTCCCCAAAAGCGGAGAGGAAGCGAGCGTGCGCATAGCCCTGGAACCGGTGTCCTCCAGAACGACGATCCAGGAGAGCGTCTATCAGCAGCTCAGAAACGCCCTCATGGCCGGCAATTTTGACCCCGGCCAGACGCTGACCATCGCCTCGCTCGCCGAAACCTTCGGAACCAGCAACATGCCGGTGCGCGAAGCGCTGCGCCGGCTGGCCGCCGAAAACGCCCTGGAAGTCGCAGCCAACGGCTCGGCCCGCATTCCGATCGTCACGCTCGCCCGGCTCGACGATCTCTGCCGCGCCCGCATCGCCGTGGAAGGGCTTGCCGCCGAACTCGGCATACCGAACCTCACGCCGACAGACATCGCGACGCTCGAACGGATCGCCGGGGAACAGCATGTCATCGGCCTCGGCGCCAATGTCTACGATCTGATGGCCAAGAACCAGCAGTTCCACTTCACCATCTATCGCGCTTCCGGTTCCGAGGTGCTGCTGCAACTCATCGAAACACTGTGGCTGCGCTTCGGCCCCTACATGCGCATGCTCTCCGCCTCGGTCGAGCCCCTGATGCGCAGCGGCGAGCTCGACCCCGCCGGCCAGCATGTCCCGATCGTCAAGGCATTGAAGGCCGGCGACTTCGTCGGCGCCCGGGACGGCGTCGTCGCCGACATCAGCCGCACTCACGAAATTCTCCGGGATTATTGCCCGGCCACGCAGGAAGAACCGCGCAAGGGTTCCGGCTCAACCCGCCGCTAAGCCTCCAAACAGAGATTGAGGAATTTGGTTGAACCTTAAAGTATTTTGTGATCAAATGATCAAAATAGAGGTTTCAATCCCAACATCCAGAGCGAGATCCCCATGAGCTCCGCCGCTTCCGCATCGCAATTCGCCGGTCACAACAGCTTCCCGGTCAACGAGGTCCGCGCCATGTTCCCGGCCATCCAGAAGGCCGGAGACTTCGTCTTCCTCGACAATGCCGGCGGCGCACAGGTGCCGCAGACGGTCGTCGATGCGGTCGCCAATCATCTCATCGATTTCAATGTCCAGCGCATGGCGAAATACCAGCACAGCCAGGGCGTCGACCGCAATCTGGAGGAAGCGCGCGAAAGCGTCGCCATGCTGGTCAATGCCTATCGCCCGGAGGAAATCTCCTTCGGCCAGAACGCCACCTCCTTCATCCGCCTGGTGAGCCTCGGTATTGCCAAGCTGCTCGGCGAGCGCAACGAGATCATCGTCACCGACATGGATCACGACGCCAACATCGCCACCTGGATGGCGCTTGAAGGCGACGGCGCCAAGATCGTCTGGTGGCGGATGCGCGAGGACGGCACGCTGCATGTGGAAGACCTGAAGCCGCTGCTCAACGACAAGACCCGCCTCGTCGCCTGCACCGTGACCGCGCATTCCATCGGCACGATGGTCGATGTCGCAGCCGTCTGCAAACTGGCGCAGGCAGCCGGCGCCGAAACCTTCCTCGATTGCGTCCATTACGGCCCCCATGGCCTGATCGACGTGCAGGCCTGGGGCTGCGACTATCTCGTCTGCTCCGGCTACAAGAATTTCTCGCCGCATATGGGCTTCCTCTGGGGTCGCTACGACGCGCTGGTCAAGCTTCCCACATTCAAGGAAGACTTCATTCCGGACGTGCCGCCCTACAAGATCGAAGTCGGCACCTTCA
This sequence comes from Rhizobium sp. NPDC090279, assembly GCF_044769665.1. NCBI lineage: Bacteria > Pseudomonadati > Pseudomonadota > Alphaproteobacteria > Hyphomicrobiales > Rhizobiaceae > Rhizobium > Rhizobium sp. NPDC090279. The sequence continues at coordinate 400,033 of NZ_JBIVYI010000002.1, read as the reverse complement.
CCTATGAGAACGTCGCCGGCATGAATGCGGCGGTCAAATATCTCGAAGGCCTTGGCCGCCGTTTCTTGTCCGCAGGCGAGCATAGCCGCCGCGAGGCGCTTGCCGCCGCCATGGGCGCCATCCGCCAGTACGAGTTGATGCTCTCGCGCGAGATGATCGCGGTCTTGAAACGCCACGGCGCGGTCATCTACGGCATCTCCGACGAGGCTCGGCTGGAACAGCGCGTTCCCACAATCTGCTTCAACATGCCTGGCATCACCCCGCAGGAATTTGCGGACGAGATGGGCAAGCAACGCATCGGCCTGCGCGACGGTCACATGTTCGCCCCCCGCCTGATGAAGCGCCTCGGTCTCTCCATGGAAACGGGTGCCATCCGCGTGTCGCTGGTGCATTATAACAAGATGGAAGAGATCGCGCGGTTCGACGCGGTCCTGACCGACATCATGGCGCGGCGCAGCTAAGCCGTGCCTGTGAGCGGTGGCGGCGCCCGAACAACTCCGCCACCGCAATGCCTTCGTGCCGTCATCATGATCGGCACGGAAAACCGCCCTCAATTCAGGGCAGATTGCCGCTTCGCACTTGTATCTTTTCGGTCTATCCCTCGCTGAGGGGACCGCTGAAATGGGAGGATGACGTTGAGCGATTTCCGCCGGAACTGTATCGAGCGCAAGCCGCTCATCGGCACGTTTGCGGCAATCCCGCATCCCGTCGCCATCGAGGTCACGGCAGCTTCCGGCGTTGATTTCCTCTGCATCGACTGGGAGCATTCACAGATCAGCCGCGAGCGTATCGAGGATCTGATCCGCGCCGCCGACGTCCATCGCGTTCCCGCCATGGTCCGCGTGCCGGGACATCAGGCCGAGGACATCGCGGCCGTTCTGGATGCGGGTGCGGCGGGCGTTCTCGTGCCCCGCGTCTCGACGGCGGAACAGGCGCGCGCTGCCGTCAAGGCCACGCGCTATCCCCCGCTAGGCGCCCGCGGCGTCGGCCCGGGTCGAGCCGCCGCCTATGGCTACCGCATTCCGGATTACCTCGCCAACGCCAATGAGGCGCTGGTGCTCGCCATCCAGGTCGAAACGGCCGAGGGGCTTGCCAATATCGCCGAAATCGCTGCCGTCGACGGCGTCGATCTGATCTTCATCGGTCCCGGTGATCTCTCGGTCTCGATCGGCGCCATGGGACCGGCGGGCAAGGACAGGCTCGATGCGGCGATCGGCACAGTCACAAAGACCGCTCTGTCCGCCGGCCGCGCGGTCGGCATCTTCCGCCCTTCGCCCGATGATATCGGCGCGTGGGCGCAAGCCGGCATAAGCTTCTTCATGCTCGCGAGCGACACGATGTTTCTGGGCGCCAGCCTGGCGGCCGGCGTCGATGCCGCAAGGGCGGCCAAGCACGCAGAAGAGAAGAACTAAAGCTGATTTTTATCAGAGTGTTACCGCATGGAATGGCGACGTGAAATTGAGCGGGAAGGTAGACTTTTTAAGCTTAAAATTTGTCCTTGAAATGCAGCTGTTTTTGGATAACCATTCGAAATTGAGGGGTTGCTTGAGCGAAAGCTGCTGCAACTGTTTGAGCTCCTCAACACCGAATTCCCAGGGGAAATTCCTTGTCTCTTCTACCGCAGCATAACTTGCCGAACGCGATGTCAAGCCGCGATGCCCTCGAAGGCATTCGCGCTCAGATCCGCGACATGCGCACCGACAATATCGCCGTGCTTGCCAAGCGCGCCCGCGAGCTCGGCGGCGTCATTCCGCTCTGGTTCGGCGAAGGCGATATCGTGACGCCGGATTTCATCCGCGAGGCTGCAAAGAAGACGCTCGACGACGGCGCCACCTTCTATGTTCCGAACATGCGCGGCCTGGCGACGCTGAACGAAGCGCTGTCGGACTATCAGACGCACTGGCATCAGCGCCCGATCCCGATCGAACGCACGACGGTCGCCCCCGGCGGCATGCAGGCGCTCTACATGGCGCTCGAACTACTCGTCGATGTCGGCACCAATGTTGTCTACGTCGCGCCGCAATGGCCAAACATCCACAACGCCATCCACCTGATCGGCGGCGAGCCGCGCGCCGTGTCGCTTGATTTCGACACCGATTGGCGCCTCGATCTCGACAAGCTCTTCGCGCGCTGCGACGCCCGCACCCGCGCGATCTTCCTGTCGACACCCGCCAATCCGACGGGCTGGACAGCCTCGCGCGAGGAAATGCAGGCGCTCTTGGATTTCAGCCGCCGCACCGGCATCTGGATCATCTCCGATGAGGTCTACGCCCGCCTCTATTTCGACGGCGACATCGCCCCTTCGATCCTGCAGGTCGCCGAGGACGGCGATCGCGTGATCGCGATCAACAGCTTCTCCAAGGCCTGGGCCATGACTGGCTGGCGCGTCGGCTGGCTCACGCACCCGTCGGCCATCGCCGACCAGCTTGGCGCGATGACGCAGTATATCAACAGCGGCACCTCTGCCATGGTACAGGCCGGTGCCGCCGCGGCTCTGCGCGAAGGCGAGCCGCTGGTCGCCGAGATCCGCGGCCGCATCAAGGCCGGGCTCGATCTGGCCTATGAGAAGCTGCCGAAGATACCGGGCATGATCCTTCCGGAGAAGCCGCGCGGCGGCATGTACGCCTTCTTCTCGTTGCAGGGCGAGCCCGATGCGACGGCGCTCTGCGAGCGTATCCTCGAAACGGCCCGTGTCGGCCTGGCGCCGGGATACCACTTCGGCGACTCGTCCCGCGCCTTCCTGCGCATGTGCACGTTCCGCGAAACAGAACAGATGCGCATCGCGCTCGACCGGATGGTCAACGCGATGACATGATACGGCCGCCCGACCGGGCGGACGAGGAATATCCGCGGGTGAGAGGAAAAGCCCGTAGCCATATAACCAGAGGGAGACCAAGAAAATGCCCATTACTCGTCGCAGTCTGCTGGTCCTAGCGACCGCCGTCGGCCTGGCCGGCGGAAGCCACTTTGCGTATGCCGCCGATGTCTTGAACGTCGGTTCCTATCCGAACAATCCGCCCTTCGAATACAAGACCGCAAATGGCGGCTTCGAAGGCTTCGAAGTCGATGTCGTCAACGAAGCGGCCAAGCGCGCCGGCATGACCACAAACATCGCCGACTATGGCTTCCAGGCCCTGTTTGCGGCCACGAGTTCCAAGCGCATCGACGTGGCGATCTCGTCTATCACGATTACGCCGGAACGCCTGAAGTCGCAGTCCTTCACGCAGCCCTATTACGACTCCGACATGGGCGTCGCCACCAAGGAAGGCACCCCGATCAAGACGCTTGCCGATCTCAAGGGCAAGACCGTTGGCGTGCTGTCCGGATCGACGGGCGAAAAATGGGTCAACGACAACAAGGCGGCGCAGGGCTTTGCCGACGTCAAGGGCTACAACTCGCAGCAGGACATGTTCCTCGATCTGGGCGCCGGCCGCATCGACGCCGTCGTCAGCGACATCCCCGGCATGCAGTACCTCTTCGTCAAGACCAAGGGCTTTGCCATCAAGGATCGCATCAAGACCGGCGAGCAGTACGGCCTGATGATGACCAAGGATTCACCGCTCGTCGCCAAGATCAACGACGCCATCACCGCGATGAAGAAGGACGGCACGCTCGAAAAGATCCACGAGAAGTGGTTCGGCGGCAAGGCTCCGGCGGGCTCCTCCACCGTCACCGAATTGCCGATCCCCAAGGCGTGATCAAAAGATCATCGTTGACATGAATTTACGCCGGCCGCCACGGCCGGCGTAAATGTAAGGAAATCTCATCTTCGTCCTGCACATGGGAGTGCCAATGTCTTTCGTCGATACCTTTCTCAATTCCGACGTCATGATCTCGGCCTTCCCGCAGCTGCTGCGCGGGCTTTGGATGACCATCGCGCTCGGCGTGGTCAGCATCCTGATCGGCGTGACGGGCGGCCTCGTCATCAGCCTGATCCGCCTCTATGCGCCGAAGCCGCTGCAGCTTTTGATGATCGCCTATATCGACATCATGCGCGCCATGCCGATGCTGGTCGTGCTGATCCTGATCTACTACGCGCTGCCTTTCGTTGGCATCAGCTTTTCGGCCTGGTGGTCGGCCATCCTCGGCTTTTCCATCGTGCTGGCGGCCTACTCGGCGGAGGTCTTCCGCTCGGGGATCGAAAGCGTGCCGCGCGGCCAGTTCGAAGCGGCCGCAGCGCTCGGCATTCCCTTTCTGATCACGCTCTACAAGGTCGTGCTGCCACAGGCCGTCCGTATCGTCATCCCGCCGACAACAAGCAATTGCGTCTCCATGTTCAAGGATACGTCGCTCGCTTCGACCGTGGCGCTGCCGGAACTGCTGAAAGAGGGACAGAACGCGCAAGGCTTCTATGCCAACCCCTCGCCGCTCATCATGGCCGCGCTGATCTACATCATCCTGCTCTGGCCGATGGTGCGTCTCGTCAGCGTGCTCGAGAAGAAGTTCAAGAGCGAGCGGGCGAGATAGAGCACGCGCTTAGTCGAAGTCGGTGCCTGAAAGATGATTGCTGACCGATGACTTTACCAGGCCGATATCCCGCCATAGTTCGCTGACGATGGCGGGATCGACATCTGCCATCATGTCGCGCAGCCAGCCTTCATGCGCCGCGGCCATGGCACTGAACGACGTCTCGCCCTTCTCCGTCAGCTTCGCGACCGTCACCCGCCGGTCGCCATCGGGCGTGACGCGCAGCACGAGCCCATCCGCTTCCAGCCGTTCGACAAGCCCGGTGACATTGCCGTTAGTGACCATGGTGCGCTTTGACAACTCTCCGAGCCGCAAGCCCTCGCGTTCGCGATAGAGCTGCGCCATCAGGTCGAATTGCGGCAGGGTCGCGCCGAATTCGTTGCGCAGCCGGCGGCGAATTTCCTGCGAGATCAGCTTCGTGGTCGACAGCATCCGCAGCCAGAGCCGCAGTTCGAGCTTTTTGCCTTCCTGCGCTCCCTGAACGATGATCTCCAGATCAACGGTTGCACTCTCTGCCTCTGTCATGACGTCGCCTCGGCCTATCGTTCCGCATCACTAGTCTAAGCGATCTAGGGGACGATATTTGAAATGTCAAAGGTTCGAGCGTCAAGTCATGCAACTGTCACTTGGCCAGCATTTTCCCCAACATGAAACCGGAACCGGCGCCCGTTCCCGCGCCCGGCCATGTCGAGGCCCCACACATGAACAATGAAGCGACCGGCGTCTTGTAGCGCGAATAGCCGGCAACGGGGCGGAACAGGAAATTCTGGTCGAGGTGATGGCTGCCGGAAAGGTTATCGCCGCCGATGAGATTCGGGTTCTCCCGCTCCAGATCGATGGGTGAAAACACCGATCTTCCCAATATCTTGCCACGCAAGCCGGGCGCGTATAGCTCGATGATATCAAGCACACGTTCGGCATAAGCGTCCTTGATCTCATCCCAACTGGCGCCGGAGATCTCAGCGGCGGCATCGCCATGGAATGCCGCCGGCAGCACGCGCACCTGTATCCAGAGCACATGCTGTCCAGACGGAGCGCGCGACGGGTCGATCGCCGTTGGCTGCCCGACCACCAGGGCAGGCTCGGCCGGCAACAGGCCGCCCATTGCCTCGGCATAGACGCGCGACATCATCTCGAGATCCGGCGCGATATGCACATAGGCGAAATTCTGCAGCGCCTTGCCCGCCGTCCAGTCCGGAAGGCCCGACAGTGCCAGATGGATCATCATCGTGCCCGGCCCGGCGCGGAAGCGCCTGACCTTGCCGTCGAACTCCTGGCGCGCCGGGTCCTGATCCAGGAGCTTGCCGAACAGGAGCTGCGGATGGACATTGGCGATGACGGCGCGCTTTGCCTCATAGCGGCGGCCGTCGGCAAGGATGACGCCGGTCGCCTTGCCGCGCGATGTGACGATCTTGTCGACTTGCGTGCCCAGCATCAGCTCACCACCCTTGCTCTTCAGCACGGCGGTCATCGCCCTGACGATCGTATCGGCCCCGCCCTTGCCGATCACCATGCCGAAGGCCTGATTGGCCATGGATTCGAGATAGGGAAACAGCGCGCCGCCCGCGACGTCGGGCGCAAAATCCAGATGCAGGCCCCAGGCGGCCATCATCGTCTTCAGTTTGGCGTTCTGGAAGCGCGCGTCGAGAAAATCGCGCGGCGAGGCAAGAAGCATGCGTGCGGTGTCGTAGACCCAGCCCGCCCCCTTCCCGCGCCAGGCTTTCCAGACGATCTTGGCCGCCGCCATGGAGGGCATGGGCGAGCCGAGCAGACCGAAGATATAGGGCGCATCCGCACCGAACTCAGAGAGCATATGGCGCCAGGCAGCGGCATCCTGCGGCGAGATATCGGCGATCGCGCCCGTAGTCTTCTCGAGATCGGTGCTAACCCCGAGATAGGTGTCGTCACGAAAGACGCTGGCGAAGCAGTCCGCCGCAGGCACGAAGTCCAGCCCTTCGGCCAGCAGCTCGCCTTTATACTGCGCAAAGAAGGCCGAACCGGCGAACATGGAGAGGTTCATGGCGCAGAGATCGTGCCGGAAACCGGGCAGCGTCACCTCGCGGGTCTTGACTGCGCCGCCGGGTACCGCATTGCCCTCGATGACGGCCACCTTCCAGCCCCTGGAGGCCAGATGCACCGCCGCCGCCAGGCCATTGTGGCCGGCCCCCACTATGATCGCATCATAGCTCATCGCTCGCCCCCTTCATCGGTTCATTATTATTGTCACATGCATACATCTTGAGCTTTAGGCTTCAAGTATCTATCAGCACGAATTACCGGCGAAAAACACAATCGAAAGTAGCATTGCTTTGAAATTCGTCGGGATTTGCCGTTTTCTTTCAGCGATCTACGAGCGTCCAATCACTCCCGAAAGGAGCGCCGATTTTAGCCTCCAGAAGCATGCCGGAATGCTTGCAATATCATATATTGTGACATACGCTCCCTTCATTCCGCCGCCGCGCGGACCCGGTGTCAGGAGGAAAGACACCCCGCGCCTGGCGATATTGACTTCAAGCCTGATCCCGATCGGAAGGTCCGCCTAGCGGCTCTTCGCATAGGGTCATGCGACAACAAGGGGAACTCAAAAATATGACCGCCACCACACTCGCCAGCCTCGCCTCGGCCCTGCTTTCGGGCTCCGTCAAGGTCGTCGATCTCACCGCGCCGCTCGGCCCGGATACGCCGGTACTCTACCTGCCGCCACAGTTCGGCAAGAACACGCCCAACGTCAAGGTCCACACGATCTCCGAATATAATCAGGATGGCCCTTTCTGGGCCTGGAACTGGCTGGAACTCGGCGAACACACCGGAACCCATTTTGACGCGCCCTGTCATTGGATCACGGGCAAGGACAACCCGAACAATACGACGGATACCATCCCGCCGCAGAATTTCGTGGCCCCGGTCAATGTCATCGACCGCTCCAAGGAAGCCGCCGCCAATCCGGACTATCTGCTGACGGTCGACAGCATCAAGGAATGGGAAGCCCAGAACGGCGCCATCGAGCCCGGCAGCTGGGTGCTGCTGCGCACCGATTGGTACAAGCGCAACGGCTCGACCGAAACCTTCCTGAATGCCGATGAAAACGGCCCGCACTCTCCTGGCCCGACCGCCGAAGCGATCGAATATCTGTTGAGCAAGGGCATTATCGGCTGGGGTTCGGAAACCATCGGCACCGATGCCGGCTCTGCCGGCGGCATGAACCCGCCATTCCCGGCACACAACCTCATGCACAAGGCCAATCGCTATGGTCTCGCCAGCCTCTCCAATCTCGATCAGCTTCCCGCCAAGGGTGCCGTGCTGATCGCCGCCCCGCTGAAATTCGTCAAGGGCACCGGCTCGCCGGTTCGCGCCCTGGCACTGATTGCGTGATAGGTTGAAAGGGCGGGAGCCTGGGCAAACCAGGCTCCTCCTTTCCATTCATCTTGCCTGTGAGGGGCAGCGGCAATGGATGATCATGATTACATCATCGTCGGCAGCGGCATAAATGCGCTCGTCGCAGCCGCGATGCTCGGCAAGAAGGGTCACAAGGTACTCGTCCTTGAGCGCAACGACCGCATCGGCGGCTGCCTGCGCACCGAGGAGATCACCGAGCCCGGCTTCGTCCACGACGTGATGGCGACGACCATGGTGCTGTTCCTCACCTCGCCGGCCTATGGCGCCATCGGTAGGGATCTCGAGGCGCGCGGTCTGGAATTTGCTCATGCCGACTTGCCAACCGGCGTGTTGAGACCCGACGGCTCGCACGTCATCTTCTCCAAGGACCGACGGCGCAACGTCGCCACCTTCGACGAGTTGTCGCTCGGCGACGGGCAAGCCTTCTCGCGCGAAATGGACGCACTTGCCGCCGACGCGCCATTCCTGTTTTCCCTGCTCGGCGGTGCGCTATGGTCGGGATCAACCCTGAAGACGATCGGCAAGCAGGGTTGGAACCGCGGCCTGCGCAAGCTGGCGGCCTGGTTTGGCGATGCCCTGACGCCGGCGCGCGGCTATCTCGAAACCAACTATAGATCCGAGGATATTCACGCATTCTGGGCGCCATGGGTGCTCCATTGCGGCCTCGGCCCCGAAAGCGCCTATTCCGCCGAAATGCTGAAGGTGATCGGCTTCGCGCTGGAGTTCGGCGGCGCGCCAATCGTCAAGGGCGGCGCTGCGAACCTGCTGACGGCTTTCGAGCGGCTGATTACCGATCATGGCGGCGAAATCCGCGTTGGTGCCGACGTTGCAGCCATCATTCCAGACCACAATCGCAGTGCCGATGGCGTGCGTCTTGCGAATGGCGAAACGTTGAAGGCGAAGGCCGGAGTCATCTGCTCGGTAACCCCCAACCAGCTTTACGAGCGGCTGATGGCCGATTGGCCTGATCCGCTGCCTGTGGACATCAAAACGGGCGTCGCCAACTATCGCTATGGCAAGGGCGACATGCAGATTCACTACGCCCTTTCCGAGCCGCCGCGCTGGAAAGCCAACGCGGAACTTGGCAAGGTGGCCTTGCTGCATCTGACCCCCGGCCTCGACGGCGTCTCGCGTGCCGCTAACGAGTGCGAACGCAGGCTCTTGCCGGCCGAGCCCACTGTCTGCGTCGGCCAGCCCGTCGCGCTCGATCCCAGCCGCGCGCCTGAGGGAAAATCGATCCTCTGGCTGCAGCTTCCCGAAGCGCCGCGCCATATCAAGGGCGATGCCGCGGGCGAGATCGCAGTGCCTGAGGACGGCCGCTGGACGGAAGAGGTGCGCGAGCGCTATGCCGACCGTATCGAAGTGCTGCTCGAAAGCCATATCGAGAATTTCTCCGGCATAAAGCTCGCACGCCGCGCCTATTCCCCGGGTGATCTCGAAGCGATGAACATGAACCTGGTCGGCGGCGACCCCTATGGCGGCTATTGCGGCCTCGACCAGCTTTTCATCTGGCGTCCCTTCAAGTCATCGGTTAATCACCGCACCCACGTAACGGGCCTTTACCACATCGGCGCCTCGGTGCATCCGGGCGCCGGTCTTGGTGGAGGCTCCGGCTTCCTGCTCGCATCATCGCTGAAATAGCAAGTTTCCTGGGGAGTATCGTCGATGGAGGAACGGTTTTCAGGCACCGTTTTGAGACGCAAGCGAGATGAGAACGCAAAGCGCCCGACCATGGGCGAAATCGGTCTCAATCATTTCGCACCCTATCTGATGAACCGGCTGATGGCCCGATGGAACGCCAACATGTCGGAGGAGCTGCGCGAATATGACATGACGACCGCCAAGATGCGGGCGCTGGCCGTTCTCAGCGTCTCCTCCAGCGTCACCATCAACGAGCTCTCCGTCTTTGCCGTGACCGAGCAGTCGACAATGAGCCGCACCTTGGATTCCCTCGAACAGCAGGGCTACATCCGCCGCCAGCCTCGCGCCGAAGACATGCGCATCCGCGACGTCTCCATCACCGAGGAAGGCCGGGCCGCTTTCGAGAAGGTGTGGCCGACCATGTACGACCTCTTCCTGCAGATGTTCGACGGCGTCGACGAGGCCGAGTATCGCACCTTCATCTCGACCCTGCACAAGGTGCTGCACAACATCAGGAAGCATGAGATTTGAGGAGATCGTGGCGGCGCCTGTGGCCGCCTCGTCCTTCGAGGCATCTTTCCGCTACGCTTCGAGATGCGCCTCAGGATGAGGCAGAGCGAATTTCGCGACTAGCCCAAAAGATTAGCCCTCATGGTGAGGTGCGCAGGGCCGAAGGGCCGGAGCCTCGAACCACGAGGGCGGGTGGCTAAAACACACCCATCACAGCGTCCCGACCGTTTTCAGCGCTCCATCAAGCGCCGTACCCTTCTCGTCCAGCAGTGCGGCCTGCCGCAGCCGCCTCATCCAGGCTGCTCCGTCCTCACGATCACGCAGCAGCGGCAGCGCCGACATGACGCGATCGAATTTGGAAAGGCCGCGCGCATGCGTATCGGAATAGCCTTTGACCAAACGACGATTGCCGAGTACCTCGACGGCGAGATCGTAATTCGCGGCCAGCAGATTGGACGCCGCCGCCAGCCAGGCTTCGCGATGTTCGACTTCGCGCGAGTGACGCAGCGTACCGCGACGGATGCGTCGTAGCGCGGAGACCATGTAGAGGCCGAGAAACCAGAACAGCGTGCCGGTCTGAACGCGTCGGCCCTTGTTGACGAGGCGGTCGAGCCGGGCAAACAGGCGTGGCCGGCTTTCGATCCAGAAACCCATGGCCTTCGGCATCGTGCCGCAGACCTCATCCATGCGCGGATGCATGTATTCGGTCATGTAGACGATCTGGTCGTCCCTGGCGCCGACCTCCTTGCGCACCCGCTCGAAGCGCGAGCCACGCACCTTCAGATCGGCAACGCGGATGACATCGTCATAAGCCATGGCCACCGCGACATATTTCGCCGCCTGCACGGTGAAGGCGAAGTCCTTGCTCGCGCCGCCGGCCTTGCGATCAAGCGCGTGGAGTGCCGCGACACGGCTCAGATATTCATCGGCATAGGTCGGGTCCTGATAATCGGTCAGCTTCTTGACGCCGGCAAACAGCAGCGGCCAGGCAGCTTCCGGAAATTCGGCGCGGATGCGATTGACCAGCCGATCCAGCGCCGGATGACCGGCGGTTTCCGGCAGGGCGTCGAAATGCTTCGGCGGCGTCGCGGAAACCGCATCGCGCGGCTTGTCCTTGACGCGATCGAAGGCGGCATTGAACGCCTTGAGGCTCGGCTCGATACCCTTGCCGCCGGCGCGGATCATCGCCTCGAAAGCCTGCTTTGCGAAGGGAAGCGCACCCGAGCCGGCCAGAGCGCCGAACATCGAGGCCGAAATCACGCTGCCGTTCCTGACGGCCAGCGTCTCCATGTCGAAGGCGATGGTCCGTTTGGCGGCGAAATCCGTCGCCTCAACCACCACTTCGGGATTGCCGATGCCATCGCCCGGCTTTTCCTTCTCACCAACAGCAAAAGAGCGATGCGTCGAGGCAATCAGCACGGTCTTGTCGGGCGTGACCAGGCCGCGCAGCACGGAGCGGCCCGCCTCCATCAGCTCGGCGGCCATGACGACATCGACATCGCCCGGCGTCGGCATCAGCGAAAAGATCGGCGCGTGACCATCTTTCGCCGGCAGCATCTCGATATAATAGATTGTCGCGCCCGTGCGCTGCGCGACGCCGGGCACGGATGTCGTCTGCGCCATCCATCCCTCGGCTTCGGCAAGGCCAACGATCCAGTCGGCCAGCACGCCGCCGCCCTGTCCGCCCATGGCGAGAATGGCAAGCGACAGCGGCTTGTCCGTCGAAAGTCTGTTAGCGCCGAGGTCACTCATGCTCACATGCTCGTCCATATCGCCCTCTCAATCTGAAAAGACAATGCGGCCAGCCCGGCGACGCGCCTGCAACCAGCCGATCACGGCAGAGCGCAGACGGGCGGCGAAGCGGTCCCAGCCCGTCGGATTATGAATGATATCCGCACGGTAGAAGGAGGGACAGAGCACCGCCGCCTCCGAGACTTCGCCGCAATTGCCGCAGCCCACGCAATTATTGTCGATCGCCGCCACCGGATCGTCCTTCAGCGGATCGTCGGTATGCTTGACCGACAGCGACGGACAGCCGGAAAGGCGGATGCAGGCGTGATCGCCGGTGCAGACGTCCTCGTCGACGCCGAAGCGCTCCTTGACCATGCGCTTGCCGTCCTTGACAGCCTTGGCGAATTGCGGCTTCACGCGGCGCTGCTTGTTGAGCATGCATTCCGAGGAGGCGACGATGATCTTCGGCCCGGGCTCCTTCGAGGTCAGAGCCTCGCGCAGCGTGTCGCGCATCTTGGCAACATCATAGGTGCGGTCAATCTGGCGCACCCAGGTCGCGCCGATGCCCTTCACGGCATTGACGATGGAGTTGTTGGTCTTGCGGCGCGGGTTGAGCGCCCGCGAAGACGGTATGTCCTGTCCGCCGGTCGCGGCCGAATAATAATTGTCGACGACGAGGATGACACCGTCCTGCTTGTTGAAGACGGCATTGCCGACCGAGGTCGCAAGGCCGTTGTGCCAGAAGCCGCCATCCCCCATGACCGAGATCACGCGTTTGTCGGCGGCGACATTGAAGGCCGAGGCGGCGGCCGGCCCGAGCCCGTAACCCATGGTCGTGCTGCCTAGATTGAACGGCGGCAGGATCGAGAAGAGATGGCAGCCGATATCGCCGGAGATGTGATGCTCGCCGAGTTCGCCCTCCACCATCTTCATCGCCGCGAAGATCGGCCGCTCGGGACAGCCGATGCAGAAACCGGGCGGGCGCGGCGGCACGACTTCGGCCAGCGCCTTGATCTTCGGATCGTTGAGGATCGGCGTCGGGTCCGGCAGCGGCGGCTGGTTGCCGAGCAATACGCGCTGATGCACTTCCAGGAAGTTCTTGATGCCCTTCATCAATACGGGCGCGGTATATTCGCCCCCCATGGGCAGGACATCCTTGCCGGCGACCCTGGTCTGGATATCACGGCGGCGCAGGATGGTGTTGAGAGACTGCTCGATATATTCGGGCGCCCCCTCCTCGACCATCAGGACCGCCTTCTTGTTGGCGCAGAACTCGGCGATCTGGTCATCAACAAGCGGGTAGGCGACGTTGAGGACATAAAGCGGCACGGCGGAATTGCCGTAGACATCGGCAAGGCCGAGCTGCTGCAGGGCGCGCATGACGCCGTTGTAGGCGCCGCCGAGCAGAATGATGCCGACCTCGCCTTCGGACGGTCCGAAATATTCGTTGAGCTGGCGCTGCTTGATGAACTCGACGGCCGCCGGCCAACGCTTCTCCAGCTTCTCCTTCTCATGCAGGAAGGAAGCGGGCGGCAGCACGATGCGGTTGACGTCGCGCACTGGATTTTCGAGCGCCTGCTTCAGCGTATAGGCCGGGCGCTTGTTATCCTTGGCGACGAACTGGCCGTGTACATGGCAGCTGCGGATGCCGACCTGCAGCATGACGGGCGTATTGGAAGCCTCCGAAAGCTCGAACCCTTCCTCGACCGCCTGCACGATCGACGGCAGGTTCGGGCGCGGGTTGAGCAGCCACATCTGCGATTTCATCGCATAGGCATGGCTGCGCTCCTGCATGATCGAGGAGCCCTCGCCATAATCCTCGCCGATGATGATCAACGCGCCGCCCGTGACGCCACCCGATGAGAGGTTGGAAAGCGCATCGGAGGCGACATTGGTGCCCGCCGTCGATTTCCAGGTCACGGCGCCGCGCACCGGATACATGACGGAGGCGGACAGCATGGCGGCCGCGGCGGCCTCCGATGCCGACGTCTCGAAATGGACGCCCAGATCCTGCATCACGTCCTTGGCGTCAGCCAGCACGTCCATGAGATGGGAAATCGGCGAGCCTTGATAGCCGCCAACATAGGAAACACCGGACTGTAGAAGTGCCTTGGTGATCGCGAGAATGCCCTCGCCGCGGAAGACATCGCCTTCCCCGAGCTTCAGATCCTCGACCTCGCGCGCAAACGATCGCTCGGCCATAGATATACCCCTTTGCCCTTGTGGGCTTCTTTAAATCATTTGCAAAATCATATTTTGAACTTCCTTGAACTGTCAACGAACAATTATCGGGTTTCGCCACTCGAATTTACGATATTGGCCGCACAACCATCTTGTACAGCCACCCGAGACCATTGACAGCCGCATGGATGTATCATCCAAATATATGCAAATGCATAAAACTAATGCGAAGACCCGAAGCTGCCAGAAGGAAGGAATGAGATCGGGATTTGCTGGCCGGCGCGACAAAACGCCTGCGCTCCGAGACAAGTGCTCGAGGATTGAGAATCCGACAATACATCGCCGGCAGCGTGCGGGCATCCCGCCTGCTGCCGCGTCGATTATTTCAAGCGGAAGCGCTGTATCTTGCCGGATTCCGTCTTCGGCAGAGCCTCGACGAAGATGATGGAGCGCGGATATTTATAGGGCGCGATCGCGGCCTTCACATGATCCTGCAGCGCCTTGACGAGCAGCTCCGAGCCGGCAACACCTGGCGACAGCACCACATGGGCCTGAACGATATGCCCCCTCTCCTCGTCCGGCTTGCCGATGACGGCGCATTCGAGCACGTCGGCATGCGACAGAAGTGCGGCCTCCACTTCCGGCCCGGCGATATTGTAGCCGGCGGAAAGAATGATGTCGTCGGAACGCGCGGCGAAATGGAAATAGCCGTCTTCATCCTGAATGAAGCTGTCGCCTGTCAGGTTCCAGCCACCTCGCACATAGTCGGCCTGCCGGTGGTCCGCAAGATAACGGCAGCCGATCGGCCCGCGAACGACGAGCTTGCCGATGGTGCCGCGCGGCACCTCGTTCATCTCGTCATCGACGATGCGCGCCTCGTAACCCGTAAGCGGCTTGCCCGTGCAGTTCGGCTTGGCCTCATCAAGCCGGTTGGAAATGAAGATATGCAGCATCTCGGTTGAGCCGATGCCGTCGAGGATCGGCTTGCCGGTCTTGCGCGTCCACTCCTCGAAGATCGGTCCAGGCAACGTCTCGCCGGCGGAAACCGCGATGCGCAGCGAGGAAAGATCAGCCCCCTCCTCCATCGCCGCCAGCATGGCGCGATAAGCGGTGGGCGCGGTAAAGCTGATCGTCGCGCCATATTCCTGGATGATCTCGACCATGTTCTTCGGCGAAGCGTTTTCGAGCAGTGCCGTCGATGCCCCGAAGCGCAAGGGGAAGACCACGAGACCGCCGAGCCCGAAGGTGAAGGCGATCGGCGGCGAGCCGATGAAGACGTCGTCGGGCGTCACCTGCAGCACTTCCTTGGCATAGGCATCGGCGATGATCAGGATATCGCGATGGAAATGCATGGTCGCCTTCGGCACGCCCGTTGAGCCCGAGGTGAAACCGAGTAGCGCCACATCATCCCGCCCGGTTTTGACCGGTTCGAAGCGAACGGGCTTGTTAAGCGCGATCCGGTCGAGCTCGGCATCGTGATTGGCGGTGCCGTCGAAGCCGATCACCTGCTTCAGGAAGCGGCTATCCTTGGCCGCCGAGACAAGCTCTTCCAGCAGCCGCGTATCGCAAAGCGCAAGCGAGATTTCCGCCTTGTCGATGACCTTCGAAAGTTCGCCCGCCCGCAGCATCGGCATGGTGTTGACGGCGACTGCGCCGACCTTCGTCACCGCCAGCCAGCATGCGATCATCGCAGGGTTGTTTCCGGAGCGGATGAGAACGCGATTGCCGGGCTTGACGCCGAAATTCTCGATGAGCGCGTGCGCGATGCGATTGGTCCAATCAGCCAGTTCCTTATAGGTGCGGCGGCGGCCGTTGCCGATCAGGGCGACATGGTCGCCGAAACCCTTTTCCACCATCCGGTCGCTGAGTTCAAAGCCGGCGTTCAGCCATTCCGGATAGTCGAAACCATCCATGCGCAGTTCGGGCCATTGGTCGAAGGGCGGCAGATTGTCTCGCGTGAATGTATCGGTATGACCGGTCGGTCCCAGCATTGCCTTGCTCCCACATTCTGATCGATCAAATCGCCACGACAGCCGTTTCCCCTGCGGCACTTGTAGCGTTGTCAAAAAAGATCGCACTGAAGCCCGCAATGTTCAAGCAAGAAATTTTAAGCCTAAAATATTTTTCATTATCCTTTGATCTAAAAGGACAATTTTCAATTTTTGAGATATTGTAGCCATCTGTTACCCGTAGATTCGAGCAGGAAAAGCCTTGACGAATGACAGCGACAATATATTTTAAACTTAAATGATTTTAAGGTCGGCTTCGGCCCGACGAGGAGGGAAAAGCGATGCGCATCGTCTGTATCGGCGGCGGACCGGCCGGCCTCTACTTCGCGCTTCTGATGAAGAAGCTTCATCCCGAACATTCCATCCGCGTGGTCGAGCGCAACCGCCCCTATGACACCTTCGGCTGGGGCGTCGTCTTCTCCGATGCGACCATGGTGTCGATGCGCGAATGGGACCCCGAAAGCGCTGCCGAAATCGAGGATGCCTTCAATCATTGGGACGACATCGAAGTCCTGTTCAAGGGCACGCGTCAGCGCACCTCCGGTCACGGTTTCGTCGGCATCGGCCGCAAGAAGCTTTTGAACATCCTGCAGAAGCGCTGCGAAGCCCTCGACGTCGAACTGATCTTCGAAACCGACGTCAATTCCGATCTCGATTATCCCGACGCCGATCTGGTCATCGGTTCGGACGGACTTAATTCCCGCATCCGCAATCATTATCCGGAGGTTTTTCAGCCGGATATGATCACCCGACCGAACCGCTATATCTGGCTCGGCACCAACAAGCTGTTCGACGCCTTCACCTTCGATTTCCGCCGCACCGAGCACGGCTGGTTCCAGTCGCATATCTACAAGTTCGACGACAAGACCTCGACCTTCATCGTCGAAACGACGGAAGAGGCCTATCTCGCCCACGGCCTCGACAAGATGGATCAGGATGGCTCCATCGCCTTCTGCGAAAACCTGTTTTCCGAAGTGCTCGACGGCGCCTCGCTGATGACCAATGCGCGCCACATCCGCGGCTCGGCCTGGCTGAACTTCAACCGGCTGATCTGCGGCAAATGGAGCCATTTCAACGGCAATTCGCATGTCGTGCTGATGGGTGACGCCGCCCACACCGCCCATTTCGCCATCGGTTCCGGTACCAAGCTTGCCATCGATGATGCCATCGAGCTGACCCGGCAGTTCCAGATCCATGGGCACGACAAGGACAAGATCCCGGCCGTCCTCGAGACCTACGAGGAAATCCGCCGCGTCGACGTCGCCCGCATCCAGAATGCCGCCCGCAATGCGATGGAATGGTTCGAAGTCGTCGGACGGCGCTATGCCGATACGCTCGAGCCGCCGCAATTCATGTATTCGATGCTCACCCGCTCGCAGCGCATCAGCCACGAAAATCTGCGGCTTCGCGACAAGGACTGGCTGGAAGGTTTCGAGCACTGGTTCGCGGAAAAATCCGGCCTTGCCGTCGGCAATGACCGTTGCCTGCCGCCAATGTTCACGCCCTATCGCCTAAGGGATGTCCAGCTCGTCAACCGCATCGTCGTCTCGCCGATGGCGATGTATTCGGCTGAGGATGGCGTGATGAACGACTTCCACATCGTCCATCTCGGCTCGCGTGCCCTTGGTGGTGCGGGCTTGGTCTTCGCGGAGATGACCTGCGTCACCCCGGATGCGCGCATCACCCCCGGCTGCCTCGGCCTCTGGAACGAAGAACAGGCCAAGCAATGGAAGCGCCTTGTCGATTTCGTCCATACGAGCAGCGCCGCAAAAGTCGGCATCCAGCTCGGCCATGCCGGCCGCAAGGGCGCGACGAAACTCGCCTGGGAAGGGATCGATCAGCCACTCCCCGAAGGCGACTGGCCGCTGATCTCGGCGTCGGGAGTCCCCTACCTTAGGAATAGCCAGGTGCCGAAGGCCATGGATCGCGCCGATATGGAGCGCGTGAAGGCCGATTTCATCCATTCGACCGAACTGGCGGTCGAAACCGGCGCCGACTGGCTGGAGCTGCATTGCGCCCACGGCTATCTGCTGTCCAGCTTCCTGTCGCCGATCACCAATCTCCGCGACGACGAGTATGGCGGCAGCCACGAGAATCGCGCCCGCTATCCTCTGGAAATCTTCAAGGCAATGCGTGCCATCTGGCCGGCGGACAAGCCGATCTCGATCCGCCTCTCCTGCCATGACTGGACCGATGGCGGCAACACGCCGGAAGATGCGGCGATCTTCGCGCGCATGTTCAAGGAAGCCGGCGCCGATCTGATCGACTGCTCCTCGGGCCAGGTGTCGAAAGAGGAAAAGCCGGTTTATGGCCGCCTGTTCCAGACGCCGTTTTCGGACAAGATCCGCAACGAGATCGGCATCCCCACCATCGCCGTCGGCGCGATCTCCGAGGCCGATCACGCCAATTCGATCATTGCCGCCGGTCGTGCCGATCTCTGCGCCGTCGCCCGCCCGCATCTGGCCGACCCCGCCTGGCCGCTGCATGAAGCCGCCAAGATCGGCCTGACTTCCATTCCCTGGCCGAAGCAATATCTTTCCGGCAAGACTCAGTATGAAACCAATCTCGCCCGCGCGGCCACAACCGCGCCGTCGAAGTGAGGATCGAATGACGACTTCGGGCAAACTTGTCGGCCGTCACGCCCTCATCACCGGCGCCGGCAGCGGCATCGGCGCAGCAATCGCAAGGGCGCTTGCAGCAGATGGCGCGCGCGTCACCTTGGCCGGCCGCCGCAGGGAGCCTCTGGAAGCGATATCAGCTGAAATCGGCGCGCATGCTTTCGTAGTCGATGGTTTCGATGTCACAAATCCTGAGGACATTGCCCATGGCCTGACCAAGGCGCGCGAAAAATTCGGGGCTGTCGATATCCTAGTCAACAATGCCGGCGAAGCCCCGAGCGCAGCTTTCGAGAAAACCAGCCTGGAGACATGGAACCATGTCCTGTCGGTCGACCTCACCGGCGTCTTCCTGGTGACGCAGGCGGCCCTGCCCGATCTGAAGGCACATGGCGCCGGCGCGCGCATCATCAATATTGCTTCGACCGCCGGCTTGAAGGGCTATAGCTACGTGTCGGCTTATGTTGCCGCCAAGCACGGCGTCGTCGGCTTGACCCGCTCGCTTGCGTTGGAATTCGCCAAGACCGGCATCACCGTCAATGCCGTCTGCCCCGGCTTTACCGACACACCGATCATCCAGCGCTCGATCGAGACCGTCGTCGCCAAGACCGGGCGCACGGCCGAACAGGCGCTTGCCGAGTTCACGAAATCCAATCCGCAAGGACGGCTTGTCACGCCGGAAGAGGTTGCCGACACCGTATTGTGGCTGGCCTCGCCGGTGGCTGCATCGATCAATGGACAGGCAATCGCGGTTGCCGGTGGGGAGATTTGAGCGCGATGAGCGATCGGGACATGACAATGCGAGGACACCTGAAGCCCTTCAAGGATTACAAGCCTGAGCATTTCCTCTGGGAGGTCAGCGAGGATGGCCGCGTCGCCACCATCCGCCTGAACCGCCCCGAGCGTAAGAACCCGCTGACCTTCAACAGCTATGCCGAGCTGCGCGACCTCTTCCGCGACCTCGTCTACGCATCGGATATCCGCGCCATCGTGCTGACGGGTGCAGGCGGCAACTTCTCCTCCGGCGGCGATGTCTTCGAAATCATCGAACCATTGACCCGCATGGCTATGCCCGAGCTTCTGGCTTTCACGCGCATGACCGGCGATCTCGTCAAGGCGATGCGCAAATGCCCGCAGCCGATCATCACGGCAGTCGACGGCATCTGCGCCGGCGCCGGCGCCATCCTTGCCATGGCCTCCGATCTCCGGCTGGGGACGCCGGAAGCCAAGACCGCCTTCCTCTTCACCCGCGTCGGCCTTGCCGGTGCGGATATGGGCGCCTGCGGCATCCTGCCCCGCATCATCGGCCAGGGCCGCGCCGCCGAATTGCTCTTTACCGGCCGCTCGATGACAGCAACAGAAGGCCACGCCTGGGGCTTCTACAACGGTCTGCACGTCAGCGCTGAGTTGGAACAGGAAGCCGTCAAGCTCGCCCGCTCGCTGGCAGATGGCCCCTGGTTCGCTCACGGCATGACCAAGACCATGCTGAACCAGGAATGGGCGATGGGCATTGAGGAACTGGTCGAATCCGAAGCGCAGGCGCAGGCGATCTGCATGGCGACGCAGGATTTCCGCCGCGCCTTCGAAGCCTTCGCCGCCAGGCGCAAACCGGAATTTCAGGGGGATTGAGCTGATGTCCACGGCAGGCAGCCTCCCCGGTCCGACCCGCGATCATCTGGACTGGCCCTTCTTCGAGGAGCGCCATCACCATTTTGCCGCTAAGGTCGATGCCTTCGCCAAATCCGCTGCCATGGCCTCCATCGATCATGCCGATGTGGATGACGCTTGCCGCAAACTGGTCAAGGCGCTCGGCAATGCCGGGCTTCTGACGGCCGCGACGGGCTCGTCCGACAGCGAACCGCTGATCGATTCCCGCATGGTCTGCCTCGCCCGTGAAACGCTCGCCTGGCACGACGGCCTTGCCGATTTCGCCTTCGCCATGCAGGGGCTCGGCACCGGCGCCATTGGCCCTTCCGGTTCACCGGAGCTGCGGGCTGCCGTGCTGCCGAAAGTCCGTGCCGGCGATTGGCTTGCCGCCTTCGCGCTGTCGGAAAAAGACGCCGGCTCCGATGTGGCCGCCATGAGCTGCGCCGCCCGCCTCGATGGCGACCATTACATTCTCGACGGCGAGAAGACTTGGATCTCCAACGGCGGCATCGCCGACGTCTACACGGTTTTTGCCCGTACCGGCGAGGCGCCGGGAACACGCGGCATCTCCGCCTTCGTCGTCTTTGCCGACGATCCCGGCTTCTCGATTGCCGAACGCATCGAGGTCATCGCGCCGCATCCGCTGGCGACGATCCGCTTCGACAGTTGCCGCATTCCCGCTTCGCGCCGTCTCGGCGCGCCGGGCGAAGGCTTCAAGATCGCCATGCGCACGCTCGATATCTTCCGCGCTTCCGTCGCCGCCGCCGGCCTCGGCTTTGCCCGCCGCGCGCTCGATGAATCCCTTGCCCATGTTCGCGCCCGCCCCATGTTCGGTGCAACGCTCGGTGACCTTCAGTTGACGCAGGCCGCCCTCGGCGATATGGCGACCGGCATCGACGCGGCGGCATTGCTCACCTATCGGGCAGCCTGGCGTCGCGACGTGCAGCGCTTGCCGACAACGCGCGAAGCTGCCATGGCCAAGATGACGGCGACGGAAACCGCGCAAAGCGTCATTGACCGCGCCGTCCAGCTCTTTGGCGGGCGCGGCGTGAAATCGGGCGAAATAACGGAAAAACTCTATCGGGAGATCCGCGCGCTTCGCATCTATGAAGGTGCGACGGAAGTTCAAAAACTCATCGTCGCGCGCGAACTTTTAAAAACGAATTGATGGGAGACAAGAGCATGAGCCGCGAGATTTTCGACTGGGCCGACCCGTTCCGCCTCACCGAGCAGCTGAGCGACGACGAGCGCATGGTGCTGGATACCGCGCATTCCTACGCGCAGGAGAAACTCAGCCCCCGTGTGCTCGAAGCCTTCCGCAATGAAAAGACCGATCCGACCATCTTCCGCGAGATGGGCGAACTCGGCCTGCTCGGCCCGACGATTGCACCGGAATATGGCGGCGCCGGTCTCGGCTATGTCGCCTATGGCCTGATTGCTCGCGAAGTGGAGCGGGTCGACAGTGGCTATCGCTCGATGATGAGCGTGCAGTCCTCGCTCGTCATGGTGCCGATCGACGCCTTCGGCTCGGAAGCGCAGAAGCAGAAATATCTGCCGAAGCTTGCAACCGGCGAATGGATCGGCTGCTTCGGCCTCACCGAGCCGAACCACGGCTCCGACCCCGGCTCGATGGCATCGCGGGCGAAGAAGGTCGATGGCGGCTACAGCCTGACGGGCACCAAGACCTGGATTTCGAACGCGCCGATCGCCGATGTCTTCGTCGTCTGGGCAAAGACCGAGGACGGCCTCATCCGCGGCTTCATCCTCGAAAAGGGCTGGAAGGGTCTCTCGGCGCCTGCAATCCACGGCAAGGTGGGCCTGCGCGCATCTATCACCGGCGAAGTGGTGATGGAGAATGTCTTCGTGCCGGAAGAAAACCTGCTGCCGAACGTTTCCGGCTTGAAGGGCCCGTTCACCTGCCTCAATTCGGCGCGCTTCGGCATTGCCTGGGGTGCTCTGGGTGCGGCCGAGGATTGCTACGCCAAGGCCCGGCAATATGTGCTCGACCGCAAGCAGTTCGACCGTCCCCTTGCCGCCAACCAACTGATCCAGAAGAAGCTCGCCGACATGGTGACGGAGATCACCCTCGGTCTGCAGGGTTGCCTGCGTCTCGGCCGCATGAAGGAAGATGGTCACCCGCCCGTCGAGCTGACCTCGATCGTCAAGCGCAACAGCTGCGGCAAGGCGCTGGATATCGCCCGCGCCGCCCGCGACATGCTCGGTGGCAACGGCATCTCCGATGAATTCGGCATCGCCCGCCATCTCGTCAACCTCGAAGTGGTCAACACTTACGAGGGAACGCATGACATCCACGCCCTCATCCTCGGCCGCGCCATCACAGGCATCGCCGCTTTTGCGAATTGAGGCTGGCCTTGGCGTTCAAAACCACCAGACCCCTGCGCTTCGGAGATTGCGATCCCTCGGGGATCGCCTATTTCCCCTCGTACCTGAACATCCTCGTCGGGGTGCTGGAAGACTATTTTGCCTCGCTCGGCTTTCCCTGGAAGGCGCTGATCGATGATCGCCGCATTGGCGCGCCGACTGTACGGCTCGACGTGACGTTCGTGAAACCCGGCTTTCAGGGCGACGATCTCGATTTCGTGGTGGCGATACGCAGCGTCGGTCGCTCCTCGCTCGACCTCGAATATCAGGTCTCAGCAAACGGCGAGGTCTTGTGGACGGCCCGCCAGCGCGTTGTCGCCACCTCATTAGACACCCATCAATCGCTTGCATGGCCGGAGGATATCCGCGCCGCGCTGACCTCTCATCTGGAGACGACCGATGCACACCATCCTGCAACCTGAAGGCTGGGCCAAGCCGATCGGCTACGCCAATGGCGTAGCGGCGACAGGCCGCACGGTGTTCGTCGGCGGTCAGGTCGGCTGGAATGCCGCTTGCGAATTCGAAAGCGACGATTTTGCCGAGCAGGTGCGTCAGACATTGAAGAACGTCGTCGCCATCCTTGCCGAAGGCGGGGCCGAGCCGAAGCACATCACCTCGATGACTTGGTATTTCACCGACAAGCAGGAATATCTCGGCAGCCTGAAGGCCATCGGCCAGGCCTATCGCGAAATCATCGGCCGGCACTTCCCGGCCATGGCCGCTGTGCAGGTCGTCGCGCTCGTCGAGGATCGCGCCAAGATCGAGATCCAGGCGACCGCCGTCATCCCGGAATAATATCACACAGGCGGTCAAGATCATGTCGGCATTGCGCTTTTCGGACACCATCTCAGCGGTGCTGACCGATGATGTCCTCGTCATCACGATAGACAACGCGCCCGTCAATGCGCTCTCTGCCGATGTCCGCATCGGTCTGATGGCGGCGCTCGATCATGTCGAGCATAGAAGCGCAATCGCCAGCATCGTCCTGACCGGCGCGGGCAGCACCTTCATCGGCGGCGCCGATATCAAGGAATTTGGCAAGCCGCCGGTCGAGCCGCATTTGCCTGACGTCATCACTCGCATCGAATCCTTTGCAAAGCCCGTCGCCGCGGCGATCAACGGTGCTGCCCTCGGCGGCGGTCTTGAGGTCGCACTTGCCTGCCACCGCCGCCATGCGGCTCCATCAGCCAAGCTCGGCCTGCCGGAAGTCAAGCTCGGTATCGTCCCCGGCGCCGGCGGTACGCAACGCCTGCCGCGTCTGATCGGCATCGCTGCCGCTATCGACATGATCGCCAACGGACGCATCATTTCCACCCCGGAAGCCCTCAAGCTCGGCATTGTCGACGGTGTTTCCGAGGGCGCTGTGCTCACAGATGCCATTGCGGATATCAAGGGAATCAACGCCTCCAGCTTGCGCCGCACCGGCACGCTGTCCATTCCATCGGAAACCACCGAGACCATCGACAAGGCAGCAGCCGACGCGCTACGCAAGGCGCGCGGACAACGGGCACCCGCCGAAGCCGTTCGCCTCGTACGCCTCGCAGCAACCGCTGCCTTGGCGGAAGGACTTGCCGAGGAGCGCCGCACCTTCATGGAGCTTCGCGACAGCGAAGAAGCTGCCGCTCTCCGTCATGTCTTCTTTGCTGAGCGCGCCGCCGGCAAGATCGAAGGATTGGAGGCAGTCGCCCCGCGCAAGATAGAAACCGTCGGCATCGTCGGCACCGGCTTGATGGGATCGGGCATCGCCGTCGCCGCGCTGAACGGCGGTTATCGGATCATCGGCGTCGAGCAGAATGCCGAAGCTGCGGAAAAGGGTCGCGAACGGATCGTCGGCATCCTCGACAAGGCGCTTCAATCCGGCCGCCTCGACGCTGATGGTCGCGAGGACCGTCTGGGCCGATTGAGCGTGACTGCCGACATGCAGCAGCTGGCGCAGGCAGATATTGTCATCGAAGCCGTCTTCGACGACCTCACCGTCAAGACCGAACTGTTCCAGCGCCTCGATACGATCGTCCGCGCCGACGCAATTCTCGCGACCAATACAAGCTATCTCGATCCGGATGTCATCGCCGCCGCCACCGCGCGGCCAGCGCGCGTTGTCGGCCTGCACTTCTTCTCGCCAGCCCACATCATGCGGCTGCTGGAAGTGGTGAACTGCAAGGAGACGAGGCCGGATGTGCTGGCGAGCGCGTTGGCGTTTGCAAAGCGGCTTGGCAAGCTCGCCATCGTTTCCGGCGTCACCGAAGGCTTCATCGGCAACCGCATCTTTTCCGCCTATCGCCGCGAAGCCGAATATATGGTCGAGGACGGCGCCTCGCCGCAGGAGATCGACGCGGCTCTGGAGGCCTACGGCTTTCCCATGGGGCCCTTCGCCGTCTTCGACATGGCAGGGCTGGAGATCGCCTGGGCACGCCGCAAGCGGCAGGCAGCAACCCGCGATCCTTCGGAACGCTATGTCGTCATCCCAGATCGGCTCTGCGAAGCAGGCCGCTTCGGCCAAAAGACCGGCCTCGGCTGGTATGCCTATCCCGATGGCAAGCGCACCATCGATTCGGCAGTGACTGAAATTATCGAAGCCGCCCGCACCGAAAAGGGCATCGCGCCGAGGCCCTTCTCTACCGACGAAATCGTCTTTCGCCTGCTCAAAGCCATGACCACCGAAGGCGAGGCATTGCTTGCGGAAGGCATCGCCGCGCGTAGCAGCGATATCGATCTCGTGATGATAAACGGCTACGGCTTTCCGGCCAGCAAGGGCGGCCCGATGTTTGCTGCCGGTCGCCTTTGAAAACCGACCCGGTAGGCGGTCAGGCCGCCGAGGACAGCAGCGTGAACAGTTCCTGCGGCCGGTTGACGCCACGCAGCGCATAGCGGCCGACGGAAACCAGGTCGTTGCTGTTATGACCCGACAACGTCTCGACGAAGTTCGACGACATCAGCACATTGCGATCTGCCGAACGGCACATCGAGGCGATGCGGCTGACCTCGTTGACGGCCGGCCCGATGACGGTGAAATCAAGCCGGTCCATGCTGCCGATATTGCCGTAGAAGACATCGCCGATATGCAGGCCGAGATAGACGTCGGTGACGGGCCTGCCCTCGATCTGCCGCTGGGAATTGAGATCGCGCAGCCGCTGCCGCAGCAGCGATTCCGCCATCAGCGCGGCGGCGCAGGCGTCAGCTGAATTCCTGGCCTTGAAGATCGCCAGCGTGCCGTCGCCGATCAGCTTCAGCACGTTGCCGCCCGCCTCGTGGATCGAGGAGATGACGGCATCGGCATAGGCATTCAGCATCGGGATGATTTCATCCGGTTCCGCCGTATCCGAGATGCGCGTGTAGTTGGCGAGATCCGAAAACCAAAGCGCAGCCGAAATCCGCTCGGTCTTGCCGCGCGTAATCTTGCCTTCGAGAACATGCCTGGCAGCATCCTCTCCGAGATAGACCTCAGCAATGGTGCGGGCGATGCGGCTCATGCCGGTACATTTGATGGCGAGCGCCAGCGCCGGCGTCAGCTTGCGCAGCACGCGCAAATCTTCCTCGGGGAAACCCACTTCGGCTGCCGTAGCGAAGTTGGAGTAGAAGCAATCCATCTCGCCGATCGTGCCGCCCTCTTCGAAGCGGTGCACCATGGCGATGTAATCGGTGTGGCCGTCAGCCAGCAGCGTGTCGAGCCCGTAGAAATCCGTCGGTTCTCCGAAGCCGATGCGCCGGCGCACCTCGTCACCGCCCGTCGTCAACATGTGGTAGAAGGCGGAACGCTGCCAGTTTTCGGAGGCGATCCCCTGATGCGACGGACCATATTCGAACTCGCGCTCGATCACCTGGTTGCCGTCCCAGCGGAAGGCGCGGCCTTCATAGACCGGGTGCAGCGTATCCATCAGCGCCATGGCCCGATCGAGGTTCAGGCCATGCAGGCGGCACTGCTCGCAGAAACCCGAGAGGATATCGACTTCCGTCATCCCCTTGAGACCGGCCTGCATGAGCCAGCTGGCAATTTCGCCAATGTCCTTCGCGTCCATGGATGTCTCCCGACCCTCTAAAGGATTCGCTTTAGTACGAAAATCTAGGGCTTGGAATGCCGTACAACGCAAAATAGCCCTGATGCACGCAACAGATCGCCGCCTCTGTGGCACAGAAGCGGCGATTTGACACGTTCGAGGGATGATCGCGAGCCTCAGACCTTTGCGTGCGGCTTCAAGAGATCCTCCAGACCGATGCGCCGGAAGAGCTCTGCGCGAACCCGGTCGGCAACGCCGTTGACGATCTCAGCGCCATCCTCTGAGGGATCTATATGGGTACGGAACGGCCGCGTTCCAAACGGCATGTCGACGACATCGACGATCGCGGTCGCGACCGAGGCGGCATCGGCGTCGGCCGGCTCCAGCGAAGCAAGCCCCTTCAATGCCTGATCGGGAACACCGGCATAGGGACCATTATCATACTCGGCGGCACGAGCCTTGTCGGACGGCGAGCCGGAATGGGCAAAATGGTTCGTCCCCTTCGTGAAGGCGCCGGGCACGATGATAGCGGTCTCGATGCCCCAGCGCGTCAGTTCGGACGCATAGGAGACGGCAAGCGAATCCATGGCAGCCTTGGCAGCGAAGTACGGAGAGAGGTAGGGCGGTGTGCCGCCACGGGTGCTGGATGAGGATACCCAAACGACCAGCCCCTTACCTTCCTTTCGCATCTGTGGCAGCACGGCGCGATTGATGCGCTGGGTGCTGAGCACGTTGATGTCGTAAAGCTCGGCAAACTGCTCGGGCGTGAAGGCCTCGGCCGGTCCGAAGGACATATGGCCGGCATTGTGGATGACGGTGTCGATCCGGCCCTGCTGGGCAATGATCTCGGCAATGCCGGCCTCGACCGAAGCGTCCGAGGCAACGTCAAGCTCGACGGCACGAAGGTCTACACCATTTTCCCTGGCGAACGCTGCAACGGCTTCGACCTGCGGCGCGTTCCGGCCCTCGGTCTCGCGGATGCCGGCATAGACAGTATGACCTGCCTTGGCGAGGGCGCGCGCCGTCAGAGCTCCAAAACCGCTCGATGCGCCTGTGATAACAATGATTTGCTTGCTCATGATCCTGTTCCTTCTTGGATGGTCAGTTGCTGACAGTGAAATCTTGTCGAGGGGAATAGTGGCGGCAGGCATCGCCCTGCCGCCCGCATGGCTCAGATCATGCCGCCATTGGCGCGCAGCGTCTGGCCGTTGATCCAGCCGCCGTCGGGACCGGCGAGGAAGGAGACGGCGGCGGCGATATCCTCCGGCGTGCCCAGGCGTTCCAGCGGGTTCATCTTGGCCATGCGGTCGATGAGTTCGTCGCTCTTGCCGTTGAGAAAGAGGTCGGTCGCCGTCGGGCCGGGAGCGACGGCATTGACTGATATCGAGCGGCCGCGCAGCTCCTTCGACATGATGCCGGTCAGCGTCTCGACGGCGGCCTTTGTCGCGGCATAGACGCCATAGGATTCGAGTTTCAGCCCGACGACACTGGTCGAGAAGTTGACGATGCGGCCGCCATCGCGCAGACGCCTGCCGGCCTCGCGCAGCGTGTTGAACGTACCCTTGAGATTGATGGCGATATGACGGTCGAAATGCGCGTCGTCGGCATCCGCGATCTTGGCAAGCTGCATGATGCCGGCATTGTTGACCAGAACGTCGACCCCGCCAAAGGCTGCCTCAGCCGCATCGAACATGCGACGCACGGCATCGACGTCGGAAACATCGGCCTTGGCGGTCAGCGCCTTGCCGCCCTTCTCCTCGATCTTGCGGGCCAGTTCCTCGGCGGCAGCCTCGCTGCCAGCATAGTTGATGACGACGGTGAAGCCATCTGTGGCCAGCCGCTGTGCAATGGCTGCACCAATGCCGCGGGATGCGCCGGTGACGATGGCTACTTTATTGAAATTGCCGCTCATTTTCTTCATCCTTCGTTGCTCTGCGCCGTAGCGCTTGTCGATGAGGAGAAGATGCCCCTTTTCACATGGCGGATAATCAGCCAATAATCAGCATCACTATCCGGAATAAGCGAACAAATAAGATGGACAGATTCGATGCCATGCGGGTGTTTTGCCGAGTGGTGGAGCGACGCAGCTTTACGCTGGCGGCCGAAGATACCGGCCTGCCCCGCTCGACGGTAACGGATGCGATCAAGCAGCTGGAGGCAAGGCTCGGTGTCCGCGTGCTGCAGCGCACGACGCGGCATGTCAGCCCGACGCTTGACGGCGAGGCCTATTATCAGCGCTGCCTGCGCATCCTCTCCGACATAGAGGATGCCGAAGGAGCCTTTGCCGGCGCCAAGCCGAAGGGAGTGCTGCGCGTCGATGTACATGGCACGCTCGCTCGCCATTTCGTCTTGCCGAACCTGCCATCCTTCCTCGCGACCTACCCTGAGATCGAATTTCAGATGACCGAGGGCGATCGCTTCGTCGATCTCATCCGCGAAGGGATCGATTGCGTGCTGCGCGTCGGCACGCTGCAGGACAGCGACATGATCGCACGCCGCGTCGCGATGCTGGAGGAGGTCACGCTGGCGGCCCCGGCCTATGTGGAGCGTTACGGCATGCCCATGCATCCGGAGGCGCTCGACCGCCATCGCATGGTCGGCTTTCGCTCTTCCGCAACGGGCGGCCTTCTGCCGCTGGAGTTCGAGGTAGGCGGTACGGTGCGCGAGATCACCCTGCCCGCCACCATCTCCGTCAATGCGGCAGAGAGCTATTTTGCCGCCGCCAGGCTCGGCCTCGGCTTGATCCAGGTCCCGCGCTACCACGCCGAGGAAGCCCTGGAAGCCGGTCAGCTGCTGCATATTCTGAAAGACTTTCCGCCGACCCGGACACCGGTTTCGATGCTCTATCCGCGCAGCCGCCAGCTTTCACCGCGCGTGCGCGTGTTCATAGATTGGCTCGTCAGGGTCTTTGCGGAGCAGATCGGTGTGGAAACGCGCGCTGGATGAATATTCCGCGCAAGCGATCAAATAAATGAAATCGGCTCTTTGAATGCGCTGCTGGCACGCCTACGTCGTAGTGCATATTTCCGCTGGCGACGGCGTCGCGATGTCGTGGCGACCCGGCGATTTTCGAGAGAGAGCCCGATGACCGAACAGAAGCCATTGAAGCTTGGGGCCTTCATGCGCCCCGTCAGCCTGCATACCGGCGCATGGCGTTACCCCGGCTCCTATCCGGACGCCAACTTCAATTTCCAGCATATCAAGAGCTTTGCGCAGGAGCTGGAAAAGGCGAAATTCGATGCCTTCTTCATGGCCGATCATCTGGCCGTCCTCAACATGCCGATCGAGGCGCTGAAGCGCAGCCACACAGTGACCTCCTTCGAGCCCTTTACCCTGCTTTCGGCGCTTGCCGCCGTCACTGACCGGATCGGTCTCGTCGCCACCGCCTCCACGACGTTCGACCTGCCCTATCACATCGCCCGCCGTTTCGCTTCGCTCGACCACATCAGCGGCGGCCGCGCCGGCTGGAACATCGTCACGACGTCCAATCCCGATGCCGCTCTTAACTTCGGCCTCGAAGAGCACATGGAACATGGCGAGCGTTACCACCGCGCCCGCGAATTCTATGACGTCGTCACCGGCCTCTGGGACAGCTTCGCCGACGACGCCTTCATCCACGACGCCGAAAGCGGCATCTTCTTCGATCCTGAGCGGATGCATGTCCTTGGGCACAAGGGCGAAGAACTCAGCGTGCGCGGTCCCCTCAACATCGCCCGCCCGCCGCAGGGCTGGCCCGTCATCGTGCAGGCCGGGCAATCCGATGCCGGCCGCCAGCTTGCCGCCGAGACGGCGGAAGCCGTCTTTGCCGCCCCGCGCAATCTTGCCGACGGCAAGGCGATCTTTGCCGATATCAAGGGACGGATGAAGGCGATCGGCCGCAACCCGGATCACCTGAAGATCCTGCCGGCCGCCTTTATCGTCGTCGGCGATACCGTCGAGGAAGCGAAGGCGAAACGAGCAAAGCTCGATAGCCTCGTTCACTATGACAGCGCCATCGCGTCGCTGTCGATCGCGCTGGGACACGATGCTTCCAAGTTCGATCCGGATGGCCCGCTGCCGGATATCCCCGAGACCAATGCCAGCAAGAGCGGACGCGAACGCGTCATCGCGCTTGCCGAGGCGGAGAAGCTGACCGTTCGCCAGCTCGCCCAACGCCTCGGCGGCTATGCCGGTCTCGCCTTCGTCGGCACGCCGCAGAGCATCGCCGATGAGATGGAGCAGTGGCTGCATGAGGAAGGCTCCGACGGTTTCAACGTCGTCTTCCCCTTCCTGCCTCAAGGTCTGCTTGACGTGACCACCCGCGTTGTTCCAGAGCTGCAGCGCCGCGGCATCTTCCGCCGGGAATACGAGGGCACGACGCTACGCGAAAATCTCGGCTTGCCGCGTCCGGAAAACCGCTTCTTCAAGGCAACGGCTGCGGCAGCGCAGTAAGAGAGCCCAGTAAGAGAGACTGACATGAGCCATATCACCCCGATCGACTACGAGACCGCGTCCGACGCCGTGCGTGCCGAGCATGACCGCGAAGTGCAGCTGCGCGGCCGCATGACGAACATGAAGCGGACGCTGCTGCATTCGCCGGTGGCGCATCGCATCTACGCCGAATGGTTCCCGCTGCGCGAGGAGTTGCGCCCGGCGCTCGACGATCGTGCGGTCTGGCTTCTCTGCCATGCCATTGCGCTCGAATGCCGCTCGATCATCCCGGTCGGCTTCTTCCGGCGTGCGCTCATCAATGCCGGCTTGGCGCCCGAGACCATCGTGCCGAGCGAGGACGAAGCGCTGCTGGTCGATTTCGGCAAGGCGATCGTCAGGGATTCCAACGCCATTCCCGAGGAAGTCTGGACGCAGCTTAAGGCGCGCTACGACGAACCGACCCTTGCCAACCTCGTGGCTTTCGCGGGGATCATGATCGCCACGGCCATCTACAACAATGCGGTCAAGGTGGATATCGATCCCGAGCTTGGTCCTTATCTCGAAGGGTTTGAGTTTCCGGCGAAATGAAGGGCCCCTCTCCCCGTTTTGACGGGGAGAGGGAGTGACCTCGCAAAGCCCCTTCGCCCCGCGTGCGGGGAGAAGGTGGACTTGAGCAGTTGAGCGAAGTGAAACTGCGAAAGGACGGATGAGGGGCTATTCCGAACCCAAACTCACTCCGAAATCACCGTCGAAAACTGCGGACTACCGCGGATCGTGTTGCTCACGGTGCAGATCTCGTCTTCGGCGGCATGGGCAATCGCGCTGCGCACCTCATCGTCGAAATCGCCCTTGATGGTGAAGGCGATATTGAACTTCTCGACGCGGGAAAGACCTTCGGTGGCCTTTTCGCCAGTCACGACGGCGGTGACTTCGGTGAGCTTGTCGAGCACGCCGAGGCTGCTTGCCGCCATTCGGGCGCTCAGAACCAGGCAAGCGGACAGCGACGAATAGAGCAGATCGAGCGGGTTGAAACCGGGCTGCGACGGCGAGGTGACGATATTGATCTCGCCACCCGTCACCGAGGTCACATGCGGAAAGCCCGTGCGGCCAACCGTGGCGGTAGCGCCGGTCTGCCTCGTCTTCACTTTCAGTTCGGCCATGTCGAAAATCCTTGAAATAAAAGCGTGAAACTCTTTTCCTCAACATAGGGATTCGTGGCACCGGACACAATTGCAGTTCCCGCCCCTTGCGTCTTCGAGCCAGTTAAGCCACCAAATGGTTACAGGCTCTTCGCAAGACAGGCAGTTTGACATGACCGTTTCCGATCCCCGCGCCTTCCTGACTTCGCTGTTCGATGCGGCCGTTCGCGCCGCCGATCCGCTGACCGGCATCCGCACGCATCTGCCGGAAAGGCCGAAGGGCCGGACGATCGTCATCGGTGCCGGCAAGGGTTCGGCCCAGATGGCTGCGGCGCTGGAACAATGCTGGGAAGGCCCGCTGGAAGGTCTTGTCGTGACGCGATACGGCTTTTCTGCCCCGTGCCGTCAGATCGAGATCATCGAGGCGGCTCACCCGGTGCCCGACGAAGCGGGCCTCACCGCCTCCCACCGGCTTCTCAAACTTGTCGAAGGCCTGACGGCGGATGATCTGGTGATTGCTCTGATCTCCGGCGGCGGCTCGGCGCTGCTGCCTTCGCCGGCCGGTTCCCTGAGCCTCGCCGACGAGATCGCTGTCAACAAAGCGCTGCTCGCCTCCGGCGCGCCGATTTCCGCGATGAATGTCATTCGCAAGCATCTGTCGACCATCAAGGGCGGTCGGTTGGCCGCCGCGGCTCACCCCGCCAAGGTTGTCTCGCTCGTCGTCTCCGATATTCCCGGCGACGACCCAGCCTTGGTGGCGTCCGGCCCGACCGTGCCGGGTGCCGGCACACGCGCCGAAGCTCTTGCCCTCATCCGCCTCTATCGCATCGAACTTCCTTCCGCCGTTCTTGCCCATATGGAGAAGGCCGAAGCGGATGCGCCGCGCCCGGACGATCCGCGCTTTGCCGCCAATGAGGTGCATCTCATCGCATCCGCTGGCGTTTCCCTGGAGGCGGCTGCGGAAGTGGCGCGGGCCGCCGGTATCGAGCCGGCCATTCTCTCCGACGCCATCGAGGGCGAAGCCCGCGAAGCAGCGCATGTCCATGCCGCCATCGCCCGCGAAGTGCTTCATCGCAACCGTCCCTTCGCCAAGCCGACCGTGCTGCTTTCCGGCGGCGAAACGACGGTGACGCTGAAAGGCAAGGGCAAGGGCGGCCGAAATTCCGAATTCCTGCTGTCGCTGGCGATGGATATCGACGGCCACACCGGCATCTACGCGATGGCCGCCGATACGGACGGCATAGACGGCAGCGAGGACAATGCCGGCGCCTTTGCCGATGCGGATACGGTGGCGCGGCTGCGAGAAGCCGGATTGGTGCCAGCCGAGATGCTGGCAAACAACGATGCCTGGACGGCCTTCAACGCGATCGGCGATCTCTTCGTGCCCGGCCCGACGGGAACAAACGTCAACGATCTCCGCGCCATCCTGATCGTATAGGCACAAGCCAAGATCAGGCGATGGCGCTACAATCGTCGCAACGCCAATAGGCTGCCGCCGTCGATGTCCAGCGGAAGAAATGCCGGCTGCAATGGCTGCATTCGATTTCAATGACATGCGTTTTTTCGGCAACGACGCGTGGTTTGACTTGCACCTTGCGCTCGCTTTTCCATCGTTCAAGCTTCGTCACGGCCATCGTCACTCTCCAACGCAATACGCCTGCCTCAACCGAAGATACACTAAAGTAGATTCAACTAATAAAAGAAATATTACAGGAGCGAGGCCGTCAAGCGCTCCTGCGCTTCTAAAGGGATGAGATCGACCCGCCGATCGCATTTGCTGGACACGACGCGTTCGGTTGCCGCATTTGCTGTAAGCGAGTCCTCATCCGCGATGGACCCCAGAGATCCATTGCCGGCTCATATCGCAATAGAGCCTCGAAAATCTGCAACTGCGGATATCGCCATTTCCATATGAAGCCCCATTTCAAGGATGGGGTTCTTGTTCTCAAAATAACCACGGGAGGCATCATGATGCGCCAATTCCGCCAACGGACGATCTCATCGGTAACGTTGGTTACATTCGCTCTCTTTTCCGTTACGGCCAGAGCCGCCGCGCCACCGCCCGTCGAGGCGGAACATGGCATGGTGGTCACGGCCCAGCATCTGGCGACCGACGTCGGCGTCGAGGTGCTGAAAAACGGCGGCAACGCCGTCGATGCGGCTGTTGCCGTCGGCTATGCGCTCGCCGTGGTCTATCCAACCGCCGGCAATATCGGCGGCGGCGGCTTCATGACCATCCGCATGCGCGACGGCAAGACGGACTTCCTCGATTTCCGCGAGCGCGCACCGCTGGCGGCCACCAAGGGCATGTATCTCGACGACAAGGGAAATGTCGTCAAGGGCGCAAGCACCGATGGCTATCTCGCCGTCGGCGTTCCGGGCTCCGTCATGGGCTTCGAGACCGCTCGCGAGAAATACGGCACGAAATCCCGCCAGGATCTGATGGCGCCGGCCATTCGCTATGCCAAGGAAGGCTTCACGCTGAACCAGGCCGACGCCGCCGAGCTGAACGAGAACAAGGACTGGCTCTCGCGCGATCCGGCCACCGCGGCGATCTTCACCAAGTCGGACGGCAAGCCCTTCGCGACAGGCGACAAGCTGACACAGCCGGATCTCGCCAACGCGCTATCAGGCATTTCGGACCAGGGACCTGATGGATTCTACAAGGGACCGGTCGCCAACGCGATCGTCAAGGCAAGCCAGGACAAGGGCGGCATTCTGGCAAACCAGGATTTCGAGCAGTACAAGGTTCGCGAACTCGAGCCCGTAAAGTGCAACTATCGCGGCTATGAGATCATTTCCTCGCCGCCGCCTTCGTCCGGCGGCGTCATCATCTGCGAAATCCTTAACGTGCTGGAGGGCTATCCACTTTCCTATACCGGCTATGCCTCGGCCGACACGGTTCACTACATGGTCGAAGCCATGCGCTATGCCTATGTCGATCGCAACTCGGCGCTTGGCGATCCCGATTTCGTCGACAATCCCGTCAGCAAGCTGCTGGATAAGGCCTACGCCCAGAAGATCCGCGACAGCATCTCTCCCTATAAGGCGGGCGTGTCCAAGGACCTGATGCCCAAGGGCCTCGGCGAAAGCCACGAGACGACGCATTATTCGATCATCGACAATGACGGCAATGCGGTTGCTGTCACCTATACGCTGAACGGCTCCTTCGGCGCCGGCGTCGTCGCACCCGGCACGGGCATCCTCCTGAACAACGAAATGGACGACTTCACCTCCAAGCCCGGCGTGCCCAACCTCTACGGCCTGGTGCAGGGCGAGGCCAATGCCATCCAGCCGAAGAAGACGCCGCTCTCCTCCATGAGCCCGACGATCGTCACCAAGGACGGCAAACCCTTCATGGTGATCGGCAGCCCCGGTGGCTCGCGCATCATCACCATCACGCTTGAGGCGATCATCAACGTCATCGATTTCGGCATGAACATTCAGGAAGCGATCGATGCCCCGCGCATCCACCACCAATGGCTGCCGGATAAGGTCTACATGGAGCCGCGTGCGCTTTCGCCGGATACGATCAAGCTGCTGACCGGTATGGGCTATACGGTTCAGGTCGACAACGACTGGCCGATCTGGGGTCAGGCCGCCGGCATCCTCGTCGGTGGCAAGAGCCTCGGCGACATCGCCAAGGGCGGCGGCGCCCGCTACAACGGCGCCATGGATAGCCGTGCCGGCTCGGGACTTGCCGAAGGCTACTGATCGCCTCGGCGTCTACGGACGACAACGACTCGGACCGGTGCCGCCATCAAACGGCACCGATCTTTTTTGCCCATGGCATCCGGCCGAATGAGCACATTATCTTACGCGAAAAAACCAAGCGTGAGCATTTCGGCGCGATATCGCGCCTATTCATTCACCTCACGTTCATTTGATGCCGTTTGCCCCGCATGTGCGTCATTTTTTTCATCCCATCAATCAGATTTGCGATTTCTGATATGGAAATCGCGGCGATGCGGGAGTATACAAACCGCCGTTCAAACCGGCCTTCGCGCCGTTACCAGACTTGCGGTTCTGTCTTAGGACCCCTCCGCACCATCGAGAGTGATCCCCGACAATGTCGGATCAGATATTCCAGGCCGCCCCCGTCAGGCGGGCCGCACCGAATTTTCGTGTCGTAGCGCTTATCGTAGCAAGCGCGATGTTCATGGAACAGCTTGACGCGACCGTGCTTGCAACAGCCCTTCCGACCATGGCAAGAGACTTCGGCGTCAGCGCGCCGGCCATGAGTATCTCGCTGACATCCTACCTCCTCAGCCTCGCGATCTTCATTCCCGCCAGCGGCGCCATCGCCGACCGTTTCGGGTCGCGCACCGTTTTTAGATCCGCCATCGCGGTTTTCGTTGTCGGATCGCTGCTCTGCGCGCAGGCGCCGAACCTGTTCTTCCTTGTTCTCGCACGGCTCCTCCAGGGTCTCGGCGGCGCCATGATGCTGCCTATCGGCCGCCTCGTGCTGATGCGTAGCGTCGCCCGCAAGGATATGGTCAACGCCATGTCCTGGCTGTTGATCCCGGCACTTGTCGGCCCCATCCTCGGCCCCCCTGTCGGCGGCATGTTCGTGACCTATCTCGACTGGCGCTGGATCTTCTACATCAACGTTCCAATCGGCATCATCGGCTTCATCCTCGTAAGCATGTTCATCGAAGAGGTAAAAGGGCCGCGCACCGGCCGCTTTGACCTCTCCGGCTTCATCCTCTCGGGCATTTCGCTCGGCTCGCTGCTCTTCGGCTTTGAAATGTCGAGCCGCGAGGGCGAAGGCTATCTGGCCATCTTCCTGATTTCCATCGGCCTGCTCTTTGGCATCGCCTATCTGCGCCATGCCCGCAAGCATCCGTCACCGATCATGGATTTCTCGCTGATGAAGATGCCGACCTTCCGGACATCGGTCATCGCCGGCTCTCTGACGCGCATCAGCCAGGGCGCTCATCCGTTTCTCATTCCCTTGATGCTGCAGCTAGGTTTCGGCCTTTCGGCCGCCGCCGCCGGCCAGATTGCCATCGCGACCGCAGTTGGCTCCATGGCGATGAAGCCGCTGCAGGTGCGCATCCTGCGCACGCTCGGCTTCCGCACCGCGCTCATCA
Organism: Rhizobium sp. NPDC090279; assembly: GCF_044769665.1. Lineage (NCBI taxonomy): Bacteria > Pseudomonadati > Pseudomonadota > Alphaproteobacteria > Hyphomicrobiales > Rhizobiaceae > Rhizobium > Rhizobium sp. NPDC090279. The sequence goes on along the minus strand of NZ_JBIVYI010000002.1, from coordinate 362,817 downwards.
TCTTCGGCCTCATCGGCACGCTCGGCTATGGCATGTGCGCGATCTTCAAGCCGGATTGGCCGCTGCCCGTCATCTTCGTGATCCTGTTCTTCTGCGGCTTCTTCATGTCGTTCCAGTTTTCGGCCTACAACACGATCGCCTATGACGAGATCGAGCGTGACCGGATGAGCACCGCGACCAGCTTCTATTCGACCTTCCAGCAGCTGATGCTTTCCCTCGGCATCTGCGTCGCCGCCCTTGCTTTACATGGCTCGATGCAATTCCGCGGCGCTGAGAAAGCCCAGATGATCGATTTCTCCGTCGCCTTCATCGTCGTGACGGCGATTGCGCTTCTTGCGGTGATCTGGAACGCCAGCTTTTCACGCACGGCAGGCTCGGAACTGAGCGGCCATCGCCATAAATCGCAGGGAGACAGCCTCGGCGAGCATTGAGGCTCGTCGCCGGATAACCCAGCAATAGCGACTTTTGTGAACAGTGTCTCCACGGACGATGCATTGCATCGAACAGTGGCGGCAACCTAAATAGCGACCAGATATGAAATAACCGTCTGGAGCATCCCATGGTCGCCGGCATCCACCACATCACGCTGATCACCCGCAAGGTACAGGCGAATGTCGATTTCTACGTCGGCTTCCTGGGCCTGCGCCTCGTCAAGCGCACCGGCGGCTTCGAGGACGCCACGCAGCTTCACCTCATCTATGGCGACGCCAAGGGCTCGCCCGGCTCGCTGGTGACCTTCCTCGTTTGGGAGGACGGCTCTCCGGGCCGCGCCGGCGTTGGCCAGGTCGGCGAGATTTCGCTTGCCATCGATCCCGCCAGCACCGGCTTCTGGCTGACGCGCGCCCTGAGCGCCGGCCTTAAGCCCGAAGGCCCCTCCGAAGAATTCGGCGAACCGGTCCTGCGGTTGAAGGACCCGGATGGCGTGATCGTCAAGCTTGTCGGGACCAATACCCTGCAGGCAACGGCTCCCTGGACGAGCGACACCATTCCCGGGGAACACGCAATCCGTCGCATCCGTGGCGCGACGCTGTTTAGCGAAACGCCCGAGGAAACGCAGGCGATCCTGGTCGACCACTTCGACTATCGACCGCTGGCCACAAGCGGAGCGATCAGCCGGCTTATCTCGCAACCGGGCGATATCCTCGACATCAGGGACGCGCGTGGCTTCTGGGCAAGCGCGCCGGGCACCGGCACCGTCGATCACGTCGCCTTTCGCGCCAAAGACGACGCCGAATTGCAGTCGGTCCGCGCCGCGCTGCAGGCAATCGACTCCGGGCCGACGGCTATGCACGACCGCAAGTATTTCCGCTCGCTGTACGTCCGCGAACCCGGCCAGATCCTGTTCGAACTTGCGACGGATGCGCCCGGCATGTTGATCGACGAGGACGAGGCAACGCTTGGCACGCGCCTCTTTGCACCCGGCGACAGTCCGAGGCTTTTGGCGGAGCTGAACGTGGTCCTGCCGCAGTTCTCCATGCCCGGCGAACCGCGCGTCATCTATCGCGACCTGCCCTTCATCCATCGCTTCTTCACGCCTGAGCAGCCGAACGGCACTATCTTCATCCTGCTGCACGGTTCCGGTGCCAATGAAGTGACGATGCTGCCGCTCGGTCACAAGATCGACGCCGCTGCAACATTGCTGACCGTACGCGGCCGCGCGCTCGAAGAGGGTTCGCCGCGCTGGTTTCGTCGCCATGGGCCGATGTCCTTCGATCAGGCCGATATCGCCAGCGAGGCAGACGCCTTTGCCGCCTTTATCGATGGGGCAATCCAAGCCTATGGCCTCGATCCGGACCGCATCGTCTATATCGGCTATTCGAACGGCGCCAATCTGCTGAACGCCTTGCTGTCGCTGCAGCCGCACCTCATCCGCCGCGCGGTGCTGCTGCGCTCCATGGCCGTGCTCGAAAATCCGCCTGCAGCGGACATGTCGGATGCCGATGTGCTGGTGGTCGCCGGCGAAAAGGACCTCTACGGTCCATATGCTCGGCCCCTCGCCGAGCGTCTGCGAGACGGCGGTGCCAAGGTTGAGCTGGAAACCATTCCTGCCGGCCACGAGCTCGATGACACGGATGTGCCGGTCATTCAGGCTTGGCTGAATCCCTCAGCTTGAGGCTGCACATTCTGGATATGAACGACAAAGCCAGCCATCCGGCGGGCAATCGCATATGAGACAGGGTTGCCACGTAACCCCTTCTCTCCAGCGGGGAGAAGGTGCCGACAGGCGGATGAGGGGGCACCAAGGCCACAAAAGCCGATGGATTCAAAACGCTTCCCCCTCATCCGACCCTTCGGGCCACCTTCTCCCCGCTGGGGAGAAGGAGCTTGCGGCAGATGGTCACCCCTTGAACGTATATTCCGCAATCGATTCCGGCTTCATCTCGATCGAGAAACCCGGCAGACTCGGCGGCATGTAGGCAGCATCGCGAATGACGCAAGGGTCGACGAAATGCTCATGCAGGTGATCGACATACTCGATGACACGGCCGTCCTTGGTGCCTGAGACGGCGATATAATCGATCATCGACAGCTGCTGCACATATTCGCAGAGGCCGACGCCGCCGGCATGCGGCCAGACCGGCAATCCGTACTTGGCGGCGATGAGCAGCACCGCCAGCACTTCGTTCAGTCCGCCCATACGGCAGGAATCGATCTGCACGATGTCGATCGCACCCTCGGCGATGAACTGCTTGAACATGATGCGGTTCTGGCACATCTCGCCCGTGGCGACCTTCACTGGGCCAATCGCCTGGCGGATCTTGCGGTGTCCGGCAACATCGTCCGGGCTCGTCGGCTCTTCGATGAAGAACGGCTTGGCGAAGGCAAGCTTGCGCACCCAATCGATCGCCTGATTGACTTCCCAGACCTGGTTGGCATCGATCATCAGGTAGCGGTCGGGGCCGATCACTTCGCGGGCGATGGTGAGGCGGCGGATGTCGTCCTCGAGATCCCGGCCGACCTTCATCTTCACATGGTTGAAGCCAGCGTCGATGGCTTCCTGGCACAGGCGACGCAGCTTGGCATCGTCATAGCCGAGCCAGCCGGCAGACGTCGTGTAGCAGGCATAGCCCTCACGCTCGAGCGTGGCGATACGGTCCGCCTTGCCGGCTTCCGCCTTCTTGAGGATGGCAACGGCCTCGTCGCGGGTGAGGACGTCGGTCAGATAGCGATAGTCGACGATATCGGCGATCTGCTCGGCGTCCATCTCCGAAACGAGGCGCCAGACCGGCTTGCCGGCTTCCTTGGCCAGCAGATCCCAGACGGCATTGACGACCGCGCCTGTCGCCAGATGCATCGCGCCCTTCTCCGGGCCGATCCAGCGCAGCTGGCTGTCGCTGGTCAGATGCCTCCAGTATTTGCCGGGATTTTCCAGAACCGTCGCAAGCTCTGTGCCGACGACCAGATGCCGCATCGCCTCGATCGCCATGCAGCAGATGTCATTGCCGCGGCCGATGGTGAAGGTCAGGCCATGGCCCGAAAGCCCCGGTCTGTCGGTCTCGAGGATGACATAGGCCGCCGAATAATCCGGGTCCGGATTCATCGCGTCGGAGCCGTCGAGGCTCTGCGATGTCGGGAAGCGCAAGTCGAAAACGCGAAGATTGGTGATGCGCGTCATTGGAAAACTCCTTCTAAATCCATCGGCCGCCTCTCGAAACCTCAACCGAGGTCGAACTCCTCCCAGAGCGCCACATTATGCTCGCCAACGTGCGGGGCCGCACGCTCGAATTTCGGCCGCTGCCCGTCGATGCGGATGGGCGAGCGGGTGGTATTAAGGTTGACGCCATCATCGCGACCGACCGTCTGCAGCATGTCGAGAACGCGGAAGCCTTCGCTGCCCAGAAGCTCCGGCCAGTTCAGCACCCGCGCACACCAGATGTCGGCGGGTTCGAGGATCGCGAGCCAGTCGTCGACGTTTCCGGTGGCAATGCGCGCCGCGATCAGCGCCTTGATCTCGTCGCGCGACGTGAGCCAGCTTTTCGGGTCATCACGATAGGGCGCGAGCTCCGCCATGCTGAGCAGGTCGGCAAGCTTGGAAATCGGCGTCATGGCGATAGCAAGATAGCCGTCGGCGGCGGGATAAACGCCATAGGGTGCGGACAAATAGGCGTGCGCGCTGCGAACATGGGAGCGCTCGGGCAGCGTGTGGCCACTGTTCATGTGAACGCTCAGCACCTCGACCTGAAGATCGATCAGAGCCTCGAGCAGGCTGGTCTCCACCAGTCCGCCCTCGCCGGTCACCCCGCGCCGCACCAGCGCTGCAAGGATACCCTGGGCCGCCGCAGCGCCAGCCAGCATGTCGCCGATCGCAAGACCGAAGGGCACCGGCCCCTGCCCCTCGTCGCCATTCAGCCACATGACGCCGGAGCGCGATTGAGCCAGAAGATCCTGTCCCGGCCGCGAGACCCACGGTCCCTCTTCGCCGTAACCGCTGATCGAGCAATAGACGAGGCGCGGATTGAGCTTGGCTGCAGCTTCATAATCCAGGCCTAGCCGCTCGATCACGCCGGGGCGAAAATTCTGTACGAGAACGTCGGCCTTGGAGATGAGCCTGCGCAGCGCGCTCATATCGCGATCGTTCTTCAGGTCGATCGCCAGGCTCTCCTTTGAACGGTTGATCGCGTGGAAAATGGTGGAATCGCCGCTCTCATGGTCGCTGAGATAAAGCCCGCGCGAGAGATCGCCGCCGCCGGGACGCTCGATCTTGATGACCCTCGCGCCCAGATCCATCAGCCGCAGCGTGCAATAGGGACCCGACAGAAACTGGCTCATGTCGACGACAACAAGCCCAGCCAGCGGCAAGTCCTTCTTCAGCGCCATCGATATTCCCGCTCCCCTGGCTCCACTCCGGCCAAAAGCGCCTCTCCGCCTTGAGGATTATCCTCGCCACCGGTTTCTGCGTCAGCCTCTATTTTCTTATGTGAATAGTATTTTCACATATGGATGATTTTTGCAAACGAAAAGAGGAAGGAATCCCAGACGATCCTGCCGACACCAGAAGAAAATGCGCTATGGTCCGATCCGCTCAGGATTGCTGAAGGGAGACAGGGAATGACGACGGTCAAGTTGCTCAACGATGCGGAAGCGGAGGCAATCCCGGTGGTCAAGGCAGTGTTCGACGACATTCGCGCGGTCAGAAAGTCAGATTTCGTCAATAATTTCTGGCGCGGCCTGGCCAATGATCCGGCGCTGCTCAAGCGCACCTGGGAAGGGTTGAAGGCGGTCATGATGGCGGAAGGCGCGCTCGATCCACTGGTGCGCGAAATGATCTACATCGCCGTCTCCACCGCCAATGGCTGCACCTATTGTGTCCATTCCCATACGGCCGCCGCCAGGGCGAAGGGGATGACCGATGCCCAGCATGGGGAGCTGTTGGCGGTTATCGGGCTGGCCGGACAGACCAACCATCTGGTCACGGCAATGCAGATCCCCGTCGATCCGCAGTTCGAGGTTATCAACCGCTGAAAACGCAAAAGGCCCGCGGGCGTACCGGCGGGCCTTTCATAAACTTCTTCGTTTTTCAGCGGTCAGATTTTTCGGTCGTCTGAGCCTCTGCGGCAATGGCGGCGACGTTGAGGCCGTTATTGACGGCCAGGAGCCTCTTGCGAACCAGAACACCCATCACGCGGGCGGCCGTCGAAAAGGTCATCGTGTCAAGCGGACCTTCGCCCTCCCAGGGCTTGGTCAACCGCTCGGTCACGGCCGAGACGATATTATTCGGCACGATGTCGGTGCATTCGCGCATGGTTTCGAACACGACGCTGATGGGGTGGATACGTCCCTCGAACGTCACGATCGGTTCGGTTACTTCGCTGTCCCATTCCTCGAAGGCGTAGAGCGCTTCGCGGAAGAGCTGCTGCAGGGTGATGGGGGCATGACCCTCATGAAGGGGCGGCAAGGCATTCGACATGTCTGTCTCCTTTCAATTGGAAGTCCGACGCATATATGAAAGTCAATGGTCTCCTCCGGAGACCCAAGCGCTGCTTCTTCAGTTTGGCGCACCTGAAAAGGGGCTTCGGCGCGGCAAACCATCTTATGACCGGCGCAACGCGGGACGCACACGAAATGTTCCCACCGGTCATGTAACTTGATCAAGTCTATAGATTAATCTCGACTTGAAAAGCCTCAATGATAACTTTCTGCAATTCTCTTTATTTTTGAATGGCTTCGCGTAGTATGAAATTGCTGTGTGCCGGTGGAAGACACGCGAATCTCTCTCCGAAGGGCAAAAGGAACACCATGTGCGGCGATCATGAACATGAGCATCAGGATGGCCACGATCACGACCATCAACCCGTCGATTGGCGCGAACACGGCATCAAGATCATCCCTGGCAATGCGCTCGACCCGAATACCGCGCAGACACCCGGCATGAACCGCGCGACCGCGATCAACCATGCACGCGCGGGTGCGGAAAAAATCTGGGCCGGGACCGTCACGATCCACGCCAATGCCAAGACCGGCGCCCACCATCACGGCGATCTCGAAAGCATTATCTACGTCGTCAAGGGCCGGGCGCGGATGCGCTGGGGCGACCACCTGGAATTCGTCGCCGAAGCCGGCCCCGGCGATTTCATCTTCGTGCCGCCCTATGTTCCGCATCAGGAGATCAATGCCAGCCGCGATGAAACGCTGGAATGCGTTCTGGTCCGCTCCGGCCAGGAGCCGGTGGTCGTCAATCTGGATATCGAACCGATCGAAAAGCCGGAAGAAGTCCTCTGGAAAGACCCCATCCATCGCTGATACGCCCAAGTTTTAGGCAAATGCCTATTTTGCCGCATAAGTAATCTACAGTATTTGTAGAAAATTAGTTTGCTCTTTTGCGTTGCACTGAAAAGAGTTTTTCAGAACTGCAGCGCACAACGCATGATCCTGCTTCGCGAACCGAACGCGCGTCTGAGATGATCCAACCGTCAACGAGAAAACGATCTCGATCATCTGGAACAGGATTTCCCATGACTGAAAAGCTTTCTAGAGGTTTGGACGCGCTGCGCCTTTCCCGCCGCACCGGCCTCGCCGCCATCTTTGCCTCCGCTGTCGCCGTATTCGGCTTGACGGCAACCGCACCGCAGACCTTCGCTGCAGACAAGACGATCAAGGTCGGCATCATGAGCGGTGAGGACGAAGACGTCTGGCGCGTGGTGGCTGCTGAAGCTGCCAAGAAGGGCCTGAAGGTCGAGCCGGTCGTCTTCAATGACTACACCCAGCCGAACGAGGCTCTTGAGCGCGGCGAAATCGACGCCAACGCCTTCCAGCACAAGCCCTACCTCGACAACCAGGTCAAGCAGCACGGCTACCACATCGTCGTTGCCGGCTATACGGGCATCTGGCCGATCGGCCTCTACACGAAGAAGTACAAGACCGTCGCCGAACTTCCGAAGGGTGCCGCCATCGGCGTGCCGAACGATCCGTCCAACGAAGGCCGCGCACTGCTCGTGCTGCAGCATGAGGGCATCATCAAGCTCAAGGATGGCACCGGCATCCTCGCCACGACCGCCGATATCGCGGAAAATCCGAAGAACGTCGACATCAAGGAACTGGATGCCGGCATCGTCGGCCGCTCGATCGACGATCTTGACGCAGCTGTCGTCAACACCGACTGGGCGCTGAAAGCGGGTCTCTCGGCGAAAGACCGCATCGCGCAGGAGCAGACGAACGACAATCCCTACCGCAACTTCATCGCCGTCAAGCAAGGCAGCGAGAATGAAGCCTGGGTCAAGACGCTGGTCGCCTCCTACCAGAACGATACCGTCAAGGCGGCATTCGACAAGGTCTACAAAGGCACGGGCCAGAGCGCCTATTGATATCAAGACGGCGCTGAACGGCGGGCGGTCGGGGCATCTTGCCCGGGCCGCCTTTAGCGTTTCCCCGATTTTGGGATGTGATGAAGTTTATAGTTGGTTATGGAGTTCGAGGAAGGTACATACCCCCCCTTTGTCACTTTCGTGACATCTCCCCCACAAGGGGGAGATCGGAAACTTGTGGCAAGCCATCGCCAGAAACGAACATCGCATCTGCTGACGCCTGGCTGATTTATTTCACAGAGTGCGCGGCATACTCCCAACGATCTCCCCCTTGTGGGGGAGATGTCACGAAAGTGACAGAGGGGGGTACAATGGCCTCCACAACCAGGAAGTATGCCTTTTTAAGAAGAGACGAGCATGAATTCTTTCACCCCAGCCACATCAATCGACGGGCAGGCGCCGCCTGAGCGAACGGCCGGCGACGAGATCGTCCGCCTGGTCGATGTGCGCCGCCGGTTCGGCGCGACGCCGGCGCTGGACGGCATCTCGCTGACCGCACGCCGCGGCGAAATCGTCGGCATCATCGGCCGCAGCGGCGCTGGCAAATCGACGCTGATCCGCTGCCTGAACGGGCTGGAGCGTGCCGATAGCGGCGAGATCCACATCGAGGGCCGCGATATAGCCCGCCTTTCGGAGAAGGAGCTGCAGCCACTGCGCCGCCGCATCGGCATGGTGTTTCAGCATTTCAACCTGCTGTCCTCCCGGACGGTCGAGGACAATATCGCCCTGCCGCTGAAGATCGAAGGCGTCGGCAAGACCGAACGGCTGCAGCGCGCCCGCGAACTGCTCGAACTCGTCGGCCTCGCCGACAAGGCAAAGGCCTACCCGTCCGCACTGTCCGGCGGCCAGAAGCAGCGCGTCGGCATTGCCCGCGCCCTTGCCGCCCGGCCCGCCATTCTCCTGTCGGACGAAGCGACGTCGGCGCTCGACCCGGAAACCACCCGGTCGATCCTGGCACTCTTGAAGGACATCAACCGCAAACTCGGCCTGACAATCCTGCTTATCACCCACGAGATGGAAGTGATCCGCTCGATTGCCGATCGCGTCGCGGTCATAGACGCCGGCCGCATTGTCGAAGAAGGTTCGGTCTGGACTGTTTTCGCCAACCCGGAAACGGAGATTGCGGCAAGCCTGCTCAGCGGCGCCCGTCCGCAGCTTCCCGAGCATATCGCCGCCCGCCTTTCCCCGACATCAGGGACCGAGGCGATCCTCAGCGTCGATCTTGCCGGCCCTGCCGCCCAAGGCGCGCTCTTTGCCGAGCTTTCGGCCGCTCTTCCCCGCTCTTTCCGGCTCGTCCATGGCGGCATTGACCACATCCAGAACCAGCCCGTCGCCCGCTTCTTCGTCGCCGTGCCGACGCGCGACGCGGCCTTGCCGGCGCAGGTCGCCGATTTTTTGAAAGCCCGTTCCGCCCGGGTGGAGGTTCTAGGCTATGACAACTGACGTAATCCTCGGCCTGCTTTGGCGCTCCTTCTGGCAAACGATCTGGATGACGGGCGCATCCGGACTTCTCTCCCTCATCATCGGCCTGCCGCTTGGCCTTGCCCTCGTCGTCACCAGCCGCGGCGGCATCGCCGAGCAGGGTGCGATCAACCGCGTCCTGGGCATCCTAGTCGACGGTTTCCGCGCCGTGCCTTTCATCATTCTGCTCATCGCCCTCATCCCGCTGACGCGCCTGATCGTCGGCACGGCGCTCGGCACGACGGCCGCGATCGTACCGCTGACCATCGCAGCCATCCCCTATTACGCACGTGTCGCCGAAGTCTCGCTGCGCGATGTCGATCGCGGCCTGATCGACGCCGTGCGCGCCATGGGCGGCAATCGCTGGACCATTGTCCGCGAGGTACTGATACCCGAAGCCATGCCCGGCATCGTCGCCGGCTTCACCGTGACCATGGTAACGCTGATCGGCGCTTCCGCCATGGCCGGCACGATCGGCGGCGGCGGCCTCGGCGACCTCGCCATCCGCTACGGCTACCAACGCTACGAAACCAACGTCATGATCGCCGTCGTCATCATCCTGATCATTCTGGTGTGGGGTATGCAGTGGCTCGGCGATCGCCTGGCCACCCGGCTCGATCGCCGCTAGTCCAGCGATAGAAATCCATCCCCGACGCAGAGAGACACTCGCCGGGGATGGACACCAGCCATCAGTTGCGCGTCACCGGCTTTGAGCGCATGCGTGATACCGTTTCCCGCTCGGCGCGCTTGCTGCGCATCGGCGGCAGGCCGCGATCCATCAGATCCATGTCCTCCAGCACCATCTCGCCCATCTTCTTAAAGGCACTGTCGAGCGCGCCGGCACGATGTGCCGAACGAAGGAAGCCCTTGAGTTTACGCACAGGATGATCAAGACCGAGCGGCTCCTCGGGATAGACGTCGCTCGCCGCCACGATATGACCGGAGGCGACCGCGGCCATCAACGCATCGAAATCGACGACATCGGCGCGACTGAGCAGTATGAAGGCAGCTCCCTTGCGCATCCTCGCAAAGGCTTCCGTGCCGAGAAAACCCTTGTTCTCGCTGGTGACGGAGGCAACCACGAAAATGAAATCGCTGTCGGACAAGACTTCGTCCAGCCCCGCGGGCTGAACGCCATGCTCCCTCAGGATCGAAGGCGGCATCCAGGGATCGAAGACTCTAATATTGGCCCGGAAACCGCTGAGAACCCGGTTCAGCGCCTTGCCGAGATCGCCGAAGCCGACGATGCCGACATCGCTGCCCGAAAGCAGCCGGGCGCTGGCATTGCCGTCGCCGCCCCAAAGTTCCCTGCCCTCGCGGAAATCCCGATCGGCGTCAGCGATCCCGCGCGCCAGGCTCAGAGCAAATCCGAGGCCGATCTCCGCGACCGGCTCGGCGAAGACCAGACCCGTGGTGACGACATGAATGCCACGTTCGAACAGCACCTCGTAGGGCATGTTGTTGATGAGGTTGCTCTCGACATTCAGGATGCAGCGCAGCTGCGGCATGCGGTCGAGCGTTGCCCTCGACAGGGGCGGCTGGCCGATGATGTAGCGTGCCTCGCCCAGCACCTCGTCGCCCAAATCGGCGATATTGTCCGCGTCCGCCTCGACCACGCGATATTTCTTGCGAAGGAGCGACAATGCGTCCTTGGTGAAGATGAGCTCAAGCGAGCGCGGTTCCGGCGCGCTGATGGCCAAGGGTCTGCTGTCGGTCGTCATTCTGTTTCTCCCTGTGTCGGGACGCGATCCAACATCATTCGGGGTAACAGATCAATCAGGCCTCATCTTCTTCTCCAGGCATACCGACGGAGAAGGCGCAAATGCGCGAGAGATGGGTGAGCGGAAGGCCCGTCTCCGTATGCCAGGCATTGAACTGATCCTGGATCAGCCGCAGGTCCTTCTTGGTGGGCTTGCTTTCCGAAATCGGCACGCCGGAAAGCCTGAGGCAGACGAGAACGTCATGGCTCATGACGAAGCTGTCGCGGCCGATCGCCCGCAGCAGATATTGTCCGGTCATGCCGCCGAGCCGGTTCGCCTGCTTGTCTAGAACGGCAAGCAGGCCGATCTGATCTTCCAGCGGCCAGTCGGCGAAGAAGCGGCCGGCGCTGCCGTGTTCGTCGGCAAGCCGGCGGACGAACTGCGCATTTGTTCGTACCGACATGATCTTGGCGCCGTTGCGGATGATGCGTTTATCGGACGTCAGCTCATGCCAATAATCATCCGGCGCGAGATTGAGGAAGGCCGGATCGAAATCGGAAAAGGCAGCCTCGAAGCCCGGCCATTTGGAATCGATGATGTTGCGCACGAAGCCCGCATAGAAGATGTAGCGGGTCATCTCCGACAGGATGCGATCATCGGGCAGAGCGCGCAGGGTCTCGTGGTTCGGCGCCTTGGGCATCAATGCCCGCAGCCCGTCGGCACCGCCCTTGCGCTTCTCGGCCCGCTCCTTGATCTCCGCAAAGCTGCCCATCATTCTCTCCCGTCGACCATGCCGCGCGACAAGTTTTTTACGATCTCATTGCTCCATGCAAGTAATCTCCGTGCAATGATTCAATGTGAAAAACACAGTCTTGGAAGTGACGTATCGAAAGTTGATCGCGTCAGCGTCTGAATTGATTTTCCCGGCGATTGAAACAGTTTCGAACTGCTCCAGATATCGACTTGAAATTAACTAGAGATTTCACGCACCGTAGCGTTAATTTCGGCCGCGTCGGATCGGAGCCTCCTGCCATGAATAACAAAGACTGGAATTATCCCATCATGGTCATCTGCAAGCGCACCGGAAAGGTCTACACGGTCGCCAACACGAAAGAAGCGCTGGACATGTTGCTGAACGCATGGCCCGTGGCGGAGGGTAAGGCCTTCATGATGGCCCTGCAAGTCTGTGCCGACGTCGAAAGAGGTCAGGGACACTCGCTGGAAGCGCGCAACAGCTTCGTTGCAGCGGCGTCCGAGGCCGGCGTTCCCCTCGAAATGCCGGTGGTCCAGTAGAATAAAGCGCCTTGTCCGAGCCTCATTCACGAATGAAACAACTGCTTGCCTCATTGAGGGATGGCTTGGACATCTGGTCGGTGGAAGCTGACGCGGCCAATCCATGATCGTCGCATTATTGGCAGTCATTGTCCTTGCCGTCTTCCTTCGCGGCGTGTTGCGCGCCGTTTTCATCGGATTGGCGCTCCTTCTCGCCCTTCTCCTGCTGATTGCCATATAGTCTGGCCGCCGCTCCGACCTGCTTGTAGCCGCTGCACTCCCGCAAGGACGGCATCGATCGATTTTCCGGAATTTGCGAAACCTTTTGTCGCGACAGAAGTTTCGATCACAATGTCGGAGCATCATTGAAATGAACATCATCTTTAATACCGGCGAAGGTCACTGGCCTGAGCCCATATATCTGCGCATCGGCTATGGCATGCCGGAAGCAATCCGAAGTCCGAAGGAGGCCCACAGTCATCTCCTTTTCCGCTGGCCGGCCATAAGAGGCGAAAAATATAGTTCGGCCCGAAGTCTCTGTCTTGAAGCCGACGTCGATCCCCTTCTCTGTGAGAAAGCCAGGACGGTGTTCATCGAGGCCTGCATCGAAGCCAGCGTGCTGGACTAAACTGCCCCTACGCGTTGGACCCGCTGTCGACCCTGGGCGCGCGCAAGGCGTCCTTGGTTCGCACACCCTTCGTTGACGGCATTCCTTGCAAAGATCTGGAGCGACGCTTGTCATAGAACTCGGTCGGCGCAAGGCCACCGAAGCTGCTGCGCTTGCGTGTCCGCGAAGCTCTCCAGGACCCATTCAGCTTTGCGAGAATTGTGTAATAATCCGACAGGAGAGCAACCATCGCGGGAGTAAGCGGCCTATATTTGCTCGCCAGGCAGCGGGGAACGAAACCAGCTTCGATGACACCAGGCAGAGAGCGCTCGATCCGGAACGTTTCTTGCTGTGTTACCGAAGCATGAATGTTTCGGAGGTAATACGTTTTGAAACGAAACACTTTACGGCCATTTCCAGCCATCACGCTTGTCATGGGAGAGAATGGCGGAACCCGCCGCGTCAATTCGGTGCATCAGGCCGCGGAATTGCTGTTGGAATATTGGCCAGTGGAAAATGGCGAGGAATATGTCGCGGCAGTGCGCATCTGCCTCGAAGCGATGCTTGGCGCCGTCCCGCCCGAAACCGTAAGAGAGGCCTTGATCAAGGCCGCACGGGAAGCAGGCATATCCGTAATGCAGTGAAATTACCCCGCCCTTCCCGCACAACGCGGGATCTCTCTGACATTATTCACTTTTTATGAACGAGTGGCGGCGATCTTGCCAACAGAGGCAGGCGATTCGCCCTGCCAATGACGGAGAGAATATGTCGCTTCTACCATTCCCGGCCGACAGGCGTACCAGTGATGTCAGGCGGTGTGCCACAGCCCTGCAACAGCTTCAAGGCGAGGCGGCAAACCGCTTCTGGCGTTCGGAAATGGCAAGCTTTGCCACCGCCTTGCGCGAACAGGGAATGGAAGACGGCGAAATCTCGCGACAGGCAGGTCTCTTCATGCATGCGGTTCAGATGGAGTTGCAACTCGCCTTCGCCGAAGAAGAACTGAACGCCTCTGCTTGACGGGGTTATTTCGGCAATCTGCAAAATGCGATGGATTTGTCGCCGCTGGTCGGCGACTTGATCTGCACGGTCCATTCTCCGTTGGGAAAATGAAACCCCTTTGACGACACTACGCCGGTGATCTGCGCACAGGCCTTTCTGGCGTCGGCGCTCGGCAAGTCTATCGTCGCCACAACGGCGTATCTCCGGCTGGAAACCTGACACGGCGCAGTAAACAAGCCAGTATTGTCGATCATCTTGCAGACCCGGTACGCATTGCTCACGGTATCGTCTGCTGCCATTGCGGAACTGGCGATCACCAGCAAGGTGGCCGCCGCCAAAAACAATCTCATTGAAAACCCCGATCCCCTATGGCGGCACGGTGACAGAGCGTGTTTCGTCTTGCAAGACATGTTGCATGCATTTGCGATGACGTTCAGAAATATAACGCAAATAAAGACTACTTGTTCGCTGGAAAGAATAAGCGCGGATTGGCGGGGAATACCAGGCTGAAGCTGAGTTGGCGCTCCCGCGCACGACAGCCACCGGATTCGAAGCAGCAACTACCCTCCACCAGCAGATTTGAGGGGTGATATCTCGCAGTCCCCAGTAAGCCTTTATGCAGGAAAAGCGCTCGCCAAGCAGGACCATATTAACTTATTTGATATTAGAACATAACAAATTAGTAAAACAGCGACCCGGAACCAAAGCGATGACCGAATCCTCGCCAGAAGGCCGAACATCCGTACGAAAGCGGACGCTTCTCGGAGCCAAGATCATCTTCAACGACGGACACTCGGTCTTCGATTGCCTCGTCAAAAACCTGTCCGATACCGGCGCGATGATTCAGATCGAAAACCCGCTCTCGGCCCCGAATGCCTTCAATCTGCGCCTCTCCGACAACAGGCTGATGGCCTGCGAAGTTCGCTGGCGAAAGATCAACAGCATGGGCGTTCAGTTCGTTTAGCCACATCGCTATCGGCCGGCTATGATCGAACAGCCATCCTGTGCGACGATAGACATCACTGCGTCTCATTGTCGAAGGAGCTTCAGTGTCTTGCGTCCGCGATAGAGACGGACTTCAACTCAAGACCCCTTCGGGAAAGGACAGACATTGATTCCGTTTGTCTTGTCACCCCGCCCTCCCCGAAACATTCCTGCGAGCCTCTGCCCCAAGAGAAACCACCTCGCCACGCGAAATGAATCGGCCTATGAGACAGGCAACAAGCATACACGAATTCGAGGGTTTTCCGTGACGCAGAGAAAATGGAGCAAGGCGGTCACCATCGCCCTTGAGAAACCGGAAGAATGGGTCGTCATCGATACGACCCAGGCCGCCAGCTGGGCGCTCATCGAAGATTGGCCGCTTGAAGAGGCCCCCGCGCTGGACCAAGCCTTGTCCGTCTTCGCAGATGTGATCAGCGGCAAGCGCACTCCCGAGCAAGCCCGGCTCGCCTTTATCGAAGCGGTCAAAGAAGCTGGGATACCAATGAAGGAGGACTGAGGCCCCGACGCGCCCATGATCTGACGATGTTCCGCATCGAGATAATCGGACAGAATCCGCCATGCCAGCGCAAGGCAGGTGGAAAATACCGTTACGAATAAACGCTTGCCAAACAGCGGTCGCCAGCGAAGAACTATTAGGCGTAGGGGCTGAATTTCTGGGGGTATGTATGGTAGCGGAGGAGGGATTTGAACCCCCGACACAAGGATTATGATTCCTCTGCTCTGACCTACTGAGCTACTCCGCCACGCCGCGTTTGATGTTGACATCATACGCAAAGGTCAAACGAACCGCCGCTCGAAAAGCGTTGGCCCGTCGGTTGAGCGGCTTATAAGGTGCGGTTCGGCTTGGTGTCAAGCGGATGATTTGGAAAAATCAGTGCTTTCTCTTGCGCCGGCGCCATCTCTCCTCAGGCAGCCACCGGGCTGGCGAGCAAAGCCTTCAGAGAAGCTTCCGCCATCGGCTCGCGTTCCGAACGTTCGATGAAGCCGCCGCCATAGACGCGGGCGTCGTCGCCCGGTGCCGAGTAGAGCGCGCAGGCCTGCCCCGGGGCGACGCCTGCCTCGCCGATCGTCAGGTCGACATAGATGCCGCTGGCATCGATATGCAGCACGGCCGGAGACGGCGCGCGAGTGGAGCGGACCTTGGCGAAGCAGGCAAAGCCCTCGCCGGAAGCCGCCTGCGACAACGGCTCGTCGCCCAGCCAGTTGACATCGCGCAGATAGACGCGGTGCGTTTCCAGCGCTTCCTTCGGGCCGACGATGACGCGGCGCGAGCGGGCGTCGAGATAGACGACGTAGAGCGGCTCACCGGTCGCAACGCCAATGCCGCGGCGCTGGCCGATCGTGTAGTGCAGGATGCCTTCATGGTGCCCGAGCACGCGGCCGTCGAGATGAACGATCTCGCCGGCAAGCGCTGCATTCGGCTTCAGTTTGGCGATCACATCGGAATACTTGCCCTGCGGCACGAAACAGATGTCCTGGCTGTCGGCCTTCTTGGCGACGACGAGGCCCATCTCCTCGGCAAGTGTGCGTGTCTCGGCCTTAGGCATGCCGCCGAGCGGAAAGCGCAGGTAATCGATCTGCTCCTGCGTCGTCGCGAAAAGGAAATAGCTCTGGTCGCGATCGGCATCGGCCGGGCGATAAAGCGCACGGCGGGCAGGATTATCGGCGGAAGGGTTCGGGCGTGAGCGAATGTAATGGCCGGTCGCCAGCGCATCGGCGCCGAGTTCCTTGGCGGTCAGCAGGAGGTCCGCGAACTTGACGGTCTGGTTGCAGGCCACGCAAGGGATCGGCGTCTCGCCGGCGACATAGCTCTCGGCGAAGGGATTGATCACCGTCTCGCGGAAGCGCTTCTCATAGTCGAGCACGTAGTGCGGGATGCCAAGCGTCTCGCAAACGCGGCGGGCATCGTCGATATCCTGGCCGGCGCAACAGGAGCCGGCGCGATGCACGGCGGCGCCATGGTCATAGAGCTGCAGCGTAATGCCGAGCACATCATAGCCCTGCCGCTTCAAAATGCCGGCGACGACCGAGCTGTCGACACCGCCCGACATGGCGACGACGACGCGGGTATCTTCCGGCCTCTTGTCAAAATCCAGTGTATTCACGGTCGTTGCCGCCAGTCTTGAACGATCTTCGATGCTGCCGAGCGGGATGACGTTTCTTCGAAACGTCGTCACGCTCTCTTCATTTGATTTCGCATGATCTGATCCAAAAACTGCTGCACACTTTTTGGGGTCATGCTTGTCACCGCCGGATGCCATGCAAAAACGGCGAATTTTCACGCGGGGCCAGTGGCCGCTCTTTGCAGCCAGCCTCAATTGTGGACGGATATAGAAAGGATTGCCATTCCATGCAAGGGGTGGAGCGAATCGCGAATCACTCCTTTGCCTTCAGATGCCGGATCAGATTGCCCGCGCGCCGCAAGACTGTCATCGCCGATCCGATGGCGACGATCCAGAGCGCGATCGTCAAAACCCAGCTGCCGCCGCTCCAGAGAGCCTCGAGGATAGAGAGGAGTGCGGCAGCCGTAGCGACCGCCATGCGATGCTGTTTGGCCATCGGCCCGCCGAAATCGCTCGGGTTGCCGGTGGCCCGGCCAAGCTCCCGGACATAGGCCGTCAGCACGGCAAGGGCGGCAGCCGCCCAGCCGAGCCCCGGTGCGGCGATGCCATAGCCGATACCGGCAAAAATCAGGATATCGGCGATGCGATCCGGGAATTCGTTCCAGAACGGTCCGTCGGCCTCGCCCTTACCGCCCTCGACCGCCACCATGCCGTCAAGCAGGTTGCAGAGCAGGCGAAATTGGCAGAACAGGGCGGCAAGGATCAGCAAGACCAACCGCGTCCCGACACCGCCGGCAGTGCCGGAGAGCCAGAACGAGGCCCCAGCCAGTGCTGCCATCGCCATGCTCGCCTGCGATATCTGGTTCGGCGTCACCGAGAGCGCCGTCATGCGCCGCGCCAGGGCCTGCGCCCATCGCGTATTGCGGCTGGCCAATGGCCGCCTGTCGCCTGTTGTCTCACCCGTCATGGCCCTCACCTGTCATTCTTGGACGCCTCCCGCCGGAAATCGAATAATTATAGATTGCCGCATAGCTTGATGACACCAGCAGCGGCACGGCGATCGTCTTCAAGATCTCCGGTGTGCCGCTCAAGGCATGGATCGTCATCAGGATCGCCGCCGAGCCGAGGCACGCGATCAGCGGCGGCGCCCAGAGGGTCGTAAAGCCGCTGAACCGCCGCGACAGAGCCTCGACCACGGACTTCAGAAACAGCGTCAGGCAACCCGACAGCACGCCCTGCACGAGGCCCGATATCAAAGGCCGCGGCATCGGATACGCACGATTGGCAAAGACGGCCCAGCTACCCATGGCAAGGAATGCGAAAAGCACATGCACGACGCTGCTGCCGGCAAGCGCTTTCAGCCGGCCGGTCATGACACGGACCACCAGAAGCGAACGAGGTGGAAGAAGATGGGCGCCGAGAAAACGACCGAGTCCAGCCGGTCGATCAGCCCGCCATGGCCTTCGATGAGATGGCCCCAGTCCTTGACGCCGCGATCTCGCTTGATTGCCGACATCACGAGACCGCCGAAGAAGCCCATGATCGTGATGACGAAGGCCAGCAGTCCGGCTTGCAGCGGCGTGAACGGCGTCACCCACCAGAGCGCAGCGCCGATCAACGAGGCGCTGACCACGCCGCCAACAAAGCCCTCCACGGTCTTCGATGGCGACAGCCGCGGCGCGATCTTCGTTTTCCCGAAAAGCTTGCCCCAGACATATTGCAGGACATCGCTCAGCTGGACGACGATCACCAGGAAGGCGATCAGCAGCACGTTGCGGCCTTCATAGCCGGGAATATGCAGCGTCAACAACGCCGGCACGTGCGAGGCGCAGAAGACGCAGATCATAAGCGCCCATTGTATTTCGGCAATGCGCACCAGGAAGCGTTCGGTATCGCCGCGCAACACCGCGATGATCGGCATGAACAGGAAGGCGTAAACGGGAATGAAGATCGAGTAGATGCCGTATTGCTCGGCCCAGAGCAGATAATATTGCACCGGCAGGGCGACGAAGAAGGCAGCAGCAAGCGCCCAATGGTCGGCCCGCTTCGTGTTGATCAGCGTCACGAACTCGCGCAGCGCCGCAAAGGAGCAGAAGGCAAAGAGCAGGATGACGCCGGCCCGGCCAGCCACGAAGGCGATGCCGATCAGCACCACCATCACCCACCAAGCCTTGATACGCGCATTCAGGTTTTCGATCGCGGCATTCGACCCATCGGGCGACAGGCGCTGCTGCAGCACATAGCCGATGATCGAGGCGACGATCAGCACGCCGAAGATGCCGAGAACGAGATGGATCAGATCGGCGCTGGCAGCACTCATGCTCAGTCTCCCGCCCGCTTCGGCGCGAGCGCCAGCAAAGCCGATTGTGCCCTCGCCAGGAAATCCGCCTTCTCCTCTGCCTCGCCGATGTGCAGGGCCTCGCCGAACGTGACGGTGCAGATCAGCGGAATGGGCACGAACTCTCCCTTGGGCATGACCCTATTGAGATTGTCGATCCAGACGGGAGCGAGGTCGATATCCGGGCGTGCCTTAGCAAGGTGGAAAAGCCCGCTCTTGAACGGCTGCAGCGGTTGATCGGTCAGATTGCGCGTGCCTTCCGGAAACAGGATCAAAGAGGAGCCAGCGTCGAGTGCCTGCGTCATCTGCGTGACCGGGTCCTCCTTGCGTGCCTCACGATCCCGCTCGATCAATACGGCATTGAAGACGTCCCGGCCGATAAAGCTATTCAGCGGCGATTTCAGCCAATAATCGGCGCCCGCCACCGGCCGGACGCGACGGCGCAATCGAGGCGGCAGGACAGTCCAGATCAGGATGAAATCGCCATGGCTGGAATGATTGGCGAAATAGATGCAATGGCGAGTGCGTATGCCGCTCTCAGGCCATATCGCCCTGACTGCCGTGATGGCCCGCGCAAACAGCACGATCGCCACGGAGGCAGGCTTGGCCAGCCACTCGATCGGCGTGCCCATTCCTTCCCCGAGAATGTTCTTCCGCAAAGCCTCCATGACACAAGAGATAGGCGCGTTTGGTCGGCCTCGATAGTCTACGAGCCGACCTTATCCACAACCCGTGCAATTACGAAGAAAGCCCGGCGCAACTCGCGTTGCGCCGGGCTTTCGGATTGGCTCTTGGCAGGAGCGAGCTGCGTGGTCGCCGCCCTTCAGAAGACGGGCAGGCTCAGTCGACGTTGAACACCAGCGGCTTTGCCTGGCGGATCGCCTGATGCGCCGTGAGCTTGGCAAGCACGTCGTCGCTGATCGGGCCATCGACATAGAGGAGCGCGATGGCATCGCCGCCCTGCTTGTCGCGACCGAGCTGGAAGTTGGCGATGTTGACGCCGGCGGAGCCGAGCGCCGTGCCGATGAAGCCGATCATGCCGGGAACGTCGGTGTTGGCGATATAGACCATGTGATTGCCGACATCCGCATCGAGGTTGATGCCCTTGATCTGGATGAAGCGCGGCTTGCCGTCCGAAAAGACCGTGCCGGCAACGGAGCGCGTCATGCTGTCGGTGGTGACGGTCAGCTTGATATAGCCGTCATAGACGCCGGTCTTGTCGCGCTTGACTTCGGCAAGCACGATACCCTTTTCCTTGATCATGATCGGCGCCGAGACCATGTTGACGTCGGCAACCTGATTGCGGATCAGGCCGGCGAGCAACGCGCTCGTCAGGGCTTTCGTGTTCATGTTGGCGGTGACGCCGTCGTAGAGGATCTCGATTTCCTTGATCGGCTCTTCGGTGACCTGACCGACGAAGGCGCCGAGAACATCGGCAAGCTTGATGAAGGGCTTCAGGATCGGCGCTTCTTCGGCGGTGATCGAGGGCATGTTGATCGCGTTCGAGACGGCACCCTTGACGAGGTAGTCGGCCATCTGCTCGGCGACCTGCAGAGCGACGTTTTCCTGCGCTTCTGTCGTCGAGGCACCGAGATGCGGCGTGCAGACGACGTTCGGCAGGCCGAACAGCGGGCTTTCCTTGGCCGGCTCGACTTCGAAGACGTCGAAGGCGGCACCAGCGACATGGCCTGATTTGATGGCAGCGGCGAGAGCTGCCTCATCGACGAGACCGCCGCGGGCGCAGTTGATGATGCGGACACCCTGCTTCATCTTGGCGATAGCGCTGGCGTCGATGACGTTGCGGGTCTTGTCGGTCAGCGGCACATGCAGCGTGATGAAGTCGGCACGGGCGAAGAGTTCGTCGAGCTCGACCTTGGTCACGCCCATTTCCTCAGCGCGCTCCTTCGACAGGAAGGGGTCATAGGCAAGGACATGCATCTTCAAGCCGAGAGCGCGGGCAATGACGATAGAGCCGATATTGCCGGCGCCGATGATGCCGAGCGTCTTGCCGGTGATTTCGACACCCATGAACTTCGACTTTTCCCACTTGCCGGCCTGGGTCGAGGCGTCGGCAGCCGGAAGCTGGCGGGCAACGGCAAACATCAGCGCGATCGCATGCTCGGCCGTCGTGATCGAATTGCCGAACGGCGTGTTCATGACGATGATACCGCGGCGTGAGGCGGCCGGAATATCGACATTGTCGACGCCGATACCGGCGCGGCCAACGACCTTGAGGTTCTTCGCCGCTTCGATGATCTTCTCCGTCACCTTGGTGGCCGAACGGATGGCAAGGCCATCATACCTGCCGATGATTTCGAACAGCTTGTCCTTGTCCTTGCCGAGCTGCGGCTGGAAATCGACTTCGACGCCGCGATCGCGGAAGATCTGAACGGCGGTTTCCGACAGTTCGTCGGATACGAGAACGCGAGGTGCCATGGTAGGCCTCCTGAAAAAGATCGGGTAAGACAAGCAATCCAGGAAAAGTGCGAAGCGGTTTTCCGTCCGGAATTGCGTGAAAATAAAAAGAAGTTCGGAATGCTGGGCTCCGCCCTATAGGCGGAGCCATGAACGCTTAAGGTCTCAGGCAGCAGCCTGGGAGAGCGTCGCCTTCTGCGTTTCGAAAGCCCAGGCGAGCCAAGGCATCAGCTTCTGCATGTCGGAAGCTTCGATCGTCGCACCTGCCCAGATGCGCAGACCCGACGGGGCATCGCGGTAGTGACCGACGTCAAAAGCAACCGCTTCCTTTTCGAGAAGCGCAACCAAGCCCTTGGCGAAATTCGCCTGACCGTCCTCATCGAGAGCGGCAACATCCTTGTCGACGATCTTCAGGCAGACCGACGTGTTGGATTCGGTCTCGGCCTTGACGGCGAGATTGGCGATCCAGTCGTTGGCGGCAACAAAGTCATGGATGACCTTGGCATTGGCATCGGCACGGCCGATCAGCGCCTTCAGGCCGCCGAGATCCTTGGCCCAGAGGAGAGCGTCGATATAATCTTCGACGCAGAGCATCGAAGGCGTGTTGATCGTCTCGCCGGTGAAGATGCCTTCAATCAGCTTGCCGCCGCTGGTCATGCGGAAGATCTTCGGCAGCGGCCAGGCTGGGACGTAGGTGGTCAGGCGCTCGACGGCGCGCGGTGAAAGGATGATGACGCCATGTGCGCCCTCGCCGCCCAGAACCTTCTGCCAGGAGAAGGTGACGACATCGAGCTTGGCAAAATCGAGGTTCTGAGCGAAGGCGGCCGAAGTGGCGTCGCAGATCGTCAGGCCCTTGCGGTCGGCCGGGATGAAATCGCCGTTCGGAACGCGCACGCCGGAGGTGGTGCCGTTCCAGGTGAAGACCACGTCGCGGTCGAAATCGACGGTGGAAAGATCGGGTAGCTCGCCGTAGCCAGCTTCAAGTTTGCGGACGTCCTTGAGCTTCAGCTGCTTGATGACATCGGTAACCCAGCCGGCGCCGAAGCTTTCCCACGCGAGCATATCGACGCCGCGTTCACCGAGCAGAGACCACAGCGCCATTTCGACGGCGCCGGTGTCGGAAGCGGGAACAATGCCGATGCGGTAATCCGCCGGCACTTCCAGAATTTCGCGAGTGAGGTCGATGGCCTGCTTCAGCTTGGCTTTGCCGACCTTCGCGCGGTGCGAACGGCCAAGGGCCGCGTCGGAAAGAGCGTTAAGCGTCCAACCGGGACGCTTCGAGCATGGACCAGAAGAGAAATGGGTATTATTCGGACGTATGTCCGGCTTGGCGAGCTTAGTCATAACGCTATCCTCTCAGATAGAAAGCCCTTCGTTGGGGAAGGGTGTCCCGCCGCCGGATATATTGGAAGCCGCCCGCAAGTGCAATGGTAAAAATTGCAGGTGGTACTCCATCACAAATTCGTGCGAGATTTTTGATGGCACGCAAGTCACGCGCAATGGAAATAAGCCAAATTTAACGCCACAGAATCTGGTTTCTATGTTGATGCGCAATCATATATGGCTTGGCGCTCGCCGATTGCGCCGATGGAAATAACAAGTGTGCTCGATGTCCCTAACTGCGCTCGCCGAAACCTCTTTCACGCCTCTGCAGACCATTCCGGTCTATCTTATCAATATCGACCGGGCAGCAGAACGGCTCGCGGAGATCCAGCGGCAGAGCGATGAGTTCGGCTTCCGGTTCGAGCGGGTCGATGGCGTCGATGGCGCCCTTGTCCCGCGCAATCAATGGATCGACGTCGATCACGATCGCTTCCAGCGCCGCCACGGCCGCACCATCCTGCCCGGTGAGTATGGCTGCTATCGCAGCCACCTGCTGGCCCTGCACCGGTTTCTGGCGAGCGGCGACGAAATGGCTGTCATCATCGAGGACGATGTCGCCTTGGATATCGATTTCCTCGCACGCGCCATAGCGGCGAAGGAAGCAGCGCCCAGCGCCGGCCTGGTCAAACTCGTCAATCACCGCTGGAATGGCTTCCGCGCCATGACGCGCAGCAGAATGGGAGATGTGGTCGGTCGCTGCCTCTTCGGCCCGCAAGGTTCGACGGCCTGCTATCTCGTCACGCGTGAGGGCGCCGAAAAGATCGTGAAATCGCTGGCCATCATGTCGCTGCCCTGGGATGTGGCCGTGGAGCGCGGCTGGGACATGCGCATATCCATCGTCAGCACGCGCGCAAACATTACCGGTTTCAGCCGGCTGCAGAGAACGACCATGATCGGCTGGCGCCGCGATTATCGCGCTGCCAAATCCTCTGCATGGCGGCGCATACCCGCTCACATCTTCCGAACCTTGGATTTCTTCCGGCGCATCGCCTACGTGCTGACAACGCCGTAGGCATCCACCCCTACCAGGTGGTGATCCGCAAGCCGATGCGAATTTCATGGCGCGATAGTGCGCCGTCGTGGCCCGTCGCACCCCCGGCGCTGGCCGTCGAATCGCCGAACATGTCGCCACCCGCGATATGGGAGAAGCGATAGCCAAGATCGACCTTGATGTTCGGCGCCACCTCATAGGCGACACCTGCCATCAAGGCGTAGGTCAGGCGCCAGTCGCTGTCACCGGGATAGCGCGCACTGACCGAAGCAGCACCGCCGCAGCCCACAGCGCCATCGACGCAGGAGCCGATGGTATTGACGCTGCTCCAGGAAACGCGCGTGGCGCCGAGACCGGCGCCGACATAGGGCGTGAAGCCTGCAAGCGTTCCAAGATCGACATAGCCGTTGACCATCAGGCTGCCGGCCCTGAAGGAGGAACGCGCTTTCGTCGAACATCCTGTGCCGCCCACCCCTCCGGAACAAGGTGCATCGCTCGAAATGCTGCCATTGAAATCACCGCTGAAGAGATCGCCGGTGACGTCGGCACGAAAGAGATCGTTGAACTGGTAGCCGACGCCGAGGCTGCCGGAAAAATCGCCCCCGAAGCGAGTCGAATCAAAGCTGTTCGAGCTGTAATCGCCGCCAGTCGGATCATAGGCACGAAACCTCGTGTCGGTGCGGCTGGCGTTAACCGCATAGCCGACGTCGCCGCGCACATACCATCCCTTGGCATCCTTGACGCTGACCTCGGGCATCTTGATCTCCGGCGGCGCAGCATCGGCCGCGATGGCAACACCCGCCGATGCGCCTGCCATCGCCGCGGCCAGCGCCAAAGCGTCAAAACGGATCATTACCCCTCGCCTTCCATCCTCAGGCTGACGCCAGCGCGTCAAGTCGGCCGGCCTGCCCTTATCTGCGACGCCCCTCAAACGGGAGTTCGATCAGGGAAAGCCGCCATTCTCATTTCATTAACCATAGGGAATTCATGGTTAATGAAGCTTTAAGGCGGCGGAGAATTGCTTAACGGGACGGACAAAAAGCGAAAAGCCGTCCGGAGGAAACCGGACGGCTTTTCAGTGGCTTGTATGGAGATCGCTTACTTGTAGACCGGTGGCTGAACCGGAATGTCTGCCGGCGGCATGTAGCTTGCGGTCTGGCAGCCGCCGAAGGTGTAGCGGGCACCGATGCGGGCTTCGTGCAGGTTCAGACCCTTGTCGTAGCCAGGACCGCCATTCTCGTTGTAACCGAACATGTCGCCGCCCTGAACGTGGCGGTAGCGATAACCGACGTCGGCCTTGAGGTTGCAGGTCAGGTCGATGGAGGTACCGGCCATCAGCGCGTAGGTGAAGCGCCAGCTGCCACGGCCGTTATGCGTGACCGATCCGTCGCATGAATCCGGATTGGCGTCGGAGCAGGACGTGTTCTTCAGATTGCTCCACTTGACATAGGTGCCGCCGAGACCGCCACCGACATAGGGAGTGAAGATGCCGTAGGTGCCGAGATCGACATAGGCGTTGGCAAGCAAGCTGTAGGCGGTCAGGGACGCCAGGTCACGGGAGGTCGCCGGCACGGCCGTATAGCCCGGACCGCAACCGCCGCAATCGCCCTTCGTCGAGCCCTTGAAATCGGACTTGAAGAGGTAGTCGAGCGTCAAGTCCGTGCGCAGGTAGTTGTTGATCTGGTAACCGACACCGCCACCGAGCGTGACATTGCCATCGACCTTTGCGCTGTTGAAATCGACCAGGCTGGAATTGGAGCCCTGGAAGTAGTTGGCGCCGCGCAGGTTCGTGAAGGCATAGCCGACATCGCCGCGCAGGTACCAGCCGCCGGATTGGGCGACACTTACCTCCGGTGCCGGCTGGACGGGTTCCGGTGTATAAAGATCAGCGGAAAAGGCCGACGTGCCGACAAGCAAAGTGGCAAGTGCCCCGATCAGGGTTTTCATCATGGCTTTGGCTCCAAATTTCTTGCCCTTGGCACAGCAAATGCTTGCCAACTGAAAAGACATGACAAGGATAATGATGAAAAGGAGTTAAAACCTGATTAACTACGAATATTTACCCTGTTTATTCAGGAGTTATACTTTATTTTATATATTAGCAAACCAAGATTTTTAAATAAAGAGAATGAGATACGCTCGCCTGCATCCTTGCTTTCTCCACCATGGCGCGGGAGCTGCGGATATTCTGAAGCCGGCTTTCTAAACCAATTGGCAAGAATCGAACCATTACAGTGCCGCGGCCGGGAGATAACTCAGGAGGAAGTCGTTGACTTACCGTCGAACAATATGGGCCGGCTTGGGCCTTGCTTTTGTCTTCCTGAGCTCCGCCGCGCTGGCCGGTACGATGCCGGCAAAGCCGATAACAGCCACGGTTACGGCCTGGAACAAGGGGCGCGAAACGGGCTTGCCGATCCCGCGCTATGTTTCGCTGAGAGCCCATAAGGCGCGCATGCGCGTGGGACCGTCGACGATCTATGCCACGAAATGGATCTATACGAAGCCGGGCCTTCCGATGGAAATCATCGACGAATACGGCCATTGGCGGCAGGTCCGCGACGATACCGGCGTGACCGGCTGGATGCACAGCGCCCTGCTTTCCGGAACGCGCACGGCCGTGATCGCGTCCTGGCTGACGAAGAATGCCATGCTGCGCGCCGATCCCAATCCGGCCGCAGGGGCAATTGCGGAACTGCAGCCGCGCGTACTGGTTTCGCTACAATCCTGTACCGGAACATGGTGCCGCGTTTCCGTCCGCGAGCATTCCGCAAAAGGCTATATCAGGCAGGACAAGCTCTGGGGTGCCTATCCCGGAGAAATGTTCCAATAGGCCGGCACATCACTCCGAGGCCTGAAATACTATGGCCGCCCCGATAGGACGGCCATAGCATTATATCCGCAATGACTTCTCTCCCGCCTGTTCAGGCGGCCGAACGCACACTTGAGATTACGTCGATCAGCCCGCCGACGATACGCTCGATCTGGCCGCGATCGTCCCCTTCCGCCATGACGCGGATCAGAGGCTCGGTGCCGGACGGGCGGATCACCAGGCGACCGCTGCGGGCAAGCTCGCTTTCCGCATCGGCGATTGCCTGCCGTACCTGAATATCCTCCAGCGGCTTGCCACCGGAAATGCGGACATTGCGCAGCAGCTGCGGCACCGGATCGAAACGGCGACAGACTTCGCTGACCGGCTTGCCCGTACGCTTCACCGCGGCAAGGATCTGCAGCGCGGCCACGAGACCGTCGCCCGTTGTACCGTAGTCGGACAGAACGATGTGACCGGACTGCTCGCCGCCGACATTGTAATTGTGCTGGCGCATATGCTCGACGACATAGCGGTCGCCGACGGCAGTACGGGCAAGCGACATGCCGCGCTCTTCCAGGAAGCGTTCCAGGCCGAGATTCGACATCACGGTCGCAACGATGCCGTTGCCGCGCAGCGTCTGGCTCTCGGCCCAGCTTTCGGCGATGACGGCCATCAGCTGGTCGCCATCGATGATCGTGCCGGTTTCATCGACGATGATGACGCGATCGGCGTCGCCATCCAGCGCGATGCCGATATCGGCGCGCACTTCGTCCACCTTCTTCTGAAGGGCGACAGGGCTGGTGGAGCCACAATTCAGATTGATATTCGTGCCGTTCGGTTCGTTGCCGATGGTCACGACCTCGGCGCCAAGTTCCCAAAGGGCGGCCGGGGCAACCTTGTAGGCCGCACCATTGGCGCAGTCGATGGCGATCCGCAGCCCCTGCAGCGTCACATCGCGCGGCAGCGTGCGCTTGGCATGCTCGATATAGCGGTCATGGACACCGTCGATACGCTTGGCGCGACCGATATTCTCGGACTTGGCAAGATGTTCCGACATGTCCCTGTCGAGCATGTCCTCGATCTTCATTTCCAGATCGTCGGAGAGCTTGTAGCCATCGGGGCCGAAGAGCTTGATGCCATTATCTTCATAAGGGTTATGCGAGGCGGAAATCATAACGCCGATATCGGCACGCAACGAACGCGTCAGCATGGCCACCGCCGGCGTCGGGATCGGGCCGAGAACGAAAGCATCGACACCGGCCGCGGTGAAGCCCGCCACTATCGCATTTTCCAGCATATAGCCGGAAAGACGCGTATCCTTGCCGATCACGACGCGATGACGATGACTGCCTCGATGGAAGATCGTGCCGGCAGCGATACCCACGCGCATGGCAAGATCCGGCGTCATCGGATAGATATTGGATCGACCGCGAATTCCGTCAGTTCCGAAATAACGACGTTTCATATGCACTCCTGTCGTTGCCGCGTCCTCGCAAGGATTGCGGCGGCACCGATATCGCCGCTTCGAAACCAGCGACACTACCAACATCGGTGCTCGTGGCTCATGCCACAGATCGTAAAACTCGGCACTTAAATTACCGAGAACGCCTATTACAACGCGTTACCATTAATAAGCACTAAAAAACTGTATCGGGTCGAGATGAACAATAGTCCAATTCACAGCCAATGCCGTTCGCATTACTTCGCCCTGATACCGCGATTGCCGTAAGCCTCGGCCGGCACCCGAACGTTACCTGCCTTTGGCGCTCGCAAAGCAAAAGGCCAGCCACCCGAAAAAGGTGGCTGGCCTCTCAACCATAAGCTTTGAACGCCTTCGCGCTTTTAGCGCGGCTGCGGTTCGAAGCCGCTTTCGGGCTCTTCACCCTTGGCGCCGAGCGAACCGTCCTTCTTCGCGCCGGTCTTCGGCACGGCCGAACCACGGCTCGGAGGCGTGTCGTCACCGAGATCGCGAGCCGGCTTTTCGCCGCGAAGGAGAGCCTTGATCTCGTCGCCGGTCAGCGTCTCGTATTCCAGCAAGCCTTCGGCGATCGCCACGAAGCCATCGTGATGCTCCGTAAGAATATCCTTGGCCTGCCTATACGCCTGGTCGATCAGACGGCGGACTTCCGTGTCGATCGTCTGCGCCGTCGCC
This sequence comes from Rhizobium sp. NPDC090279, assembly GCF_044769665.1. Taxonomy (NCBI): domain Bacteria; kingdom Pseudomonadati; phylum Pseudomonadota; class Alphaproteobacteria; order Hyphomicrobiales; family Rhizobiaceae; genus Rhizobium; species Rhizobium sp. NPDC090279. The sequence continues at coordinate 333,820 of NZ_JBIVYI010000002.1, read as the reverse complement.
TCGGACACGTTCTTCGACTGCGAAACCGAGTGGCCGAGGAATACTTCCTGCTGGTTCTCGCCGTAGGCAACCTGACCAAGCTGATCGGAGAAGCCCCATTGCGTGACCATGGCGCGGGCAAGCTTGGTGGCCTGCTCGATATCCGAGGATGCGCCTGATGTGATGTTTTCCTTGCCGAACGTCAGCTCTTCGGCAACGCGGCCACCCATCATGATGCAGAGGCGCGACACCATCCACATATAGCTCATGGAGTAACGGTCACCCTCCGGCAACTGCATGACCATGCCGAGCGCACGGCCGCGCGGAATGATCGTCGCCTTGTGCAACGGATCGGCAACGGCAACCTTGAGCGCCGTGATCGCATGACCGGCTTCGTGATAGGCGGTGAGCTTCTTTTCCGCTTCGGTCATGGCCGAAGAGCGGCGCTCGGCGCCCATCATGATCTTGTCCTTGGCGTCTTCGAATTCCTGCATGGTCACCAGACGCTTGTTGCGGCGTGCGGCCATGAGGGCGGCTTCGTTGACGAGGTTCATCAGATCGGCACCGGAGAACCCGGGCGTACCGCGTGCGAGCGTCTTCAGATCGACATTCGGTGCCAGCGGCACGTTGCGGGCATGAACTTTCAGGATACGCTCGCGGCCGACGATATCCGGGTTCGGCACGACGACCTGGCGGTCGAAGCGGCCCGGACGCAGCAGCGCAGGGTCGAGAACGTCGGGACGGTTGGTGGCGGCAATGAGGATGATGCCTTCATTGGCCTCGAAGCCGTCCATCTCGACCAGCAACTGGTTGAGCGTCTGTTCGCGTTCGTCGTTACCGCCGCCGAGACCGGCGCCACGATGGCGGCCGACGGCGTCGATTTCGTCGATGAAGATGATGCAGGGCGCGTTCTTCTTGGCCTGCTCGAACATGTCGCGGACGCGGCTTGCACCCACGCCGACGAACATTTCAACGAAGTCGGAACCGGAAATGGTGAAGAACGGCACATTGGCTTCGCCGGCGATGGCGCGTGCCAGAAGCGTCTTACCCGTACCCGGAGGACCGACGAGCAGAACGCCGCGCGGGATGCGACCGCCGAGGCGCTGGAACTTCTGCGGGTCGCGCAGGAATTCCACAATCTCTTCCAGATCCTGTTTGGCCTCGTCGACGCCTGCGACGTCATCGAAGGTGACGCGGCCATGCGCTTCCGTCAAAAGCTTCGCCTTCGACTTGCCAAAGCCCATGGCGCCGCGCGAGCCACCCTGCATCTGCCGCATGAAGAACAGCCAGACGCCGAGGATCAGGAGCATCGGCAGCAGCGTGCCGAGATAGCTCAGGAAGCTCGAGGAACCATCCGATTCCGGACGGGCGACGATGTTGACGTTTTTGGTCTGCAGGCGTTCAAGCAGGCTGTCATCAATGACCGGAGCATAGGTCTGGAAGGGAGTGCCGTTTTCGACATAGCTGCCGACGACACGATTGCCCGTGACGGTCACGTCACGAACGCGGCCGGAATCAACTTCCCGGAGGAACTGCGAATACGGTATTTCCCTGGAGCCTGTTTGTGCCGGCGCGTTCTGAAACATGCTGAACAGGGCAATCAGCAACAAGGCTATGATTGCCCACAGAGCGAAATTACGAAAATTAGGGTTCATCGAACTCCCCAGCACTGAAACTTCCGCCGCTTGAGCGACGGCATTACTTGATCCCTAACATAGGGTTGCGCCAAGCCGTTGCCAAGGCAAACCGCATCGGTGCATGTTTTTTCCGTCTATAGGGCCGAAAGCGGCAGCCGCCTATAGGCTTCACGGCCGAAAGCAACAGATAGGCGATCCGCAAATGTGAGGTCGAATCGTGTCAAAAAGCGGTCGAAGGGCGCAAGATAAGGCAGAAGCGCAACCGCTGCCGCCCCCGAGCTCCCCGCCGGCGCAATCGATGGCATCGCCGCCCGGGCGCGCTGCACCACGCCTTTCGGCAGATTCGCCGGAAAAATCGTCGCATTTTCCGCTCCGCTGGCGCTGACGACGACCGGCGCCGAGCCAGAATTGGCTATCTCAAAGCGGCCATCCCAGTTGCCCTTTTCGCCGGGCGAGACCGAAACAGCGACGATATTGCGGCATTCTCGCATCAGGTAAAGCGCGTCGCGGCGCAGGTCGAAGACCACTCCGCCGGCCGTACGCCGACCGGATTTCGCCCCGTTCACAAATTCGAGAACACGCTCCATCTGCACGCGCGCCGGCCCGTAAGTCCTGCCGCCGAAGGCGGCGGAAAGATAAGACAGGGCATAGGCAACGACCGCTTCATCCGCCGAAAGACCGGATCGGTCGATGATGCAGAGCGCACTCGCATGGATCGCGACATGATCGTCAAACCATGCGGCCGCCCGCCTGGAAAGCGCGGCACGATCGGCTCCGCCATCTGCCGGCGGTTCGGCCACGGGCTGCCTTGCAAGGTCCATGCGGGTGCGCACCCGCTCGTATTTCACATCCTCGTTGCTCGGGTCGTCGAGCCAGGGTACGCCATGCGTCTTGAGATAGGCCCTGATATCCTCCCGCTGGCAGGCGAGAAACGGCCTCATGATCCAGATGCGTCTGTCAAACAACACCGCGTCGGCAATACCTGTGCCGTAAGCGCCTTGCGCACGGCGCGCGGCGCGCATGACCATCGTCTCGCGCTGATCGTCGAGCGTATGGGCGGTCACGATCACATCGGCGGAAATGTCGAAGGCCAGGCCCGCAAGCAGCGCATAGCGCGCCTCGCGCGCCGCCGCCATGATGCCGGTCTCAGGCTTTTCGCCCTCCCAGCGGCGGACAAAATGAGAAATCCCGCGCGCGGCGCAGAGTGCGGCAACCTCCAGCGCTTCGTCCGCAGCTGCGGCGCGCAATCCGTGGTCGACGGTCGCGGCGGTCAGGGTAATATTTTCGTGAGGATAGGATTTCAGCCGCTCGGCAAGGGCAATCAGCAGCCCGGTGGAATCGCTGCCGCCCGAAACGGCGACGAGAATGTGAGCAGGCTTCGCTAGAGAGTGCAGAAATTCGCTTGCTGCGGCTTCAGGCGTGAGGGCTGTGGCCCCGCCGGTCACAGCGTCAATGGGCATGGCAATCAGCAGGCAAGCCGCTTCTCTTCGCTGGCGACCTTGCTGGTCACGGCCTTGGAAGCCTTCGGGTAGCGCTTGGTCACCTCGCGAAGCGTAGCGCAGGCCGTATCCTTGTTGTCGAGTGCCGCAAGCGACATGCCGAGCTTCAGCAGCATTTCGGGGGCCTTTTCGGAACCGCTATATTTCTGATGCGCGTTCAGGAAGGTCTTGGCGGCCTCGTTGTACTTGCCCTGCGAATAAAGGGCTTCGCCGAGCCAGAAATTCGCATCCGAGGCCCGCGAGCTGCTCGGATAGCTGTCGAGATACTGACGGAACTCCTGCTCGGCGACACTATAGTCGCCGGACAGGACGTGGCCGTATGCGGCCCTGTATTGGTCGTTCTCGCTGCCGAGCGAAGCCGTCTGCGAGCCCGAGCTGGAGCCTCCAGCGCTCGGTGGCGCACCCGAACCGTTGTTTGTCCCGGTCATCGAGGAGCCAACCTGGTCGCCGCTCTGGTCGAACTGGATCGAACCGAGCTCGCTCGGCGCCTTGCCCGAGCCATTGTCGCGCGACGAGGCCACGTTGCCATTCTGCGAGCCGGAGATGACGCCGGCGACATCGTCCTGCTGGCCACCGCCGCCCTGCGAGGGGACATCGGCCTCGCTCTTCTTCATCGTGCCGCCCGCACCCGCGGCCGGCGCAGGTGCGCCGCCACCACGCTTTTCGAGCTGCTGGAAGCGGAATTCATTGTCTTCCTGCGCCTTGCGAATCGTCTCCTGCATCTGCAGAAGTTGATAGCTCATTTCCTCGACGCGGCCGTTCAGCTGGCGCATCTGGTCCTCGAGCTGCTGCAGGCGTACTTCGGCATCGCTGTTTTGAACGTTGATGACCGGTGCCTGGCCGTATTGCGCTTGTCTTTGGGAATTGCCGGAAGCCGACTGCGCGGAAGCATCCCGGCCTCCGAGATGGATTCCAAACAACGACAAGGCAGAAGCATCGCGCTCGCTACCGATGACGGCAGCGAGACAAAGCATGCTCGCCATGACAAGTTTTCTCATATGGATCTTCCTGTCCTATTGATTCTTCGGGCCTGAGGGCTCGAACAGGAGATTTTTACAATTGCTCTCAAAAAGCAACGGAGTTCGGCCAAAGTGTGGTCAAAAAAGTAAAGGCGGCCACGAGGCCGCCTTTTGCATTTTGATTGGTCTTTCGACGATCAGGAACCAGCGCCGTTCAGCACGGTGACGGCACGGCGGTTCTGCGACCAGCAGGAGATGTCGTCGCAGGTCGCAACCGGACGTTCCTTGCCGTAGGAGATCGTCTTCATGCGCTTGGCCGGAACGCCGCGCGAAGCGAGATAATCCTTGGCGGCAGAGGCGCGACGCGCGCCGAGAGCCAGGTTGTATTCGCGGGTGCCGCGCTCGTCGGCATGGCCTTCGACGGTGATGGCGTAGTTCGGATAGCGAGCGAGCCACTGCGCCTGACGGTCAAGCGTCTGGGCGGCGTCGGCGCGGATGGACGTGCTATCCGTATCGAAGAAGATGCGGTCGCCGACATTGACCGTGAAGTCCTGCGGCGAGCCCGGAGTAGCATTGCCGGCACCGTTCAGGCCAAGACCGTTGGCATCGTTCGGCAGACCCTTCTTGGAGGCGCAGCCGGCCAGCGAAAGGCCGACGAAAAGCGCGATCATGATCGGGTTGCGGGCGAGGTTCTGCATGTGGCCAACGGCCGGGGTTGCGATGCGGCTCATGGCCGGGTCTCTCCTTAGTCTCTCTATCAGGGTTGCCAGACTGTAACCGGGTTCGGTTAATCGGATTCCAACGAATATGGTTAATGATGTCCTAAAATTGTCCCGAAACGGTTCCCTCACAGGACTTTGCGGCGATAACGTGGCAGGCCTTTTCACTACTCGAGAAGCGGCGACCACGCCGGGTCCGAAGCGAAGCCCGGAGTCGGGATTTTCTGCTCGTTATAGCCTGTGAGATCGATGGAGTAGAGCTGCGGGCCGCCGGCGCCGGCCGGCTGGCGGAAGAACATGATGACACGGCCGTTCGGCGCCCAGGTCGGGCCTTCATTGTGGAAGCCGGTGGTCAGCAGGCGCTCGCCCGAACCGTCCGTCTTCATCACGCCGATGGAGAAGCTGCCGCCGGACTGCTTGGTGAAGGCGATGAGATCGCCGCGCGGCGACCAGACCGGCGTGGAATAGGAGCCGTCGCCGAAGGAAATGCGGCGCTGGTTGGAACCGTCCGCGCCCATCACGTAGATCTGCGGCTTGCCGCCGCGGTCGCTTTCGAAGGCGATCTGCGAGCCGTCGGGCGAATAGGACGGCGAGGTGTCGATCGCGGCCGTCGACGTCAGGCGCGTCGTGGTGCGCGAGCGCAGGTCCATCGTATAGATATTGGCGTTGCCCTCCTGCTGCAGGCTCATGATGACGCGCTGGCCATCCGGCGAGAAGCGCGGCGAGAAGGTCATGCCGGGGAAATTGCCGACCAGTTCGCGCTGGCCCGTCTGCAGCTGCAGCAGATAGACGCGCGGCTGCTGGTTGGCAAACGACATGTAGGTCACTTCCTGGCGGCTCGGCGAGAAGCGCGGCGTCAGCACGAGGTCGCTGCCGTCGGTCAGCATGCGCACATTGGCGCCGTCCTGATCCATGATGCCGAGCTGCGTCTTGCGAGCCGTCTTCGGGCCGCTTTCCGAGACGAAGACGACGCGCGTGTCGAAATAACCCTTTTCACCGGTGATCTTCTGGTAGATCGCGTCGGCAATGATGTGAGCGACACGGCGCCAGTTGTCCGGCTGGGCATAGAACTGCTGGCCGATCATCTGGCTGTTGCCGAACGTATCCCAGAGGCGGAACTCGGCGCGAAGGCGGCCGCCTTCCTGCGTCACGCGGCCGGTCATCAGCGCCTGCGCGTTGATCGACGTCCAGTCCTGGAAGCGCGGCGTCGAATCCGGATTGGTGATCTTCTCGATGAAGGCCTGCTTGTTGATCGGAGCGAACAGTCCGGAGCGCTGCAGGTCGGCGGCGATCACGCCCGAGATCTGCTGGCCGAGCGTATCATTCGACAAAAGGTCGGTGATGGCGATCGGCATGGGCTGAACGTTGCCCTTGTTGATGTTGAGCTCGACCACGGCGTAGGCCGGGGTGGACAGCACTGCCATCAGGCCTGCCAGCACCAGCAGGAGACGGACGAAGGGTTTTCTGATCATATGTATCAAGCCTTTCAGCATTAATGCCCGAAGTCGTCCGAGTTGAAGCTAATGGCTACTTCTTTCCAGACGTCATACTTATCCATTGGCAGGTTTTTGAACGGAGCCGACCGGAGCACGGCTCGCAGCGCACTTGCCGCCACAGCTTTTTGGGTGTTTTCGGGGCCGCCAGTCATGGTCACCTTTGGCTCGCCAATTATCTTTCCAGTGCGATCAAGCTCAAACCGGATCTGGACGCGGACATCTTTTAGGCCCGTCATGTCGGCAGGTGGAAGCCAGTTCGCCGTGACGCTGTTGTGAATGTTTTCCATGGTAGAATGACGAAGGCGATCCTCGTTGGCGGCAGTTGCCGGCGGCGCCCACACGGAAGCTGCCGACATGATCGCGAAAGCCGTCATCAACGACAGGCCGATGCGAGGACAGTGGTTTGCCGAAAGCCGCACTCCTCGCATCACATCCCCATATCCGCTGCGCTGAAATTCACGACGACTTCCTGCCAGTCCTCGTACTTATCCGCCGGAAGAATCTTCAGATACTCCGATTGCGCCCTCAAGACAGCGCGCACGGCGGCGCCCTGCATCGCAGCCTGCGTCGACGACGGTCCGCCGCTCGTGCTCGCTTCAGGCTCGCCAACGATCTGCCCCGACTTGTCGAGCCTGAAGTGCACCTTGACGCGCACGTCACCGGCACCTTCAAGTCCAGGAGTCAGATTCCAGTACTTCTGGATCAAATCGCGCAAGCCATCCTGCTGGCTCTGGCTAAGCTTGCCGGCGCCAAGCGATTTCATGCCGCCGCGCGTGTTGACCTGCGTATCCGCACCTGCCGAAGCCTGCTGTGACGACCGCTTCGCACCGCCCTTTGACGATGTGTTGTTGAGAACGTTGGCGATCTCATCGGCAAGACCGTCGTCCAAGCCCTTGTTGGAGGCCTTGGCCGTCTCGCGCTTCTTGTCAGCATCCTTCTTGCCGTCGTCGGCAGAGGTGTTCTTGCTGGTGCTCTGGGTGGTTGTCTTGTCGGTCGGCTTGGCGTCGGCCACCTTCACGTCCGGCTTCGGAGCAGGCTTGACCTCGGGCTTCTGCTCGGCGGCTTTCGGCGGCGTCGGCTGCGGCTTGATATCCGGTACGGGAACATTGTTCGGGACCGGGATTTCGGCCTGCTCCTGGGTTGGCGGTGGCGTTGGCGTCGCATCGACCTTCGGAGTCGGCGGCGCAGGGTCGGTCTTCGGCGTCGGAGCAGGAGTCACTTCCGGCTTTTGCTGCGGGATGGCGGCCACTTCCTTCGGCGCAGCCTCGGTGTCCTTCTGCTCGATCGTCTTGACGTCGTTCGGCCGCGGATCATTTTGCGGAACGGGCGCATCCACCTTCTTCGGCGCCAGTGCCGCCGTGTCGCTCTCCGGCCGTTTGGTCGGCACGACCGGGTTCTTGATATCGACGTTGTTTTCGCCAACATTCTGAGCGTTGGCGACCTGATCCTGCTTCGTGGTCTGCTTGCGCGAGACGTGATCCGTCACCGGCGCCTTCTTCTCACCCTGCTGGAGCTGGTCCGCCTGCACGATATCGACATCCATTGCCGTGCTTTCCGGCGTCTCCAGCGGCGCCGGCGCACTCAGTGTCACCATGGCGCCGACCAGCACCAAGATATGAATGACAGCAGATGTAGCAATACTGCGCTTCATGTCGGTTCGTCAGTGATCCGTTGTCTGCTGCTGCGTAACCAGGCCGATATTCTTGTAACCGGCTTCCTGAATGCGTGACATGACGTCGGCGATGACGCCGTAAGGCGCTTTCGCATCGCCCTTGACGAAGATGCGTTCACTGTAGCCAGTCGTGGCGATCGCCTTCAGCTTGTCCGAGATTTCGGTAGCCTGGATTTGCGATTCCCCGATGAACACCTGGCCATCGGCCTTGATCGAGATCGTGATCGGCTGGGTCTGGGCGTTCAGTGCGCCGGCCTGCGTCTGCGGCAGGTCGATCGGCACGCCCGAGGTCATCATCGGCGCCGCCACCATGAAGATGATGAGCAAAACGAGCATGACGTCGACCAGCGGCGTCACGTTAATCTCGGAAATCGGGCCGCTTCGGCTTCCGCCGCGACGCCCGCCACGGCGGCCACCGCCGCCACCATTGCCTCCAACAGACATTCCCATGTGAATACTCCGGTTCTGTCCGCGACTTACTGAGCAGCCTGGCGCGGCTGCAGCTTCTCATCGATCTGGCGCGAAAGAATGGCGGAGAATTCGTCCGCGAAACCTTCCATGCGTCCCGAGAGCTTGCCGGCGTCGCCAGAGAACTTGTTGTAGGCGATAACGGCCGGAATAGCGGCGACCAGACCGATGGCGGTTGCCAGCAGCGCTTCGGCGATACCGGGCGCAACAACCGCAAGGTTGGTCGACTTCGAACCGGCGATCGCCTGGAACGAGGTCATGATACCGACGACCGTACCGAAAAGACCGATGAACGGACCGGCCGAGCCGATGGTCGCGAGCGATCCGAGACGGGCGGTCAGATGTTCCGATTCGCGGGCCAGTGTGACATCCATGGCGCGGTCGATACGCATCTGCAGGCCGATCGGCGAACGGGCGCCGCGCTCGAACGACTTCTTCCATTCCCGCATCGCTGCGACGAAGATCGCGCTCAAACCTGTGTTATTGCGCTCCGAAAGCGTCCGGTAAAGCTCTTCGAGCGACTGGCCAGACCAGAAGACCTGCTCGAAATGATCGAACTGACGGCGCGCTCGCGCGTAGCTCAGATATTTGTCGATGACGATTGCCCACGTCCACACGGATGCGGCCAGAAGGCCGATCATGACGAGCTTGACGACCAAGCCCGCCTGCATGAATAGCGACCAGAGGGTGATGTCCGGTGTGGTGGCCGCTGCCAATGCTACTTGTTCCATTGATCCAAAATCCCCGAATCCAAACGCCCGGCGCTAGACCGGGCGGCTAAAAGTGATCTCACAAGAATTGTTTGGCAGCCGCCGCTGAACGCCCTGGTCAAGCCTTCCAAGCTTACAACTGCCTTCTTGCCGTCAAATTTGGTCAAAGGAAGGCGTGCATCGCACAAACTCCGACAGAACCAGTAAGACACTATTATGGTTAAAAGAATGTTAGCGTCGAAACATGAAGGATTTAACGGCGGCGAAGGTTATTCTAGCTCCAGGGAAGAACTGACCGGACGAAACCGGCGGCTAACGCAGACAAAGCTTGCGCGGCGAATTCCTTCACATAAAACTCAAGTTTTGGCAAGCGCCGACGGATAATTGGTTATATCTTTGCAAGTCGCCGCTTCTCGCGAGCCGTTGAAATGCCGTGCTAGACGACGGATTCGGATGCGGCGAGCATCTGCGCGGCGAGCTTTTCGGGCAAGCGGCGCGGTCGCCCCTTCGCGTTGATCACGGCGATGATGACCTTGGCGGCGATCAGCAAAGTATCGTCGCGGCGTATCTCCTGGGACAGCACCATCTTGGCGCCGCCGGCCTTTTCCGTCACCGTTCGGATCGTCAGCACGTCATCCATGCGCGCCGGCCCCTTGAAGTCGATCTCCATGCGATGAACGACAAAAACCAGCCCTTCTTCGTCGGCATTCAGCAGTTCGCGCTGTTCCACTCCGAGACAGCGCAGATAGTCCGTGCGGCCACGCTCGAGGAAATGCAGGTAGCGCGCGTGATAGACGAGGCCGGAAAAATCCGTATCCTCGTAATAGACTCGCTGCACCAGCCGGTGGCTTCCGGCTTCCAGTTCCCCAGCTATCAGAAAGGGGCTGTTCATCGTTGCCGCATCTCCTTGAGTGTCCGGCATCTCTTTGGCCGAACTTCCGCCATCAAGCAAGCTTTCAACAATTGTCATAGAGTCCGACTATCCGGGATGGTGCCGGCTAGCGGATCGGCGCAGAAGGAAAATTCTCATGAAAATAGCGGTTATGGGCGGCGACGGATTCATCGGCTGGCCAACCTCGCTCCATCTCTCCGACGCCGGTCATGAGGTCCATATCCTCGACAATCTCTCTCGCCGCTGGATCGATACGGAATTGGGCGTCCAGTCGCTGACGCCGATGGACTCGATCCAGGAGCGCACCCGTATCTGGCACGCAGAAACCGGCCGCCGCATCCACTTCAACCTCATCGATCTCGCCAAGGACTATGAGCTCCTGAAAAAGTGGCTGGCCGAGCATCGCCCCGATGCGATCGTGCATTTCGCCGAGCAGCGCGCAGCCCCCTATTCGATGAAGAGCGACCGCCACAAGAACTACACGGTCAACAACAACGTCAACGCAACGCACAATCTCCTGAACGCGCTGGTCGAGCTCAATCTCGACGCGCATCTCGTGCATCTCGGCACCATGGGCGTCTACGGCTATTCGACAATCGGCGCCGCCATTCCCGAAGGCTATCTGCCCGTCGGCATCGAGACAGCCGATGGCCGCACCGTCAGCCAGGAGATCCTCTATCCGGCCAATCCCGGCTCGATCTACCATATGACGAAATGCCTCGATCAGCTGCTTTTCCAGTTCTATGCCAAGAACGATGGCCTCCGGATCACCGACCTGCACCAGGGCATCGTCTGGGGCACGCATACCGAGCAGACGCGCCGGCACACGCAGCTTATCAACCGTTTCGACTACGACGGCGACTATGGCACGGTGCTCAACCGCTTCCTCATCCAGGCGGCGATCGGCTATCCCCTCACCGTGCACGGCACCGGCGGCCAGACGCGCGCCTTCATCCATATTCAGGATTCCGTGCGCTGCATCGAGCTGGCGCTGAAGAACCCGCCGGCCCGCGGCGCCCGCGTCGAAATCTTCAACCAGATGACGGAAACCCATCGCGTGCGCGATCTCGCCGAGATGATCGCCAAGATGAGCGGCGCTGAAGTCGTCCGCCTGCCCAACCCGCGCAAGGAAGCCCCCGAGAACGAACTGATCGTCAAGAACGACAAGTTCCTCGATCTCGGGCTGGCGCCGATCACGCTGGAGGCCGGCCTTCTCGGCGAAATCGTCGATGTCGCCAAGAAATACGCCTACCGCGTCGATCGTTCGCGCGTTCCGGCCGTTTCCGCCTGGACCAAGGATATCGCCGCGACGGTCAACCACGATCCAGAAGGCAAGAGGTTGAAATCCGTGTCATGATGCTGGGAAGCGAAATGCTGCAAGGTTTGCGCCCGCAAACCCGCCCCCGCTCCGGCCAGGCATTCGTGACGCTCGTCACGAATGCCGACTATGCCATGGGTGCCGTGGCGCTGGCACGCTCGATCGTTCGCAGCGGCACCAAGGCGGATATCGTCGTGCTGTATACGGAAGGGGTCGGCGAAGACGACGTCGCCCGGCTCACGGCACTCGACTGCCGGCTGATCGAAGTCGAACATCTGCCTCTGTCCGACGCTTTCAACGAGCGGCATGCCCGCGGCAATCTTCATGCCGCCGCTCCGTTTGCAAAGGGGCGCAAGCCTTCCTTCCACACGCCGCTCGACAATTTCTGCAAGCTGCGGCTCTGGCAGCTGATCGAATATGACACCTGCGTCTTCATCGACGCGGACGCGCTGGTGCTGAAAAATGTCGACCGGCTCTTCGACTACCCGGAATTTTCCGCCGCGCCGAACGTCTACGAAAGCCTTGCCGATTTTCACCGGCTGAACTCGGGCGTCTTCGTCGCCAAGCCGTCGCTTGCGACCTTTCAGCAGATGCTGGAGCACCTCGACCGTCCCGACGTCTTCTGGCGCCGCACCGATCAGACCTTCCTCGAGGCATTCTTCCCGGATTGGCACGGACTGCCAATCTTCATGAACATGCTGCAATATGTCTGGTTCAGCATGCCAGAGCTCTGGGACTGGAACAGCGTCTCGATCCTGCACTACCAATACGAGAAGCCATGGGAGAAAAATCATCCCAAAGCCGAGCAACTGGGGCCATTGATCGACCTCTGGCACAACTTCCATACCGGCCGAAACATGCCCGATATCGCTACGCTCGCAAATCCCAGAGCCGCGGCATGAAAGTCCTCATTTCAGGCGGAACGGGCCTCGTCGGTCGATACATAGCCGAAGAGCTGCTGTCGGCCGGATACAAGGTTGCAATCGGCGGGCGCAATCCGCCGCCATCGGGCCACTTTTCGCAGCCCGTCACCTTTGTGCCCTTGAGCCTCGACCCTGCAGAAAATCAGAGCTGCACCTTCGACGACGCCTATTTCTTCGTGCATGCGGCCTTCAGCCATGTCACCGGCAAATATCGCGGTGGCGAAGGCGAAGATCCGGAAGGCTTTCGCCGGCTCAATCTGGACGGCACGGTCAAGCTGTTCGAGACCGCCAGAAAGGCCGGCATCCGGCGCTGCATCTTCCTGTCTTCCCGCGCCGTCTACGGCGATGGGATTGCCGGAGAACAACTGACCGAGGCGACCAGGCCGATGCCGAATACGCTGTATGGCCAAGTGAAGCGCGACGCCGAACACGCGCTGTTCTCCCTCTCCGCTCCCGGCTTCGCGACCGCGAGCCTCAGAGCGACGGGCGTCTATGGCGACCTGCGGCCCAATAAATGGGATGGGCTGTTCGACGACTACCTCAAGGGCAAGCCGGTTCCGTCCCGCGCCGGCACCGAAGTCCACGGCCGCGATCTCGGCCGCGCGGTTCGCCTTTTGCTGGAAACGGAAACAGGCCGCATCGACGGCGAGGCCTTCAATCTGTCCGACATTCTGGCCGATACGCACGAAATCCTGAGCCATCTCCAGAGCGCAACGGACTGTCCGCACGGGCTGCCTGTACCCGCGCCTCATGACCTGGTCCGTGCCATGGATGCGTCGAAGATCAGCGCGCTCGGATGGCAGGGCGGCGGCAAGACCTTGCTCCGGCAAACGATAGAGACACTGGCAAAGTCGGCCCCGGGCCATACCGGCGTCAGCGCATCAGTTTCATCTCGTCCCAATCAAGTGCAGCCAATTCCTGGCCTCTGAAGCGCGCATCGTCGGAAACGACGAATTCGTCGAGCTGCGGCGGCGCAACACTGGTTCCGGAAAGCATCGCATGCACCTGGCCTCGATGATGGGTCTGGTGCTGGAACAGATGGTTCAGCACGTCGTCAGCCCGCTCCCGCTGGATGCGGCCGCTGCGGTGAATATCAACGATCCGCATGGCTGCCTCCGGCGTCAGGCGTTCGCAGAAAGCGACGAGCCGGCGATCCACCTCCGCCTGCTCCCGGCTCAATTCGTCCAGGCGATCATACGGCTCGTCGACTTCGAAAGCTTTCAGGCCCAGAGTGCCGCCTTCCAGTGCATCGACATAGAACCAGTCGACGGTCAGGATATGATTGAGGGTCGCCTTGATCGATGGAAAGAAGCTGATACGCCTCGCTTCGAATTCACCGGGTTTCAATGCGGCACAAGCCCGATGCAGCCGGACATTCGCCAAAGCGTTGTTGTAGGCAAGCTTGCGAAAGCTGCGAACGGGATCAAAATCGGACATGGAACCTCCTCATTGAGCCCCGTCGAGATCGCCGTCGCGCCAGACGAGGTGGCGCGGCGTTACGGGCAGGTTCTCGATTTCCTCGGCAATGAAATAGGGCGGGATATCGAGCGCAACCAGCGCCTGGCGCGTGGCGCGTACCCATTTGAATTCCAGATTGTCATCGCCATCCTGGATGCGATGCACGATTTCGTCCGGCGAGAACGGGAAGCTGCGCGGTAGGTCCATCAGATAATAGAGACCAAGTTCATGCCAGTCGCGCTGCTCGTAACGAAAGAAATTCTCCACCGACCAGAGGAGGCGCCCGACCGTCACGTCGACGCCCAGTTCCTCGACCATTTCCCGCCGCAGGGTTTCCTCCGACGTCTCGCCGATCTCCGCACGTCCGCCAGGAAAGGTCCAGAATGTCTCGTGCTCGGCCCGGTGGACAAGCACATGCCCGTCACGAAAACCAAGGCCCGCCACCCGCATCTGGAATCGCGAGCGGCCGGCATTCAATCTGATGAGCTTTCGTTTCGACACGATCTTCATCCCACATCGACCACGACGATTTCAGGCGGAACACCGAAGCGAACCGGGGCAATGGAGCAGCCGAGACCACCGGAAACGATGATATGACGGTCTTCTTCCACGATGTGGCCGTAGACATACCTGTCGCCATACCGCGACGGCGAATAGGGCGACCAGCCGAAAATCCTGACCTGCCCGCCATGCGTATGTCCGGACAGCGTGAGCGACACCCGCTGCGGAACGGTCGGGAAAATATCCGGCTCATGTGCAAGAAGGATGACGGGCGCATCATCCGTAATCTGCGCCAGCGTACCACCGAGATCGTCGAGCCCCTTCGTGAAGGGTCTTTTCCACCGCATGCTCCGGCGCAGAGCAAGCTGATCCTCGACACCGGCAAGCCAGAACCCCTGCCCGTCCTTTTCCAGCCGCGCGGAGCGATTGGAATAGACCTCAATGCCGACGCCAGCCAGGGCCCTGTGGCTGAAAGTGGGACCATGCCCGCTTCTCTGAGCGGCCGCATCGTGCCACCAGTCGTGATTGCCAATGATGGCATGAACACCCAAGGGCGCCTTCAGCTTTGCCAGTTCCGATGCCCATATACGATGATCGACGCGGGCGGTGATCAGATCTGTCCCAGACGTGTAATCGCCGAGCAGAACGATGATGTCGCCGCCGAGTTCATTGGCGTGAGCGCAGATCGAGGCAATGCGCTCGCGGTTCATCCACGGTTCGCAGGCATGGAAATCGGCAAGCGCCACGATCCTGAGCTTCAGCCCCGGTGTCCATCGAGGTGGCGTCAGGGCATATCGGGTCACATTGAGGCGGATGACGGGTTCATATCCGAGGGCATATCCCCCGAGTGCCATCAAACCGAATACGCTGCCGCCGAAAAGCTTTAAGAAGGCACGACGGCCGAGCATTCATTCGTCTCCCTGGAACAACCGGAACTGCGCGGCCTCCAGATCCTTGGGCGGCTGCAGGCCCAAATGTTTCCAGGCAATCGCTGTCAGGACGCGACCGCGGGGCGTACGCTGAATGAAACCCTGCTGGATCATGTAGGGCTCGATGATGTCCTCGATCGCGTCGCGCGGCTCGGAAAGACCAGCGGCAATCGTCTCGATACCCACGGGGCCGCCACCAAAATTGACCGCGATCATGTTGAGATAGCGCTTGTCGAGCTGATCGAAGCCGACATTGTCGACCAGAAGTCGCGTCAGAGCCTCGTCGGCGATCTCACGCGTCACCGCCTCGACCTTGGCCACTTCGGCGAAATCGCGCACGCGCCGCAGCAGGCGGCCGGCGATGCGCGGCGTTCCCCGAGCGCGGCGTGCAATCTCGCGCGCGCCTTCATCCGTCATGCCGAGGCCCATCAGCCTGGCGCCGCGCCGGACGATCAGTTCGAGCTCTTCAACGGTATAAAAGCTCAGCCGGACCGGGATGCCGAAACGATCGCGCAGCGGCGTCGTCAACAGCCCGAGACGCGTCGTCGCGGCAACCAGCGTGAACTTGGCGAGATCGATCTTCACCGAGCGTGCGGCCGGGCCCTCGCCGATGATGAGATCGAGCTGGAAATCCTCCATGGCGGGATAGAGGATTTCCTCCACGGCCGGGTTGAGGCGATGGATCTCATCGATGAAGAGCACGTCGCGCTCCTCGAGATTGGTGAGGAGTGCGGCAAGATCGCCCGCCTTGGCGATGACCGGACCGGAGGTCGAGCGGAAATTGACGCCGAGTTCCTTTGCCATGATCTGCGCCAGCGTCGTCTTGCCGAGACCCGGCGGACCGACGAACAGCACATGGTCCAGCGCCTCGCCGCGCCCCTTGGCCGCCTCGATGAAGATCTTCAGATTGGCGCGCGCCTCTGCCTGGCCGGTGAATTCGTCCAGCGATTGCGGTCTGAGCGTCACATCGATGTCTTCGCCACGTTTTTCCGGCGATATCAGACGTGCGGCTTCACTCATGTCAGCGGTTCCATTCCAGATATGCGTTTCCCTGCTCCCGCACAGAAAGCGGCATCGAATCTGCCGCGTTCAAAATATTCCCTCACGCAGGCGCGTCGCAAGTCGATCTCCCGACTTTGAGACAATAGTAAGGAATGCCGAAGGTGCAAAGCCTCACCGCGCCAGTTCCTTCAAGCCGAACCGGATCAACTTGGCACTGTCGGCGCCCTCGCCGGCCAGTTTCATCGCCGCTGCGACGGCGTTGGCGGCCTGATCGCGCGAATAGCCGAGATTGGTGAGTGCCGAAACGGCATCGGCGACGGGTGCCGCGGCGACCCCTTCGCCCAGCTCCTGCTTCAAGCCGATATTGGCCACATCGCCGGCAAAGGCTGGAGCCTTGTTCTTCAGCTCGGTCATGATGCGCATCGCGACCTTCGGGCCGACGCCCGGCGCGCGGGAAACGGCGGCACGATCCTGCAACGCGATCGCATTGGCAAGCTCTGCCGGCGTCAAGGTCGACAACAGCGCAAGCGCCACCTTGGCACCGACACCCTGCACGGTCTGAAGGATGTTGAACCACTCCCGCTCCAATACCGTGGTGAAGCCGAAGAGCCGGATCTGATCCTCGCGCACATAGGTCTCGATGAAGAGAATGCAGGCCTCGCCGACGGAGCCGAGTTTGGACAATGCGCGGGCCGAACAATAGGCGACGTAGCAGACACCGTGCACATCCACGAGCACATAGTCCTCGCCGATCTCTTCGATTGTGCCTTTCAGCTTGCCGATCATGAGTTGTGTCCGTCAGGGATGGGTTTCGGGGGTGATGAGGTCGAGCGAAGGAAAGTAGGAACGGTAGCCTTTGGGGTCCCGCGTCAATATGGAATAGCCGCGCACCGCAGCGTGCGCGCCAATCAGAAAATCAGGAAGAATGCGCTCTCTACCGCCGCCAGCCTGACGATAAATCCTGAAAGCAGCCGCCGCAGCGAATGCTGCTGACCAGGGCAGGCTTTCACGGCGAAACTCGCTTTGCGGCAGCAGCTCATCCACTTGATCCATACTGCCGTAACGCACCGAGAATTCCGCATAGATTATGGGGTTGATAACAACTGCTCCTCGCTTGAACGCGGAAAGAACCTGTCCGCTGGACCAACCATGCCAAGCTGAACCAGATATCGCCAGATCAACCAACACATTCGTGTCGACGATGGTGACCATACTTACCGGTCACGCGTCATCGACATCAGCGCTTCGGCGTCTATATCCTGATCGCCGGTGCCTTCCAGGCGCTTGAGCGTAGCCATGAGCCGATCGAGGCGCTGTCGATCCTCGATTTCCCGCTTGCCATTCTTGGGCGAGACAACCAGTTTTCCATCCTCGACGGAAAATATGACTTCACTGTTGAGCTCTATGCCGGCCAACTCACGCAAGTCACGAGGAATGGTCACCTGCCCTTTGGATGTCACCCGCATTCTTACTCTCCGATCTTGCAGTAAGAATTATCATTACCACAAGAACAAGTCAAGAACAACCTACCCGGCCAGCGCTGCCTGCCGCAGCCGGCTGGCGCCTCGGTTGTGGGCGTGACAAATGGCGATGGCGAGCGCATCGGCCGCGTCATTGCCCTTGAATTCAACCTTGGGCATCAGGATCTTCAGCATCATGTGAATCTGCTGCTTTTCGCCGTGGCCGACGCCGATGACGGCTTTCTTGACTGCGTTCGGCGCATATTCCGACACCGGCAGACCAGCGCGCGCCGGCACCAGCATGACGACGCCGCGCGCCTGGCCGAGCTTGAGCGTCGCCACCGCATCTTTGTTGACGAAGGTCTGCTCGACGGCGGCCTCATCCGGTTGATAGCTGTGGACGATCTCCGCAAGCCCGTCGTGCAGCTGGCAAAGGCGGGATGCGAGATCCATGTCACCGTCCGAGGTCACGGTTCCCGACGCCACGAAGCGCAGCGAGTTTCCGAGCGTGTCGATGATGCCCCATCCGGTGCGGCGCAGGCCTGGGTCGATGCCGATGATGCGAATCGTATTCTGCATAGGTCAACCTATCTTTCAGGCCTGACATGTGCCAGCAAAATGTGAACAAAACAAAAACAAGACACAGATTGCCACGGCTGCAGTCGCGCTGAAAACATCGTGACGAAATTGCGGCGGCAGGGTTTGGAATGAGCGGGCAACGCTCCTACATGTGGAAGCAACCCTCCCTTCCACCACGCAGGTTTCTTGCCATGGTTCCCTTTTCCATCCTCGATCTTTCGCCCGTTGCCGAAGGCAGCACCATTAGCCAGTCCTTCGACAGTTCGAAGCGCATGGCGCAGAAGGCGGAAGAGCTGGGCTACAACAGGTTCTGGCTCGCCGAACATCACGGCATGCCTGGGATCGCCAGCGCCGCGACGTCAGTCGTCATCGGCCATGTCGGCGCCGCAACCTCGCGCATCCGCATCGGCTCTGGCGGCGTCATGCTGCCGAACCATTCGCCGCTGGTCATTGCCGAACAGTTCGGCACGCTGGAAGCCCTGTTTCCCGGCCGCGTCGATCTCGGCCTTGGCCGCGCCCCCGGCACCGACATGCGCACGGCGCAGGCCCTGCGCCGCAATATCGATGCCGGCGCGCAGAGCTTCCCTCAGGATATCGTCGAACTACAGCATCTCTTCAGCCCGGCCGACGAGGGACAGATCATCCTCGCCGTCCCCGGCCATGGCTCCAGCATACCCATCTGGCTGCTCGGCTCCAGCCTCTACAGCGCGCATCTCGCCGCCATGCTCGGCCTGCCCTATGCCTTCGCCTCGCATTTTGCACCGGAAGCCCTGATGGATGCCATCGCCATATACCGCGACCGCTTCACCCCTTCGGCCACACTCGACAAGCCCTATGTGATGGTCGGCGTCATGGGTGCTGTGGCGGATACGGACGAGGAGGCACGATATCACTTCACCTCCGCACAACAGCAATTCGTCAATCTGCGCCGCAACGTGCGCGGCCCCTTCCCGCGCCCGCGCAACGACATGGACGATTTTTGGACGCCGATGGAAAAGCTGAATGTGGAAAATACGCTGCGCTACGCCGTGGTCGGCTCTCCCGCCACGGCAGAGGCAAAGCTTTCGCGATTCATCAAGGACACCGAAGCCGATGAGGTCATCATTTCGATGCCGGTTCACGACATAGAGGCACGTTTGAAGTCGGTGGAACTCTTCGCAACGCTTCCAAGCTTCAAGAAAGTGTCCTGACGTTTGCAGGCGGGCAATCCGGTGAGCCGATCTTGTAAGCGCGGCTCACCTCACGATCGACGGGCTCAAGCGGCGAGCCTCGTCTTCCAATGACGCCGGATGAGCATGTCGAGCGACAGCTTGCCGGCGCCGGCGACGATCAGGGCGAACATGCCGCCTGCGATCGCCAGATCCTTTTCGAAATGCAGCAGCTCGTTGTGGCTGGCGAAATTCGTGTGAAACAGCGTTGCCGTCAGCAGGCAGAACAGGCCGAGGCCGAAGGCCGCCAGTCGGGTCATCAGCCCGAACGCAATGGCAAGGCCGGCGCCAAGCTGCAGCACGATGGTTGCAATCGCGATGGGCGCTGAGACGCCGAGCCTGGCCATGGCCTCCAACACGCTGTCGAAATTGCTGGCAAGTTCGATGCCCTCTTCCAGAAAGAGCAGCGACAGCAATATGCGGCCGAACAGCAATGCCATATCGGTCATATTGACAAGAACGGCATTCTCCTCTTCGAATTCCATGACCTATCTCCTTCCCGTTAATATCCGCAGGCTATCCGGCGGCATCTCACCGACTTGATCGAATGGAAATACCGCCGGATCGGTTGAGGCCGGGCTCTAGTTGGTTCCCTTGGCGGCGATCGCCTTGGTCAGATCCTCAAGTTCCTCGCAGCCGGCCGGGCAAAGCTTGGTGAGTGTGGCGAGCTGCTCGCGAGCCTTGGGCATATCGCCGGTCTCGACATAGAGTTCGCCGAGATATTCGTGCGCGCCCTTGTGATCGGGCTGTAGCTCGAGGGCCTTGGTGTAGTAGGTGAGCGACGTCTTGAAGTCGCCGGTCTTGCGCAGAGTGAAGCCCATCAGGTTGTAGACGTCGGCCTGCTGGTGTTCTTCGGCAATATCCCGAAGCTCGGCAAGCGCGCCGGCATAGTCCTTCGCATCGATCTTGGCACGCACCGAGGTCAGATCAGGCGCATCGGTCGATTCCATATTGTCGACAGCAAAGGCGACGCCAGCCGTCGCGGCCGGCAGGATGGTGACGGCGCACAGGCCGGCGATCCCGAAAATGGCGTATTTGAACATGGTCATGCTCCTCTGTGTGGCCGCTCAGGCCTGAATGGTGGGGGTGAAACCGTATGAATTGCCGTCCTTGACGAAGGTACCCGAGCCCGGAAACGGGAAATGCGAGCCGCAGATCCTGATCTTGTCGGCAATGACGCGATCGATGAGCCTGCGGCGGGTGGCGACGGCCATCGGACCGTCCTGGTCGTAGGCGCCTTCCCATTCCGGATGGGGCGCCAGCAGCGCCGGCACGTACATGATGTCGGCCGAGACCATCAGCTGCTCGCTGCCGCCATCGATGAGGAAGACGGAATGGCCCGGCGTGTGGCCGTATGCAGCCAGCATATGGACGCCGGGCACCACTTCGGCATTATCCTCGACAAGCTTCCAGTTCTTCCACTTCGGGAAGACGGAAGCGATGCGCCGGCCGGCTTCCTTGCGTCCCTCAGCCAGCTTGTCGACGCGGCCGGGATCGGTCCACCAATTGTATTCGGTCGCATTGACGATCAGCTCGGCATTCGGGAATACGGCCGCATTCGTCCCCTTTTCCATCAAGCCCCAGACATGGTCCGGATGGAAATGCGAGATCATTATCGTATCGATCTTCTTGTAGTCGATGCCGGCGGCGGCCATGTTGGCGGGCAGATGCGTGGCGTTGGTCTGCCACTGCCCGACGCCGGAGCCAGCATCCATCATGATCTTGCGTCCGCCGATATCGAGAACGACGACGGTCAGCGGAATGGGCATGAAGTCGGTGGTCAGGCCGGCCTTGGAAAGCGCTTCCTTGGTGTCGTCGACGGAAGCGTTCTTGATGAAGGCCGGATCATGCGGCTTGCGCCAGATACCGTCATAAATGGCCGTCACCTCGATCGAGCCGACCTTGTATTTATAGAAGCCGACTGTCGGCTCCAGCGGCGTCGCGGCAAAGGCTTGCGGAATGAATTCGAGCTTCGACGACAGCCCGAAGGCTGCCGCGGCTGCGGCCGTGCCGAGAACGGCGCGGCGGGTCATATCAAACATCGCACTATCTCCTCATGGTTATGGCTTTTCGGGCCAGGCGGAGGTCGCGACTGATCACGGCCGTCCACTGAGGAAGAAGATCGATGGCGCTGGGCGCTTATTCCCCGACGCCTGAAGAATTCTCACAAGCCGTTGAGATATATGGTGTTATTTTTGCCGACATGGATTGAAGCGGTGGAGCCGCAGGCTCTAACATTCGGTATCTGCGATTTTTTACATCCGATCGGGAATAAAACCGGCGCGAGCGCGATCTAGCTTCTCAGGCAACATTGCAAGCGCCCTATCCGAAGCTTACAGTCGGCATCGGCGTTTTGCGGGGATCACGATGACAGACGCCCGAACGATGACTTCGATCACGCTTGGCGACCAGCTCCACACATGGACATGGAATTGGTCGCATACCACCGCGATACGCAGGCTCGCGCGGTTTCTGGCTTCCCTGCGCACCTTCGTTGCGCAGCCGAAAACGGCGTGTCACGCCGTCCTCACGGCGATGGCCGAACCGACAGCAACCGCCGAACCGCTGAAGCCCGCGATCTCGTCGCCCGACGAGACCATGCACCGCTTCCAGCGCACGATCATCCCGCATCTCGACGCCGCCTATAATTTCGCACGTTTCCTGAGCCGGGATGCCGATGCCGCTCAGGACATCGTCCAGGAGGCATATCTGCGCGCCTATCGAGGCTTCGGCGGCTTTCGCGACGGCGACGCCCGTGCCTGGACCTTCACCATCGTCCGCAACTGCTATCATGCCTGGCTGCAGGAAGGGCGGCGCAAGACGCGCTACGAACAGCCGATGACCGACGACAGAGATCGGGATGAAGGCTCGCCATCGCCCGATCCCGCCTCCGAAGAGGACACACCGGAAGTAGCCTTTATCCGCAAGTCGGAAATGCAGCGCGTGCGCGCGGTCATCAACTTGCTGCCAGATGCCATGCGCGAAGTTCTGGTTCTGCGTGAACTCGAGGACCTTTCCTACAAGGAGATCGCCGACATTATCGATGCGCCGATCGGCACTGTCATGTCGCGCCTTGCCCGCGCCCGCCGCGATTTCGGCGAGGCCTGGCGCAGCCTCGACGAGAAGGGAGCGGCGCGATGAGCGGCAAGGAGCACAATGATCACGGTGCATGGGCAGACCTGCTGCACGGCTTCATCGACGGAGAACTGGATGCAGCCAACGCGACACGTTTCGAAGCACATCTGGCGACCTGCCCGGAATGTGCCGGCGAAATGGAGAATGCTCTGATGGTCAAGCGTCTCTCCGCACGCGAAGGTGTCAAATGGCAAGCGCCGGATGCCGTCCATGCCCGCGTTCAGGCGGCACTTACACTGGAACAGGCTATGACGAGGCGCGCCACAGCTGCCACGATCCAAACGGAAAGCCCGTGGCGGCGCGTCTGGCGGTTCGTCCGTGAATGGAGCTTCGTGCCCTCGCTTGCCGTCCTTGCCGCAAGCCTCATGCTGGTGCTGAATGTGCCGCAGCAGGGCCAGACGATCGAGGACCAGCTCCTTGCCAGCCATGTGCGCTCGATGCTGGCCGATCACCTGACCGACGTGCTGACCTCCGACCAGCACACCGTCAAACCATGGTTCAACGGCAAGATCGATTTCTCGCCGCCCGTGGTCGATCTGACATCTCAGGGCTTCCCCTTGGTCGGCGGCCGGGTGGATTATCTCGACGGCCGGGTGGTGGCGGCACTGATCTATCGCCGGCACGGCCATGTCATCAATCTCTTCATCTGGCCGGGCGCCTCAGGCGCTCATGGCAATGCCGAGAAGGACGGCTACAATTTCGTCGAATGGCATGCCGATGGGCTGGTGTTCTGGGCCGTCTCCGATGTCGCCGCACCCGATCTTTCCGCCTTCCGCGACGATTTCACCCGCGCGACAAACCCATAGAGCAGTTCCAGGAAAAGTGCGCAGCGGTTTTCCGTCCGGAATTGCGCAGAGAAACAATGCTCTCAAGCAAAAAGCCGGCCGCATCGCTGCAGCCGGCTTTTCTGATTGATCTGTGCAGATCAGGCCGAGAGCTTGGCCAGCACTTCCTCGGAGACTTCGAAGTTCGAATAGACATTCTGAACGTCGTCGTCGTCTTCGAGGCTGTCGATGAGCTTCATCAGCGACTGGGCCTTTTCTTCGTCGACCGGCACGTTGTTCTGCGCGCGCCAGATCGCCTTGACCGTTTCGGCCTCGCCGAGCGTTGCTTCGAGGGCCTTGGCGACTTCACCGAGGGATTCGAAGGCGCAGATGATCCAATGACCTTCCTCGTCGCTCTCGACATCATCGGCACCGGCTTCGATTGCCGCTTCCATAACCTTGTCGGCGTCGCCGACGGTCGGCTTGTAGGTGATTTCGCCGACGTGATCGAAGGAGAAGGACACCGAACCGGTTTCGCCAAGCGCGCCGCCAGCCTTGGTGAAGATCGAACGGACGTTGGAAGCCGTGCGGTTGCGATTGTCGGTCAGCGCCTCGACGATGATCGCCGTCCCGCCGGGACCGTAGCCCTCGTAGCGGACCGCATCGTAATTCTCGGTGTCGGCTCCGGAGGCCTTCTTGATGGCGCGATCGATATTGTCCTTCGGCATCGACTGCGCCTTGGCGTTCTGGATGGCCAGACGCAGGCTCGCATTCATGGTCGGGTCGGGCAGGCCCGTCTTGGCGGCGACGGTGATTTCACGCGCCAGCTTCGAGAACATTTTCGAACGCACCGAGTCCTGACGACCCTTGCGGTGCATGATGTTTTTAAACTGTGAATGGCCAGCCATGGCACCCCTGTTCACGTCTTTTGTTGGGAATGGCGCCTTATAAGAGCGAAGCGGGCTTCATTCAAGTAAAAAGCCGGATAATGGCGATGGAGGATACTCCACATCAAGACGATCGCAGAGGCGGTCAGGATGCTCAAAGTCCCTTGAGCACATAGATCAACGGCTTGCGCGGCAAGGTCTTCATCGACACCGTGACGCTAGGTGACGGCGCATAGCCGACATCGAACTCCGGACCGAACAAGGCCAGGAACTGGTCGATCGGCGGCCCCCAGCGGTGCATGGGCAGGATCAGCGACGAGCGCAGCCGCTTGACCACCCGGCTCATGCTGTCAGCCCCCATTGTCAGGCCGCCATCGACCGGCACCATGACGACATCGAGCCGCCCGATCTCGGCATATTGCTGGTCGGTAAGCTCGAAATGCAGATGCCCGAGATGGCCGATGCACAGGCCCGCCACCTCGAAGATGAAGATCGAATTGCCGTTGGCTTCGATGCCGCCACCCCAGGAGCGGATATCGGTGACGACATTGCGGATCAGCGTATCGCCCACAGTCATATGAATCTTGGCCGGTTCTCCGGGCACGTCGCTCCATCCATGCAGCACATATTTGATCGCCGGATCGGGCGTCAGCGTATAGTGGCTCGGATGCGCCTTGTTCATCGTCACGACTTCAGGCGTGTAGGGCGGCGGGTATGCACCGCTATAATCCGTGGCGATGGAAACGCCGCCTGGCGTTTCGATGAAGAGCGTCGCGTGCCCGAGGAAGGTGATCTTGACGTCACCATCGACGGGGTCATTGGCAAGTGTCGGACCGGGCGGAGAAAAGCTGGCGAATGTCGCCTTGGGCAGGGACTGCGCAATCGCCTGGCATTGGCTGGGCTCCGGGCGCGCCGGCTTTTGCTGGGCGTCCACCACGCCCGAGCCAAAGATCAACATCAGGAAGAACGCGGCAAGGACAGGAAATCGCGGCATCATGCCATCCCCTCAAGCCCAATAGTGGCGGAAGGATGCGGCATGAGCGCAGACTGGTCCAGTTGCAATCAGGCACGATTGCTCACAATCGCGTCATCGCGCGGCGACAAGGAATTGCCGTGAGGACGATCAGCGCCAAAAGTCGGGAATGGTTTCCGAAAGCCGCGGGCCGAGCCGCAGCGGTGCGATCTTCTCGGCCAATCCCGTTGCATCGGAAATCTCGACACCGACGCCGCAGATGGTCGCCGGGCCGGAAGCGGCCTCGAAGCGGCCCTTCGGCATTTTCGAAATGAACCGGTTGAGCGGCTCCTCCTTTTCCATGCCGAGCGAGGAATCATAATCGCCGCACATGCCGGCATCCGACATGTAGGCCGTGCCGCCGTTCAGGATCTGCGCATCCGCGGTCGGCACATGCGTATGCGTGCCGACGACGAAGCTGGCGCGGCCATCGACGAAATGGCCGAAGCACTGCTTTTCGCTCGTCGCTTCGGCATGAAAGTCGAAGATGATCGCATCCGCCTGCTCCTTCAGCGGGCAGGCAGCGAGGATGGCTTCGGCGGACTTGAAGGGATCGTCCAGCTCCGGATGCATGAAGACGCGGCCCATGATGTTGGCGACCAGCACGCGGGCGCCATTGCGGGCATAATAGATGCCGGAGCCTCGGCCGGGCGTGCCGGCGGGATAGTTGGCGGGGCGCAGAAACTGGTCGTGGCGCTCGCAGAAGACAACGGCTTCCTTCTGGTCCCAGACATGGTTGCCTGTCGTCACCACATCGGCGCCGGCATTGATCGTTTCCAGAAAGATATCCTCGGTAATGCCGAAGCCGCCGGCGGCATTCTCACCATTGACGATGACGAAATCGAGCTTCAGATCGGACACGAGACCCGGCAAACGGTCCCACACCGCAACCCGTCCGGTCTTGCCGACCATGTCACCCAGAAAAAGCAGCCGCATTCGCTATCCAATCACTTCCGAAACGAAATTGAGTCCGCTCTCGGTCAAAATCGCGTCAAGACGGACATCATGCGGCTCAGCCGGTACTGATGGCACTTCTTGGCAATCGAATGCAATGCCGATCAGCTGCGGATTCATGCCTTTTTGGTGCAAACGGTCGATGGCGCGATCATAATAGCCGGCCCCGTAGCCGATCCGATGGCCGGTTCCGTCGAAAGCCGAAAGCGGCACCAGCATGACATCGGGGTCCAGCACCGCCGCATCCGGCCCCGGCCCGAAGGTTCCAAATCCACACGCAACCAGCGCCGCGCCGGGAACGAGTTCCCGGAAAGCGATCGTGCTGCGGTCGAGGATGACAGGCACGCAAAGCCGCGCGCCACGCTCCCGCAAACGGGCCATCAACGGCCTTATGTCCACTTCGGAGCGGATCGGCAGAAACCCGGAAACCACCGTCCCCGGTTCGATATCGATGACATCGCCGCCATGGGCAAGCATGGCAAGCCCCTTTTCGATGCGCTCATCGGCCGGAATGGCGTCGCGCGCCGCCAGGCGCTCGTTGCGATACTGGGCTTTCTGCTGTTTGGGGGTCATCGGCTCTTCGCGAAAATTTATAATATCACGAAAACATAATGAGCCGGCGGTCTATTGCAATGCGCGAAAGCGACATGCGAGCCCGCCAGCGATCGCGCGATGACATCAGTCCTTGCGAAGGATCGACATCGAGCCGTCGCCGGCCACATGCGCGCGGACGTTTTCATAATTCTGCAGCGTCGTATGATTTGTTTCGACCGGATGCGAATGCGTGGCGGTGATGACGAGCACATCGGCACCGGCTGCCTCGCCGGCCTTGATACCGGCCATCACGTCCTCGAACACCAGGCATTCCGAGGTGCCGAGGCCAAGGCGCTGCGCGCCGAGAATATAGCACTGCGGATCGGGCTTGCCGACCTTGACGTCTTCCGCGGTTACGATGAAGCGCGGCACAGGAATGCCGGCGGCGGCAAGTCGGGCCATCGCCAGGCGGTAGGGAGAGGAGGTAACGATCGCCCAGCGCTCCGGTGGCAGGGAAGCCAGGAAATCGATGGCGCCCGGCAGTGCGACCACGCCCTCGACGTCGGCGATCTCCGCCTCCATGATGCCGGCCGACTCC
The DNA here is from genome assembly GCF_044769665.1 of Rhizobium sp. NPDC090279. NCBI lineage: Bacteria > Pseudomonadati > Pseudomonadota > Alphaproteobacteria > Hyphomicrobiales > Rhizobiaceae > Rhizobium > Rhizobium sp. NPDC090279. The sequence continues at coordinate 306,527 of NZ_JBIVYI010000002.1, read as the reverse complement.
GCGACCGGATCGACGCCGGGCAGGTTCAATTGGCCGATCGTGTCGACACCGCGCTTGCCATGCATGGTCGGCATGAACTTCTCGACATCAAGACCCTTGCTGCGGGCCCAATCGCCCCAGACGCGTTCGGCAGCAGCGATCGAATTGATGATCGTGCCGTCCATGTCGAACAGGAAACCGGAATAGGTCTTGGTAATGGCGGAAGACGATGCAGCGGACAAGGATGGACCTTTCTGGATAGACGGCGATCAGCCGCAAAAAACAGCCTCGCGATATGAGCCTTCCCCGACTAGCGGCAGCCGCGGCAAGAAGCAAACGAATGCTGAGTTTCACGGCGAGGAAAACACGTTCGGCCAGTGGTAAGGGCGAACGACGCGCGGCGGCAAATGTGCCGCGCGTCATGAACATCATTCGCCGAGGCGGCTCTTCAGACCATTGATGATATGGTTCGCCAGCGCCTCGTAGTCGTCATCGAAATGATGGCCGCCATCCATGGCGATGACTTCGGCGCCGGTGCCCTTCACCAGCGGGCAGGCGACATCTTCGTCATCATCCTTGCCGTAGACGCACTGCACCATCTTCGGATTGATCGACTTGAGGTCGTTGACGGGATCGCCGCCCTTGCCCTCGCTCGAAGCGCCGAGCCAGCCCATGACCGAGATCACGTAATCGACCTTCTGCGACAGCGACAGCAGCGACATCTGGACGATCTTGTCCTTTGCGGGCTGCGGCAAGCGATTGTAGCTCGCCGGCAGGACATCGGCGCCAAAGGAATAGCCGACCAGCACCACATGCTTGACCTTGAATCGCTTGGTGTAGAAATCGATGATCCGGGCGAGGTCGTTGGCCGTCTGCTGCGGGTCCTTCTCGGTCCAGAAATAGTGCAGGGTATCGACACCCACCACCGGGATGCCCTGATCCTGCAGATAGCTGCCGACTTCCTTGTCGATGTCGCGCCAGCCTCCATCACCCGAATAAACGATGGCGAGCGTATCTTCGGTCGGCGTCGTTTCCATGACGTCGACCGGCAGGCCAAGCGGCGACTTGGAACTGTCGATCGTCTTCATCAGGTCCGTCAGCGAAGCCTCTAGCGTCGCATAGGTGTCGGCATTGTCCGAATCCGTGGTCTGGACTTCAGGATGGTCCTTCTGGATTTCCTCGACATGGTCGCGTCCGTCCTTCGGCGCATTGGCCGTGAAGGTCACCAGTATCGGGTTCGGCAAGGCGCCTTCCTGCAGGCCGAAGGACACCATGTCGCCATCGGTCTTCTTCTCGGCCGGCGTGCAGAGTTCCTGCTTCAACCCGATGCCTGCGGTCGGGTCGACTGCCAGCGTGCCCGCAACCGTCGCATCCGGGGTCTGCGCGGCGATCGTCAGCGCCATGGCGCCACCGGCGCCGACGCCGGCGATGATCGGCAGCTGATAGGTGCTGTCGGCGAAAGAACGCTGCACCTGCTGGCTCAGCGATTCCAGATCCGAAACGATATAGATGCAGCCATCGTTCTGCTTGACATCATATTTATTAAGAGAATCCAGGAAGGACGGATAGTCGATGCCGATCACAAGCGAACCGTTGGCAACCAGCTTGTCGGCAACAGCCTTCTCCTTGTCGCCCCAGCCGGCCAGATCTGAAATCAGAACGACTTCGCTCGAGACCTTGCCCTGCGGACGCATGATATGCGGCGCCGGGATCATGCCCAGATCATATTTGGCATCGTCAGCATCCGCCCGCGCCGGGCCAGACACCAGCAGGCCCATCGACAGCATGCCTGCGAAAGCCAATGACATTGCGTATTTCAAGATCATTTCCTCACGACCCCCTTAAGTCCGCCCCCGATGAGGAATGTGGCATCCATCAACGCGATCATTGGACTAACACCTCCCGAAACAGCCAGGTAGCGCGGCTGCCATTCGGGATGGAACTTGGATTTGAAGGCACGAAGCCCTTTGAAGTTATAGAAGCGCTCGCCGTGTTCGAACACGGTCCCCCCGACCCTGTCCCAAACCGGCGCCGATTCCCGTCTCGACATGCCCGATAGCGGCGCCATGCCGAGATTGAAACGCTGAAAGCCCTGTCCCCTGAGATATTCGAGGATCTGCACGAACAGAAAATCCATCGAACCCTTCGGGGCATCGGGCGAAAAACGCATCAGGTCGACGGACCCCTCCTCCCTGGTTTCCGTCATCAGAATATTCGCAAAAGCGACGATCTTACCATCCTTCTTCAACACGCCGATCGGCTGCGAGCACACATAGTCCAGATCGAACGCGCCAAGCGAGAAACTCTTTTCCTTGGCATTGTGATCGGCAAGCCATGTGTCGGACACATGGGTAAGCTGATCCATGACTTCGGGTATATTTTGAGGCTCGATAACGGCAAATTCTAGTCCATCACGAACCGCGCGGCTCGCGGTTTGCCTCAGGTTGGCCCATTTACCGCCCTTGAGCTCGAAACTGGCAAGATTGACCACGGCCAATTCGCCAAGCTTGTAGGCCCGCAGACCGGCATCGGCGCAATAGGACAGAAGCGCCGGCGAGATCTGGTAGAACACGGAACGGCAACCCGCCGCGCGCGCGGCCTCGACGAAACGCCAGATCAGATCGGGGAGTTCGTGACGCGGGCCGACCGGATCGAAGAGCGCAATCCACGAGCGGCCCTGCTTGCCGTACATGATGAAGGCGTCGCCCTTTTCCGAGAACATGATGTTCTTGTCGCCCATGCGCACCAGATTGGCGTCGGCCACGCCTTGCTTGCGGACGATATCGACGGCGCCCGTCACCGCGTCGCCCGTCACCGGTTCGAGGCGCTTCGTCGCCGGTCGCAGAAGGCTGAAGATCGCGATTGCCGCCGACAGAATGCAGATGCCGAGCGCGGCGCGAAGGCCGCGCGGCGCCTCGTCGGCAAATTCGAACTGCCACCAGAGCTGGTTGTTGTAGCCGACATCGCGATAGACGAAGAGCAGGACCACGATGGCGCCGATGCAGATCACGGCAATGGACGTCAGCCACCCGGCCGTCAGCGTCTGGTTGAGCAGCGATGCCGGCCGCTTGAACAGGCGGCGGCTGACGACGAGGCTGAAGACGAAGAAGGCCAGAAGCCCGGCCTCGACAATGGCGATGGCCTTGAGCAACGAGAGGAACAGGGCCAGCAGCGCCGAGAAGATCGCCACCCACCAGGCGCCGTCCAGACGCTGGCTAAGACCGCGCGCGCCCACGATGATCGCAAGCCCGAGCAGGCTCGAGAGAAAATGTGCGCTTTCGACGAGCGGCAGCGGCAGATAGCCGGAGAGCACGATCAGATTCTGGTCCGGCGTCGGCGTGACGCTCGAGAAGACCAGCATCATGCCGAGCAGCAATGCGAAGGCCGACAGCAGCTGCGGCATGACACGGCCGCCGATGCGGCGCATGCTCGAGGCTACCGGATGATCGACGAAACGGCGTAGCTCCGCCACGGAGATCGCGGCGATCGCGATGACGAGCGGAATGACGTTGTAGATGACGCGATAAAGGACCAGAGAGCCCAGAACGGCGTCTTCGTTCACCGAGCTGCCGAGCCAGGCGATGATGATCGTCTCGAAGATGCCGAAGCCGGCCGGAACATGGCTGAGCACGCCGAGGCCGACGGCGATGGCATAGATGGCGAAGAAGCCCGGCCATCCGATGGAGGTTTCCGGCAGCAGCACATAGAGCACGGAGGCCGATGCTGCGATATCGAATGCGGTGACGAGGAACTGCCGCGACCAGGTGCGCGAATCCGGCAGCCGAACCTCGACCGGCCCGATGCGCACCTCACGACCGTTGCGGCCGGCATAGACGACGAAGGCAAGTGCCGCGAGAATGGCGATGGCGATCAGCCGCAGCCACAGCCCATCGACGCTGATCAGCGGCCCGATCTCGTCGGCAATGACCAGAAGCGCGATGGCGCCGACGGCTGCCAGGCCAAGACCGAAGGCGAGCGTGACGAAAGCGATCACGCGGGTAATGTCGTCGGGCGACAGCCCGAGCCGGGTATAGGCGCGGTAGCGGATCGCGCCGGCGCTGAGCGCGCCGAAACCGGCCGTGTTGCCCACCGCATAGGCGCTGAAGGAGGTCAGCGCCACATGCGGGAACGGCAGCCGCTTGCCGATATATTCGAGCGCATTCTGGTCGTAGAAGATCAGGGAGGCAAAGCTCAGGCCGGTAAACAAGAGCGCAAGCAGCACCGAGGAGATCTTCGTCGTCGTCAAGGCGTGGACGACGTCGTCATAGCGCACTTCCGTAGTCAGGTCATAGATCGCGTAGGCGGCGATGCAGAAGACGGCGACGGTGAGGAGAGCGACGATCAGCGCCCGATAGCGGTTCAACAGACCGACGATACCGCCACGCTCTTCCAACTCCTCATCGGCATTTTCCAGATCGATTGGGCTCGACATACTCTACCTGTTTATAGTGATCTTCGCCGGTTCCGACTGTTCGGATATTCAATAACATCGACGACGCGTCTTCGCGGTGCCGTATACACTTCTTTCGATGAGCCCGTTGTGACGCGCGCTCCCATCATTCTGAATTTAGGCAATTTTGGCGCAGGCCCCGTCACGCCAGCAATGAATCCGCAATTATTTAGAGGATTTTGTCATTCACCCGGCTTTTAAGCTTATCCACACACAAAAGTGATCGTCCATCCTAACCCGAACGCAGCCTCTATCAGGAATTCGCGACCCGGTCACCTGCCCGGCCGCACCTTCATGCAAACCCGTCTTCGTGTTCGAAGAGCCGGCACAAATTACAATCCTTCAGACGAACCCAGCCAGACAACATTCGAGCGCCGAAGCTTGCATTTCTTCCGCTTGCCGGAAAGCTACTACAACGAGAGATAGATATCCACCTCGCGCTATCAACCGATCTCCTGGCAAGATCGCGCCGAGCCGCCTGACATGAGGGGAGCAAGCGCCTGAACCGGCGAGCAAGCGGATTGGCCCGGCGCGGAAATCTGCGCCGGGTCTCAAGCTGATGACAAACTCAGGGGGAAAGGATTTGGTGACGCTGGATATGCCCTTGCCGGAGCTCAGCGGTCCGGCGCTTCTGCCGGCTCGCCGCGCATTTCGCTGAGGAAGAACCCTTCGCGCAGATTGATCCCGTATTCGACGAAGGCCTTCATGCAGCAGAGCATTTGCGTCCACCCCTCGCAGTTCAGATAGGTGCCGCGGCGGCCGGCATCATCCTCGCGCCAGCCGGTTTCCTCGATGACGACAAGCGTGCCGCCATCGTCCAGCGCATCGAACGTCATCTCGACCTTCGTCCTGTAGTGAACGCCATCCTCGCCCGTGCCGCCGTCCCAGTGAAAGACAATGCGCTTGTTGTCCTCCACTTCATTGACTTCGACGGGCGCATTCTTCCACCAGATGACTGTCGTTCCCGCCACCAGCGGCGCACTGGCGCCGCCGACCGTGGTGAAATAGCTCGAAAGCTTCTTCGGATTGACGACCGCATCGAAGACTTCATCGACCTTCCGGCCGATCCGTCCTGAAATCCGGACATTCAATGTCATGGCATCTCCTCCGTAGTCTGTTTGTCGTTATTGCTCCATTGCGAGCGCCCCTATTATGTTATAAAAACATAACATGTCAAACGAATCGGACAGCGACCTGATTTTCAAGGCCCTTGCGCATCGTCGCCGGCGCGAAATCCTGGACATGCTCAAGGATGCGCCGCGCACGACCGGCATGCTCTGCGAGACCTTCACTGATATGGACCGCTGCACTGTCATGCAGCATCTGAAAGTGCTGGAAGAGGCCGATCTTGTAGTCGCCAGGAAAGAGGGGCGCGAGCGCTGGAACCACCTGAACAGCCTGCCGATCAAGCAGATTCACGATCGCTGGATCAGCGCCTATGCCGGCCACGCCCTTTCGATCCTCGATCAGCTGAAGAACGATCTGGAGGGCTGAGATGGAAAACTAAGCAGTGGCGCGTTGCCACAGCAGTTCCTTCAGCCTGGCGCTCGTTCCATCTTCATCGAGCGGTGTATAGACCACCAGCTTCATATCGGGCCGGTCCATGACCGCAAGCGCGGTGTATTCGAATGTCATTAGTCCGCCCTCAGGGTGACGAAGGCGCTTGTGCCCCGTCAGCGGCCGCAGAACATCCTGCCTCGGCCACCAGGAGCGAAATTCGGGGCTCGCCTGCGTTAGCGCAGCGATCAACCGTTCGAAATCGGGATCGCCAGCATAACGGGCGCTGTCGGCGCGGAACATCGCGAGCGAGTTTACAGCCACGCTTTCCCAATCGACGAGAAGCTTCCTATGGGCCGGATCGGTGAACACCCGGTGGACGCTGTTGCGCGCATCGCCCTGCAACAGGCCATAGTCGCCAAAAAGCACCACAGCGGCTGCATTCCAGGCCAGCACATCCCAGCGCCGGCCGAGGACATAGGCCGGCTGGCCGGCAAGGCTTGCAAGCATGCGCCGCAGCGCATCCGGCACATCCTCTGGCCCACGCGACGGCAGATCTGCGGAAGGCCGATCGCTGAGCGTAAAGAGGTGGCGCCGCTCGGCCGGGTCAAGCCGCAGGGCATCCGCCAGCGACGATAGAACCTCCGCGGAGGGGCGGACGTCCCGGCCCTGTTCCAGCCATGTGTACCAAGTGGTGCCGACGCCGGCCAAAAGCGCCACTTCCTCGCGCCTCAACCCAGGCGTTCGCCGTCGAAATCCTTCGGGAAGCCCAACGTCGGCCGGCGTTAGCTTTTCCCGCCTGGACCGCAGGAAGGCGCCGAACTCGCGGCGCCTGGCTTCGATGATGGTCTGGTTCGGATTGATGGTCATCGCTCATCATAGCAGGATCAATACTAGGATAAAGTCAGAACTGTTTGCAGCCTCCGTGAGCTGCCAAATATCGGCTCATCGACGATTTGGAGACAATTGCGATGAACATGAGCGGTAAGACAGTCCTGATTACCGGTTCGACCGATGGAGTCGGTCGCCGGGTTGCAGAAAGGCTGGCGGAAGCGGGTGCCCTCGTGCTGGTGCATGGCCGCAACGCGGCGCGAGCCGAAGCTCTGGTTTCCCGCATTCGCGATGCTGGCGGAAAAGCGACCTTCTATCTCGCGGACTTCTCTTCGCTGGATGAGGTCCGCACGCTGGCCGATACAATCGAACGCGATCACGATCGCCTTGACATCCTGATAAACAATGCCGGTATCGGCACCAGTAGCGACGACGCGGGGCGCCAGACAAGCCGAGATGGGCACGAGCTGCGTTTTGCCGTCAACTATTTAGCTGGCTTCCTACTGACGCATCGCCTGCTGTCGCTGTTGAGAGCGAGCGATCATGCCCGCATCGTCAATGTATCTTCCGTCGGTCAGCAGCCCATCGACTTCTCCGACGTCATGCTGACGCGCGGCTACAGTGGAGTGCGCGCCTATTGCCAGAGCAAATTGGCGCAGATCATTTTCACCCTCGACCTTGCCGAGGAGCTGATGGGCGCCGGCATCACCGTCAACTGCCTTCACCCAGCGACCTACATGGACACGACAATGGTGCGGCGGGCCGGCGTCGCACCGTTGAGCACGGTCGAACAAGGCGCCGATGCCATCCTCAATCTGGCAACGGGCGGTGCTCTGGACGGACGCACCGGTCTCTATTTCGACGGGCTGCGCCCTTCGCGCGCCGATACCCAGGCCTACGACGCAACGGTGCGCCGCGAGCTGCGAACACTCAGCCAAAGTCTCACCGGCCTGGTTTAAGCCCTTATCCCCTACCCACTCACTCCGTATAGAAAGGAGACACACATGGCGTCTCAGCACACAATCATTGTCGGTGGCTCATTCGGTATCGGCCTTGCGACCGCTGCCCACCTTCTCCAAAAAGGACATCGGGTGACGATCGCAGGTCGCGATGCGGCAAAGCTGCATGCGGCGGCGGAAAGCCTGGATGGAGACATCGCCGCAATCGTCATGGACGCCGCCGACCTCGCCGGTCTTCCCACCGCCTTCCAGGCAATTGGCCCGCTCGATCATCTCGTCCTGGCCCTGGGCGGCGGCAATGGCGCCGGTCCCTTTGCCACCGTCGACCTCGCTGATATCAGGAAAGGTTTCGAGCAGAAGACGATGGCGCATTTCGCCTGTGCCCAGGCCTGCCTGCCCAATCTTTCGAAGCAGGGCAGCATCACCTTCGTCTCTGCCGTTTCGGCGCAGGCAGCGATGCCCGGAACCGCAGGGCTCGGAGCCATCAACGCCGCCATTGCCGCGCTGGCCCCGATTCTCGCCGTCGAACTCAAACCGATCCGGGTGAATTGCGTGTCTCCCGGCGTCGTCGACACGCCCTGGTGGGATTTTCTAAGCGCAGATCAGAAGGAACCGACTTTTGAAGGCTTTGCGGCCCGCACACCCGTCGGCCGCATCGGCCGATCGCGGGAAATAGCCGAAGCCATCGCCTTCCTCATCGGTAACGGCTTTACCAGCGGCCACACGCTGATCTGTGACGGCGGCATTCGCCTCGGTCAATAATCCTCAGTGCCATCGCCGGCCAGTAACGGCGATGGCATCCTCAGCGGTTGCGGACACCTGCCTGCAAATGCGTGAGAATCTCGATCAGCCGTGGCGCCATATCGCGGATTTCGACCAGGTGGATCGAGCTCAGCGTTTGAAGAACCTCTTCGGACTTTTCCGTCAATTGCAGGATTTGTCGGCGCTTGTCCGTCGGATCGGGATGGCGGGTAACGTAGCCGCCATCGATCAACCGTCCCACAAGCTCCGTTGCCGTATGCGGCGCGATCAGCAGCTTTTCAGCCAGCATGCCGATCGTCATCGCCTCGCCGGCGCCGTTACCCTTGATGGCAAGCAGCGCCTGATGCTGCTGCGGCGGCAGGCCCGCCTCCTGCGCTGCCGAGGTGCTAAAATCCATGAATTTGCGCAGGGTGTAGCGCAGCGTCGCCAGCGCCTCATAATCCGCCTGCGAAAGAACTTCATCCGAACGTCGCACCATCAAACATTCCCTATTGCCGCAGTTCACGGTCCTAAAGCATGTCGCGCAAAATGTTCAGCGGTTTTGCGGCGACACTACGCATTAGATCAAGGACCTAAAGCGTCGGAAGCGAATCCTGGAGATCGCGATGCGCTTTGGTTGATTTATATCGTATTACGATATATTTGTCATCTCAAAGCGGGAATGGCTGAAGGACGGCCGCGCGCTTGGAGCATTTCCAGGAAGAGTGCGTAGCGGTTTTCCGTCCGGAATGCGTGAAACAGGAAGATGGAGCGCTTTCGCTGTTCGAAGAAAAGCGAAGCGCTCAGCACAGAAGGCCCCCAATGCAGGACACCACCTCACATAGTCACAGCCACGATTTCTCCGGCGGGGCCTCCCGCAAGGACAATGGCGATTTCACCACGGACAGGCGCGTCCTGGTCTTGATTGCCATGGCGCTCGTCGTCGGCACCGGCGGCGCATTCGCCGCCTGGGTGCTCATCAAGCTCATCGCGCTCGTCAGCAACGCTGTCTGGCTGTTCAGGATCAGCACCGAACCACTCTCCTTTACAACGGTCGCGCGCTCGCCCTGGATGGTCGCCGCTCCCGTTCTTGGCGGCCTCGTCATCGGCCTCATGGCGCGCTACGGCTCGGAGAAGATCCGTGGCCACGGCATTCCCGAGGCCATCGAGGCGATCCTGATCGGCGGCAGCCGCATGTCGCCGAAGGTGGCGGTGCTGAAGCCCCTGTCGTCAGCGATCTCGATCGGCTCCGGCGGCCCATTCGGTGCAGAAGGCCCGATCATCATGACCGGCGGCGCCATCGGCTCGCTCTTCGCCCAGCTCTTTCATATGAGTGCCGCCGAAAGGAAGACCCTGCTGGTTGCCGGCGCCGCAGCCGGCATGACCGCAGTCTTCGGCACGCCGATCGCGGCCGTCATGCTCGCCGTCGAACTGCTGCTGTTCGAATGGAAGCCACGCAGCTTCATTCCTGTCGCGGTCGCGGCCTGCGTTTCGGTCGTCTGGCGTCCGCTGCTGCTCGGCGGCGGTCCGCTCTTCCCCGCACATTTCGACATACCGCTCTCGTGGTGGGGCATCCTGCTCGCCGCCGGCCTCGGTATCATCTCCGGCCTGCAATCCGGCCTGTTGACGACCCTGCTCTACAAGATCGAAGACGCCTTCGAGAAGTTGCCGATCCACTGGATGTGGTGGCCGGCGCTCGGCGGCCTCGTCGTCGGGCTTGGTGGATTGATCGAGCCGCGCGCCCTCGGCGTCGGCTACGATATCATCGCCGATCTCTTGCATAGCCACATCACCGTCGCGGCCGTGCTGGCGATCCTGCTGGTCAAGGCGAGTATCTGGCTGGTCGCGCTATCTTCGGGCACATCGGGCGGCGTGCTGGCGCCGCTACTCATCCTCGGCGGCGCGCTCGGCTGGCTGGTCGGCCTGGTCCTGCCCGGCGATCCCGGCTTCTGGGCGATGCTCGGCATGGCGGCGATGATGGGCGGCACGATGCGCGCACCGCTGACGGGCACCTTTTTCGCCGTCGAGCTGACCGGAGACACGAGCGCACTGGTGCCTCTGCTTGCGGCAACGGTCGCCGCCTATGCCGTTACGGTATTGCTGTTGAAACGATCAATTCTGACGGAAAAGATCGCCCGGCGCGGCCAGCACATCACCCGCGAATACGGTATCGACCCGTTCGAACTGACCCGCGCCCGCGACATCATGATCGCCAAGGTGGACACCCTGCCCGCCTCCATGCGCCTGTCGGAAGCGCTGGCATATATGACGGAGCGGCCGGATGCGCATCGCTTTTATCCCGTCGTCGGCGACAATGATCGCCTCGTCGGCATGATCTCGCGCGCCGATGCCCTGCGCTGGCAGAGCGAGCCGGACCTCATGGATCAATCGCTCTATGACGTGATCTCGGATACGTCTCTTCCGGTCGCCCATGCCGAGGATACCGTCGGGCGCGTTGCCGACATCATGATCCATGCCGATACGGGGCGCGTTCCCGTCGTCGAACCGCAGACCGGCCGCCTCGTCGGTCTCATCGCCCGCAAGGATCTACTGCGGCTGCGCAGCGCGACCAACCGCGCGGAGCTCGAGCGTGGCGCTTATCTTCGATCGAAAGGTTAAGGGGAGGAGGAGTGGCGTCAGCGCGGCGAAAGAACCGCGCGGCGCCTTCCTTGGCTATCAGCCGGAAACTGGCCATCAGCCGGAAAATTTGAGAGCGATCCACGACGACCGATGGATGTTTACGATCCTGGGTGCCTACAAACGTAGGTGGGCGCCGTGTGTCCAGGCCCACGGGCCTAGTCAGGGACAGCTCCCTTTGGATCGAGTATGGCCCCAGGGATTGTGGTTCCTGTCGGGAAGCGCAGACCGCACAAAATATATAGAGCGGATTGCGCCGTCACGCCAGAGGGCGGCGAACGGCATCCGCAGAAATAAAGCTAAGCCTGCTCGGCACCCGGCCGCGCGAGAAGCTTCTCGGTGATACCGTGAATGCGCGTCGTCACTTCGTCGATGACGCTTGCCAGCGTCTCCTCGGCCCGCGCATTGGCCGCCACGGTCGTATCCCGATTGCTGGTCAGGGTTTCCAGCTCCGCTTCCAGCGAAGACACCCGCCGCGTCAGTTCGGACACCTCGTCCATGATCATGATGCCGGCCATTACGGTCACGCGGAGATCGCCGATTTCGCCGAACTGGCTCTTCAAATGCATGACATAGCGGTCGAAGCGATTGGCAAGATCCGTCAGATGGTCTTCCTGGCCTTCTTCGCAGGCCATCCGGTAGGCTTTGCCGTCGATCGTTACCGTTACTTGTGCCATTCGACTTTCCGATCATTGCCGTTCTGCGACGGCTGCCTCCCGAGGGATCAGCGGTCCAGCACGGCTCTTATGGTTTCCATCGCCGTGACAAGCCGGCGCGACACTTCACGATTGACCTCCTCGAGCCGGTTCGCTCGGAACTCGGCCTGGTCCAATTCCTGGGCAAGGCGGGACCGGTCGGCATGGACTCTCCGGACCTCGCCTTCTATGTCGCTCTGTGCCCGTTCCCGCTCGAACCGCCCGTCAACGGCACTCTCCAAAGTCGAAAGCGCCTGGCGCAATTGGGCGAGCGCCGCGTCCACCGTTTTGCCTGAAGGTGTCATACCCTTCGCTTCTCCGCGCAAGGCCCGAATCAAAACATCCGGCCACTTGTCTGATTTCGCAACAATATTCAACTCGGCAACAGCACGTCAATAAAGGCTGTCATGTGGCACCCCCCCTATTCTGTGGATGAATGCCGCCTTTGCCGTCTACACAGGCCTTGTCGCATGATTGTCGTCTTTTGTAAAAGTGAACGGGCAAATGTCAAAAAATTGCCTCGGGATGGCCGGATTGGGTCCTCGATTTATTGACTTGCTCGCCCCAACTGCTATGTCTCGACCGTCTGAGGCGACGTTGAAAATGGAGTTCAGAGGACCGTCTGTCTCCCTTTTTGCCCGCCTTTCAACCGATGGCCTCCCTCCCAAGCGTGCGGCCATCCCCCGAACCCGGAACATTGCGGAAAAACCCATGAACTCTCGCGAACAACACGACCGGATGGCGAATGCGATCCGTTTCCTTGCCATGGATGCTGTCGAGAAGGCCAATTCCGGTCACCCCGGTTTGCCGATGGGGATGGCTGATGTCGCCACCGTTCTCTTTGGCAAATATCTGCGCTTCGATCCGAAGAACCCGCTCTGGCCGGACCGCGACCGTTTCGTCCTGTCGGCTGGCCACGGCTCGATGCTGCTCTATTCGGTTCTGTACCTGACCGGCTACGCCGACATGACGGTCGATGAGCTGCAGCGTTTCCGCCAGCTCGGCTCCAAGACCGCCGGCCATCCGGAATACGGCCACGCCACCGGCATCGAAACCACCACCGGCCCGCTCGGCCAGGGCATTGCCAATGCCGTCGGCATGGCGATCGCCGAGCGCAAGCTGCGCGAGGAGTTCGGCACTGAGCTGCAGGACCACCACATCTATGCCATGTGCGGCGACGGCTGCCTGATGGAAGGCATCAGCCATGAAGCGATCGCGCTTGCCGGCCACCTCAAGCTCAACAAGCTGATCCTGTTCTGGGACAACAACTCCATCACCATCGACGGCGCCGTTTCGCTGTCGGATTCGACCGACCAGGTCGCCCGCTTCAGGGCCGTTCACTGGAACACGATCGAAGTCGACGGTCACGACCAGGCCGCCATCAGCGCCGCCATCGAGGCCGCACACAAGTCCGACCGCCCGACGCTGATCGCCTGCAAGACGATCATCGGCTTCGGCGCTCCGCACAAGCAAGGCACCCACAAGGTCCACGGCTCGCCGCTCGGCGCCGAGGAAATCGCCGCCACCCGCGTTGCGCTGAACTGGCCCTACGAGCCCTTCGTCATCCCGAACGACATTCTCGGTGAATGGCGCGCTGCCGGCGAACGCTCCGTCGGCACCCGCGAAGCCTGGGAAGGCCGCCTTGCCGCTGCCGACGCCGCCAAGAAGGCCGAGTTCACGCGCCGCTTCGATCACAAGCTGCCTGTTGGCTTCGACGCCGCCATCAGCGACTACAAGAAGAAGCTCGCCGAAACCAAGCCGACGCTTGCAACCCGCAAGGCATCGGAAGACGCGCTCGAAGTCATCAACGGCTTCATTCCGGAAACGATCGGCGGCTCCGCCGACCTGACGCCGTCGAACAACACCAAGACCAGCCAGATGACGTCGATCACCCCGACCGATTTCGCCGGTCGCTACATGCACTGGGGCATCCGCGAGCACGGCATGGCTGCGGCCATGAACGGCATCGCCCTGCATGGCGGTCTGATCCCCTATAGCGGCGGCTTCCTGATCTTCTCGGATTATTGCCGCCCGCCGCTGCGCCTCGCTGCCCTGATGGGTATCCGCGCCATTCACGTCTTCACGCACGATTCCATCGGCGTCGGCGAAGACGGCCCGACCCACCAGCCTGTCGAGCAGGTCGCCAGCCTGCGCGCCATCCCGAACTTCCAGCTGTTCCGCCCGGCGGACGCCACGGAAACGGCCGAGTGCTGGCAGATCGCCATCAAGACGACCAACCGTCCGTCCGGCCTGGCGCTGACCCGTCAGAACCTTTTGGCCGCTCGTACCGAATACAGCGAGAAGAACCTCTGCGAACTCGGCGCCTATACGCTGGCTGGCAATGCCGACGCCAAGGTGACGATCTTCGCTTCCGGTTCCGAAGTCGAACTGGCCAACGCGGCCCGCACGGTTCTGGAAGGCAAGGGCATCTCTACCCGCGTCGTTTCCGTTCCCTGCACCGAACTCTTCTTCGAGCAGCCGGACGCCTACCGCAAGGAAGTCATCGGCAACTCGCCGGTCAAGGTTGCCGTCGAAGCCGGTGTTCGCGAAGGCTGGGATGCCTTCATCGGACCGGAAGGCGCCTTCATCGGCATGAAGGGCTTCGGCGCTTCGGCTCCGTACAAGGACGTCTACAAGCACTTCGGCATCACGACTGAAGCCGTTGTCGCCGCCGCCGAGGCAAAGCTTTCCTGAGGGCGCTGACAAGCGCTCTCAAATCCAATAGATAAACACCCTGAGTGAAAGGGAGTGACATTCATGACTGTAAAAGTAGCCATCAACGGCTTTGGCCGTATCGGCCGTAACGTCCTGCGCGCCATCGTCGAATCCGGCCGCACCGACATCGAAGTCGTTGCCATCAACGACCTCGGCCCGGTCGAGACCAATGCCCACCTGCTGCGTTACGATTCGATCCACGGCCGCTTCCCGGCCGAAGTGAAGGTCGAAGGCGACTCGATCATCGTTGGCGGCGGCAAGCCGATCAAGGTCACGGCGATCAAGGACCCGGCGACCCTGCCGCACCGCGATCTCGGCGTCGACATCGCCATGGAATGCACCGGCATCTTCACGTCTCGCGACAAGGCTGCCGCCCACCTGACGGCCGGCGCCAAGCGCGTCATCGTTTCGGCTCCTGCCGACGGCGCCGACCTGACCGTCGTTTTCGGCGTCACCCACGACCATCTCACCAAGGAGCACCTGGTCATCTCCAACGCGTCCTGCACCACGAACTGCCTGGTGCCGGTCGTCAAGGTTCTCGACGACGCCGTCGGCATCGACCACGGCTTCATGACGACCATTCACTCCTACACCGGCGACCAACCGACGCTCGACACCATGCACAAGGACCTGTACCGCGCCCGCGCCGCAGCCCTGTCCATGATCCCGACGTCGACGGGCGCTGCAAAGGCCGTTGGTCTCGTCCTGCCGCACCTGAAGGGCAAGCTCGACGGCACGTCGATCCGCGTCCCGACCCCGAACGTCTCGGTTATCGACTTCAAGTTCGTGGCCAAGAAGGCAACGACGGTCGGCGAAATCAACGAAGCCATCAAGGCTGCATCGAACGGCAAGCTGAAGGGCATCCTCGGCTACACCGACGAGCCGCTGGTTTCCCGCGACTTCAACCATGACAGCCACTCGTCGATCTTCGCGACCGACCAGACCAAGGTCATGGAAGGCAACTTCGTGCGCGTCCTGTCCTGGTACGACAACGAATGGGGCTTCTCCAGCCGCATGTCGGACACGGCCGTCGCCTTTGCAAAGCTGATCTAATAAGGGCTCAGCCCTAATCAATCCTGATGCCGACGGTGCGGTTTCCCGCCCGTCGGCATTGTCATTTTTGGAGAGCGCCTCCGTTCGCCCGAGCTCGAAAGCACGGACACCGGTGATCCTTGCGTCATCTTAAAGCATTTCGATTTTTTTCGTCCCCTGCCCTGCTATGGTCCAGATTTACCAGTAAATTTTGAGCTGGAAGTCTCCCAGGGCATTCCAAACCGTCTTGCCGTTCTGGCAAGGCGCATCACACCATGACGATGCAGTCATCGGAAAGAGTTTCGATCCATGAACTCTCCTCCGAACGATTTCCGTGTTTGCCAATTTGCCAGGCACGGCGACATGGTGGAAAGTGGAGAGATTTCCGGCATTCCGGGCTTTGGCCCCAGCAGCGGCGCGCGGAAAGGGGAAGAAAAAGTGGAGGCATTTTACGTCATCGTGCTGATCAGCACGGTTCTTATTCTCATTGCGGCCTTCTCCAGCCTCCTCGCCTTCCGGTTTGGCGCCCCCTTGCTGCTGCTCTTCCTGATGATCGGCCTTGCCGCCGGCACGGATGGGCTCGGCATCGAATTCTCCAACAATTATCTCGCCTATATTCTCGGTTCCCTAGCGCTTGCCATCATCCTTTTCGATTCCGGCTACGGTACACCGATCCAGGCTTTCAAGCTTGCCGCGGCGCCGGCGCTGACCATCGCCTCCGCCGGAGTCATCGTGACGGCGGCGCTGTTCGGGCTTGCCGCCACCTGGCTGCTCGGCTTCACCTGGCTGCAGGGCCTGCTGCTCGGCTCGATCGTCGCCTCGACGGATGCGGCCGCCGTCTTCTTCCTGCTGCGCATCGGCGGCATCAATATCCGTGACAAGGTGCGCTCGACGCTGGAAGTCGAATCCGGAACCAACGATCCGATGGCGATCTTCCTGACGCTTGCCCTGGTCGAGCTGCTGGCAAGCGGCGAAGGCTATGCCGGCATCAACCTTGCCATGCTCGCAACCTTCGTCCAGCAGATGGGGCTTGGCGTCATTCTCGGCCTGCTCGGCGGCATGATGATCGTCCTCATCGTCAGCCGTCTGGAAACGGATCGCGGCCTGACGCCGATCTTCGTGCTGGCGCTCGCCCTCCTCGTCTTCTCGTTTACCGGCGCCGTCGGCGGCAGCGGCTTCCTCGCCGTCTATGTCGCCGGCATCTATGCCGGCAATCGACGCCTGCCGGCATCCGCCTCGATCAAACGCTTCCAGGACGGCATGACCTGGCTGGCGCAAATCATCATGTTCCTCGTTCTCGGCCTGCTCGCGACCCCATCGGAATTTCCCGCAATCGCCATACCCGCGGTGGCGCTGGCGCTGTTCCTGATCTTCGTCGCCCGGCCGATCGCCGTCTGGCTTTGCCTGCTACCCTTCGACTACACCCAGCGCGAGACGGGCTTTGTCGCCTGGGTCGGCCTGCGCGGCGCAGTCTCCATTCTTCTGGCGATCATGCCCATCCTCGGCGGCCTGCAGTCCGGCCAGACCTATTTCAACGTCGCCTTCATCGTCGTGCTGGTATCGCTGCTCGTTCAGGGCTGGACCATCAAGCCGATGGCGCGTCGCCTCGGCCTCATCGTGCCCCGGCGCATGGGCGCGATCGACAAGGTCGAGGTCGATCTGCCCGGCACCGTCAACCACGAACTCCTCTCCTATCGCGTCGTGAAAGACAGCCCGGTTCTGCGCGGCGAACGCATTCCACGCTGGGCGACGCCGTCGCTCATCGTACGCGACGGCAAATCCATGCGTTATCAATATGCCGGCCGTCTGCGCGAAAGCGATATCGTCTACCTTTTTGTCTCTCCCAACTATTCGCGCCTGCTCGACCGCCTCTTCGCCAGCCGCGCGCCGGTCGATCCCGAGGACGCCGAATTCTTCGGCGCTTTCTCGATCTCGCCGCTACGCCCCGCCGCGGATCTGGACGCCGCCTATGGGCCGGGGTTGCTGAGCGAGCAGGAGAAAGGCCTCACCATTGCGGAACTCATGCGCCATCGCCTCGGCGGCAAGGCCGACTATGCCGATCGTGTTCGTCTGGGCGAGATCATCCTCATCGTCCGCGATCTCGACGAGAACGATCATATCCAGTCCGTCGGCATGTCGCTGGAAGCGGTGGAACCGCCTGTCATCATGCCGATCTTCATCAATCTGCACGATATTTTGAACAGCATCCGCAGCTATCTTCAGAAGCGTCGCGCGCGCGCGAGCGGAGCTGTTTCAAGCGATTCAGGCACAGGCAAAAACGACGCCTGAACGCCTTGAGCAATTCCAGGAAAAGTGCGCTGCGATTTTCCGTTCGGAATTTCGAAAAAGCAAGGAAATAGAACCGTTCAGCGATTTCGTGAAACGCTGAACGGTTCTTGCGTCTCCGATCATCCGTAGTATGGTCGGCGCGCTTTTCGCCACCAACAATATTGGACCCTCCCATGGCAGCCTTCAAAACTCTCGACGATCTCACCGACATCACTGGCAAGCGCGTGCTCGTGCGCGTCGACCTCAACGTGCCGGTCAAGGATGGCAAGGTCACCGATGCGACCCGCATCGAGCGTGTCGCCCCGACGATTCTCGAATTGTCGGAAAGGGGCGCCAAGGTCATCCTGCTCGCCCATTTCGGCCGCCCGAAGGATGGCCCGTCGCCGGACCTTTCCCTTAGCCTCATCGTGCCGGCCGTCGAGGAAGTTCTCGACCACGCGGTTCTCTTTGCTTCCGACAGCATCGGCGCTCCAGCAGCCGACGCGGTTGCCAAGATGAGCAATGGCGACATTCTGCTGCTCGAAAACACCCGCTTTCACAAGGAAGAAGAGAAGAACGACGCAGCCTACACCAAGGCGCTGGCCGCCAACGGCGATATCTACGTCAACGACGCCTTCTCCGCCGCGCACCGCGCTCACTCCTCGACCGAGGGCCTCGCTCACCTGCTGCCGGCCTATGCCGGCCGCACCATGCAGGCCGAACTGGAAGCGCTGGAAAAAGGCCTTGGTAACCCGGTCCGCCCGGTCGTTGCCATCGTCGGCGGCGCCAAGGTTTCCTCCAAGATCGACCTTTTGATGAACCTCGTGAAGAAGGTCGATGCGCTTGTCATCGGCGGCGGCATGGCCAACACCTTCATTGCCGCCCGCGGCACGAATGTCGGCAAGTCGCTCTGCGAACATGATCTCGCCGCCACCGCCAAGCAGATCATGATCGAAGCTGCCGCCTCCGGCTGCGCGATCGTTCTGCCTGAGGACGGCGTCGTCGCCCGCGAATTCAAGGCCGGTGCCGACAACGAAGTCGTTGATATCGAAGCCATCCCGGCCGACGCCATGGTGCTCGATGTCGGTCCGAAGTCGGTCGAGGCCGTCAAGAACTGGATCGGCCGCGCCACCACGCTGGTCTGGAACGGCCCGCTCGGCGCCTTCGAAATCGCTCCCTTCGACGCCGCGACCGTCGCGGTCGCCAAATATGCCGCCGAATGCACCAAGTCCGGCAAGCTGACCTCGGTTGCCGGCGGCGGCGACACGGTTTCGGCGCTGAACCATGCCGGCGTTGCCGACGACTTCACCTATGTCTCGACGGCTGGCGGCGCCTTCCTCGAATGGATGGAAGGCAAAGTCCTTCCGGGCGTCGCCGTTCTGCAGGCGGCCAAGTAAATCAGCCAGCACTTCAAGAGAAAAAGAGCCCCGGTCGCGATCTGACCGGGGCTCTTTTGCTTTCCTGCAATAGCCAACCAAGCGTTCAGGACAGAGCAAGTCACATTTGCGACAATGACAAGAATAGGTTTGCTGTGATATCGGAAATGAGACCATGTCAAATAGATGTTACGAAAGCACGGCACTAGGTTGTCCCGCTAATAATAATG
This sequence comes from Rhizobium sp. NPDC090279, assembly GCF_044769665.1. Classification (NCBI taxonomy): domain Bacteria; kingdom Pseudomonadati; phylum Pseudomonadota; class Alphaproteobacteria; order Hyphomicrobiales; family Rhizobiaceae; genus Rhizobium; species Rhizobium sp. NPDC090279. The sequence continues at coordinate 287,117 of NZ_JBIVYI010000002.1, read as the reverse complement.
GGGCCCAATAGAGGGATTGCCATATGCTTGCCTGGCGCAGTTTTGTTGTTGTTCTTACTGTATTCTTAGTTGCTCAATCAGGCATAGCTCACGCCCAGCAGTTGCGCGCAGCTGTTCCCGTCTTCTCTCCGACCGGACCGGACGCCGAAGCTTATGGTGAGAAACTCGGTTATCCCACAGGCCCGTCACTAAGCCCACCAATGGGCAAGCAGCAAAACATGATCGGCAACTTCAGCCACGCCGATCAACTGGCCCCGACACACACGATCGCTGCGGCCGAACGCCCACTGCCGCTGCTGCGCGCTGCGGCCGAGATTTCGGTCAAGTTCACGTTCGGTAAGGAAGCCGCCTCTTTGGCGAAATATCTCGACACCAATCCGACCACGGGATTGCTGATTGCACACAACGACACCATCCTGTTCGAGCACTATCAATATGGGCGCACCGATCGCGACCGCCTTGTCTCGCAATCCATGGCGAAGACATTGACCGGCATGATGATCGGGATTGCGATTTCCGAGGGTGCCATTCACTCCGTTGACGATACCGTGCAGACCTATGTGCCGGAGCTGAAAGGCACCGAAATGGGCAGCACGCCGATCCGCGCCTTGCTGCACATGGCCTCCGGCATTGCCTTCACCGAAAACTTCGGCAATCCCGACGACAATGTTCGGCTCAGCAACTCCTTGCTCGGCCCGGAAAGGCTCGATCCCATCACTGCCGTATCGCGGTTCAACAAGCGGGTCGCCGCGCCCGACACGGTCTGGCACTACAGCAACCTCGACACAGAAGGGCTGAGTCTCGTATTGACCCACGCCACCCATATGTCGATGTCGGACTATCTCCAGACCCGCATATGGCAGCCGATGGGTGCCGAAGCCAGCGCGAATTGGCAGGTCGACAGCACGGGCCAGGAAGTCGGCTACTGCTGCTTCAGCGCGACATTGCGCGACTACGCCCGCTTTGGCATGCTGCTCGCCCATGACGGTGCCTTGAACGGCCGCCAGATCATCCCGCGCCAATGGCTGCTGGACGCGACGCAGCCGGTCAAGCAAGGCTCGTTTCTTGCGGTCAATCACGAGACAAACCCGTGGGGCTACGGCTATCAGACCTGGCTCATGCCTGGTCCACGCCGCACGTTTTTTCTGGACGGTCGGGCAGGTCAGCGCATCCTCGTCGATCCGACAACGCATCTGGTTCTCGTTCACACCGCCGTACGGGCGAAGCCGGGCGATGTAGGCAGCGCCGAGCTGGTCGAGCTGTGGTCCAGTGTGCTGAAGCAGTTCCAGAACAATTGACGCAATCGTCATGCAGGCCGCAAACTCGCAAGGTGGCGTAAAGGTTGCCGCCGGCCAGCGTGCCTTCACCCACCGCGCCGAGATGAACTATCTCGCCGCCAAGGGCGACTGGACGAAAGCTCGCGAACAGGCCGCCTGATTTTAGGCAGCGTTCGAATGAACAAAGCCCCGGTCGCGCTGCGGTCGGGGCTTTTGGTTTTGGTGCCGCAACATAAATCTGAAGCACACTTCTTATGCCCTTTCCAACACAAGAGCAGGACAAACCCACAACTCGGTCTTCTGTGGCAAGGCCTCCAGACACCCTTCGCCAACCAATTCTCCCTAGATGGTCGGCAACATTCCGCCATCGAGCCTCAGATTGACGCCGGTTATGTACGCCGCTCGCGGACTGACTAGGAAGGAAACAGCATCGGCTATCTCTTCCAGGGTCCCCACGCGGCCTATGGGCACCTGGGCAAACATCGGTAGCACGGTCTGCTCGATCGTCTCCCACGGAGCGTCTCGCGCAAGCCCCTGTTCCACTGCAACCTCGCGAAACCGCATGTCTAGCCTCGCGCTGTGTATCGTGCCGGGCGACAGGGTATTCACTGTGACGCCGTCGGCCGCGACCGCTTTCGCCATGGAGGCTGTCATCGCATTCATGGCGGCCTTGCAGGCTGAGTAATCCGGCCTGGAGGCTGGCGGCATCAAACCGGCTAGGCTGGAAATGTTGACGACCCGTCCCCACTTGACCTGCCGCATTCTCGGCAACAGCAGGGTCGTTACTCTCACAGCGGCGAGAACGTTGCGGTCGTAGGCGGACGCCCATGAAGCGGCGCGGCTGTTCGTCCAATCCTCCGCCTCGCCCGATCCGCCGGCATTGTTGACTACGATATCTATCGGACCGGCAAGCGCCTGCGCCTCGTCGACGAGGCGCTGCACGTCCTCATCGATCGTGAGGTCCCCGACAACGGCACAGGCGCGTGCTCCTTCGGCGATGATGTCTTGGGCAACTCGCTCCGTCTGCGCCCTGTCGCGGCCGTGGACCACGACAACCGCCTTCTCGCGAGCCAGCCCTCTGGCGATCGCCTCTCCTATACCCTTGCTGCTGCCGGTGACGAGCGCCGTCTTGCCGTCCAGTTTCAAATCCATGACTTGGTACCTATCTTGAAGTCGATACCTCACAGAAGAACAGAACGATGATCGAGACAATTACGCACTTTAAAGTGCCTGTAGAACGTGAAGAACGATCAGTTTGCCTCGGTCCCGACGGGTCAGTGGCCCATGTTACCAGGATGCTTCGAATGATCAGCGGACGCTGGAAATTGCCGATCCTGTTTCGCCTTTTCGCGGAGCCATCGATGCGAACCTCGCAGTTGAAACGCGACATGCCGGGGATTTCGCAGAAGATGCTGACGCAACACCTGCGAGAGCTGGAGGATGACCGCCTTGTCGCAAGGCGAGACTTTGGCGAACAGCCGCCGCGCGTCGAATACCAGCTCACTGACGCCGGTCGCGGGCTGATGCCCGTCTTGATGGCCGCACGGGAGTTTTCAATACGTCATATCGCTGAAGGCTAGCTCCCCAACCTGTGCTTGGGCGCAACTCGAATCGCGTTGACGACCTGAACTTGTCACCGGCACAAGTTCTCGCATTCAGCCTCGCTCGACCTGCGGCTATATCCTTGGCAGTCCAATGAAAGCCATCGGGAGCCGTCATGAACACCGTCGCCTATGTCACCGTCGATGTCTTCACCTCGGAGCGTTTCGTCGGCAATCCACTGGCGGTCATTCCCGATGCCCGTGGCCTCAGCGGCGACGCCATGCAGAAGATCGCAACCGAGTTCAACTACGCGGAAACGACCTTCGTGCTGCCGCCGGAAAATCCGGATCATACGGCCCGCGTCCGTATCTTCACGCCGACGACTGAAGTTCCCTTTGCCGGCCACCCCAACGTCGGCACCGCCTTTGCGCTTGGCCAGCAAAGGGAGATCCTCGGCAAGCCTGTGGCTGACAAGATGACCTTCGAGGAGGATGCCGGCCTGGTGAATGTTACCTTGCTGCGCAGCGGTGAAGACGTCACCGGCGCCAGCATACGCGCGCCGGCGCCGCTCACGATTGGCGAGACCGTTGCCGATGAGCTGATTGCCCGCTGCGTTCAAATCGACCCGCGATCGATCCTCCGGACAACGCATGCGCCGACATTTGCCTCCGTCGGCCTACCCTTTGCCTTTGCGGAGCTGGACAGCCTCGATACGCTCGGCAAGGCTCAACCGAATGCAGCTATCTTCGCCGAAGCCGCAGCAAGGCATAAGGAAGACAAGACCGGCTTCTCGCTCTTTCTCTACACGCGCTCGGCCGAGAGCCCGTGGCATATCCGTGCCCGCATGTTCGCGCCGCTCGACAACGTCACCGAAGACCCAGCCACCGGCAGCGCTTCGGCGGCGCTCGGCGCCTATCTGACCTCGCTGCTCTCAGCCCGCGATGCCGAGGTCAAGATCACCATAGAACAGGGTGTCGAGATGGGGCGGCGCAGCCTGATCAATGTCGATGTCAGCAAATCCGCCGGCACGGTAAACGAAGTCTTGCTCTCCGGCAGCTGCGTCCACGCCATGCGTGGCGAGATCCTGCTTTAAGCTTCGGTTGCGCTGCGCCCAAAAGGCCAAATCGGCGCTTAAAACGCCCTAAAACGTCTCGTTGATGATCAGCGCGATCGTCCAGACGGCAAAGGCGAAGATGGCGATCTTCCAGAAGTCGGCCCTGCGCTTCAGGCCCGGCAGCCCCAAAGGCTTGATGATATGCACCGCCATGGCGAGCAGGAGCAGCACCGCTATGGCTTTTGTCACGCTATTTTTCCCCGTTTATGCAAGAGTGAGAGCAGCCGAGACCAAAAACCGCTGCGCGGCTTTCGCGATCATGCTCTAATCGCCATAGGACGGACATTTTTCCGCGCCAACAGACTGTTTCTACAGGCCGATAACGGCAATCCGGGACACAATCAATAGCGAAAGCAGGCAGGGAGGGATTCCTGCCTTATCGGTTCCTTAAGCGGAGCCGCATGAAGGTGGGGAGCATGAAAAGAAACATATTGCCCATATTGGCCCTGTTGTTCGGCACGCTCTTCCTGTTTACGGGAAACGGCCTGCATAGCCTCCTGCTGCCGGTGCGCGGCACGGCGGAAGGCTATGCGACGACGACACTCGGCCTGCTCGGCACGACCTGGGCGACCGGCTTCGTGCTCGGTTGCCTGACGGCGCCGAAGCTGGTCAGGCGCATCGGTCATGTCCGCGCCTTTTCGGGCTTCATCTCCGTCATCGCCATCATCGCGCTGTTGACCGGCATCATCGTCGATCCGATCTGGTGGGTGGCGTTGCGCGCCGTCACCGGCTTCTGCACCGCCGGCACCTCGATGATTATCGAGAGCTGGCTCAACGAGCGCGCCACCAACGAAAGCCGCGGCGCGATCTTTTCGCTCTATATCGGCATCACGCTGATCGGCGCCGTCGCCGGCCAGATGATGGTCCCCTTCGCCGACATCCATACGCCCATCCTCTTCATGATGTGCGGCATCTGCTATTGCGTCGCCATGCTGCCGACCACGCTGTCGACCGCCGCCTCCCCGCAGCCGCTCAAGGCCGTCAGCCTTGACCTGAAGGCGCTCTACCGCAATTCGCCCGTCGCCTCGATCGGTATCCTGCTCGTCGGCATCGCCAACGGCGCATACGGCACCCTGGGCGCCGTCTTCGGCGCCAATGCCGGCCTTTCCGAGAGCGATATCGCGTTGATGATGAGCTTGACCATCTTTGCCGGCGCCGTCATGCAGCTACCGGCCGGCCGCCTTTCCGATCGCATCGACCGCCGCTATGTGCTGGCGGGAATGGCGGCGGTCGCCGCACTCGACGGCCTCCTGCTCTTCCTTTTGAAGCCGGGCAGCCCCTTCTTCCTCATCGGCATGGTCGTCGTCTATGGCGCGGTCGCCAACACGCTCTATCCGATCGCTGTCGCCCATGCCAACGACTTCGCCGCGCCGGAGGATTTCGTCAAGGTTTCGGGAGGCCTGCTGCTGCTCTATGGCATCGGTACGATCATCGGCCCGACGCTGAGCGGCCCGGTCATGTCCTCCATCGGCCCCTACTCGCTGTTCTTCGTGACCGCCATCGCGCATGTACTGATCACGGCCTATTCGATCTTCCGCAGCCGCCGTCGCGCCGCCAAACCCGCCAGCGATCGCGACGCCTACACGACCATGCCATCCGCCAATGCGCAGATGATCACGCCGGAGAGCATGACGCTTGCGCGCAGTGACACTTCAAAAAAGGACGATATATCTGTAAATTACGGCACCTGATCCCGTTTGAAGGGAAAGGAGGAGCCGAAATGAGCATTTTCGACGATGATCGCCCGAAGCAACCGTCCGCCCACGAGATCGGCAGCGATCTGTCGCTGCTATCAGTGGACGAGCTGAAAAGCCGCGTAAGCCTGCTCCAGGGCGAAATCGCCCGGCTGGAAGAGGAAATCGCCACCAAGGCCTCCGGCCGCAAGGCGGCGGATAGCCTTTTCCGTTTCTGAAGCGCTTGTTCCAGGACGCCTGCCGCAGCACAAAATCTGTGCGGCGCAGTCCTGGATTAAGGCATGTTCAACTGAATATTAAGCTTTACGACATATTACTATGACCATCCAGATTCGCTCTGGACTCAGACAGTTCCTCCACTTGGCGAATTGGTCTGATTTTTCTCCCTGTTTTACCTTGAGAGCCGCTTTTGCGGCTCTTCTTTTTTGTCCTGTATCACGGACCCCGCCGAAACTGTGGAGATTAACCCTTTCTTAAGAATCGCCTTGCGAATTTCAGTTAAAACAACCATCTTAAAGTCATAAAAGCGGATGCCGAAAGCTCTTAGGGACTTGACCGGCTTTTCCTGAACAAAAGTGTTGCGTGAAGCAGGGATTTATTCGATGTCGGAACTTGGGTTGAACACGATCAGCTTTGCTGGCCATGCCGCATCGTCGGCGCAGTTCAGGGCACTATATTCTGAAGGCATGTCGCTGGTCGAGGAAACCGCAGGCTATCTCGATGGCCAGGGCCGCGCAGCCTCCAAGGTTCTGCCGCGCATGGCCTCCGTGCTCTACGCCGCCGAATCCATGCGGTTGACCACCCGCCTCATGCAGATGGCCTCCTGGCTGCTTTTGCAGCGCGCCGTCAACAATGGCGAAATGTCCCGCGATCAGGTGCTGGCCGAAAAGAACAAGGTTCGCCTCGACGGCTTCAACGTCGATCGCACGGCACCCGGCTGGAACGATCTGCCGGAATCCTTCCGCGATCTCGTCGAGCGCTCGCTGCGCCTGCAGAACCGCGTCGCCATCCTCGATCGCGAAATCTACCGTCCGACGGAAGCTGCCATCGTTCCGGACAACCAGAACAGCGTCAAGGCGCAGTTGACCTTGCTGCAGACCGCATTCGGCGGCAACTAAGCGTTAGACCATCCGCAATGACTTTGAACCGGTCGCGCCTGGCGCGACCGGTTTTGTTTTGGCAATCCAACACGCAGAAAAGCCACATGAAGCCTAAGCCCAGGGTAGAAAACGGGCAAAGCTTGACGGATTCCGCGAAACATCTGTAGAAATGACGGTCTGTTTCTCCCGATCGGAGAGACAGACAAGCCGATATCGAACATGCTTGGAGGACCCAATGCGCCGACTCACTTCTCACGAAAATCAAATCCGAAATTCTGAGAAGATGATGGACCATGCGCACATTGAATCTGGGCATTCTCGCCCATGTAGACGCGGGCAAGACTAGCCTTACCGAACGGCTCCTTTTCGACACCGGCGTTATCGCCAAGCTCGGCAGCGTTGACGCCGGCAACACGCAGACCGATAGTCTCGAGCTCGAAAGACAGCGCGGCATCACCATCGCCGCCGCGGTGGTTTCCTTCACCATCGGCGATGTGTTGGTGAACCTCATCGACACACCAGGCCATCCAGACTTCATCGCCGAGGTCGAGCGAGTGCTGCAGCTGCTCGATGCAGCCGTGGTCGTTGTGTCGGCGGTCGAGGGCGTGCAATCGCAAACCCGCGTGCTCGTGCGGGCCTTGCGGCGTCTCGGCATCCCCTTCGTGTTCTTCATCAATAAGGTCGACCGCCTCGGCGCGCGTTACGATGAGGTTCTTGAGGATCTTTCGACCCATCTGTCGGTTCGCCCTATTGCGATGTCTGATATCAGCGAGGCCGGCGGCAGGCTCGTCGGGGTGGAGGATGTCGATATCGGAAGCAATCCTCATGTCTCGCCTCTATGCGAGGCGCTTGCGGCGCACGATGAGGAATTGCTTGAGGACTATGTCCTGACACCCGAGCGCCTGACGAAGGAAAGGCTGGAGCATATCCTTGCCGATCAGGTGGCAAGAGCTTTGATCCATCCGGCATTTGCCGGCGTGGCGACGACGGGTCTCGGCGTCCCCGCCCTGATATCGGCAATCGAGACATTGCTGCCGAGCCGCAGGCCGAACCCGGATGGACCTGTCTCCGGCACAGTCTTCAAGATCGAGCGCGGATGGGGTGGGGAGAAGCTTGCCTATCTCCATCTGGCATCGGGCACGATCAAGGTTCGCGACGATCTGGCGCTGCCAAACGGCCCGGCAAAGGTCAGCAGCATCCAGCTTTTCCGAGACGGTCGGGCAGACAAGGTCACCCATATGAGCGCGGGGCAGATCGCCAAGGTCGGCGGGCTCGCCAATGCCCGCATCGGCGATTGGATCGGCACGGAAACTCCAGCCGGCACTCTTCGTCATTTTGCTCCACCCACCCTGGAAACCCGCATCCGGCCGATGCGTCCCTCCGAAAACGCGGCACTCTGGCTCGCCCTTGCCCAGCTCTCGGAGCAGGACCCGCTCATCAACTTGCGTACCAATGAGGAAACCGGCGACATCTATGTCTCGCTTTACGGCGAGGTGCAGAAGGAAGTCATCCAGGCAACCTTATCGAGTGAATTCGGCCTGGATACCGTCTTCGAGGAAAGCACCGTCATCTATGTCGAGAGGCCGGTTGGAACCGGGAACGCTATCGAGATGATCTTCAGGGAACCCAATCCGTTCTTGGCCACGGTCGGGTTGCGTGTCGAACCGAGGCCAGAAGGCGCCGGCAATAGCTTTGCCTTGGAGGTGGATGTGGGCCAGATGCCCGCAAGCTTCTATCGCGCCGTCGAGGAAGCCACGCTCGAGACACTGAAGGAAGGGCTCTTCGGCTGGCAGATCATCGACTGCCATGTCGCCATGACGGCGGCTCGACAGACTTCGCCGGCGAGCACGGCGGTCGACTTTCGCAAGCTGACGCCGCTGGTGCTGGCATCGGCGCTTTCCTCAGCGGGCACGATCATATGCGAGCCGATCGAGTATTTTCACATCGAAATACCGGCAACGGCACTGGCAGGCGTGCATGGCCTGCTCGCAAAATCCGGTGCATCGACGAAAAAATCGCTGATCGACGATGGCGTGGCGCGGCTTGAGGGCACGGTAGCGTCGTCCATGATCCAGACCATTCAAAGACCGCTGCCGGGATTGTCAGGTGGCGCGGGCGTCCTCGATCATGCCTTCGATCACTATGCGCCGCTGACCGGTCCGCAGCCTTTGCGAGAGCGCACGGGCGTAAACCCATTCGACCGTGCCGATTACCTGCGGCGCATGCGATGAAGCGCCGAGGCATTAGTTCAACGCAGAAAAGCCCGGCAAAACCGGGCTTTTTTCAGACAGAAAATCGCAATGCGATTAGATGCCGAGACCGCCGAAGCGCTTGTTGAACTTCGAAACGCGACCGGCGCGGTCCATCATCTGCTGATTGCCGCCGGTCCAAGCCGGATGGGACTTGCTGTCGATTTCGAGGTTCATGACAGCGCCTTCAGAACCCCAGGTCGAGCGGGTTTCATATTCGGTGCCGTCGGTCATGACTACCTTGATCGTGTGGTAGTCGGGATGGATGTTGGCCTTCATAACAATCTTCCTGTCATGCCAGGGTCCATTTGTCGCAAGCCATTGCGGCAACCGAACCGATTGAATAAATGAAGCCGCAGTCCGCTAAAGGCCACGGCTTCCAATTAAGATGGCGTGCCTATACATGAAGGCTGCGGCGATAACAAGGGGCGAAACGCCGAGTCCCTTGCGGATATGGGGATTGGAGACGACTTGTCAGAGACTGGCCAGGCTGAGGAAACGAAAAACCGATCAATCCGTCCTCTCGGGCGACTTGCGCCATATATCAGGCGTTATCGAGGCATGGTGGCCGGGGCATTCATATCGCTCGTCATCGCCGCGGTTACGTCGCTTGCCCTGCCGGTCGCCGTCCGCCGCATGATCGACCACGGCTTCGATGTGGCCGACCGCGGTCTGATCGACAGCTATTTCGTCGCAATCATGATCATGGCCCTGCTGCTCGCCGCGGCAAGCGCGCTGCGCTACTATTTCGTCATCTCCATCGGTGAGCGCATCGTCTCCGACATGCGCCGCGAGGTCTTCGACCACGTCACGCGGCTGTCGCCCTCCTTCTTCGACGTCAATCAATCCGGCGAGATCGTCTCGCGGCTGACGGCGGACACGACCCAGATCAAGTCTGCGGTCGGCGCCACAGCCTCCGTCGCGCTGCGCAACCTCATCCTCTGTCTCGGCGCCATGGTGATGATGATCTTCACAAGCCCGAAGCTGTCGAGCATCGTGCTGATCGCCATTCCGATCATCGTCCTGCCGCTTTTCAGCTTCGGACGCTCCGTGCGCAAGCGCTCGCGTGCCGCACAGGAGACCCTTGCGCAGGCATCGGCCTATGCCAACGAGACCATCGCGGCCAACCGCACCATTCAGGCCTATAACGGCGAAGATGCCGCCGCATTACGCTACGGCAGCGCCGTCGAGGACGCCTATCAGGCGGCGCGCGCGGCGATCAGATCCCGCTCGCTGCTGACGGGTTTTGCCATTGCCATGGTCTTTGGCAGCATCGTCGCCGTTCTTTGGGTCGGTGCGCAGAACGTTCTCGCGGGCACGATGTCGGCCGGCACGCTCGGCCAGTTCCTGCTCTATTCCGTCATCGCCGGCTCCTCGCTCGGTTCGCTGTCGGAAGTCTGGGGCGAGCTTTCGCAAGCTGCAGGCGCTGCCGATCGCCTGGGCGAGCTGCTTGCCGAAGTATCGCCGATCGCGCCTCCGGCAAATCCCCTGCCCTTGCCGCAGCCGCCGCAGGGCCGCGTGGAATTCTCCGACGTCCATTTCTTCTACCCGTCACGGCCAGGCAGATCCGCGCTGCACGGGCTCTCTTTCTCGGTGAAGCCGGGCGAGACTGTCGCGATCGTTGGCGCCTCGGGCGCCGGCAAGAGCACCATCTTTTCGCTGTTGCTGCGCTTCTACGATCCGCAGAAGGGCCGCGTCGCCCTGGATGGCGTCGATGCGCGTGATGTCCTGCCGGATGCCTTGCGCGAGCGCATCGCGATCGTGCCGCAGGACACCACGATCTTTGCCGCCTCGATCCACGACAATATCGCCTTCGGCCGGCCTGGCGCCTCCCGCGACGAAGTACGCGCCGCCGCCGTCGCGGCGCAGGCGGACGAATTCATTTCTCGCCTGGAGAGTGGATACGACACCCAGGTCGGCGAGCGCGGTATCACCCTTTCCGGCGGCCAGCGCCAGCGTATCGCCATTGCCCGCGCCATCCTGAAGAACGCGCCGATCCTCCTGCTCGACGAGGCAACGTCCGCCCTCGACGCCGAAAGCGAGACCCTGGTTCAGAAGGCACTGGAAGGTCTGATGGAAGCCCGCACGACGCTCGTCATTGCCCACCGTCTGGCAACCGTGCTCAAGGCAGACCGCATTCTGGTGCTGGATCAGGGCCGCATCGTCGAGGAAGGCACGCATCAAAGCTTGATCCGCCACGGCGGCATCTACGCCAAGCTTGCGCGCCTGCAATTCGACGCCGGCATCGAGGAACATATGCTCGCCGCGAAATAGCGATAACCGGGCAAATCATGCCCAATACAACCTTGTAGAAATAGCTTCGAAATTGCGTTAGATTTTCAACGTTATCCCGCGCTGACGCGATTCTAGGAGACGAGAAACCATGTATAAATTTGAAGTCTACAAGGACAAGGCCGGCGAGTTTCGCTTCCGCTTCAAAGCTTCGAACGGCGAAACCATGTTCGGTTCCGAAGGCTACAAGGCGAAAGCTTCGGCCCTGCATGCGATCGAATCGATCAAGGCCCATGTCGGCGGCGCCGTCATCGACGACCAGACCATCGCCACCGCATAATATCTCGCGTCACACATTCGCTGCAAAGCCACTCGCGGCCGGCTGCCCTTTGGGCATGCCGGCCGTTTTGTCTTATCGAGAATAAATTTCAGAAATCCGAACACTTCTGTCGAAATCATCCTTGCCCGAGGCTCATTGTATCGAAGCGGCAGGACGCCGTTTCGCGGGCGGCGTTGCTCATTCTGGAATCAGGTCCACAATGATGCGCCGACCGGTCTCCAGCCAAAACAGCGAGTGGGAGTAGCTCCATGCAATATGCCTTGATCATCCGAGAAGCACCCGAGGATTTCAAACGCCGCGAAGATCCCGTCTACAAGAACGGCTGGGTCGCCTATACCCAGGCCCTTGTCCAGGCCGGCATCATGACCGGTGGCGCCGGCCTGACCCCGCCCGAGACGGCAACCGTCATCCGCCGCCGCGGCGAGGATCACGATGTCCAGGACGGCCCCTTCCCCGAAGGCAAGGAACAGCTTGGTGGCTTCTATCTGATCGACGTGCCGGATCTCGACGCGGCGCTGGAATGGGCCGTGCGGGTGCCGATCTCGCAGCATGGCTCGGTCGAAGTCCGGCCGCGCCTGCAGATGTAGACCTTCATGCTATCCGATGCCCAGCGTGCCACCGAACAGGTGGCGCGCCAATCCTATGGCAAGCTGATCGCCTTTCTCGCCGCACGCTCGCATGATGTGCCGGCGGCGGAAGATGCCTTGTCGGAGGCGATTGCGGCAGCGCTGCGCAGTTGGCCCGAACGCGGCATTCCCGACAGCCCGGAAGCCTGGCTGCTTGTCGTTGCTCGCCGCAATCTGCTTCACAGCGCCCGACATGAAACTGTCAAAGCCGCGGGCCGCGCCAGGATAGCAATGGCGATGGAGGAAGCGGAAGAGCGCATGAACGCGGATCATCAGGTCTTTCCGGACGAACGACTGAAACTGCTCTTTGCCTGTGCTCATCCCGCGATCGACGCCTCCGTTCACGCAGCATTGATGCTTCAAACAGTGCTCGCCATCGATGCGGCCACCATAGCAAAGGCCTTCATCGTGTCGCCTCAGGCCATGAGCCAGAGGCTCGTGCGGGCAAAGATCAAAATCCGCGAAGCGCGCATCCCCTTCAGCATTCCCGAGCAGCCCGTGCTGCCGGAGCGGTTGACGGGCGTGCTTACGGCTATCTATGCCGCCTATGGCCTCGGATGGGAGGGGCTCGGAGACAGCGAAAAGCAAGGCTCTCTGGCGGACGAAGCCATCTGGCTAGGCCGCGCGCTGTATGCAACCCTGCCGCAGGAACCGGAAGCAATCGGCCTGCTGTCGCTCATGCTTTATAGCCACTCCCGCCATGGCGCCAGGCGCGATGCGAACGGACAATACGTCCCTCTCGATGAACAGGAGACGGATCTCTGGAATACAGAAATGATCGTCGAGGCCGACAAGCTGCTGCGAAAAGCTGGCGCATTCGGCCGTTTCGGCCCGTTCCAGTGCCAGGCGGCGATTCAATCCGTGCATGCCGAACGGCGACGGTCCGGCACCACCGACTGGCACGCGCTTGCCAAGCTTTACGAGGCGCTCCTGATGATGAAGCCGACGACAGGCGCACGCATCAGCCAGGCAGCCGTTGTCGCCAAGGTAAGAGGCCCTGGCGCGGGGCTGGATCTCCTGAACCGGATGGCCGCACGCGATATCGCCAGCTATCAACCCTATTGGGCCGTTCGCGCTCATCTGCTCGCCGAAGCCGGCGACACGGACAATGCGACGATCGCTTACCGCTCGGCGATCGGATTGAGCGGCAGTGAAGCAGTGCGGCAATTTCTGCTGCGGCGCCTTGAACTCATCTCGCCGATCAGCGACTGACGATTATTTTTCAGTCAGCTTCAGCTCGATACGGCGGTTGGTGGCGCGAGCATCCGGCGTATCGCCAGGGGCGATCGGCTGGAATTCGCCGAAGCCTGCGGCAACAAGCCTGTCGGCGGGAACGCCCTGCGAGATCAGGAACTTGACGACGGCGATGGCGCGTGCCGAAGACAGCGCCCAGTTATCGGGATAACGGCCAGTTCCCGAAAGCGGTACATTGTCCGTATGTCCGTCGACGCGCAGCACCCAGTTGATTTCAGGCGGAATTTCTTTGGCGAGATCAATGAGAGCCGCCGCAAGCTTGGCCATCTCCGTCTGGCCGGCCGGATTGAGATCGGCCGATCCGGACGGGAACAGCACTTCGGATTGGAATACGAAACGATCGCCGACGATACGGATATTGTCCCGGTCGGAAAGGATTTCGCGCAGGCGGCCAAAGAAGTCGGAGCGATAGCGGTTCAGTTCCTGCACTCGCTGCGCCAGCGCCACGTTCAAACGCCGCCCGAGATCGGCGATCTTCACCTGCGACGATTGATCCTTGGACTCGGACGCCTGAAGCGCCGCCTCGACCGCAGCAATCTGGCTGCGCAGAGCGGCAATCTGCTGATTGAGGAGGTCGACCTGGCTCAGCGCCCGCGCGCTCACCTGCTTCTGCTCATCGAGATCCTGCGAAAGCGAACCCACACGCTGCTCCGCTGCCTGGCTGCTGCCGGAACCGGCAGCAAGCAGGGACTGCAGCCGCGAGCGCTCGCTCTCCGCCGCTGACAGCGATGCCTGCAGATTGGCGACGGCATCCTCCAGATCCTGCTTGCCGCCCTTTTCCAGCGCCAGCTGCTGCACCAGATCGTTGATGCGGCTGTTGAGACGGTTGAGCACCTCGTCACGCCCGGAAATTTCACGGCTGAGGATGAACTGGCCGACGACGAACACCGTCAGCAGGAACATGATGGCCATCAGCAGCGTGGACAGCGCATCGACGAAACCGGGCCAGTAGTCGACGCTTCTCTGGTGGCGTCGGTTGCGGGCGAGCGCCATGGCCTACTTGCTCCCGGTCTTCTCGGTGTGGCTGATGCGGTCGGCGAGACGATCGAGCGTGCGACGCATCGATTTGGCCTCTTCCTGCTGCGCTTCGATCCAGTCACGCAGCATCTGCTGTTCGTTGCGCATGTTCTTGACCAGTCCCTGAATGCCTTCGGCAAGGTTGGCCATGGCCGTCACCGAGCGCTGGCCGCCGCCTTCATCGGCAATCTTGCGCAGATAGTCCGACAGCGCCCGCACGTCCTCCGAAGAGGCGCCGGCAGCATTTTCGATGACGGGCGCGATATCCGAGCCGACATCGGTGACGGAGGAAAGCCAGTTTTCGAGCTCGGTATAGAAGCGGTTCTGCGCGCGGCCGGCCTGCAGATCGAGAAAGCCGAGAATCAGCGAGCCGGAAAGACCGAGCAGCGAGGACGAGAAGGCCGTGCCCATGCCGACCAGCGGGCCGGAAAGGCCCGACTTCAGGGCGCTCAGAATATCGCCGCTGTCGCCGGTGCCGGCATCGAGGCCCTGGATGACGTCATTGATCGAGCCGATGGTGCCGATCAGACCCCAGAAGGTGCCGAGCAGGCCGAGAAAGACGAGGAGGCCGATGAGATAGCGCGAGGTATCGCGCGATTCGTCGAGGCGGGTGGCGATCGAGTCGAGGATCGAGCGCAGCGTTGCCGTGGAAAGCTGCATCGCGCGACGGTTGCCGAGCAGCGCCCGCATCGGCGCCAACAGCCGCGGGTTGCGGCCAACCTTGTCGGCATTGCCGACAGCGCGGAAATGATTGAACCAGCGAACCTCCGGCCTCAGCATCAGCACATGGTTGAAGACCAGCAGGATGCCGACGACGAGAACGCCGACGATCAAGCCGTTGAGGCCGGGATTGTGGAGGAAGGCAACCTGGGCCTGACGGAACAGGATGGCCACGATGAAGCCGACGATGACGAGGAAAAGAACCATCGTCCAGAAGAAGGCCATCGGGCTTGAGAGCTTGTAGGCGTAGCTGCCCGACACGTTGTCGGTCGACCCCAGATCCGCCAATTTCACATTTTCCATCACACGCTCCGCCAACGCATCTTCCGCAGGCGGAGACTAGAGCAACATTGTGCCGAATTGAAGAGACGGAAAGCACAAAACAGCCCGTTGGCAACAGACTGTTTTGTCATTCGAAAAAGCGAATGGGGGAATGGCTTACTTCGTCGGGATCGGTCGCTTAACCACTTCGGCGAGTGCCTTCTGGATATGCTCATTGCCGCAGATGATCGAATTCGTGCCGAGCATGTCCGTGCCGCCATGGAAATCCGAAACGAAGCCGCCGGCTTCGCGGATGAGCAGAATGCCGGCAGCGATGTCCCAGGGAGACAGGCCGGTTTCCCAGAAGCCGTCGAAACGACCCGCCGCCACATAGGCGAGATCAAGCGATGCCGAGCCGACACGGCGAACGCCGGCAACTTCGCCCATGACGTGGCGCAGCTCGACCAGGAACTTGCCGTGATTGCCGCGGCCGAGATGCGGGACACCACAACCAATGACGCTATCCGACAGAACGCGGCGCGAGGCTACGCGCAAGCGGCGATCATTGAGGAATGCACCACCGCCGCGTTCGGTCGTGTAGAGTTCGTCGGTGGCCGGATTGAAGATAACGCCGGCAACGATCTCGTCGTTGCGCTCGAGCGCGATCGAAACGGCGAACATCGGAATGCCGTGCAGGAAGTTGGTGGTGCCGTCGAGCGGATCGACGATCCAGCGATGGGCACCGTCCGTGCCCTTGACCTCTTCGCCTTCCTCACCGAGGAAACCGTAGGTCGGACGTGCCTTCATCAGTTCGTCGCGGATGATCTTCTGCGCCTTCAGATCCGCCTGGCTGACGAAATCGCCCGGACCCTTCACCGACACCTGCAGGTTCTGCACTTCGCCGAAATCGCGGCTGAGCGACTTGCCTGCCTTAAGGGCAGCCTGAACCATGACATTGAGAAGAGCAGAACGGGCCATCGGGATTCCTTGGATAATGCACAAAGCGCTGACCGGGCCCGAAAGCAGGCCCCGACGGAGCGGGAGCGTCAGCGGAAATAAAAGATTGGCGGCCTCAAGACCATAAAATCGGGGGAATTTCAAGTGGTGAGGCTACGGCAGGCGCAAACTGACGTCAGATCGGCGCCGATAAGGCTGAATTCGACATCGTCCTACCGCGCCCGCCGATACTTGTTGGCGGCGTCGATGGCCGCCTTCTGCTGGTAATCCTCGATGCCCTGGTAGAAATCCTCGAGTTCAGGGTCCTTGAGGCCGGCGCGGCGGGAAATAACATACCAGGTCGCCCCCGCCACCCGGTCCTGCTTGGTGCCGATAGCGTTGATATAAAGGTGCGCCAGCTTGTTTTGCGCGACGACGTTGCCGCGATAGGCGGCGACGCGCATCCAGTTGAAGCCGTTTTCGAGATCCTGCTTGCCGCCCGTGCCGTTGATGAGCCAGAGGCCCATATCGAGCTGTGCGGTATCGAAGCCGGCATTGGCAGCGCGCGACAGCCATTCGCGCGCGCGCGCCTTCTTTTCCGGCGGCAGGTCGGGAAGGTTGAGATAGAGCTGCGAGACGGCATATTGCGCGTCGGCAATGCCCTGCTCGGCGGATTTCTCATAATAGGGAAGCGCCATCTGCAGGCCCTTCAGCCCGGGATTTTCCGCCGTCAACATCTGGGCTACGTTGAATTCGGCCGAAGGCTGACCCGCTTCGGCCGCCTTCTTCATCCAGTCGTCGGCCTTCTTCTGATCGCGGGGCACATCGCGCCCTTCCATCAGGATCAGCGCGTATTTGAACATCGACGTGGGATCGCCGCCCTCGGCGGCCTTGCTGTACCAGAAGGCCGCATCCTTGGTGTCGCGCTTGACCCCCAAGCCCTGCGTCATCAGCTCGGCAATGAGGGTCTGCGCGGCCGGATCGCCAAGCTGTGCCCGCGGCAATGCCCTCTGAAAGGCGGTCAGGTAATAGCCGCGCTGGAAGGCGCCATAGGCGTCATCCACCTTGCCTTTGAAAGGTTTTTCCGGCGGCAGGTCGGGCAAGTTTGCCCCCATGCGCTCGAAAACGCCGACACCTTGGGATGGCTTGATATCGCTGTCGGCCTTCGGTTCGGCGCCCGGCTGGATTTTTTCGCTCTTGAAGGTGCCCGCATCGGCGCCCAAAGGCCGCGTCATGACGTTGTCGTTACGCTGCGGTGCATCCGGCACGGTAGAGTCGTCATCGGATTGTGCGTTGTCGTCCGGGCGCGCGCCCTTGTCCGCCGGCTGCGAAACGCCCGGCAGCGACGTATCGCCGTTACCCGATTGGGCTACAGCCAAAAATGGAAATGCCACAAGCCCGGCTGCAAGCACGGCAAGAAAGGATCGATGGCGGAATCGAGGCGTCGACGACATGAATCGCTATCAATCCTCAAACCGTGGCGCTTTTTCGTCCAGAAGCGCATTCACCTCCGCAACGATGGACGGGGCTGCCGCAGGATCGGCAAAAACCGCCCGATGCAGCGCGACGAACTCGGCACCCGTCAGGGCCACCTCCAGCGCCGACTTCGGATCGGTGCCGCCCATGATGACGCAGGGAATCTCGATCATCGAGGCCCACCATTCGCCGAGCGCGAGGTTCTTCGGATGCGCCTCAGGCTTGATGTCGCCATCCAGCTTGCCGAAGAAGATATAGTCGGGCCGAAGCTCGCCTATGTCCAGCGCGCTGTGTCTCTCGGTGGCGCTGCCGCCGCCGACGATCAGCTTCGGCACGAATTTCTCGACAGCCTCGGTCATCTCCGCGAGATTGCCCGTTATATGCAAGCCGTCGGCCCTGGCGCGGCCAGCGACGCGGCTGTCGCCGGCAATGAGCGCCGCCGCACCGGCGGCCTGAATGACCGGCACAAGCTTTTCCGCATGTTTCTGGAAGCTACCGTCGTCAAGGCCATATTGGGGAATGATCACCGAAGCAACGTCCCCACCCCTTAAGGCATCGGCCACCGCCTTCGCCCGCTGCTCAATATCGGCAATGTCGGGAACGATGAGAACGAGGCGGCAACGGTCTTCGGGCACGGTCATGCGAGCTTCCATATTTGCGTTCATTTATCAGGGATGGCGCACCCATTCGATGCTTGTGAGTAAATCCGTTAGAACTCGCTGACAAGAGGAAACCGACGCTGACCCGCGCACCGCCAGCCCATAAGTTGAATGCCGATGTGAATACAATCCACAGGTTGGCATTTTCGCTCGAACCCAAATAGGCTTATGGAATGGCTCGATGGCATTCGAAGAAAGATCCGTATGAACCAAATGAAACCAGGTCGTTTGATAGCGGCATTGATGATAAGCGTCGCACTTTGCACTGCTCATACCGGGGCTTTGGCTGATCCGGATGAAGCGTTCGCCGCATATCTGAAATCTGACTATGCAACGGCCTTCACACTCTATCGCGATAGAGCACTGAAAGGCGACACAGCCGCACAAGGCATGCTCGGAAGCCTGTATGCTTACGGACGCGGGGTGAAACAGGACGACGCCCAGGCGGCCTACTGGTTCCAGAAGCTGGCGAATCAGGGCATTGCGAAGGGGCAGTTCGCGCTTGGTGAAATGTATCTCGTAGGCCGCGGCGTACCGCAGGATTACACCAGGGCAAGCGAATTGTTCCGCAAAGCCGCGGAGCAAGGCGAGCCATTTTCCGCATTTTGGCTGAGCAAGCTATATGAGCTGGGACAGGGCGTCCCCCGAGACCCGTTACAAGCCGCCTATTGGGAGAAGAAGTCTGACCAGAACATGCCCGACCTTTCCAATATTTTGCCGCCGCAGCTGCAAAAATAGGATGTAACGGGCGCTAGTTATCATGCAGCGCACAATTAACTTGCCGCCCTTTGGCGTTTGACGTAGCTTTCCGCCATGTCGACCATGGACCCTTTCGCAGCCATCGCGGACCCGAACCGGCGTCACCTGCTGGAGGAATTGCGCCGCGCACCCAAGACGGTCAACGAACTGGCGCAGGGCTTGCCGATCAGCCGTCCTGCCGTTTCACAGCATCTCAAGGCACTGCTCGACAGCAATCTCGTTTCCGTCACCAATGAAGGCACGAAACGCATATATGCGGTGAACAGCCGCGGTTTCGACAAGCTGAATCTGTGGCTGGATCAGTTCTGGTCCTGAAAAGATCCGCTTCGCATTCGCGGCATTCTGGAAGATTGCAGAATTCGATCGCGGCTGCCGACAGCCGTGACGATACGCCAGCCGCGATCATGGTCTGCCGCCAGTTCACGCTAAGCCAGGGATAGAAACGGCATGATCTCTGGATGGGCAAGCGGCACGACGAACTTGACCTCGTCCAATGCGACCCAGGCCATATCCGTATGTTCATCCCCGATCAATTTGGGCAATCCGGCGGACCAGTCGGTTACCTTATATATGTGATAGGTCGTTTCATACTGGCTGTCCTTGAAGAAACCTAAATAGCGGAAGACGATAGGTGTAACGCCGACTTCCTCGCGAGCCTCCCTGACAAGGGTGACATCAATAGGCTCATCCGGCTCGGCATGGCCGCCGACCAGATCCCAATGCCCCGGATAATGTTGTTTGCTTGCCGCACGACGCGCCATCAACACCTGGCCGCTCTCAATGAACGCCGCCAGTACGATTGTCGTCATGATATCATCCCGGCACTTCGAACTTCGACAGTTTGCAAGAATTGCCTGATGACCGCACCGAGCCGAAACTCGGTGCTGGTAGCATCATCTGCTACACAAGATGGGAAAATTGCGCCAACCCCTACCTCCGACGCATGACGCTGGCGCATCCGTTTTAACGGAAATGCTCATCGATCCTGGCTGGGAAATTGCCTTAAGACCTTTCGATCCGCCTCTCTTGCCCCCAAGATCGATGGCTCTTTGAACTTTGGAAGCGTTGCCTCAGTGAACCGAGGAACGCAGACGCTGGATTTCGTCCTTGACGCGCAGTTTCCTGCGTTTGATGTCGGCTATTTCCGTATCATTGCTAGAGGGAGATGACATTGCCATGTGCAGCGCCTCCTCGAGCGCGACATGTTTCTTTTCGAGCGATTCAAGATGAGCTTGAACAGTCATATGACCCTTCCTTCCTCTGAAGAGCCCTGACCATCCATTCGCCAAGGCCCTAGGTGTCAACCCTCCCACTGTGCCATAATATCGAGCCTTTGTCGAAGGCGAAAACGTGGCCTATAGGCGGCAAATTCGTGATGAAGGATAACTTCCCGTTACCGCCATTTGGTGATAGGAGCTTGCGGAATTCAGGAGGCGGAACGAGTGCGATTCCGCGATATGCTGGGGAAATGAACATGGCCGATCAGGAACAGGCGGAAATCAGGCTGATCGTGGCGCGCTTGCGCCAGGAACACGAGGATTATGATGCCGCAATCAATGCCATGATCCAGACGGGCTGCGATGCCCTTCGCATCCAGCGCATGAAGAAGAAGAAGCTTGTCATCAAGGACAAGCTGAGCAAGCTGGAAGACCAGATCATCCCCGACATCATAGCCTGAGGAGCACAACGCAACGATGATGACCGAAAGACCGCCTGTCGCCATCATCATGGGAAGCCAGTCCGACTGGGAGACCATGAAGAATGCCGCAGACACCTTGGAAGCGCTCGAAATCACCTATGATGCGCGCATCATTTCCGCTCATCGCACGCCCGACAGGCTCATGAGTTTCGCCAAGAGCGCAAGGGACGAAGGCTTCAAGGTCATCATCGCCGGCGCCGGCGGTGCCGCGCACCTGCCGGGCATGGCCGCTTCCATGACGCCTCTGCCTGTCTTCGGCGTGCCGGTGCAATCGCGCGCGCTCTCCGGACAGGACAGCCTTCTCTCCATCGTGCAGATGCCGGCCGGCATCCCCGTCGGAACGCTGGCGATCGGCAAGGCCGGCGCGGTCAATGCCGCCCTTCTTGCCGCCGCCGTCCTCGCCCTCGGCGACGAAGAGATCGCCGACCGGCTCGACGAATGGCGCGCGCGCCAGAGTGCTGCCGTCGCCGAATATCCGATGGACGACCTATGAGCGCTAAGACGATCGGCATCATCGGCGGCGGCCAGCTCGGCCGCATGCTGGCCATGGCGGCAGCGCGCCTGAATTTCCGCACCGTCGTCCTGGAGCCGCAGACGGATTGTCCGGCAGCCCATGTCGCCAACGAGCAGATTGTCGGTGCCTACGACGACGCGGCCGCTCTTGCCGAACTGGCGAAGCGTTGCGATGTCGTAACCTACGAGTTCGAGAACGTCCCGGTTTCCGCCGCCAAAGAGCTTGCCCGACAGGTAGCGGTCTATCCGCCGCCGAAAGCGCTGGAGATGGCGCAGGACCGCCTGACCGAAAAGAGCTTCATCAACGGCTGCGGCATTCCGACCGCTCGCTTCCATGCCGTCGACAGCCAGGCCGATCTCGAAAGGGCGCTCGCCGATTTCGGTGGCCAGGGCGTGTTGAAGACCCGCCGCCTCGGCTACGACGGCAAGGGGCAGCGCGTCTATCGCTCCGCGGCCGACAGCGCCGACGGCGGCTATGCTGCCTTGGGCAATGTGCCGCTCATTCTCGAAAGCTTCGTATCCTTCGAGCGCGAAATCTCCATCATCGCCGCGCGCGGCATCGACGGCACGGTTGCCTGCTACGACCCAGCCGAAAACGTCCATCGCAGCGGCATTCTCCACACCTCGACGCTGCCGGCAGGCATTTCGGAGCAGACGACGGTTGCCGCCCGGGAAGCCGCGGAAAAGATATTGGCGGCGCTCGGCTATGTCGGCGTTATCGGCATCGAGTTCTTCGTGCTCGCCGACGGCAGCCTGATCGCCAATGAAATGGCGCCGCGCGTCCATAATTCCGGCCACTGGACGGAAGCCGCCTGCGTCATCTCGCAATTCGAACAGCATATCCGCGCCGTCGCCGGCCTGCCGCTCGGAAATCCTCGCCGGCATTCGGATTGCGTCATGACGAATCTGATCGGCGACGACATCGACGCCCTGCCGGAATGGCTGCGCCTTGACGACACGCTGGTGCATCTTTATGGCAAGACCGAAGCCCGGCCGGGCCGCAAGATGGGGCATGTTACACAGCTTCTCCGCTAAGAGCGGCGGGAAAAAGCCCCTGACATGGTTGACAGGGCACGGGCGACAGGGTATTTGCTCCCCACCCTAAAGAGCGCGCCCTGAGCGCGCTTTTGATTGTTAAAAGACACGGGCGAATGTGACATTCCCCCTCAGAGATCGCGGATCAGAAAAATGAAGATCAAGAATTCGCTCAAGTCGCTCAAGGCGCGCCACCGTGACAACCGTCTCGTCCGCCGCAAGGGCCGCATCTACATCATCAACAAGCTGAACCCGCGCTACAAGGCTCGTCAGGGCTGATATAGCGCGCGGCTCAGGTCCCATGGATCGGGCCTCAGTTTTAGTTGATCGCATCAAATTTGGTTTGATCTTCGACATTGGCGGGCTACTATGCCCGCCATGCGCGTTTTTGCTTTGTCATATCTAACCCTGCCGATTCTGCTTGCTCTGACTGCCTCCGCACCCCATGCGGCACTGGCGGATGAGCTGAACCCTGCGGAAAAGCAGAGCCCGGGCGATTCCTCCGGCACCCTGTCGCCCAGGCAGCAGCTCGATAATCTGTTTACGGCGCTGAAGCGGCAGCGCGATCCCGATCAGGCAAGCCTGATTGCCGATCAAATCAATGCCGAACTCAGCGATTCCGGCAGTGCCACCATCAATCTCCTGATGCAATGGGCCGACAAGGCCATTCAGGAAAAGCGCAATGCCGCCGCGATGGACTATCTCGACCAGGTAATATCGTTGAAGCCCGACTATGTCGAAGGCTGGAACCGGCGCGCCACGCTCAATTTCGCCATCGGCGACTATCGCAAGTCGATGGAAGACATCAATCAGGTGCTACGGATAGAGCCACGCCATTTCGGTGCGCTGGCGGGCATGGCGGCCATGTTGA
This sequence comes from Rhizobium sp. NPDC090279, assembly GCF_044769665.1. Taxonomy (NCBI): domain Bacteria; kingdom Pseudomonadati; phylum Pseudomonadota; class Alphaproteobacteria; order Hyphomicrobiales; family Rhizobiaceae; genus Rhizobium; species Rhizobium sp. NPDC090279. The sequence goes on along the minus strand of NZ_JBIVYI010000002.1, from coordinate 263,743 downwards.
CCGAGCGCGGCAACGACACTCTCGCCCTCAAGGCCTGGAATCGTTTCCTCGAAGTCTATCCGGCGAACAGATCGGCCCAGGAAGAAGCGGACAAGCTGTCGGAAAAGATTGCCGGCAGTCGCACCTGATTTTCTGCCACCGCCGCGTCTTACAACATCGAAGTCGCGTCCGACGGGGTGAAAATCCGCAATGATGCGCTAGATTAGTGGCTCACAATATTTGATCCGTGCCGCAATGATCGATTCTCTGCTCACTGCCGTCGTTACGCTTGTCGTCCTTGCTGCGGGCTTTTCCGCCTACAAGACCCGCGCCATCGAACAGGCCTATCCCAATATCGGCGAGCTTACCGACATCGGCGGCTATCGCCTCAACGCCGTGCATCTGCCGCGCCCGGCAACAGCGGATCTGCCCGCGCTCGTCTTCATCCATGGCGCAAGCGGCAATCTGCGCGATCAGTTCGAAGCCTTTGCAGCGCCTTTGGGCGGCCGGGCCGAAATGCTGTTCGTCGATCGTCCCGGCCACGGCTATTCCGAGCGTGGGACAGCCGAAAACGCTTTTCCCTCCGGCCAGGCCGACGCCATCGCCCGGCTGATGGATAAGCGCGGCATCAAGAGCGCCATCATCATCGGTCACTCCTTCGGCGGCGCGATCGCCGCCGCCTTCGGCATGCGTCATCCCGAGAAGACCAAGGGGCTGCTTTTCCTCGCTCCGGCGACCCATCCCTGGCCCGGCGGCGTCGACTGGTATTATACGCTTGCCGCCATGCCCGTCCTCGGCTGGCTCTTCACACATTTGTTCGTCATCCCGATCGGCCTGCGCCGGGTCGAGACCGGCACACTCAGCATCTTCCGTCCGAATACGCGACCGGCAGACTATATAATGAAGACGGCCCCGGAGCTGGTGCTCCGTCCGCACACCTTCCGCCACAACGCAACCGACGTGGTCAACCTGCTTGCCTATGTCTCTGTTCACGCACCGCGTTACAGCGAGATAAAGGCGCCGACGGTCATCATCACCGGCGACAGCGACGATATCGTGCTGGAGGAATTGCATTCGCGCGGGCTCGCACGGGATATCGCAGGCGCCGAACTCGTTACCATCCGCAATCTCGGCCACAAGCCAGATTATGTGACGACTGATGTGGCGATCGCCGCCATGGAGCGGCTGGCGGGCCAGCCGCGCGATCTGCAGACAATGGCTACGCAGGCGGAAAGCCGCATCGCCAGCCCCGATAGCGAGATATCTGGACGAGAATCCTCGTCTCAGGCCGTCACCACATCATAGTCAGGCGCATCCTCGAATACCCGGCTCTGTGGCACGGCCTCGACGGTCTGTCGCACCGCTTGCAACATGATCGATGCCAGCCGCTCCGTCGCCGGGCTCGCCTCCTGCTCGGCGCGATGCAGCACGAGATCGAGCTTCGGCAAAGCCGGCAGACCGGCTTCGCCCGGCGTCATCTGCCGCACCTTCTGCGGCAGGCCGAGCGGCGTGCGCAGTGCCAGGCCGAGGCCGGCCGCTGTTGCCGCCCAAAGCCCCCCAAGGCTCGGGCTGACAAAGGATATCCGCCAGCCGATGCCGGCCCGATCGAGCGTCTTCGTGGCGATGGTGCGCAGTAGGCACGGTGCCTCGAGCGAAGCCAGGGGCATGACCTCGCCGCTATCGGCGTGCCAATGCACAGCGCCACTCGCCGGACCGACCCAGCAGAGCGGCACCTCGGCTATACGATCCATATGCGCCGTGCGGAAACCGTCGCTCCAGGCCAGCGCCAGATCGAGCTTGCCCGAGGTCACCCGCTCCACAAGCTCGACGTTGCGGACCACACGCGCCTCGATACGCACCTTCGGATGCGCGCGGGCGAAGCGGCCCAATACTTCCGGCAGCAGCGTTTCCCCGAAATCCTCCTGTAACCCCAGGCGAACCCAACCCTCAAGCTCTGTTCCGTGCAGCGCCGTGGCCGCCTCGTCGTTCAGGTCCAGCAGCCGCCGCGCATAGCCAAGCATCGTCTCGCCGGCCTCCGTCAGCGCCAGTCCCCGGCCTGCCTTGCGGAAGATCGGCATGCCCGCCTGCTCCTCCAGCTTCTTCAGCTGGGCGCTGATCGCGGAGGTCGAACGCCCGAGCCTGTCGGCCGCCTTGGCGTAGCTGCCGAGGTCCATGCCGGTGACGAAGCTGCGCAGCACATCGAGATCGAAGATAATCTTCCGCATGGATAACCATCCATATTTTTAGGACTATAAATCCTGAATTATCTGATTTTCAGGATGATTATCCGCTGGCATTCTATGATCGTCAAGTGACACGGAAACAGGAGCAATCCCATGCCATTCACCCGCATCACCCTTCTGCGCGGCAAGTCGCCGGAATATTTGAAGGCACTCTCCGACAATTTCCACCGCGCCCTGGTCGAAGCCTTCGAGGTGCCGCCGACAGACCGTTTCCAGGCCATCCACCAGCTGGAGCCGCATGAGCTCGTCTTCGATCGGACCTATTTCGCCAGCACTCCGCGTTCGGACGACTACGTCTTCTTCGATGTCACGACTGGCAAGCCGCGCAGCACCGAGGTCAAGAAGGCTTTCTATCGCCGCGCCGTCGAACTTCTTGGCGACGCCCCCGGCGTCCGTCCCGAAGACATCATGATCACCATTACGACGGCAACGCGCGAAGACTGGTCTTTTGCCGACGGCCGCGCGCAGATGATCGAGCAGGTCTGAGAGCGATGGCTCAGACCACATCGACCCAAACGCCCGCCATCCACCGCGCCGGCACGAACATGCGGCCATCGCCCGACGGTATCGCCAATGCGTCGTTCCTGGTGGAGTCGCTCGTCGAAGGCAGCGAAAACGGTGGCCTGACGGCCATGCGCTGCGCCCTTGAGCCCGGCGTGATGACACGCTGGCACACGCATCCGCACGGACAGATCCTCTATGTCCTGTCCGGCATCGGCCTCGCCGAACGCTTCGGCGGCCCGGCCGAGGAGCTGCGGGCCGGCGACTGCATCAGCTTCGCGCCGAACGAACGCCATCGGCACGGTGCGGCGCCTGAGCACGACTTTTCCTATATCAGCATCCAGGCGGCGCAAGATGGCAGCGCCGTGACCTGGCTGGAGGAATGACCGATGATCGCCATGCAGTATGATTTCCCCCTCCCCGCGGATTACGACATGGCGATCATCGACCGCCGCATCCGCGACAAAGGTCCTTTGCTCGACAATCTCCCAGGCCTGAAGTTCAAGGCCTATCTCACCGCGAGAAAGGGTGACACAGCAACGGGGAGCCGGCAGAATCTCTACGCGCCCTTCTACGTCTGGCAGCAGGAGGAGGGTCTCAGCGATTTCGTCTGCGGCCCCGGCTTCCTCGCTCTGACCGAGAACTTCGGCCGCCCTCAGGTCAATAGCTGGATCGCCTGGCACGCCGAGACGTCCGCGGATATTCGCACCGCCAAATTCGCCACGCGCGAAGTGGTCGCAATCGACGTCGACACATCACTTGCCGAATTCCGCGCGAAGGAGACCGAGACGGCGGCGCGAGCTATAACGAACGGCGAAGCGCTTGCCTCGGTCGTTGCTTTCGAGCCAACTCACTGGACGCTGGTGCGCTTCCACCTGCTGGCCGAACCGCCGAAAGATCCGGCCCGATCCCGTCTGCAGACCTATAATGTCGGGCACCTCTCGCTGCCCGGCGTCGCCTGAAGTGTCACGGAGACAATCTCCCTGTTCCAAAGGAAAGCCAGGCGCTCTATGGATGGAAAGCCTTTCTAAATCAGAAGAGTGATCCCCCATGGTCGATATCGCAATGATCGAAGCCGCCCGCACTCGCCTCGGCGGTCGGGCGCGACGCACGCCGCTTCTCTCCTCGCCCTTTCTCGATGAGATTGCTGGGCGCCGCCTGTTCGTGAAGGCCGAGTGCCTGCAGCATTCCGGCTCCTTCAAGTTTCGCGGCGGCTGGTCGGCTGTTTCGGCGCTGGAACCGGCCGTGCGCGCCAGGGGCGTCATCGCCTTCTCGTCCGGCAATCACGCGCAGGGCGTGGCGCTGGCCGCAAAGCTGCACAGCATTCCCTCCGTCATCATCATGCCGACGGACGCGCCCAAGCTGAAGATCGCCAATACCCGCGCCTTCGGCGCCGAGGTCGTCCTCTATGACCGCATCAGGGAAGATCGCGACGAGATCGGCACACGCATTTCCAAGGAGCGTGGCCTGACGCTCATCAAGCCCTTCGACGAACCGCAGGTGATCGCCGGCCAGGGAACGACCGGGCTGGAAATCGCCGAACAGGCCGCCGAGGAAGGCATTGATATCGCCAGCGTACTCGTCCCCTGCGGCGGCGGCGGCCTGACCTCGGGTATCGCTCTCGCGCTCGAATCCCGCGCTCCGGGCCTCAAGGCGCGCCCGTGCGAGCCGGAAAATTTCGACGACACCACCCGCTCGCTGGCCTCGGGCAAGATCGAGCGCAATGTCGCGCTGCAAGGCTCGATCTGCGACGCCATCATCACGCCGCAGCCGGGCAACATTACCTTCCCGATCCTGAAGCGCCTTTGCGGCCCCGGCCTCGTCGTCACGGATGAGGAGGCGCAAAAGGCTATGGCACTCGCCTTCACTCGGCTGAAGATCGTCGTGGAGCCGGGCGGCGCAGTCGCGCTCGCCGCAGCACTCTTCCATGGCAAGGATATCGACGGCGATACGGTGATCGCGGTCACATCAGGCGGCAATGTCGACCAGGACGTCTTCGAAGCGGCTCTGAGCCGCCACTAACCTTCAGTTTGCGGCGCGACGGTAGAGCGCCAGCGACCCGGCAAGAGCCAAAAGCGCGCCGCCACAGGCGCGCTCGAGCCACTTTGCCCCTTCGGACTTCAGCACACGCACAGCCTGCGAGCCGAAAACGGCATAGCCGAACATGATCGTGAAATCGAGCGCGGCGAAGATGGCGCCCAGAACCACATATTGCTGCAGCTGCGGTGCAGCCGGTTCGATGAACTGCGGCAGGAAGGCCGAGAAGAAGAGATAGCCCTTGGGGTTGGTGACCGCGACCATGAAGCTTTTCAGGCCGATGGCAAAGGCCGTGCCCTTCGGCTGACTTGCGCTCGCCTGCAAGGCGCCGTCGATCGTGCCCTTCGAACGCAGCATCATGATGCCGAGAAAGGCGAGATAGGCCGCACCCACCCATTTCAGGGCCGAAAACCAGAATTCGGAAGCGGCCAGCAGCGCCCCGAGGCCGATGGCAACGGCGCTGATGAGGACGGCATCGGAAAGGACGGCACCGATCATACCCGGCAAGGCCCGCCTGACGCCGAAACGCGAACCGTTCGTCAGCGCCAGAAGCACGGTCGGGCCCGGTGTCGCGATCCCAATGAAGGAGACGGCGGCGAAGGCTAGCAGCGTGGTGAGATGCATGGTGGTCCCTCCTCTGGAAGGGAGGAAGGTTGCATGTGGTGTGGCGGTTAGCAAGGGGGTTCAAAGAGGCCTTGAGTCTGCCGCACCTCTGATACCCCCTCTGTCCCTGTCGGGACATCTCCCCCACAAGGGGGGAGATCGTTGGGAACATGCTGTCCGTTCTTTTCCAACCAACAGGCTGTGTTTCTGTATACTCAATATTCGTTTGAGGAGCATCGACGCCCCGAGTTACCAATCTCCCCCTTGTGGGGGAGATGTCCCGGAGGGACAGAGGGGGGTGCCGCACCCTCCACAAACGCGGCAACCGATGACCACAACCTCAAGCGCGCCAATTACTCAACCAACCCCGCATCCTTGGCCGCCAACGCGCCAATCGCCGACCAGTCCAGGTCCTCGCCGCCATGCGCCAGCAGGGTCAAAAAGCGGTCACGCAGCAGGCTCGCAAGCGGCAGCGGCACATTCAGCGCCTCGCCGGCGGCCAGCGCGAGGCGAATGTCCTTCTGGCCGAGCGGTGCGGTAAAGCCGGCCGGCTGGAACTTGCGGTCGGCGATCAACCCGCCATAGGTCTTGTAGACGGACGCATTGAACAGCGTCGACGTCAGGAGATCGAGATAGGCAGTCGGTCGACACCGCCCTTCTCGACGAGCGCCATGGCCTCTCCGAGTGACTCGATGACCGAGGCTATGAGGAAATTGCCGCTGAGCTTGACAAGATTGGCAGCCTTCGGCTCCTCGCCGAGAACGAAGGTGCGCTGGCCGATGGCCTCGAAAAGTGGGGTGACCGTCTCCATGGCATCCGGTGCGCCTGCGGCGGCAACAAATAGTTTCGCGGCGGCAGCCGCTTCCGGCCTGCCGAAAACCGGTGCGGCAACGAAGCGTTGACCGGCCGCTGCATGTTCCCTCGTCAGCCGCTCGGACATGGCGACGCTGATCGTGCTCGCGGAGATGTGGACAGCTCCCTTGCCCAGGCTTGCGAGAACGCCGCCATCGCCATGAACGACGGCCGACAGTGCATCGTCATGAGCAAGCATCGTGAAGACAGCTTCGCCGCCGCAGGCTTCCGCCACCGTTGCGGCAACCTTGGCGCCCTCGCCGGCCAAAGCCTCAGCCTTGTCGCGCGAGCGATTGTAGACGGTCACCTCATGCCCAGCCTTGGCGAGGTTGACGGCCATGGCGCTGCCCATCTGGCCCAATCCGATAAATCCGACTTTCATTGGCATATCTCCTTCTCAATTCGCCTGCCTGGGGGATCGCAGGCGCTTCGACCTCAAGAAAAAACCCGCCGTCTTTCGACAGCGGGTTTCGGATGTTTCAGGGTGCTGCCGTACTCTTATGCCGGCAATCACACGCCGGACTGGCCGTCAGAACCGATATAGGCAATGCGCAGCATGTTGGTGGCGCCCGGCGTGCCGAGCGGTACGCCTGCCGAAATGATGATGCGGTCGCCCGGCTTGCCGAAGCCCTCTTCGGCAACGATGCGGCAGGCATTGTTGACCATATCGTCAAGGTCGGTCGCATCATGCGTGACCACACAGTGCATACCCCAGACGACCGACAGGCGACGGGCGGTCTGGATGATCGGCGACAACGCCAGGATCGGAACCTGCGGGCGCTCGCGCGAGGCGCGCAGACCGGTCGTGCCGGATGAGGTGTAGCAGACGATGGCGGCGAGCTTCAGCGTCTCGGCGATCTGGCGGGCGGCAAGCGAGATCGCATCGGCGCCGGTCGCTTCCGGAAGCGCGCGCTGGGCATAGATGATGCCCGGATAGTGCGGCTCGCGCTCGATCGTGCCGGCAATCGAGGCCATCATGGAAACGGCTTCGACCGGATAATCACCCGACGCGGATTCTGCCGAGAGCATGACGGCATCCGCACCTTCGAAGACGGCGGTCGCAACGTCGGAGACTTCGGCGCGGGTCGGCACCGGCGCGGAAATCATCGATTCCAGCATCTGCGTGGCGACGACCACCGGCTTGCCGGAGCGGCGGCAGGCGCGGATCAGCTGCTTCTGAATGCCCGGAACCGCCTCCAGCGGCATTTCCACGCCGAGGTCGCCGCGAGCGACCATCAGCGCGTCCGAAAGCTCGATGATTTCCTCGATGCGCTCGACAGCCTGCGGCTTCTCGATCTTCGACATCAGGCCGACGCGGCCATGCGAGATCTTGCGGACTTCCGTCAGGTCTTCAGGGCGCTGAATGAAGGACAGCGCCACCCAGTCGACTTCATTGGTGGCGAGAACGGCATCGAGGTCGACACGGTCCTTGTCGGTCAACGCGCCGACGCCGAGTAGCGTGTCGGGCAGGCTGACGCCCTTGCGGTCGGAAATCTTCGTACCGGAAATGACTGTGGTGACGATGCTCTTGCCGTCGCACTTTTCGGCGCGGAGCGCCAGCTTGCCGTCGTCGATCAGCAGGCGATGGCCGGGCTGAACCGATTCCAGGATTTCCGGATGCGGCAGGAAGACGCGGGTGTTGTCGCCGGGGATGTCTTGATTGTCGAGCGTGAAGGTCTGGCCGGGCTTGAGATCGACCTTGGTTTCAGCAAACTTGCCGACGCGCAGCTTGGGACCCTGCAAGTCGGCGAGAATGCCGATCGGACGACCACAGCGGCTTTCGACGGCGCGAATGCGCTGGATCAGCGTGCGCATCACATCATGGCTGGCATGGCTCATGTTGATGCGGAACAGGTCTGCCCCGGCCTCATGAAGCTTCTGGATCATCTCCTCGGTGGAGGAGGCCGGGCCGAGCGTTGCGAGGATTTTGACTTTTCTGTTGCGTCTCATCAATTTTGGCTTTCTTGGCTGCCCGAGGGTTCGGAAAGCTGAACCATCCAGCTCGCCTGGCGCCCGGTGTCATATTCCTTGAATCCCATCTTCTGATAGCCACGAGCGTAGCAGTCCTTCACACCTGGGATTTTGAATTCATTTTCCGCCACGCACATTTCGACGTCGCCCGTCCAGCGGCCGCCACGGGCCGCATCTTCTGCGTAGAGATAATAATAGCGGGATTGAAGCGGGCCCTCGATCAAGGTGGCGCAGGTATTGGCCGGAATCTGCCACCAGCCCTCCGTCACCCAGCCTTCCTTTGCGCGATAGCCGATGGCTACTCCAACGAGGTTTTGCGTGCCATTGCACGTTCGGAAATCGGCATGAGCCGCATTCGGCATGAAAAAGAACGGCGCTGCGGCTGCGAGAATGAGGAAGGCGATTCGGGCTAGCGGACCTGACCGCTTAACGAAACGTGGCGCGACTTGGCTGGACACGGCTTCCAATTGGCTCCCGGTTATTCGTTGTTGTTGCTTCTTGCGCCGCCATCCCATGAATGTCAACGCAACTCTAATCGATTATATTTTCTTCACGAGATGCTGATGGCGCCATGCGCCGCTCTTCATCCGATCGAAGTTGCGAACCTTGCACCTTCCATCCGCACATGCAATCAAACAAAGAGTTGAAAATTTCAATAACCGACAATCCGCAATGACCGATTTCAGACCGTTTGAATTCATACCCGGCAATCGTGACAAAGGCATGGTCATTCTCGGCGACCATGCCATGCGGCATCTGCCCGCACGCTATGGCAGCCTCGGCTTGCCGGAGACCGCCTTTTCCCGCCATATCGCCTATGACATTGGCATCGAACGTCTGTGCCGCCATCTCTGCGAGCGATTGGGCGTACCGGGCGTGCTCGGGGGTTTTTCCCGCCTGCTGATCGATCCGAACCGTGGCGAGGACGACCCGACCCTGATCATGAAGATCTCGGACGGTGCTATCATCCCAGGCAATCATCCGATTACGGATGAAGAGTGGAACCACCGCATCGAGGCTTTCCACAGGCCATATCACAAGGCGGTCGACGAGACGATTTCCGCAGTAGCTGAGGCGACGGCCAAGGCGCCGCTGGTTTTCTCGATGCATTCCTTCACACCGGCGTGGAAGGGTGTGCCCCGCCCCTGGCACGCGAGCGTGCTCTGGGACAGCGACGACCGTGCCGTCGTGCCGCTTCTTGCAAAGCTCGGTGCCGATACCGATCTCGTTATCGGAGACAATGAGCCTTACGACGGTGCCTTGCGCAACGACACCATGTTCCGCCATTGCATGATGAAGGGCATTCCGCATGCGCTGCTGGAGGTCCGGCAGGATCTGATTGGCGACGAGGCCGGCATTATCGAATGGGCCGAGCGGCTGGCACCGATCTTCGCCGAGATCAATGCCGACCCGGCACTGCATGAATATGAGCGATATCCTTCGCGCACCGGTCCCTACGAGGCGTGAGCCGGCAAGCGAATCGAGGAGAAAGAGATGACCACACTCACCAAGGAACAAGAGATCGAGCTGGAAGCCGCAGCCTTCCGCCGCCTTGTTGCACATTTGCGTGAACGCAGCGACGTTCAGAACATCGACCTGATGAACCTCGCCGGCTTCTGCCGCAATTGTCTCTCCAACTGGTATCGCGAAGCCGCCGAAGCGAAGGGCCTGCCCGTCAGCAAGGACGAGTCGCGCGAGAGGATCTACGGCATGCCTTATGAGGATTGGAAAAATCTGCATCAGGAAGAAGCCTCGCCTGTGCAAAAAGCCGCTTTCGAGCAGAACAAGCCGAAAGATTAACGCTCCCTTCACCAATCCGGCTTGACCTTGCGCGCCATTCGCGGCACGTCAACTGCCCGATCGAATTCGAAATACCGCGCAGGCCCTGAAGCGATGTGCCGTATCGGTGATCAGCCGATCTCATTGCGACCGTCTGCAAGCGACCCTTTAGGACCTTTAGGAGAAGTGCATGGAAGAGAACAGCGTCGAGAACGTAGCCGCCGCGGAACTGCGTCAATTCATCGAGCGGATCGAGCGGCTGGAAGAAGAAAAGGCCGCGATCGGCAGCGACATCAAGGATGTGATGGGCGAAGCCAAGGGACGTGGCTACGACACCAAGGCAATCCGCACCATCATCCGCCTTCGCAAGAAGGACGCGAACGAACGTCTGGAAGAAGAATCCATCCTGCAGACCTACATGGCCGCACTCGGCATGGAATAATCGAGGCCCCTCAGCCTTGCGAGATAAACGGGAGCCGGCTTGCCGGCTCCTTTCTTTTGAGCGCATTACTCCGCGAAAAGGAGATCGATCAGGTCGGCAGTACCGCCCCGCCAGAGTTCGCCCTTACCGGTTCCCGACCATAGAGACAGGAAATCCGGCAATCCCTTCGCTGTCGATGCCCCCCGCATATCCCTCGTGAACTTGTTTTGCGCCGGAAAGGGAAGAATGGCGTCCGGCTTCGCATCCATCTCGTCCATGAAGCGGTTTTCAAGGCCGCGTGCGAAGCGGCCCGAAAAGGCGCGTGTCGTCCGCGTTCTCCGCTCCGGCGTTTCGAGCAGCTTTTTGCGATAGGGCGCCGATGTTCCGGCTTCCGTGCAGGCAAGGAAGGCCGTGCCCATCTGAACGGCCCGCGCGCCCGCCAGCAGCGCCGCCCGGATATCCCCAGCCGTCATGATGCCGCCGGCTGCGATCAACGGCACGCGAATGATGCCGACGCATTGCGCCAGCAGATCGCGAAGGCCGATTTCCGGATCTGCCGCCCTGGCATCGAAAATGCCGCGATGGCCGCCGGCCTCGAAGCCCTGCAGCGTGACCGCATCCACACCGCTCTCTTCCAGCGCCCTCGCCTCATCGAGCGTCGTCGCCGTGCCGATCAGCGGAATACCGGCCTTTTTGGCCTCGCGCACATGATCGACGGGCAGCAAGCCGAAGACAAAGCTCAGGCACGCAGGCTTGAGACGCAACACGGCCTCGAACTGCGCGTCGAAATCCTCCTCGTAAGGAGCCTCAAGCTTTGGCGATGGCAGCTCCAACTCCTGGCGATATCGTGCAGTCGCCTCCAACGCGCGCTCGACCCGATCCGGGGCGACGTCCGGGATCGAATGCGGAATGAAGAGGTTGATCGAAAATGGCTTGTCGGTTCGCTGGCGCACCTCGGTCGCAAAGGCCTCGATGGCCGAGGCATTGTAATAGGCGCCACCCATGGCGCCCAGCGCGCCGGCGGCCGAAGCTGCCGCAACGAGATCCACCGACGTGGGGCCGCCGGCCATCGGCGCGACGATCAACGGATGCTTCAAACCAAGTTTTTGAAAGAGATTGCTGTCCGTAACGGCAGACATGTCCGTTTTCCTTTCAGGAATGTCTGTTCGGGTCTCCATGCAACATAGGCGCGGCGCGGTCGCTTCCCAAGTGGAACCTTGAGAAAAACTGCTGTTCCATCAGCTCCGTCTGAGTGTTGCGGTGCGGGCCTCGATGGCTGCAAACACCGACACCATGTCGAGCCGGCCATTGCCGAGATCGACGCTCTCGCCATAGAGAGTGCGGCAGAGATCGAGAACCGGCGACGCCGTATTGACGGCACGTGCCGCCTCGGCAATCAATTTGGTGCTGTTGAACGCGTCCGCCGTTGCCGCCTGAACTGAAAAATCCCGGGCAATAAGCTTCGGAATTTTCACGCGCGTCAGATCGCTGGCCATCGGGCCGGAATCGATGGCGGCCTGGAAAGTCTTGAGATCGAGCCCGTTGCTCTCGGCAAAATGCGCCGCCTCGGTGAGCCCCGCCAGCATCGTGCAGAGATAGAGATTGACGGTCAGCTTCATCAGCAACCCATTGCCGACAGGACCGCACAGGATCGTTTCGCGGCACATGGGCGCAAGCAGCGGCCGCACCTGCGCAACCGTTTCCGCATCGCCGCCAAGCAGCGCGACGAGCTGCCCCGTCTCTGCCGGCTTCCTTGATCCCGATACGGGAGCTTCGACATAACGCCCGCCGGCGGCAAGGATATCGGCGGCAAGTCGACGCGAATAGTCGGGCGGATTGGAGCCCATCGAAACCACGATGTGCCCGGACACCAGCTTTTCGAAGCCCGGCGTCCCGCGCCGCAGCACCTCGTCCAGCACCATTTCGTTGACCAGCATCAGGATGACGACGCGGGTGCGCTCGAACACCTCCTCGACGCTTGCCGCTACAGTCGCGCCGGCGTCACGCAGGGGGTCGCCGGCGGCAGGTGAGCGGTTCCAGACCACGAGCTTCGTGCCTGCCTTCGCCAGATTGAGGGCCATCGGCTGGCCCATGACGCCGAGACCGACAAAGCCGATCTCCTCGCCCGGCTCGACGCCGGGACGTTCGCTGATGTTGGTCATCATAACAACTCCGATGTTTCGGGTGACGATGCGATCTCTTGTGTCAGAGCCGGCGGGAGGGCTCACATGCCCTTCCCGCCGGGTATCGGTCTATGATCCGCTTAGAACAGTCGGTCCAGCCATTCATGCTTGTCGGGCGCGCGGCCGAACTGGATGTCGGTCAGCGCTGCCTTCAGGCGCAGCGTCGTCGGGCCGGCATTGCCGTCGCCGATGGTGAAGCCGTGCTTGCGGCCCTTCAGCTTGCCGATCGGCGTCACGACGGCTGCCGTGCCGCACGCAAAGGCCTCGCTCAGGCGCCCGCTCTCGGCATCGGCCTGCCACTGCTCGATCGAATAGGGCTCCTCGCGAACCGTCAGGCCCATGTCGCGTCCGAGCTTGATGAGAGAGTCGCGGGTGATGCCCGGCAGGATCGTACCCGTCAGCGGCGGCGTCTGCAGCGAGCCATCGTTGAAGACGAAGAAGACGTTCATGCCGCCAAGCTCTTCGATCCAGCGCCTTTCGACAGCATCAAGGAAGACGACCTGATCACAGCCTTCACGCTGGCCCTCGGCAAGCGCGGAAAGGCTTGCGGCGTAATTGCCACCGCATTTGGCAGCACCGGTGCCACCGGGAGCAGCGCGCGTGTAGTTCTCGGAAACCCAAAGCGTAACTGCCGATCCGCCGCCCTTGAAGAAAGACGCAACGGGAGAGGCAATGACGCAAAAGAGGTAGTCGGTCGCCGGCCGTGTGCCGAGCGCGACTTCCGAGCCGATCATGAACGGCCGCAGATAGAGCGATGAACCCTCAGCCGTCGGAATCCACGCACGATCGATCCTGACCAGCTCGCGAACGGACTCGACGAACAGATCCTCAGGCAAGGTCGGCATCGCCAGGCGCTCGGCCGAATTGTGGAAACGCCGCGCGTTGGCACCCGGACGGAAGAGTGCCGCCCCGCCGTCGGGCAGGTGATAGGCCTTCATGCCTTCGAAGATTTCCTGGGCATAGTGAAGCACCACGGTCGCCGGATCGAGGGCAAGCGCCTTGCGCGCCTCGATCTTGGCACTGTGCCAGCCGCGATCCTGCGAATAGCGGATCGTCGCCATGTGATCGGTGAAAACACGGCCGAAGCCCGGATTTTGCAGCAGCGCGTCCCGCTCGCTGGCCGTTGCGGGGGTCGAGTTTTTCTCGATATCGAAAGTCAGTTTGCCGCCGTTGCTCATGGCTCCTCCAATGCTTTATCCATCGCGGTTTTCGCCGCCTATCTCCCGAACCGAAATCTAAACCAGATCGGGTGGTGTTTGATTGCGTTTACGCCTGTTCCCGCGCAAGTTTAAGAGTGATTTTCACAAATTTATGAGGTGAATCGCCATTTCCCGATCGGAAGCGGCTCGCTTCTCCCGGAAAGCGCCGATCACAAGGTTTTTGCCAGGGCTTCAGCGGCAGAGGCGCCGGTTTCGTAAGCGCCGTGCGCCGTCGAGTAGCGCGCCCTCGAACAGGCTTCTCCAGCAAAAAACAACCGTCCGTCGCGGGGCTCGCCGAGAACACCCCGAAGATCGGAGGCTCGGGGTGTCGCATAGGAATAGGAGCCGCCGACGAAGGGCTCTCCGGCCCATGCCGAGGCAGCCAGCGGCGATAATTTCTTGCCGATATCTGCGCCGAAGACGCGCGTCAGCTGCTCCACCGAAAAATCAAACATCGCATCGATGCCTTGCCGCTCCAGATCGAGCGCCAGATCCGCGGCGAAATAGGCCTCGATGACCGGCGCGCCGAACGGCTTCAGTTGATAGCCTCCGGTCCGGCGACTGTGCGGCGATCCCATCATATGCGTATCGTCCGGAAACATCTGAGGTTCGGCGACGCGAAGGAAGAGCTTGTTTGCCAGGCCGAGCGGCAGGCGTGACGCCGCCTCGATCTTCTCCGGCAGCGGCGGCCAGAAGGCGATGCGTTCGGCGGCGAGCACATTGGTGGAAACGGTGACGATGACGGCCTTTGCCCGCAGTTCGCCCTTGCCGGTCGAAACTACGATATGATCGGCACCGCTGTGGTCGATGCGGCTGACCGCCGCTCCCAAAACGGTGGGCACCGGCAAGCCATAAGTCGCAACCAAGGTCCCGTAGCCCTGCCGCACGCGCCAGTCGGGACCGGGGCCGGGATCGTAACGACCAAGATCGATTACCGAGGACTTGTCGAGCTCTCCTCCGGTCATGAACGCGCCAACGGCATAAATCCTTTCGCTCCACGGATCGTCGGGGGACAGCATGGCCGACAGATCCGCGTCTTCATCGCCCTCATAGTCATCGACGCGCTCGAAGAAGTCGTTGACGGCAGCGCCTGCTGCCCTGGCATCGGCATCATCCTGCCCCAACCGGTGGCCGCCGTCGCTCCATGGCGCGGGCGTGCGGTCGACGGTCAGGCCGACGTCCTCGGCAATCCCCGTCCAGGCGTTGCTGCGCGCACCATGCAGCCAGCCGCAGCCGAGATCGAGCGCGACAGCATCAGTTCCGAACGGATGGATCGAGCGAGCGCGACCCCCGACGCGATCGGAGGCTTCGAGCAGCACGACCGAGAGATCCGGCCGAAGCAATTGCAGTTGCCGGGCCGCACCCACGCCGGCCGCTCCGGCACCAATGACGGCAACGTCGACCTCGCCGCCTTTCCAGGACTCGATAGGCATTCCAATTCCTCTTCGCGCAGGCGCCGGAGAACGATCCGGCCGCGCGACCTTGGCTGATATGAGGCTCGCCAATCCGCCAGCGCGAACCCTTGCAACCATCTGTAGCCGACCTCAGCGCGGCCTGTAAACGGCCTGAGGACGGCGATACCAAATTGCCGCATTGAGCTGAAACGGCGAATGTCGTAGGTGCTTCACCCAGACAGACGATGAGGAAAGATCGTGCAGAAGCGGATCTTCGCAACAATGCAAGCGCTGATGCGCATTCTAGGCGCCGTCGCATTGTTATCCGTCGGCTTTGCGCATCATCCGGCCATTTCCAACGCCGCCGAACTGCCTTCCCTGGAGCTTGCGCAATACCGCTTACCGGATGGAAGCCTGCCGATCATCTGCACCACCGAGAAGACGGCGGACGGCAGGCAGCACGGCAAGACCCACATGCTGGGCTGCGAGGCCTGCCGGATTTCCGCCGCAGCGCTCCTTCCCCTTCCGCCGACTGAAATCTGCAGCCATCTCGCATTCGTGCGGCGGGATATGATCGCTCCTGAAGATGCGACATTCCGCCGACAGCTCCATCCCCCCAATTGCGGACCCCGCGCGCCACCCGCTTTCCAAGAGCTTGCCTGAGGCTGATTGCGGCAGATGCCGCGGTTGCCGGGCGAGCACCCCTTGTGCCGCCAGCGGATCGGATCGCCATCCGAGCCAAGTCGGCAAACACCCTTGCCATGAAAGCCTTGCGGGCAGCCCCTGCCACGAGGCGCAGAACCCCTCCGAGGAAACCGATCATGATCCGATTGATATGCCGTCGCGCTGCCTTCGGCCGCCACCTTGCCGAGACAGCCGACACCGACACCCCTCTTGCGGCCGAGCCGCACAGCCTTGGAGGCGACCATGCCGACACAGCTCAATAAGACGACGGCCGGGCGCAGCGCCTCTCTCAAGTCCCGCCCGGAAACGCCGATGTTCAAAAAAGAATGGTCCATTCCGGCGATCCTGACCGTCTTTCTGCTCGGCGTCTGCGGCCTGATCGCCTATTTCACCTGGACCCTCATGCCGCCCGCGACGACGACGGTACAGGACCATGTTGGCGGTCCCGTCACGTTTAGCGACGGCAATAGCCATCCGGTCGCCGATCCCGCACCGAAGAAGCTGCCATAGTTAGCGTCGTCGCAAATTGACGGCCGACTATCCCAGGACGCACTTCTTGACGAAATGCAGCCAGCTGTCGTTGCGTCGGACGGTCGCGCGCGGCAGGCCGAACGGATCGCTGCCCGGTCGGGCCCGGCCGCGCAGCGTCGTCGTCGCCGCGCTGTAACCGGCTTCATAGACAAGCACGCGATCGAGCGGCGTTTCGTCGCCATAGGGAAAGCAGAAGGACGAGACGCCCTCATCGAGCAGGTCTTCGAGCATCTCGCGCGAATGCGTGATCTGACGACGCGCCTCTTCCATCGGCAATCGGGGCAGGCGAACGTGATCGAGCGTGTGCGACCCCACCTCATGCCCCAGGCTGTGCCAATGCTTCAGCTGTCCGACCGTCATGCAAGGCGCCTGCGCCACGCCGAGGGGCGCATCCCAGACATTGCCGCCGCCGATCTGATTCACCACCACGAAATTCGTCGCGGTAAAGCCGAATTCCTGCAACACGGGCAAGGCGTTTTCGTAGACATTGGCATAGCTGTCATCGAAGGTGATGGCAGCGACCTTGCCGGTCTTTTCGCCGCGGATGTAAGGCATCGCCTCACGGAGCGTCATGCCCTGGATACCAAGCCTTTTCAGCCACTCCATCTGACTGTGGAAAGCTTCCGGATGGACGACCATGCTTCTGAACGGCGCCTTGCGCGACGGCGGCACCGCAATCTGATGATATGCGAGGATTGGAACAGCCACGATGGATCGCTCAGATCATGCGGCGCGAGCGAAGGGCGATCTTCGCGCGATAGAGCGGCCGCAACACCTCTCTGGACAGCCTCTCGGCCAGCGTCTTGTGGCTCTTGATCGTGCTGCCGCCGAGCTGGGGGGAAATTTCATGCACACCGCCCGGCAGCACCGCCAGCGGGGACACCCGGGTAAACCAGCTCATCTGCACGGTCGTATCGACAGGCCGGTCGAAGACGGAGGTCACCTCCAGCAGACGGATGGCGGCGTCGCGGCTGACGAGCTGGGCCACCATGCCGAGCCCTATGCGCTTCGGCTGAATGACATTGGTCTCTCCCTGGGAGAGAACGCATTGGCCATGCTCCTTGCCCATGCGAAAGGGGAAGCGAATGAACGAACCTGGCTTCAGGCAGGCCTTGGCAGCCGCAAAGGCCGCATGGAACGCATCGTCGATCTCGACGTCATCCTCGAAGATAAGACCCGCATCGATCCCCTGCTCGACAATGGCAGCCCAAGCTTTGCGGTGCGACAGGAAACAGGCGACCTCGCCCATGCTCATGGCAAACGGATAGTATGGCTTCTGCAGCCGACGGCGATAGACGCTTTCGATCTCGGCGGCACTCAGGGTGCGGCCATCAACCGCCTCGATGATCTCGCTTGGCACCGGAAGCTTCGCGGCAAGCCTTTCGACCTGCGGCAAGCGATCGCGGGCGCGATCCAGATGAATGATGAAGCCACGAATCACGAGCTGGTCTGACTGGTCCGGAGCGACGCCGACCGGATTGGGCGCATGAGCAAACTCGAATCCCGCATGAGATCTTTCGAGCGGCATCGCCGAAGACGGGCTGAGTTCCTGGGCTTGCATGAATGGATACCTCGAGGTCATATTTCGCGAGGCTCTAGCAACCCTGAATGAAAGCGAGCTTAGGCAAACCTGAGGCGAAACTGAAATTGGTTGTTTTCAACCGATCTGAACAACTGAAGGAAGGCTAGACGAGCATATTGATGCGGCCGCTCGTCATTTTGTCTTCGACCCAGCGGCGCTCATCCAGCCAGGCATGGCGCTTCCACCCCTCCCAGCTGAAGCCACACAGCTTCACGTCCCATTCGTCCGCGGGCAATCGCGACAGCACATATCGGATGCCGAAGAAGCCGGTGCTGGGAAAGAGCTGATGCATCCGACACTCGGTCACGCCGAGGTCCTCGCAGCCCTCGATGTAGAACTGTGGCGGCATGATTCGGATTTCCTTGCCGGCAGCGCCGACCAGTTCGATCGTGCGCATCGTCCAATCGCTTCTTCTGCCTTTCAGGCGCGAGAGAAGATTGGGCTTGGGGTGATATTTGCCGATGATGTCGGGATGGTAGGCAAGCACGACCTCTTTGGCGGCCATGAAGGTCGCGCTGGTCAGGAAGGCCGGGTCCGTCAGGCGCCGCTGCATCGGCTTGCTGGACGCTGCAAGCATGAGAACATCGGTGCGCGAGCCGCTCATGCCGATCGAGGCTTTCGGCTCGTTGAAGCGCATTGCAAATTCCGCATTGTCCACGATCTCCGAGAGATCGCGCTGCAGCTTGCCGTTGCCAATGATGATTGCCGTCTTGCGAGTCAAATATGCGTATCCATCAGGTCCGAGATCGCCGACCTAATCGAGCCAAATGAAGCCAAACTGAATGACGGACGGAAGAACGACGCAGAAATCCTGACACGAAACTGAAAGCTGGCCCAATGTCACCTACAAGCAACAGATGCGCCCTGAAACCACGCTTCAGCTCCAGTTTGCACGAAGTCTGCGTGTCATTCGGCCCAAGATTGCGATCGCAGATGATTGCCATCCAATCGAATCAAAAAGGAGCCCGAACGGGCTCCCTGAAGCGATGCTGGCACCGATGCCTAGCCTATTCGACTGAATTGAATTTCTTCACCTGAAGGAAATTCACTGCCGAACCGCTGAAGCGTTCGGGATCGATCGACGCCGTCTGCACCTTGAACCCATCGGTATAAACGGCGGTCGGCTGCGCACGCAGCGTCGGGCTCACGAAGCGCGGCGCCTTGACCGGGCGGTTCACGATCTCGACCCGGGCCTTGGCGATCGCCCATTGCGAGATCATCTTCTCCGTCAGCGTCGGCGCGGTCGTCACCGTAGCCCGGCCCGAATCGGCGTCGACGGCATCCTGCTTGTTCGGCCGGCCGCCCTTGGCCGCGATACCGGCGGCAATCGGGCGTTCCTGCTGAATGGTAGGCTCGAAACCATCGTTGAAGCGACGGCTGCTGGCCTTCACCTCGTTGCGGATCGGCGCGAGCGCGGCGACCTGCATCGGCATCTGCTGAGCCGGCCTCTGCTGCGGCAGGACGGCGGCAATTGCCTGTGCGGCGTCATCACCCATGCCATTGCTTGCGGGCGGCAGCTGATCCTTCGACGCGACGCTGTTGGACGACTGGGTCACCGGAACCGCATTATTGGCGTCCGATCGATCCGGACGGCTCTGCTCCAGAGCCGCAATGACCGAAGGCGAAAGCGCACCTGCGTCGGCCTGGTCGTCGGCGGCCTCCTGATCGGCATCGGCGGCAGCCAGAAGGCTTTCAGCCACTTCCGGACGCTGCGCCGGCACCGGGACGGCAGCCAGCTGACCCTTCATGTCAGCCTCGGCCGATGCCACTTCGGCATCACCGGGCGAACGACGATCGAGCAAGGACGGCACGGGCACGTGATAGGAGCGAAGATCGGCATATTGCGGCTGATCCTCCGCATCCGGCATGGCGGCAGCGAGCGCATCCTGAGCAGCGTTACGAGACGGCGAGACGAGAGCGGACGCAACGTCGCTACCGGCAGGCTGATTGCCGAATGCCGGGCGAACCTGCGGAACGGGCGCGTTTACGCTGGCGACCTGAACCTGGACCGGAGCCGGGGCAGCGCTATCGTCACCATCATCACTTGCGGCCGGAGCCGGCTGACCCTTACGAGCAGCCGAAGCGACAGCCACCGGCGCGGCGGCCGTTCCGGTATCCGCATTATCCTCTTCCTCATCCGCACCACCACCGCCGCCGAACAGGCGGGCAAAGAAACCGCGGCGCGGGGAAGAGGAGCTGGCAATCTGGATATCGTCGGACGACATGCGGCGCTTATAATCGGCGACCGCCTGCTGATAGCCCGGCAGCGGCCGGCCGTCTGCAGGAATATGCATCGTCTTCCCATCCGGGAAGAGGCGCACGAGATCCTGGCGATCCATGCGCGGCCATGCGCGCACGCCGCCAACATCCATATGCACGAAAGGCGAACCGGAGGTCGGATAGTAGCCGACGCCACCCACCTGCAGCTTCATGCCGATTTCGCGCAGCTTGGTGAGCTTGACGTCGGGAATATAGAAATCCATCGCGTTGCCGAGCATATGCTGGCTCTTCTTGGCAACGCCGGTATGGGCGGAGCGCGTGCGCAGCATCTCGTTGGTACCCGGCGAACGGAAACCGCAGATCACATAGATGAATTCGTGGGAGCCGCTTTCGCGGTAGACTTCCCAGATCAGGTCGAACAGGTGCGGATTCATCTTGGTCGGCTGATTCTTGCGCCAGTCGCGCAGGATGCGGTTCAGCTTCTCCAGGCCGTCCGGATCGAACTTGCCATTGCGCTTGTAGGTAATAACGGCCTTCTCGCCGGTATGGACGTAATAGATCTTCAGGCTACGGGTTTCCCCGCCGGCCTGGGAGGGAGTGCCAACGAAAACAGGGGTAGAAACAGCCAAAGCAAGGAGGCCAACGGCTACAACCTTGGCCACCTTGCTAAATAGGCTAGAGCACGCAGAATGCCAGCTCAAGCTATTAGGCTTGGTATTTGCACTCAAATTCGGCAATTCGATCCCCGTCCGACAGACAATGTCGCATCGTGTTCCAAATGGCTGTCAATTGCGGTGACACGATGGCAAAAATGCCACACATGGCCGGCCCCTTCATACATGGTGAACGATGCACTAACAAGTGCTTTACGACGGGTAACAAAATATGCTTGCCTAAACGTTAAGCCTTCCCTCATGCGGCGCTTTTTTGCGGGTCATCCGGGTCTATGCCGTAGTCTTTCAACTTGCGGTAGAGAGTTGAGCGGCCGATACCGAGCTTTCTTGCCACTTGGCTCATCTGCCCGCGATAGAATTTGAGGGCGAACCGGATCAATTCTTCCTCGACATCCGCCAGTTTCCTCACATCGCCCGATGTGTTCGTGCTGACGATAACGTTGTCGGAAGCACCGGCCGATGCATCGACCGCAGCAAGCGGAGTGGTTGCAGCCCCCCCATGGGAAATCCCGTAAGAGACCCGTTCGCTCCTTTCAGCCGCAGGAACATCGGCCGAGGAGATATGCGAATTATCCACAACTAAGGTCGGATGCTCGGCGGCGAAATAGCCGGGCAGCTGCGCGGCGATCTGCGGGAAATCCGCATCCAGCAGCTCCGGTCCTTCGGACAGCACCACCGCGCGGAAAATCGCATTTTCGAGCTGGCGGATATTGCCCGGCCAGTCATAGGCCGTCAGCAGCGCGAGCGCGTCGCTGCTGATCCCGAGCGGATGATCGAGCTTCTGCTCCAGCGCAAACCGGTCCGCAAAGGCGCGCGCCAGATGCGGAATATCCTCCTTGCGGCGGCGCAGGGCCGGCATGGTGATCGGGAAGACATTGAGGCGATAGTAGAGATCCTCGCGGAACCGCCCTGCCTTGACTTCTTCGATCAGGTCCTTGTTGGTGGCGGAAATCAGCCGGACATTGACCTTCTGCGCGACGCGCGCGCCGACGGTCTCGATCTCGCCCTGCTGCACGGCGCGCAGCAGCTTGACCTGGACTTCCAGCGGCAGATCGCCGATCTCGTCGAGGAACAGCGTGCCGCCATCGGCCTCCATGAACTTGCCGACATGGCGTTCGGCCGCACCGGTGAACGCACCCTTCTCATGCCCGAAGAGGATGCTCTCCACGAGATTGTGCGGAATGGCGCCACAGTTGACGGTCACGAACGGCTTGCCGGCACGATCGCTGGCGGCCTGGATGGCGCGAGCCACCAATTCCTTACCGACGCCGGATTCGCCTTCCAGCACCACCGGGATGTTCGATTGCGCCGCGCGATGGGCGAGATCGATGACGCGCATCATCGCCGGGCTTGCCGAGACGATGTCGTCGAAGGAGATACTGCTCGAGCGCGACTTGCGTCCGGCGCGGGCCTTCGCCTCGCGCTGGTCGAGCTTCATGGCGTTGGCGATCGATGCCGCGATGCGCTCCGGCGATACCGGCTTGACGACAAAATCGAAGGCGCCGGCCCGCATGGCCTGCACCACGGTATCGATACCGCCCTGCCCCGTCTGCACGATAACGGGCAGGTCGATGCCCATATCGTTCAGCGCACCCAGAAACTCGATGCCGTTCATTTCCGGCATCATGAGATCGAGCACGATCACATTGATATGATCGCTGCCGCGCTTCAGAAACTCGAGGCCGAGACGGCCATTTTCTGCCAAATGGGCAACGTGTCCGTGCCTCTCGATGGCATTCTTCAGCAGACGACGTTGAATCGGATCATCCTCAACAACGAGAATCTGCGCGCCCCCCTTGGCGCTATTATAAACGGTCATTGGTGCCTCACTTCATGCGAAACCTGACGCGAACATTCGCAGAAAGGCTTGAACATGAAGTTTTGCCAAAGCGTCGCATTTTAATCATTATGACGAATGTAAAACCGCTTATGATTCAACCTTCGGTGCAGGAAAATCAGGCCTTGCGGCGGGCTTTCCAGCCGAATAGACACGAACGGATCGGACGATCCGAACAATAAAAGCAGAGGAAATATCGCCCATGAGCCCGACCTCGCTCCACTCACCTCTTAATTCCGCCGCCAGCCAGGCCGCCGGCCAGGTGCTCGGCGACCTCCCCGCCTGGAAGCTCGGCGATCTCTATCCGTCCGCGACCTCGCAGGCTTTCCTTGGCGACATGGAAAGGGCCGGCAAGCTGGCCCTCGGCTTCGAGAAGAAATGGAAGGGAAAGCTTACCGACGCAGCGACGAAGACCGGCGAGACCGGTATCGGCGCGGCCATCAAGGAGTATGAGGCGCTTGATGACATCATGGGCCGCCTCGGCTCGTATGCCGGCCTCACCTATTTCTCCAACACCATCGATCCGGCCAACGGCAAGCTCTATGGCGACGTGCAGGCGAAGCTGACGGACTATGCCGCGCATCTGCTGTTCTTCCCGCTGGAGCTCAACCGCATCGACGATGCTGTCATGGATGCCTGCATGGCGAACGACCCCTCCGCCGGCCACTATCGCCCCTGGATCGTCGACCTGCGCAAGGACAAGCCGCATCAGCTCGACGACCGACTGGAGCAGCTGTTCCTGGAAAAATCCATGACGAGTGCGGCCGCCTTCAACCGGCTGTTCGACGAGACGATGGCCGAGCTGCGCTTCGAGATCGACGGCGAAAAGCAGCCGCTGGAAGTCGCCTTGAACATGCTGCAGGAGCAGGACCCGGAGGCACGCCGCAAGGCCGCCATGGCGCTTGCCGAAACCTTCAAGGCCAATCTGCGCACCTTCACGCTCATCACCAATACGCTTGCCAAGGACAAGGAAATTTCGGACCGCTGGCGCGGCTTCGAGGATATTGCCGACAGCAGGCATCTGGCCAACCGTGTCGAGCGCGAGGTGGTGGATGCCCTGGCGGCGGCCGTGCGCGAAGCCTATCCGCGCCTCTCGCATCGCTATTACAAGCTGAAGGCCAAGTGGCTCGGCATGGAGCAGATGAACTTCTGGGATCGCAATGCACCGCTGCCGGAAACGCCCAATGCGCTGATCCCCTGGAGCGAGGCAAAGGAAACGGTCCTATCAGCCTATGGCAATTTCGCGCCGGAAATGGCTGCGATCGCCAAGCGCTTCTTCGATGAGGAATGGATCGATGCGCCCGTTCGTCCGGGCAAGGCACCGGGCGCCTTCGCGCATCCGACCGTGCCGTCGGCGCATCCTTACGTGCTGGTCAACTACATGGGCAAGCCGCGCGATGTCATGACCCTTGCGCACGAGCTCGGCCATGGCGTGCATCAGGTGCTGGCCGGCGGCCAGGGCGCGCTGATGTGCCAGACGCCGCTGACATTGGCCGAGACTGCGTCGGTCTTCGGCGAGATGCTGACCTTCCGCACGCTCCTCGACAAGACCACCGACAAGCGCGAACGCAAGGCAATGCTCGCTCAGAAGGTCGAGGACATGATCAATACGGTCGTCCGCCAGATCGCCTTCTACGAATTCGAGCGCAAGCTGCATACCGCCCGCAAGGACGGCGAGCTGACATCGGACGACATCGGCGAGCTGTGGCTCTCCGTGCAGGCGGAAAGTCTGGGCCCGGCGATCAAGATCTCCGAGGGCTACGAGACTTACTGGGCCTATATCCCGCATTTCATCCACTCGCCGTTCTACGTCTATGCCTATGCCTTCGGCGATTGCCTGGTGAATTCGCTCTACGCCGTCTACCGCAACGCCGACAAAGGCTTCCAGGAGAAGTATTTCGAGCTCTTGAAGGCCGGCGGCACCAAGCATCACTCCGAACTCCTGAAGCCTTTCGGCCTCGACGCGACCGATCCGTCGTTCTGGAGCAAGGGTCTGTCGATGATCGAAGGGCTGATCGACGAGCTGGAAGCGCTAGATAAGGACTGAGCTGAAAAGAAGCAGGACAGGCACGTCCGCCGTTGCAGCAATTTCCGTGCCTGACAATCGACATAACAACGAGCCGATAGACACTCGCGCATGGCCGACGCCATACCTTACGTCCTCTTCAGGGACGACAGCACTGGACAGGTGATGCTCTTTGCCGAACCGGCCGAGATCATCACGGCTCGCACGCGTGCTGAGTTTTTCCTTGCGCTCGACCGCCTGGAGGAAGCCAGGCGGCAGGGAAAATGGCTTGCCGGCTATTTGGCCTATGAGGCCGGCCATCTCTTCGAGGAAAAACTCGCATCCTTCGCCGAGGAAAATAGGGAAACGCCGCTGCTCTGCTTCGGTGTTTTCGATGCGCCCGCCGCTGGCGGCCATCCGCTTGCTCAGCCCGCACAGCGCCAGGAAAACCAGGAGTTCCTCACAGAGCCGAGAGCCGCCTGGAGTTTCGAGACCTATCGCGAGCGCTTCGACCGGCTGCACCAGCATCTGCGCCTGGGCGATTGCTATCAGGCAAACCTCACCATGCCGATCCATGCCCGCTGGAACGGCGATCCGCGCGCCGCCTTCTGGTCGCTGATCGAGCGGCAACCGGTGAAATACGGCGCGTTTGTCGATCTTGGCGGCCCGATCATCCTGTCGCGCTCGCCGGAACTCTTCTTCCGCACGGATGAAGACGGCTGGATCGAGACGCATCCGATGAAGGGCACGGCCAGGCGCGGCGCCAATGCCGCCGAGGATGAAGAAATCATCGCCGCCATGCTCACCGACGAGAAGACGCAAGCCGAAAACCGCATGATCGTCGACTTGCTTCGCAACGACATCTCGCGCATCACCGAGGTCGGCACGCTCGACGTACCCAAGCTGTTCGAGATCGAAACCTATCCCACCCTGCACCAGATGGTGAGCCATGTGCAGGCGAAGCTGCTGCCTGATATATCGATTCGCGACATCCTTGCCGCACTCTTTCCCTGCGGCTCAATCACCGGCGCGCCGAAGATGCGGGCGATGGAAATCCTGCATGACCTCGAAGACGGCCCGCGCGACGCCTATTGCGGCGCCATCGGCATGATCTCGCCTGATGGAGCCATGCGTTTTTCGGTGGCGATCCGCACGATCACACTTTTCGAAGACGGCCGCGCGGTGTTCAATGTCGGCGGAGGCATCGTCTTCGATTCGACGGCGGAAGCGGAATATGAAGAATGCCTCCTCAAGGCGCGCTTCGCCGTGGGGGACAGATGGATCGACCGGTAGAGGATTTTTCCCTGATCGAGACGCTGCGCTACGAGCCGGAAACCGGTTTCGTGCGCCTGCGCCTGCATCTTGCGCGGCTGCAACGATCCGCCCGCCGCCTTGGCTTTTCCACCCCGAAGAACGTGCTCGGAAAGCTGGAACAGGCCGTCGCCGGGACTACCGGACCTTTGCGGGTGCGGCTGACGCTGGATCGCGAGGGCCGAACGGAGGTGACGACGGCGCCGTTTGTGCCGCTTTTGCCCGACACCGTCTGGCGCGTCCGCATCGCCTCGACCCGGCTCGATTCTTCCGACAAGCTATTGCGCGTCAAGACCACGCGCCGCGGCGTCTATGAAGCGGCGCGCATGGAATATCGACCCGATGACGCAGAGGAGGTCTTGCTCCTCAACGAGAAGGACGAGGTTTGCGAGGGAACGATCACCTCGGTCTTCCTCGAGGATGGCGCAGGCCCGCTCCGCACCCCGCCCATATCAGCCGGCCTGCTCGCCGGCGTCCTGCGCACCGAACTCATCTGCCAGCGCAAGGCCCGCGTCGGTCGTATCCGGCTCGACGAGCTGAAAGACCGCACGCTTTACGTCGGCAACTCCCTGCGCGGCCTGATCCGCGCACAACTCATATGGAATTGATTGAATGTTCATTCTCTCGCTCACCTACCTCAAGGGCAATGACGAAGCCGACAAGCACATGGACCCGCACATGGCCTGGGTGAAGGAAGGCTATGCCAGGGGTTGGTTCCTCGCATCGGGCCGCAAGGTGCCGCGCACCGGCGGCGTCATCTTCGCCCACGGCGAGCGTGCCGAGCTGGAAGCCTACGTCGCCGCCGACCCCTTCACCATCCATGGCGTCGCCGTCTACGAGGTCCAGGAAATTGCACTCACCACGGTCACCGATGGCCTGGAAGCCCTGAAAGGGTGAACGGCCACGAGATTGTGGCTAACGCCATATTCGGCTTATGTCAGCGAAAACCAACCTTGAAGGCAACAAACTCGTCGCATAAGGCGTGTATGTTGGCCTCCACTTGACTTTGTCCGGCTAACCCTGAACAGCTCTTTATTGTGACATCAAATTATGATTAGAGCCGCTCACTTCGCGTTTTCGCGCAAACCCTGCCCGCGTTTTCGCGCAAACTCTGATTGAATTTCGTGAACCGAACGGCGTCCTGCCTTTCGAAGGAGAAAAGAATGACGAAACACAACTATCCGGTATATGCCGAAATTACCGGTCCGATCGTGATGATCGGCTTTGGCTCCATTGGCCGTGGCACTCTGCCCCTGATCGAGCGCCATTTCAAATTCGACAAGAGCCGGATGGTCGTCATCGACCCGCGTGAAGAACCAGCCGATATGGAAATCCTGGCGAAGCACGGCGTCCGTCATATCAAGGCGCATGTCACCAAGGAAAATTACAAGGATCTCCTGAAGCCGCTCCTCACGGAAGGCGGCGGTCAGGGCTTCTGCGTCAACCTATCGGTCGATACCGGCTCGCTCGACCTGGTCAAGCTGTGCCGCAAGCTCGACGTGCTCTACATCGACACCGTCGTCGAGCCGTGGCTCGGCTTCTATTTCGACAAGAGCCTGAAGAACGCCGACCGCACCAACTATGCCCTGCGCGAAACCATGCGCAAGGAGAAGGAAAAGAACCCGGGCGGCACCACGGCCGTTTCCACCTGCGGCGCCAACCCGGGCATGGTCTCCTGGTTCGTCAAGCAGGCGCTCGTCAACCTCGCCAAGGATATCGGTCTGAAGTTCGAAGAGCCGGATCAGCATGACCGCGAAGGCTGGGCCAAGCTGATGAAGAAGGTCGGCGTCAAGGGCGTCCATATCGCCGAGCGCGACACCCAGCGCACCAAGCATCCGAAGCCGCTCAACGTCTTCTGGAACACCTGGTCTGTCGAAGGCTTCATCTCCGAAGGTCTGCAGCCGGCCGAACTCGGCTGGGGCACGCATGAAGAGTGGATGCCGAAGAACGCCAAGAAGCACAAGAAGGGCTGCCAGGCCGCCATCTATCTGGAACAGCCGGGCGCCAACACCCGCGTCCGCACCTGGTGCCCGACGCCTGGCCCGCAATACGGCTTCCTCGTCACGCACAACGAATCGATCTCGATCGCCGACTATTTCACCGTGCGCGACAAGGATGGCGAAGTCACCTTCCGTCCGACCTGCCACTACGCTTATCATCCGGCCAACGACGCCATCCTTTCTCTGCACGAGATGTTCGGCAACGGCGGCACGCCGCAGCCGGTCCATCACGTTCTCGATGAAGACGAGCTGGAAGACGGCATCGACGAACTCGGCGTGCTGCTCTACGGCCATGCCAAGAATGCCTATTGGTACGGCTCGCGCCTGTCTCTCGAAGAGACCCGCCGTATCGCTCCCTACCAGAACGCCACCGGCCTGCAGGTGACATCAGCCGTGCTCGCCGGCATGGTCTGGGCCCTGGAAAACCCGAAAGCCGGTATCGTCGAAGCCGACGAAGTAGACTACAAGCGCTGCCTCGAAGTGCAGCTGCCTTATCTCGGCCCGGTCGAAGGTCACTACACCGACTGGACCCCGCTTGATGGCCGCCCGGGCCTCTTCCCGGAAGACATCGACACCAAGGACCCCTGGCAGTTCCGCAACATTCTGGTTCGCTAAGATCACAGCGTCAGCCCGATTTAAGCTTCGAATGCCCGCACAGGTCGTGCGGGCATTTTTGTTACGCAAGCCAGATAAATCAAGCAGATCGCCTGTGAAGCCTTGCTTTAGCCCGATGGTCGCGCCATCTTCCTTGCAACCGATGCGCCTTTAGTCCGCCCCTATTCGCGGGAGATATTTATGAAGATGAGAACCGCTCTTGCCCTCCTCGCTGCCGCGGCAGCTTTGTCCGCCTGCGTCGATTTCGGCGGATCGAGACCACCGCCGATGGCGATGAACCCCGGCGCTCAGCCGCGGACGAACTCGGTGGAAGGCAGCTGGGCTGATTCGAATGGCCTGAGTTCGACTTTCAACGCCGGCCGATTCGAAACGCATACCACGGACGGCACGAACCAGCAGATGGCCTCGGGAACCTATACGACCGATCCGTCAGGCGTGATCCAGATCAATCTCTATTCGAACATCAAGCGCAGCTCGTCGAAGGTCAACTGCTTCCTCGCCAATCCGAGCCAGCTCAACTGCACCTCCGAAACCGGCGGCCACTTCTCGCTCAACCGCCAGGGCTGATAGGGTCCAGATGGACGGATAAGGCATCATGCGCGCCATCTTGGTCCTCTATCTGGCGCTTGTCGCGGCATTGCCCGTCGCCCTCCTGGCGACGGTGCTCCCGGTCAACAGCTATCGGGCCCAGGGCATCGAGGCCCTCGATTGCGACGGGCCGGCGGGTGTTCTCCTCTTCGCTCTGCCCGCTTTGCTCCTCTACGGCGCGGGCGCTATCCTGCTCTACCGAAAGCGGAATCGGCGCCTTCATCTTGTCGCCTCACTCTGCTGCCTGCTCGTCTTCCTTGCCGTCGGCTGGAATGCCGTCGCGGCGCTGCGCGAATCTCATGGTGCGGCCTCCGTTGAAGCCTGCGCCTGATCCGGCGGCCCATTCCGCCGCTTTGTAAAATCCTAATGAAGCCAACAGCTTTTGCTTGCGCTCGCCACGCCGGGATGAAAACATCTGCGCGGGGGACCGCCGTGGGGGCACTGGCGGGCCGGATAGCAATGACCAACAGGAGAGACAGATGAAGCAGCCCTTCGGAGTGGGTCTTTTGTCCGCCACGCTGCTGGCGCTCAGCACCAGCGCCGCCTTCGCGGACTATCAGCTCAACATCCTGCACTTCAACGATTTCCATTCACGCGTCGAATCGATCAACAAGTTCGATGCCAGCTGCTCTGCAGCCGAAGAAGCCAAGAACGAATGCTTCGGCGGCGCAGCCCGGCTGAAGACGGCGATCGACCAGCGCCGTACCGCCCTTGCCGGCCAGAACGTGGTGGTTCTCGATGCCGGCGACAATTTCCAGGGCTCCCTGTTCTACACCACCTACAAGGGGGCGGCCGAAGTCGAATTCCTCAACGACATGAAGATCGACGCCATGACGGTCGGCAATCACGAATTCGACGACGGCGAAGGCCCGCTTGCCGCCTTCCTCGACAAGGCGCAATTCCCGGTCGTAACCGCCAATCTGGTGGTCGACGATCAGTCCAAGCTCGGCAACCGCATCAAGAAATCGATCGTCCTCGACATCGGCGGCCAGAAGATCGGCATTGTTGGCGCCGTGACGACCGAGACGCCGGAGCTTGCCTCTCCCGGCCCGCATGTGAAGATCACCGACGATGCCGCCGCCATCAGCGCCGAAGTCGACGCGCTGAAATCGCAGGGCGTCAACAAGATCATTGCGCTCACCCATGTCGGCTATCCCCGCGATGTCGAAAAGATCGCCAAGATCGCTGGCGTCAGCGTCGTCGTCGGCGGCCACTCGCACACGCTGCTGTCCAATACCGACCCGAAGGCAGCCGGCCCCTATCCGACCATGGTCGACAACCCCGCGGGCTATAAGGTGCCCGTCGTACAGGCCGCCTCCTACGGCAAGTATCTCGGCGATCTTGTCGTTACTTTCGACGATAACGGTGCCGTCAAGGATGCCAAGGGCGACCCGATCCTGCTCGATTCTTCCATCAAACCAGATCCGGCGATTGCCGCGCGCGTTCAGGAGATGGCAAAGCCGATCGAGGAACTGCGCAAGAAGGTGATCGGCAATTCGCAAGGTCCGATCGAAGGCGCGCGCGAAGTCTGCCGTGTGCAGGAATGCTCGATGGGCAATCTCGTTGCCGACGCGATCCTCGACCGCACCAAGGCGCAGGGTATTTCCATCGCCATCCAGAACGGCGGCGGCCTGCGCGCCTCCATCGGCGCCGGCGACGTCTCGATGGGCGATGTTCTCACAGTGCTACCCTTCCAGAACACGGTCGCGACCTTTCAATTGACGGGCGCGGATGTGAAGGCGGCGCTTGAAAACGGCCTCAGCCAGATCGACGACGGTGCCGGCCGCTTCCCGCAGGTTGCCGGCCTCAAATACAGCTTCGACAAGTCGAAGCCGCCGGGCAGCCGGCTGGTCTCTGTCGATGTACAGGAAGGCACGGAATTCAAGCCGATCGACCCGGAAAAGACCTATGGCGTCGTCAGCAACAACTACATGCGCGCCGGCGGCGACGGCTACACCGTCTTCGCGAAAGACGGCAAGAATGCCTATGACTTCGGCCCCAATCTGGAATCGGTCGTTGCCGACTATCTCGGGGCGCACAATCCCTACAAGCCCTATACCGACGGCCGCATAACCCAGGTTGCCGCCGCAGCGGCAACCGCACAGCCGGAGCCGGCAAAGCCCGCCGATACCACGCAGCAGGCCGCGCCCGAGCAAAAGCCGGCCCCTGCTGCCGCTGCCGCTGCCGATAGCGGCGCTGTCTCGTCCACAGCAACACCGCCAGCCTCTTCGGCTCCCGCGGCGGCCACACCAAGCACGACCACGCCGGCAAACCCGACGGCTACGCCGTCCGCTCCGGCAAAGTCGGACCCGGCGCAATCGACTTCAGCCCCGGCTGTCTCCGCACCGGCGGCCACGGCTCCGGCCGCAGTGGCGCCGGAAGCCAAGGTCAGCGAACCGCCGAAGACACCGGCGACGCATGTTGTCGTCGCCGGCGACACGCTGTGGGATCTCGCCAAGACCTATTATGGCAACGCCCGGCAATGGCGCAAAATCGTGGCCGCCAACCGCAACATCAAGCCGCATCATCTATCGGTCGGCGAAAAGTTGAGGATTCCGGCCAAGTAAGGACGATTTGTCTCGCATGAGAGGGCCGGTCCGGGCTTTCCCGGGCCGGTTTTTGTTCCTATGTGAAGTGCTTCGTTTCGCTCAGAGGGTATGATTGATGACAGCAGAAGTCGCGACCGGCCAAACACAACAAAAATCCGGCAAGATCGGCGTCCTCCTCGTCAACCTCGGCACCCCCGACGGCACCGACTACACATCGATGCGGCGCTATCTGCGCGAATTCCTGACCGACCAGCGGGTAATCGAATGGTCGCGCTGGAAATGGTATCCGATCCTCTTCGGCATCGTCCTCAACACCCGGCCGCAGAAAGTCGGCAAGGCCTATGAGACGATCTGGAACAAGGAGAAGAACGAAAGCTTCCTGCGTACCTACACCCGCAACCAGTCCGACCTCATGGCGGCGCGCCTGGCGGATTTGCCTGATGTGATCGTCGATTGGGCGATGCGTTACGGTACGCCGTCGATCGGCGAGCGTATCCAGGCACTGCAGGATCGCGGCTGCGACCGTATCGTGCTCTTTCCGCTCTATCCGCAATATGCGGCGGCAACGACCGCCACGGTCAACGACAAGGCATTCGAGAAACTGGTGAAGATGCGTTGGCAGCCGGCCCTGCGCACCGTGCCGGACTACCATACCGATCCGACCTATATCGAGGCACTCGCCAATTCCATCACCCGACATCTGGCGACGCTCGACTGGCAGCCGGAAAAGATCCTCGCCTCCTTCCACGGCATCCCGCTTTCCTATTCGCAGAAGGGCGACCCCTATTACGGCCAATGCATCGAAACCGGCCGCCTGCTGCGCGAAAAGCTCGGACTTACCGAGGATCGGTTCATGGTTACTTTCCAGTCCCGTTTCGGCCCGGAGGAATGGCTGCAGCCCTACACCGACAAGACGGTGGAGCAGCTCGCCAAGGATGGCACCAAGCGCATCGCCGTGCTCAATCCCGGCTTCGTCTCCGACTGCCTGGAGACGCTGGAGGAGATCGCCGAACAGGCCGCCGAATCCTTCCATCACAATGGCGGCGAGAAATTTGCGCACATCCCCTGTCTCAACGACAGCGAAGACGGCATGAACGTGCTGGAAAAGGTCGTGCGGCGGGAGCTGCTCGGCTGGGCCTGACGAGTTCGCCGGGATTGACCCGGCGACCGCTTTACTGAAGCTGCGGCTTCCTGAGGAAACTGCCGCGATCGGCGGATTTGATGCGCAGCCAGGCCTCCCGGCCGTCGCGCAGCACCCGCATCGGTATCTCGGCGCCGGCCGGACCGCTCTGCCAGACCTTGCGGTAGAAATCGGCGAGCCCGTCGACCTCCCCGTCGCGGATTTCCGAAATGACATCGCCCCGGCGTAACCCCGCCTTGGCGGCCGGGCCGCCTTCGGTGACGCTCATGACGACGACCTCGCCATTGCTTTCGGCCGAGAAGGCGCCGAGCCAGGGCCGCGGCGGCTTGTTGACGCGACCGCGCTTGACCAGATCATCGAGGATCGGCATCAGAATGTTGATCGGCACGATCATGTTGATATCGGCGCTGTCGCCGTTCTGCGTCGCCATCTGCAGATGCAGCGAGCCGATGCCGAGAAGCTTGCCGTCCTCGTCGACAAGCGCCGCTCCGCCCCAAGAGGGGTGTGCGGGTGCCGTGAAGATCGCCTCGTCGAGCAGATATTCCCAATAGCCGGCAAACTCCTGCTTGGCGACGATCTTCGCCTCGACGAACTGGCCAATCCCGTCGGCGACGACGACTTCATCGCCGATCTCGGCCTTGTTGGTGTCGCCAAATTCCAGGGCGGGCACATCGAGCGGCCCGAGCGCCTGGACGAGGCCGAACCCCGTTTCCTGATCGTAAGCGAGCGCATGGCCGGGCACGACTCGGCCGCTACTGGTCGTCAGCCAGACCTCATCCGCTTCGGTAATCAGGTAACCGATCGTCAGCACCAGGCCATTGCCCCGAATGACCACGCCACTGCCTTCCCTGCGGGTGCCGAGTGTTGCGGCGGTAAAGGCATCTTCCGGAATTGAGGCGTGCACGGCCACAACCGACCGCAAGGTCCTATCTAAGTTCATAGCTTCACCCTGATGATGCGAAGTGGCTTGGCCCGAAAGGCTGCGTGGCAGCGGAGCCGGAAATTTCCATATAAGGTATGAAGATCAATCGCCGGGCGCAAGACCCAGACGGCGATTGGTTGAGCGGTCTCGCGGCAAAGTGCCCGCTGTAGCCCCATTCCTCACTTGCCGAGAACATGCTAACCCACCACATCTGATTGAGCTGCCGCCTCATGGGCTCGACCGAGCGTATGGAGGCCGAACGGCAGCGATTTACGCGACGCGAGCCTGCTAAGGCGGGCGCGTCCATGGAGGAATTCAATGGTAGTCGGTGGTTTCAGTATCGTTGTGGTTGCCCTGGTGGTCTTGGTCATCCTGGTGCTGTTCGCCGGGATCAAGACGGTGCCGCAGGGCTATCGCTACACCGTCCAGCGCTTCGGCCGCTATATCCGCACCCTGGAGCCGGGACTTAACCTGATCGTGCCCTTCATCGAAACGATCGGCATGCGGATGAACGTGATGGAGCAGGTGTTGGCCGTGCCGACGCAGGAGGTCATCACCAAGGACAATGCCAGCATCTCCGCCGATGCGGTCGCCTTTTTCCAGGTGCTGAACGCGGCTCAGGCCGCCTATCAGATCACCAACCTGGAAAGCGCGATCCTCAACCTTACCAAGACCAATATTCGCTCGGTCATGGGCTCGATGGACCTGGATGAGCTGCTATCCAACCGCGATGCCATCAACGAACGGCTCTTGCGCGTGGTCGATGAGGCCGTCGAGCCCTGGGGCATCAAGGTGACGCGCGTTGAAATCAAGGACATTCAGCCGCCGAAGGACCTGGTCGACGCCATGGGCCGGCAGATGAAGGCGGAGCGCGAAAAGCGCGCACAGGTTCTGGAGGCCGAGGGCCTGCGCAATGCGCAGATCCTCCGCGCCGAAGGCGCCAAGCAGGCCGCCGTGCTGCAGGCCGAAGGCCAGCGCGAGGCGGCGTTTCGCAATGCCGAGGCCCGTGAACGCCTGGCGGAAGCGGAAGCCAAGGCAACCCGCGTGGTCTCCGAGGCCATCGCCGAAGGCAACGTCCAGGCCATCAATTACTTCGTCGCGCAGAAGTACACCGAAGCCCTGACCGCAATCGGCTCGGCCAACAATTCGAAGATCGTGCTGATGCCGATGGAGGCGAGCTCTCTCATCGGTTCGCTCGGCGGCATCGGCGCCATCGCCCGCGAAGTCTTCGGCGACAATGGCGACGGCAATGGCACGCCGCAACCTCTGCGGCCACGGCCCGGCCCTGGCCCGGCTCGCACCACGCCGTCGATCAATCCGCTGACGTCGAGGGAGACTTGAGATGTTCGACAACCTCATCGTCGAACTTGGCCCCTGGAGCTGGTGGCTCGTCGGTCTGGTGCTGCTTGCCGCCGAATTGATCCTGCCGGGCTTCTTCCTGGTCTGGATCGGGCTCGCCGGCATCATCGTCGGCGCCTTGTCGCTTCTGTTCTGGGAGAACAGCTTCTGGATCTGGCAGGTGCAGGGGCTGGTCTTCGCCGCAACCGCCGTCATCGTCACGCTCATCGGCCGCCGCTATCTCTATAACAACAACCAGGTCACGGACGAACCGTTCCTGAACCAGCGCGGCGCCAGCCTGGTGGGGCGCACGGCAACCCTCGACCAGCCGATCGCGGAAGGCCGGGGGCGCATTCGCCTGAACGATACCTATTGGACGGTCAACGGTCCGGACCTGCCTGTTGGTACCCGCGTCAAAGTCGTCGCCAGCAACGGTCGCGACCTCACGGTCGAACCGGTCTGATCAGGCGACGCCGATCCGCAGCAGATCGTGGAAGTGTACGAGACCGATCGGTCGGCGCTCATTGTCGACAACAATCAGCGCCGAGATATTGTGGCGATTGAGCACGGCCATGGCGCTGGTCGCCAGCGTCGTTTCCTTGACCGTCTTCGGATTAGGGGTCATCACATCATCCACCAGCTTTTCGGCAAGGCTGGCGCCGAGGTTGCGGGCGATATCGCCATCGGTGACGATGCCGCACAGGCAACCGTTGTCATCGATCACCCCGACGCAGCCAAACCGCATCTTCGATAGCGTCATCGCCGCCTCCGGCATGCCGGTTCCGAGCTTGACCAGCGGCACGCGGTCGCCCTTGTGCATGATATCGGCGACATGCGAGAGGCTGGCGCCCAGCTTGCCGCCGGGATGGAAGGTGCGGAAATCCTCGGCCGAGAAGCCCCGTGCCTCGAGCAGAGCCACGGTCAGCGCATCGCCGATGGCAAGCTGCAGCAGCGTCGACGTTGTCGGCGCCAGCCCGTGCGGGCAGGCTTCCTGCTCCTTGGGCAGCAGCAAGACCACATCCGATTCGCGTGCAAGCGTGGAGGTCTCGCCGGCGGTGATGGCAATCATCGGGATTGAGAAGCGGCGGGAATAGCTGATGATGCCGCGCAACTCGGCGCTCTCGCCGCCCCAGGATATGGCGATGATGACATCGTCCTGCGTGATCATGCCGAGATCGCCGTGATTGGCTTCGACCGGATGCACGAAGAAAGCCGGCGTCCCGGTGGACGCCAGGCTCGCGGCGAGCTTGTTGCCGATATGGCCGCTCTTGCCGACACCGGTGATGACGACACGCCCGCTGATGTCGCCGATGAGCTCCACCGCGCGGCTGAAGGGCTCGGCCAAACCGTTGGTCAGCGCGCGTTCCAGCGCCTCCATGCCCCGCCTTTCGGTCTCGATCGTTCGCATCGCGGATTCGATCGCACCGTTCTCGATGAGTCTTACAGCTCTCTTGTTCATGAGCGAGGCCTAACGCTTTTCTGCAAATCTGTCCATCAAAGATCGACTTATGGCGATGGCGACGGTCTGCAACACCCTGGCGACAAATATTATCGAACCCTTTCTTGTCGCCATAGCTTGGCAACCAAGCGTTAACCACGCGGCTTTACACTTGAGTAAGAATTTAGGTCATTTCCAGCAGGGTCAGATACAGACAACATGGGCATCGGCAAGGACAAGGCGGGTCATGGTGCCCTCCGGCTGACGGCATGGGCGACCTCCGCCGTGCTTGGCTGGGGTATCGCATTCGCCGCGCCACTGCAGGCCAATGCGCAATCATTACCGCCCGACCAGACCCTCGACGACACTTTGCCGGCCTCGACATCGGCGTCCCCAACCGATCCGAATGCCGCACCTGGAACCAACGCCCAGGCAGGCGCATCGGCAAACCAGACATCGACCTCCAGCGACACGCCGCTGAACACGCCGCTGCGCCTTACTGGCATCGACCCCACAACGACCGGCTCGACGCTGGATAACGATCTGCGCCGCGTGAATATACAGGAACCCACCGTCGACGGCCTGAAGGCTCGCCAGCATCCGGATCGCGCAGACGTCCAGGGCATACCGCTCGGCACCTTCACTCTGAAGCCTTCGATCAACCAGTCGATCAATGTCGAACGCGATCGCACCGGCGACAGCAAGGACAATCGCGGCTTCCTGCAGACCGACCTGCGCAGCACCCTGACATCGGATTGGGATCGCCACGCCCTGACCGTCACTGGCGAAGGCGTCTGGCAGAAGAACATCAGCGGCACGGGCGAAGAAAAGCCGACCATCAACCTCAATGCCGACCTGCGTCTCGATCTTCCCGCCGACACGACCGCGCATATCACCGCCGGCTATCAATTCTACCGCGAGGACACCAGCGATCCGAATGCGATCGCCGGCGCCGCAAAGCAGTCCGCCGTCAATCAGTACACGGCGGGGCTCTCGCTGGAGCGCGATTTCGGCCTGCTGCGCGGCACGACGGCCGTGGCGCTGACACGCAGCGTCTATTCCGACGCCGTACTCTCCGACGGGACGACGGTGACGCTTAGCGACCGCAACCAGACGGCCGGAACCTGGCGCGGACGCATTGGCTATGAACTCTCGCCGGCCATCATCCCCTTTGTCGAAGTCAATCTCGGCCGTGCCGTCTACGACCAGACGCGCGACGGCAACGGCTATGCCCGCTCGAACCAGAGCTACGGCGGCAAGGGCGGCGTCGAGTTCGACCTCGGCGAAAAATTCAAGGGCGAGCTCGGCTTCGGCTACCAGCACACGCAATTCGACGATTCGCGCCTCGCCTCGGTCGATTCGCCGACGATCGACGGCAGTCTCGCCTGGTCGCCGCAGCGCGGCACCGATATCAGCGTCGGCCTTTCGACCACGGTCCAGCCATCCACCACGGCCGGTCTCAGCGGCTATACCGCTTACCAGCTCACGAGCACGATCAGCCATCAGCTGCGCGACGACCTCACGGCCAAGCTGACGGGGGGGCCGATCTGGCGCAATTACCCCTCCAATGGCCGTGCCGCCGACGAGGTCGAATACGACGCGGCTTTCGGGCTGACCTGGGGCATCAACCGCTATCTCGATCTGACCAGCAATGTCGGCTATCAGCTGACGACCCGAGATGTCGGCGACAGCACACGCCAGTTCCAGGCCGGCCTCGGATTGACGGTCAAGCGCTGATCGCGTCCTTCGCCTAAACCCACTCTTCCGCCCAAAGGAATTGAGGCCCGGCATGTGCCGGGCCTCAACATTTCTACCGAAAGGTTCGAGCGCCTATTTCAAGGCTGCGATCAACGCCTTGAACTCGTCCTCAATGGTCGGGCGGATATCGGCGCGCGCCAAGGCGAAAGCGACGTTGGCGAGGATGAAACCATCCTTTGCACCACAGTCGAAGGTCTGGCCCTGGAAGTGATAGCCGGCGAAATCCTGCGTCTTGGCAAGCTTCAGCATGCCGTCCGTCAGCTGGATCTCGTTGCCGGCGCCGCGCTCCTGGCTTTCCAGGATACGGAAGATTTCCGGCTGCAGGATATAGCGGCCGTTGATGAAGAAGTTCGACGGGGCCGTGCCCTTGGCCGGCTTCTCGACCATTTCGGTGATGCGGAAACCGTTGCCGATCGTCTCGCCGACGCCGACGATACCGTATTTATGGGTCTGGTCCGGCGCGCATTCCTCGACGGCGATGACGTTGCCGCCGCTGTGCTCGTAAAGCTCGATCATGCCCTTCATGCAGCCCTTTTCAGCGCGCATGACCATGTCTGGCAGCAGCAGCGCAAAAGGCTCGTCGCCGACGATCTCGCGGGCGCACCAAACGGCGTGACCGAGACCGAGCGGCTCCTGCTGGCGCGTGAAGCTGGCCGTGCCGGCTTTCGGCAGCAGGCCGTTCAGCAGCGACAGTTCGGCGTTCTTGTTGCGCTGGCGCAGTGTGTGCTCGAGCTCGAACTGGATGTCGAAGTAATCTTCGATGACGTGCTTGCTGCGACCCGTGACGAACACGAAATGCTCGATGCCGGCTTCCATCGCCTCGTCGACGACGTATTGAATTACCGGCTTGTCCACGACGGTCAGCATTTCCTTCGGCACCGCCTTGGTCGCCGGCAAGAACCGCGTCCCTAGCCCGGCGACTGGAAATACTGCCTTACGAACCTTCTTATGCTGTCCCACTCATACCTCCTGGGCATCAAATCAGTTGGCACTAGGCCATTCTAAAGGTCAGTAGATTAAATTTGCTACTGTTTTGCAAATAATGACTGAACCACACTTCCATGGTAAAGAATTTGTTGACTTCGTTCGTTTAGCGTCACGCATGGGCCGATGCTACGCGCATCGCCGCACCGAAATCCAACAATTGATGGACAAGGCTGTAGATGACCGTAAACCGCAAAAACTCCCTTCGTGGTCTCGCTCTGGCGCTCGCGCTCGGCGCCTTCGCGGGATTCCTTCCCGTTAACGCCAATGCTGACCCTGGGTTCCAAAAATGGATTGCGGGCTTTTACGCTACCGCCGCTAAGAGCGGTATCACGCAATCGACCTATCGCAATGCATTTGCCGGCGTGACGGACCCAGACCCCACGGTCCTCGAAAAGGCGCAGTATCAACCGGAATTCAAGTCCCAAGTCTGGGATTACCTCGACTCCCGTGTCAATCCCTATACGATTGATATTGGCCGCAAGATGGCGGTTAAATACGGGTCGACGCTGCGCACGCTCGAACAGCATTTCGGCGTGGATCGCAACATCATGCTGGCCATCTGGTCGATGGAATCGAATTACGGCGCCGTTCTCGCCAAGAACGATCGGCTGCATTATGTGCCGCAAGCGCTCGCAACGCTTGCCTATGCCGATCCGAAACGCGCCAATTATGCCAAGAAGCAGCTCATCGCCGCGCTGAAGATCCTGCAGAAGGGCGATATCTCGCGCAAGGATCTGAATGGTTCCTGGGCCGGCGCCATGGGGCATACGCAGTTCATCCCCACCAGCTATCTGCTCTATGCCGTCGATGCCGATGGCAGTGGCCATGCCGATATCTGGAACTCCATTCCGGACGCATTGGCGACGACGGCCAATCTTCTCGCCAAGAACGGCTGGGATACCGGACGCACCTGGGGCTATGAAGTGGTCGTGCCACCCGGCGGCGGCGCTCAGGCCGGCAAGACCCATACGATCGCGCAGTGGGCGGCTCTCGGCTTTACGCGTCCCAACGGCAAGGGCTTTCGCATGACCTCCGACCGCGCGCAGTTGAAGATGCCCGGCGGACCCGATGGTCCCGGCTTCCTGATGACCGGCAACTTCTTCACCATCAAGCGCTACAACGCTTCCGACAGCTATGCGCTCGCCGTCGGGCTGCTCGCGGATCAGATCGCCGGCTATGGCGGCATGCAGCAGTCCTGGCCGCGCCCCAGCGGCACGCTCGACGTCAAGCAGAAGTTCGAGCTGCAGACGCGTCTGAAGGAGCTCGGCTATTATGATGGCGTGGTCGACGGCAATTTCGGATCGGGCTCGAAAGCTGCGATATCAGCCGTTCAGCAGCGCATGGGCATGGATGCGGATGGCGAACCGTCCATGAACCTGTTGAACGCGTTGCGCAAATAGGCCGCCGCCATTAACCGGATCTTGGATCGCTGGACGGCAGAGACGTCCCTTGAGACCATGGGCGGTGAGCGGAAATGACACGATGACAAAGAGACCTGCCCCCGCGACCATGGCAACCTTCAGGACGATTTTCACGGCGCTGCTCGCCGTCGTCATCGCGCTCGGCAGCCTTTCGAATGTGGCCGAGGCCCAGGAGCGGCCCCGCAGAAACCTGTTTGACATGCTGTTCGGCACTCGCGAGCCCGATTATCCGGACCAGCCGGCCGAACAACCGCCACCGCGGCGCAAGGTGCAGCCGAAGAAGCGGCCAGCCCCGCCGTCACGTCAGCCGGTCGTCCAGCCGGAAACACCGCCGCCGGCCGAAAAGCTGCCCGATGCCAAGACAATCCTCGTCGTCGGCGATTTTCTGGCAAGCGGCCTGGCAACGGGGTTGGAAGATGCCTTCTCCACCTCGCCCGGCGTCGTCATCCAGGCGCGCGGCAATGTCGCCTCCGGTCTCGTGCGGCAGGATTACTACAACTGGCCGCAGCAATTGCCCGGGATGATCGACCAGCTGAAACCGGCCATGGTCGTCGTCATGATCGGCGCCAACGACCGCCAGCAGATGATCGGCGACGGGCTCAACGAGAAATACGGCACCGACCCGTGGTTTCTCGCCTATGAGGAGCGCGTGCAGCAATTCGCCAAACTAGTGACGGGCCGCCACATTCCTCTGCTCTGGGTCGGACTGCCCTCCTTCGGCTCCGACCAGCTGACCGCCAGCGCGGTCAAGCTCAATCAGGTCTACCAGAGCCAGATGACCAGCGTCGGCGGCGAATTCATCGACATATGGGACGGATTTACCGACCAGAACGGCGAGTTCATCGTCACGGGCTCCGATATCAACGGCCAGCAGGTCCGGTTGAGAACGGCTGACGGCGTCAACCTGACGGCCGCAGGCAAGCGCAAGGTCGCCTTCTATCTCGAGAAGTCGGCACGCCGGATCTTGGGCGATCAGGCAAGCCCCGACATCACGCGCCTGGATACGGGCAATCCGCTACCGGCACAACAAGCCAACCTTCCCGGCACGGAATCTGAGAAGATCACCCGCACGCAGCCGATAAGCCTCTCCGATCCCGATCTCGACGGCGGCTCGCAGCTTCTGGGCAGCACGCCCGCCCCTGCCGTAGTGACATCATCGCCCCGCGATCTTCTGGTCGAGAAAGGCCTGATGGACCCGGCGCCGGTCGGTCGCGTGGACGATTATCGTCTGCCGGGATCGGCGGCGCGATAGGTGTCGCCGACGCGGTTTGACATCGCTGCAACCCGCCAATAGAAGACTTGCATGAGCACCAAAAGCGCAGATCATATCGATCGTAACCGCACCTGCCCGCAGGTTGCGATTTTGCGCGCTTTCTCCGGCCGAGGTCTCCGCGTCCAGTCGTGACGGCCGGAGCGTTTGGCGTGTCCGGCGGCGGCTGGACGTAAAGCCTTCACCTCAAGACATCAACGTCGCCCATGGAGAATGGCACGTGCTCAATATCTACAACGTCAATTCGCTCGTTCATTGGGAAGAGCGGGACATCCGCCTGCGCGACGATTTCGTCCGGTTCTTTTCCGACGAAGTCGCCCGCTTTCTGCGATCCGAAAATCAGGCCTGGGATATCCGTAGGGTCGAAGCTCCGGCCCTGATGCCGCGAAAACTCGTCTCGGACGCCTATTCCAATGCAGACATCTGGGTGCCGGAACGGCTGTCGGACTCAGACACCGAACTCGTACCGCGGCCGGAGACGACTCCTTCGACCTATGTCTACATGCAGCATCTTCTCGGAAATCATTCCAGAACGCGGCTGCCATTATGCGTCTGGCAGGCCGGGAAATCCTACCGCCGGGAACAGGACCAGCCGAGCAAGCATGTACGGCTCAAGGAATTCTGGCAGCTCGAATTCCAATGCGCCTTCACCGCCGAGAGCGGCAACGATTACCACGCAGCCTCACTGGAGCCGGTCCGCCGGATGATTGCCTCGGTCATTTACCTGCCGACCAGGGTCGTGCCATCCGATCGCCTACCGGCCTATTCCAAAGTCACCATGGATATCGAGGTCGACAACGGCGACAAATGGATGGAGGTTTGCTCGATTTCGAGACGAACGGACTTTCCGCAGCGCTATCGCAGCCAGCCGAGGAAAGGGCCGGCAATAGACCACGAGGCTGCGGTGCTGGAAATCGCCATCGGTCTCGACCGCTGCATCTACAACTGGAACATCGCCACGACCAGATAGGGACAGAGGCCGGGTTCGTCGAGAACCCGGCCTTCCAGGACTTCCGGACGAAAATCTCCCAGCCTTTATCATTGTCGGCCGTGACCCCTTTCATTCAAGGCAAATTGGTTTCAGATTGCCTGGCACCGTATCCAGGTTTTTGAAAATGAACCCATGCGCACCGAAAATGTGCCGCTGAATGACGGAGATCTGCGATGAGCAAGAAGTATACGGCTCAATGCGCCTGCGGCGCCGTAAAATTCGAATTCGACAAGGACCCGGAATTCGTTGCCAACTGCCACTGCCTTGACTGCAAGAGAGCATCGGGCGGTGAGATGGCGACATTCTTTGCCATCGCCGAAGACGATTTCACTCTGCTGAGCGGCTCCCCCAAGGCTTTCCCGTATGTTGCCAATTCCGGCAAAAAACTCGAACGAAATTTCTGCCCGGATTGCGGATCGCGCCTATACACCAGCGAGCTGGAGAGTTTCCCCGGCCTAGTCTTCGTTCAATTGGGAAGCCTCGACCATCCGGAACTAATCGCACCGAGGCTAGAGATGTTCACGGTGCGCCGCCTTAAATGGAACAGGCCCCTCGATCTCCCGCAATTCGAGGGCATGCCCCACTAGATGCCAGTCGGATTGAATGTGAAATCGCCGCAAGCCGATAACGACAAGGGCCGGGTTCATCTTGAACCCAGCCCTTGGTCACCGCGGGAAAACAGCGGCGAATTTTAGTTCGGCAGAACCGTCGATCCCATCAAAGCCTCGTCGATGGCGCGGGCGGCCTGGCGTCCCTCGCGGATCGCCCAGACCACCAGAGACTGGCCGCGGCGAATATCGCCGGCCGTCCAGAGCTTGTCGACGGAAGTCTTGTAGTCCTTGTCGTTGGCAACGACGTTGGTCGAGCCGCGGCGGTCGGTATTCACAGTCAGTTTGCCGTCGAGTTCCTTGAGCACGCTATCGGTGAACGGGCCGCGGAAGCCGATGGCGATGAAGGCGAGATCGGCGCGAATGACGAATTCCGTTCCGGCGATCGGCTTGCGGCGCTCATCCACTTCGCAGCACTTGACGCCCGTCAGCACGCCGTCTTCGCCGACGAATTCGAGCGTTGCGACCTGGAATTCGCGAACCGCACCTTCGGCCTGCGAGGAAGAGGTGCGCATCTTCGTTGCCCAGAAGGGCCATACGGCGAGCTTGTCTTCCTTTTCCGGCGGTTGCGGACGAATGTCGAGCTGGGTCACCTTGACCGC
Source organism: Rhizobium sp. NPDC090279 (assembly GCF_044769665.1). Lineage (NCBI taxonomy): Bacteria > Pseudomonadati > Pseudomonadota > Alphaproteobacteria > Hyphomicrobiales > Rhizobiaceae > Rhizobium > Rhizobium sp. NPDC090279. Next base: position 219,509 of record NZ_JBIVYI010000002.1, on the reverse strand, counting down.
GCCCTGGCGGAAAGCCGTGCCGACACAGTCGGACGCGGTATCGCCGCCACCGACGACGACGATATGCTTGCCGCCGGCAAGGATCGGGTCGGCTGGCCAGCCAACGCTGTCGATATTTTCGCGGCCGACGCGGCGGTTCTGCTGCACGAGATAGGGCATGGCATCATGGACGCCGGCAAGCGTGGTACCGGGAATGCCGGCTTCGCGCGGGGTTTCCGAACCGCCGCAATAGAGCACGGCATCATGATCGGCCAGAAGCTGCTCCATCTTGACGTCGACGCCGACATTGACGCCGCAATGGAAGGTGACGCCCTCGCCCTTCATCTGCTCGACGCGGCGATCGATGAAGTTCTTCTCCATCTTGAAGTCCGGGATGCCGTAGCGCAGCAGGCCGCCGGCCTTGCTTTCGCGCTCATAGAGATGAACGTCATGGCCGGCGCGGCCGAGCTGCTGGGCAGCTGCCATGCCGGCGGGGCCGGAGCCGATGATCGCGACCTTCTTGCCCGTATGCACGGTTGCCGGCTGCGGCCGGATGAAGCCGAGTTCATAGGCCTTGTCGGCAATCGCCTGCTCGACGGTCTTGATGGCGACCGGCGCGTCTTCCAGGTTCAGCGTGCAGGCTTCCTCGCAGGGCGCGGGGCAGACACGGCCGGTGAATTCCGGAAAGTTGTTGGTCGAATGCAGGTTGTGGATCGCCTGTTCCCAGTTGTTGTTGTAGACGAGGTCGTTCCAATCGGGGATCTGGTTGTGAACCGGGCAGCCGGTCGGGCCGTGGCAATAGGGGATGCCACAGTCCATGCAGCGGGCTGCCTGTTTCTGCACTTCCGGGTCCGACATGGGGATCGTAAATTCACGGAAATGCCGGATGCGATCCGACGCCGGCTGATACTTCGCCACCTGCCGGTCGATTTCCAAGAAGCCTGTTACCTTGCCCATGCTTTCGTTTCCTCACTCTAAAAGAGGAGCTCACGGCTCCCGTGCCTGAGGGTCATCTCGGTTTCCCTGTCCGGCACTTTAATTCAATTCCGATTCCGCTGTTCGACAGTCGCGATCGCCATGGCGGCGACCGCAATGCGAGGCGAAACCCTCGACTGGCTTCAGAGCCGGGGCGGATTACTCCGCCGCCACGCTCATCCGGCTGCGCTCCATTTCCTCAAGGGCGCGGCGGTACTCGACCGGCATGACCTTGCGGAATTTCGGGCGATAGTCGGCCCAGTGATCGAGGATCTCCTTGGCCCGCGTCGAGCCCGTATAGTGGAAGTGGTTCGAAATCAGCTGGTAGAGACGCTCTTCGTCATGGCGCGTCATGTCATCCGAGACGTCGACACGTCCTTTGTGCATGATGTCGCCGCCGTGATGATGCAGCTTCTCCAGCAGTTCGTCCTCTTCGGGAACCGGCTCCAATTCGACCATGGCCATGTTGCAGCGACGGGCGAAATCGCCCTTCTCGTCGAGCACATAGGCGACGCCACCCGACATGCCGGCTGCGAAGTTGCGCCCGGTCTCGCCGAGCACGACGACGACACCGCCGGTCATATACTCGCAACCATGATCGCCAACGCCTTCGACGATGGCGATCGCTCCGGAGTTTCTAACCGCGAAGCGTTCGCCCGCGACACCGCGGAAGTAGCACTCGCCCTCTGTCGCGCCGTAAAGCACGGTGTTGCCGACGATGATCGAGTGCTCGGCCAGAATCTTCGAGTTCTCCGGCGGACGGACGATGATGCGGCCGCCCGAAAGACCCTTGCCGACATAATCGTTGCCGTCGCCGATGAGATTGAAGGTCACGCCGCGCGCGAGGAACGCACCAAACGACTGGCCGGCCGTGCCCCTCAGAGTGACGTTGATCGTATCGTCCTTCAGGCCGCGATGGCCGTAGCGCTTGGCAACCGCTCCCGACAGCATGGCGCCGGCGGAACGGTCGACGTTCTTGATGTCGACCTCGAAGGCGACCGGCGTCTTGGAAGAGAGCGCCGGTTCCGCCTTCTCGATCAGCTTGCGGTCGAGAATGTCGTCGATCGGGTGCTTCTGCAAGGTCGTCCAGTAGGTCTCCGCCTTCGGCGCATCGACCTTGTGGAAGATGCGGCTGAAGTCGAGGCCCCTCGCCTTCCAGTGGGCCAGCATGTCGTCCTTTTCCAGAAGCTCGGAAGCGCCGATGATGTCGTCCAGCTTGGCGACGCCAAGCGAGGCGAGGATCTCGCGCACTTCCTCGGCCACGAAGAAGAAGTAGTTGATGACATGCTCCGGCGCACCCTTGAAGCGCTTGCGCAGGACCGGGTCCTGGGTAGCGACGCCGACCGGACAGGTGTTGAGGTGGCACTTGCGCATCATGATGCAACCGGCCGCGATCAGCGGTGCGGTGGCAAAGCCGAATTCGTCGGCACCGAGCAGCGCGCCGATGATGACGTCGCGGCCGGTCTTGAGGCCGCCGTCCACCTGCAGGGCGATACGCGAGCGCAGGCCGTTCAGCACCAGCGTCTGCTGGGTCTCGGCAAGGCCGATTTCCCAGGGCGAGCCAGCATGTTTCAGCGAGGTCAGCGGCGAGGCGCCGGTGCCGCCATCATAGCCCGAAACGGTGATATGGTCGGCGCGCGCCTTGGCGACGCCGGCGGCAACCGTGCCAACGCCAACTTCCGAGACGAGCTTGACCGACACATCAGAGGTCGGATTGACGTTCTTCAGGTCGTAGATCAGCTGTGCCAGATCTTCGATCGAATAGATGTCGTGGTGCGGCGGCGGCGAGATCAGGCCGACGCCCGGCGTCGAATGCCGGGTCTTGGCAACGGTCGCATCGACCTTGTGGCCGGGCAGCTGGCCGCCTTCGCCGGGCTTGGCGCCCTGCGCAACCTTGATCTGCAGCACGTCGGCATTGACGAGATATTCGGTCGTCACGCCGAAGCGGCCAGACGCGATCTGCTTGATGGCGGAGCGTTCCGGGTTCGGCGAGCCGTCGAAGAGCGGCATGTAGCGGTCGGATTCCTCGCCCCCTTCGCCGGTGTTCGACTTGCCGCCGATGCGGTTCATCGCAATTGCCAGCGTCGTATGCGCCTCGCGGCTGATGGAGCCGAAGGACATGGCGCCGGTCGAGAAGCGCTTGACGATATCGACAGCCGGCTCGACCTCGTCGACCGGGATCGGCTTGCGGCCGAGCGCTTCCGCACCCTTGATCTTGAAGAGGCCGCGGATGGTGTTCATCCGAAGCGCCGAATCGTTGACCATTTCGGAGAATTCGCGATAGCGGTCCTCGGCATTGCCGCGCACGGCATGCTGAAGCGCTGCCACGGCATCCGGCGTCCAGGCATGGCTTTCGCCGCGCATGCGATAGGCATATTCGCCGCCGATGTCGAGCGTGCTTGCCAGCAGCGGATCGCGGCCGAAGGCGGACTTGTGACGCGAAACGGTTTCCTCGGCGATCGTTTCGAGACCGATGCCCTCGATCATGGTCGCCGTGCCGAAGAAATACTTGTCGACCAGTTCCTGCTGCAAGCCCACGGCATCGAAGATCTGCGCGCCGCAATAGGATTGATAGGTCGAGATGCCCATCTTCGACATGACCTTGAGGATGCCTTTGCCGACAGCCTTGATGTAGCGATAGACGACTTCGGTCGCGTCCACTTCCTTCGGGAATTCGCCGCGCTGATGCATGTCGAGCAGCGTGTCGAAGGCGAGATAAGGGTTGATCGCTTCCGCGCCGTAGCCGGCCAGCAGGCAGAAATGATGCACTTCGCGCGGCTCGCCGGTTTCGACGACGATGCCGACCGAGGTGCGCAGGCCCTTGCGGATCAGGTGATGGTGTACGGCGGCCGTCGCCAGCAGCGCCGGGATGGCGATGCGGTCCGGGCCGACCTGGCGGTCGGAGAGCACGATGATGTTGTAGCCGCCCCGAACGGCCGCCTCCGCACGCTCGCAAAGGCGATCGAGCATCTCGGGCATGCCTTCGGCACCGCGTTCGACATCATAGGTGAAGTCGAGCGTCTTGGTGTCGAAGCGATCCTCGGTATGACCGATCGAGCGGATCTTTTCGAGATCGCCGTTGGTCAGGATCGGCTGGCGCACTTCCAGGCGCTTGGCGTTGGCCATGCCTGTATGGTCGAGCAAGTTCGGGCGCGGCCCGATGAAGGAGACGAGGCTCATGACGAGCTCTTCGCGGATCGGGTCGATCGGCGGGTTCGTCACCTGCGCGAAGTTCTGCTTGAAATAGGTGTAAAGCAGCTTCGGCTTGTCGGACATGGCCGAGATCGGCGTATCCGTACCCATGGAGCCGACAGCCTCCTGCCCGGTCGTCGCCATCGGCGACATCAAGAGCTTGGTGTCTTCGGTCGTGTAGCCGAAGGCCTGCTGGCGGTCGAGCAGCGACACGTCGCGGCGCAGCGCCCGCGGCTCCACCGGCTTCAGATCCTCGAGGATCAGCTGGGTGCGCTTCAGCCAGCTCTGATAGGGATGCTTGGTGGCAAGCTCCGACTTTACCTCGTCATCCGAGATGATGCGGCCCTTTTCCATGTCGATCAGCAGCATCTTGCCCGGCTGCAGGCGCCACTTCTGGATGATCTTCTCTTCTTCGACCGGCAGGACGCCGGCCTCGGACGCCATGATGATGCGGTCGTCGTTGGTGACGAGATAGCGCGCCGGGCGCAGGCCGTTACGGTCGAGCGTCGCGCCGATCTGCTTGCCGTCCGTGAAGGCAACGGCGGCCGGGCCGTCCCACGGTTCCATCAGGGCGGCATGATACTCGTAGAATGCCTTGCGTTCGGCAGCCATCAACTGGTTGCCCGCCCATGCCTCGGGGATGAGCATCATCATGGCATGTGCCATGGAGTAGCCACCGCGCACGAGGAATTCGAGCGCGTTGTCGAAGCAGGCCGTGTCCGACTGTCCCTCATAGGAGATCGGCCAGAGCTTGGAGATATCGTCGCCGAACAGCGGAGACGACACCGACGCCTGGCGGGCGGCCATCCAGTTGACGTTGCCGCGCAGCGTGTTGATTTCGCCGTTATGGGCGACCATGCGGTAGGGGTGCGCGAGCTTCCACGACGGGAAGGTGTTGGTCGAGAAACGCTGGTGCACGAGCGCAACCGCCGTCTCGAAACGCGGGTCGGCCAAGTCCTTATAATAGGCGCCGACCTGATAGGCGAGGAACATGCCCTTGTAGACGATGGTCGAGCTCGACAGCGACACCGGGTAGAAGCTGCTCTCCTCGCCCTCATATTCCGCATAGATGCGGTTGGAGATCACCTTGCGCAGGGTGAAGAGGCGGCGCTCGAATTCCTCGTTCGTGCCGGCATCGCGACCGGCGCCGATGAAGACCTGAACATGATGCGGCTCGGTGGCGGCAATGTCGGGTGCCTTCGACAGCGAGGAGTTGTCGACGGGTACGTCGCGGAAGCCGAGCAGAACCTGGCCTTCCTCGACAACGACCTGCTTGATAGCCGTCTTGAAGTGCTCGATCAGCGCCTCGTCGCGCGGCAGGAAGAAATGGCCGACGCCATATTCGCCAGCCTTCGGCAGGATCACACCCTGCTTGGCCATCTCCTCGCGGAAGAATCGGTCGGGAATCTGCACGAGAATGCCCGCGCCATCGCCCATGAGCGGATCAGCACCCACGGCGCCGCGATGCGTCAGGTTCTCGAGAATGAACAGGCCGTCGCGCACGATCTGGTGCGACTTCTGGCCCTTCATATGCGCGACGAAGCCGACGCCGCAGGCATCATGTTCATTGCGCGGATCGTAAAGGCCCTGTTTCGGTGGGATGCCAACAGCGCGTTTCGACGTTTTGGCCGTCGCGGCAGCATTGGCTGCGGCGGTCTGGTCAAAACTCGTGAACGTCGTCCTGTTCGTCATGGTCTTCCCTCCGGTAAGGCCCGCGTCGCGGGCGCTCCTTCGTCCCGCGCGGTCCGTTTCCGGGGCCGACGCGCGACAGCGCTGTTGCATTGTGAAGATCCCGGCCGCGAACCGCAGCTCCTTAAAGTGGAGCCCGTCGTCAGCGTTCCGCGCCTTGCCATTCCATCACCGCATTGCCCGCGCCTGAAAGGCTAAAAGGGCATGCTCTCGATAACTATAGCTCGAAATCCCGACATCGTCAGGACCCTGGGGGCACATCTTCGGCCTCGGCGGCCAAAATAGGACAGCAACCCTGTCCTAATTCATCAGCTCTATGCCAGAAAGCTCACGCCTTCGCAAGAGCAAAACGGCAAAATTTCGTCAACGAAAGACGGAAGATTGCCTTTGTTGCAGAAATAGAGCAATAAAGTTTCGCTGCGGCGCATCATTTTATTTGTTGATTGCGCCAATCAATTTCTGTGATGAATTCTTCAAACTCATGCGCTTGATAGGTTTTTGCATTGGCGTAATGTCCCGCCGACCCTATCTAACGAGCCGCAATTCAATTCCTCATCTGGTGCATTTCCATGTTCTTTGCTTCCGATAACTGGGCCGGCGCCCATTCCAAAGTCGCCGAACGTCTGCTCGCCGAATCCGGCGGTTTTGCCTCCGCTTACGGCACGAGCGAGCTCGACCAGCGTGTCGAAGCCAAATTCGCCGAGGTCTTCGAGCGCGAGGTCGCCGTCTTTTTCGTCGCAACCGGCACGGCCGCCAATTCGCTGTCGCTTGCGAGTGTCCAGAAGCCGGGTGGCATCAGCTTCTGCCATGCCGAGGCGCATGTCGCCGAAGACGAATGCGGCGCCCCCGATTTCTTCAGCGGCGCGCGTCTTGCGACCGTCGAGGGCGCTCTCGGCAAGATCGATCCCAAGGCGCTTGCCACCAAGATCGCCCGCTTCCCGCAGGATGCCGTGCATCATGGCCGCGCCGCCGCCGTGACGATCACGCAGGCGACGGAAATCGGCACGGTCTATTCGCTCGCCGAGATCGACGCCATCGCCTCCATCACCAAGGCAAACGGCCTGCCGCTGCATATGGATGGCGCGCGTTTCGCCAATGCCCTGGTCGCGCTCGACGCCACACCGGCCGAGATGACATGGAAACGCGGCGTCGACATCCTCTCCTTCGGCGGCACCAAGAACGGCTGCTGGTGCGCCGAGGCGATCGTTTTCTTCGACCCCGAGAAGGCAAAGGAGATGCACTTCATCCGCAAGCGCGCAGCCCAGCTTTTCTCCAAATCACGCTTCATCGCCGCCCAGTTCGACGGCTATTTCCAGGATGGCCTCTGGCTCGATCTTGCCCGCCATTCCAACGGCATGGCCGACCGGCTGCGCGCCGGCCTTCAAAAGACCCGCGGCGCCCGCCTCGCCTGGCCGACTGCTTCGAACGAGGTTTTCGCGATCATACCGAAAACCTCCGCCAAGGCAGCCGAGGACAAGGGTGCGAAATTCTACGAATGGCCGATCCCGGAATCGCAGCCGGACCTCGTCGGCGGCGGCGAAACGCTGATCCGCCTCGTCACCAGCTTCGCCACGACCGAGGCCGATGTGGCGAATTTCCTCGCCTGCCTCAGCTGATTGCATAAAAAAGAGCGCCGATCCCGGCTCCGGGCCGGGCGGTGCTTTATATCGGCGCCCCAATCGTTAGCTCGATCGCGGCCCCCTGACTTTCGCAAGAATATCGTCCGAAAGCGCGTTAACCAGAAGTTGGTCCGCACCCTTGCGCGGCACGAGCACGAATTCCACATCTTCGAGGGCCGGCAGCCAGCCCGGCGCAATCTCCGTCAATCCGGCCGGCGCCATGCTCTTGGGCTGGACGAGAACGCCCATGCCGGCGCGCGCCGCCGCCGTCAGGCCGCTCAGGCTGCCGCAGGTGCAGACGATCCGCCACGGCATCTGCTGCCGGCGCAGCGCCTCGAGCGCAACGGCGCGCGTGACGCTCGGCGTCGGAAAGGCGATCAGCGGCAATGGTGCCGCGAGCTTGCGGATGCGATCCGGATCACGCGCCAGCCAGACCAGCGGCTCGCGGTAGACGAGCTTGCCCCTGACGTCGCCGAGCCGGCGCTTGGCAAGCACCAGATCGAGATCGCCATTATCCTGCATTTCATAGAGCGTGCCGCTGAGCGCCACCGTCAGCTCGAGATCGACCGACGGATGCGAGCGAACGAATTCCTCCAGAACATCCGGAAGCTGGCTGGTGACGAAATCCTCGGAAACCCCAAGCCGAAGACTGCCGCGCAGACTATTACCGGCAAAAAGCTGCCGCACTTCGCCTTCGATCGACAGCATCTGGCGCGCATGGCCGAGCAAGGCCTCGCCGTCTCCGGTCAGCACGACGCGATGCGTGTCGCGTGCCAAGAGCTTGCGCCCGAGTTCCGCCTCCAGGCGCTGTATGTGCTGACTGACTGTGGATTGCCCAAGACCAAGGCGCTCCGCCGCCAGCGTGAAGCTGCCCATCTGCTCGACGGCAACGAAACTGCGCAATTGCGTGAGATCGAGCATGCCATATCCTGTATCGCGATAACTGTTATTCCTTGCATCGTGGATCACGATAGGTCTATCTACAAGGCTTATCTATACGACTTGCAAATGCAATTGGGGTAGGCACGATGCGCCGCTTTCTTCCAGACACCTTCACCATGCTGCTGGTGCTCACCGTGCTTACGGCATCCTTTTTTCCGGTGCAGGGGGCAAGCGCCCACTATTTCGGCATCGCCACTAACTTCGCCATCGGCCTGTTGTTCTTCCTGCATGGCGCGCGCCTGTCGCGCGATGTCGTCATCGCCGGCATGCTGCATTGGCGGCTGCATCTTGTCATCCTGTTGACGACCTTCGGCGTCTTCCCGCTGCTGGTATTGGCCATCGGCCATGTTGTCCCGGATAGCATTCTGCCGGTCTCGCTTTACACCGGACTGCTGTTTTTGAGCGTGCTTCCCTCCACCGTGCAGTCCTCGATCGCCTTCACCTCCATCGCCGGCGGCAACGTCCCGGCCGCGATCTGCTCGGCATCGGCCTCGAATATCTTCGGCATGTTCCTGACGCCGCTGCTCGTCGGCGTGCTCTTTTCGGTCGGCGGTCACGGCGGCGGCTTTTCCTGGGACGTGCTGTGGCAGATCATGATGCAGCTGCTCGCCCCCTTCATCGCCGGCCAACTGCTGCAGCCATGGATCGGCAACTGGATACGCTCGAAGAAGAAGATCCTGATGCCGGTCGACCGCGGCTCGATCCTCATGGTCGTCTATTCGGCCTTCAGCGAGGCCGTGGTCGAAGGGCTGTGGCACACCTTCTCCGTACTCGATATCGCAACGGTGATCGTCGCCAACATGGTGCTTCTGGCAATGGTGCTCTGCATCACCATGTTCGGCAGCCGTGCCCTCGGCTTTGCGAAGGCGGACGAGATCACCATCACCTTCTGCGGCTCCAAGAAGTCGCTCGCAAGCGGCGTACCCATGGCCAACGTCATCTTCGCCGGCCAGAGTATCGGCGCCATCGTTCTACCCCTCATGCTGTTCCATCAGATCCAGCTGATGGCCTGCGCGGTGATTGCCCAGAAATATGCCGATGCGGCCAAGCGGCGGGAGGCGGCGAAGGCGCAGCCGGGCGTAAAATCGGGCGAAGCCACCAACGCGGCCTGAGCCTTTCGACATCGCGACAAAACAAAAGCGGCGTCCATCCGGACGCCGCTTCTTTTTGATCTTGGGAGGATCAAAGACTGACGGTCAGGGACCGTCAGTCTGCATTAGTTGACGCGGGCCTCGATGGCCTTCGCAGTTTCCACCTGCTCAGCGGCGATGGAAATACGGCGGGGCTTCATGGCTTCCGGAATGTTGCGCAACAGATCGATGTGCAGCAGACCATTCTTCAGGGAAGCAGCCTGGACCTCGACATGATCGGCAAGCTGGAAACGACGCTCGAAGGCGCGCTTGGCGATACCACGATAGAGATATTCGCTCGTTTCAGCCGGCTCTTCGCTCTTTTCGCCCTTCACATGAAGGACATGGGCGTGAGCCTCGATGCTCAGTTCCCTTTCATCGAAACCGGCAACGGCCATGGTGATGCGATAGGTGTTTTCACCCGTGCGCTCGATATTGTAGGGCGGATAGGTCTGAGCCTGATCCGGCTGGCCAAGGCCGTCGAGCATGGTGAAAAGGCGGTCGAAACCGACGGTGGAACGGTAAAGGGGAGAGAAGTCTACGTGACGCATGGAGTCCTCCTGTGAGCGACAATTGCGATTCTATTTTTGTCCCATGACCCCACTCCTGGCGGCCTCGGGACGGTTCCGCGAGCCCGTTTGGCACCCGCAAAAAAGAGATGGGGATCGCTTTTCCGGAGTTCAAGCCCCCGTACCGCCGCCCCAATTCTGCAGAAAATCAATGCGTGAACCGCAGATGAACGGCTGGTTCGGAACCCGTTCAGGGTGGCGGGCCTATCGTCCAAACCATCGGAAGACCATCGTCCGATGACTGAAGTGTATCGTCCCTTCTTCTTCAGTCCTTGCTCGGCCGGCGAAGCGGATCTCTCTATCTCCGCAAGCCGGCCTTTTTTCTTTTGGGACTTTCAACGCAGCAGCTTCAGCGAGCCGGTGAGCGATTTCACCCATTTTAAGGGGCCTGCCAGTCCCAGGCCGTCGATCGCCTCACCGGCGAGATCGCGCTCCGGAAACGTCGCCTCGTATTCCCTATAATCGTGCAGCGATCGGGCGAAGGCGGGAAACGGAACGATCGCGCGGTCGTCCTCCGGCGACAAGGTCTTCAGCAACAAAGATCGAAGGGTTTCGGCATCGGCCTGCAGCACCGGAACGGGCATGTTCGAACTAATGTCGATGGTGCGCCCCTCCCTGTCGGTCAATTGCCGCGCCGCAAGAGCGGGAAACCTCGCACCCAACCCGATCGCGATGGCGCCGGCAGTATTGGCGATCAGCCCAAGCGGCAGGTTCGGATTGACGACGATGGCAAGACGGATATCGGGAAGCATGAGGACCTGCTGTTGATGATGAGATGTCCTCGTAGAGTATCTCTGCTTTCGCGGATAATCTTACCTATCATTGCCATCAATCCAGCTATTCTGGTAGATCTTACCGAAATAACATCAAGGATAGGCCGGATATGCCCGACATTCTCGAACCCATCGATCTGAAAATTCTCGGCGCGCTGCAAAAGGATGGACGCCTGACCAACCAGGCGCTTTCGACCGAAATTGGGCTTTCCACGTCGCCATGCTGGCGGCGCGTGCGCCAGCTGGAAGAAACAGGCGTGATCCAGGGCTATACCGCGGCTCTCGACCGACGTCAGATCGGCCTCGGCGTCCTTGCCTTCATCAGGGTCAAGATCGACAGCCACAGCGAGGCGGAAGCCGAGGAATTCTCGCGCGACGTGCTGAAGCTCAGCGAGGTCGTCGCCTGCTACAGCATTGCCGGCGACGCCGATTTCCTGCTGCAGGTCGTGGCCGCCGATCTCGACAGCTATGCCGATTTCGCCATGGCGGTGGTGCGCCGCCTGCCGCGCATCAAAGAGATGCAGACGACCTTCGTGCTGAAGGAGATCAAGCCGTTCAAGGGCTTCCCGCTGGATGTAGCGGGCCGTTAGAGCGGTTCAGCGTGTCTGATAGGCCGGGTGAGCCGAATTACTCCAGGACGAAGACACCTGAACTGCATTTTCAAACCAAGGCATCGCATACTTCGAATAGAACGGACCGGATCCATCGGTGACCGGGATCGCGGTGGCTGCGCTCGTGCCATGCCGCCATCTTCGTGAAGCCGGGGATTTCGAGCGGCGGGCTTATGACCGACACGCCATCGACCCCCACGACAAGACGGCTTGGAACCACGGCGACGAGGTCGCTCATCCGCAGGATCTCCGGCAGCACCAGAAAACTTGCCACGGATAACAGCACCCGCCGCTCACGTCCGATTCGTGCCAGGGCTTCATCCGTTACGCCCCTGAAATGCCCGCCGTCAAAGGAGACAAGCGCATGGTCAAGGGCACAGAAGCGATCGAGCGGAAGCTCGCCAGTTGCGGCGTCAGGGTGTCCGTGACGGAGGGCACAGACATAGTCTTCATCGAAAAGCCGCCTCGCACGCAAATCCTGCGGGATGGTCTCGGGCGTGACCAGAGCCAAGTCAATATCGGCATTTTCGAACTGGGCTTGCATCCGCTCAATCACGATAGGCCGAACCGACACCCTGATATTGGGTGCCCTTGACCGTAGTACAGATAGGAACGGCACGACGATGGCCCGCAACGCATAGTCGGTCGCCGCGATAGACAATGTCATCCGCACGGTGGCCGGGTCGAAGACAGGTGGCAATAACAGAGCTTCGGCGTCGCTGAGAAGCCGCTTGACAGACTCGGCCATTTCCAGCGCCCGTGGCGTCGGAATAACCCCCCGTTGTGTGCGAACGAACAACGGATCGTCAAAAACCTCACGCAACCTCGTTAAGCTTCCGCTGACCGCTGGCTGTGTCAGGCCCAAGCGTTGCGCCGCCCGAGTGACGTTCCGCTCATCCAGGAGCGCGTCCAATGCCTTCAACAGATTGAGATCGAGCGCTCTGATATCAGTCATGGTTATATCAATAATACAATTTATGGATTGGACTTATGATTGAGTAGCATTCATCATCCGGCCTGTCCAACCACAAGACATAGCAAGCACCGACGGCCGCGAGCGGTTTCACCCGCTGGACAGGGCGTCGCAAGCTCGAAACACCACAAGGAATGAGAACATGAGCGAGATTATCTGGCCTGAAGCCTATCTGCCGGGCAGGACCGACAACTACGTCTCCAACGAAATCATCGTCGCAGACCTGTCGGTTGCCGATGTCTGGCCTCATCTTGACACCACCACGACATGGCCAACCTACTACGGCAATGCGTCGGAAATTGCTTTCCGTGATGGCACCGGCCCTGGACTAAGCAAGGGCGCGCGCTTCCGCTTCACTACCTTCGGTTTTCCGGTCGAGGCGGAGGTTACGGAATACGAGCCACCAGCTGCTGGCAAGCCGGCTCGCGTGGCCTGGCATGGCTGGGTCGAGGGCGATGCCGAAACGCGGCTTGACGTCCATCACGCCTGGCTTCTCGAGGATCTGCCGGGTGGTCGGGTGCGCATTCTCACCCAGGAGACGCAAAACGGCAAGCCTGCCAAAGAGCTGGCCGCGACCAAGCCGAACCCCATGCTGAACGCCCACCAGGAGTGGATCGACGGTCTGGCCGGCGCGGCTGCCAGGCAAATGAAACGGTAAAGGCACTGTCCGTGCCGTGGGTGACCGAACTGCCGCTCGCTTCCGGGCCAGAGCAATCACCTTGCGGCAAAAGTCTTGAGCAACCAGAAGGATGAACACCATTCAACCGCAGTTGTCATGCATCTGTGACGGCAACTGCGGGCAAACATCGCACTTCCTCCCCCTCCCCAATCAAGATTGAATACTCGATCGCCGGACCTTTCACCGCAATGGTCCTCAACAAAGCAGTTGCAATTCCCCCACCTGCGCTATCCCCTTCAAAAGAACCATAGCGCCAGCGAGACGCGACATCGTCATGGATTCGATCCTCCATCGAGATGGGGTCTTCGAGAGCTTTGACGGGCGCAAGCTGCGCTATAGAGCCATAAATTGCTAACTTCACTGGTCAACACTTGGTTGCTGCGCACACCCCGCACGCCCTTTACGTTTGGACCGAAGACGTCCTATTCTGGTAGAGTGGCAGCCCACCCCGGGGTAATGAATGTCGGCGCTTCCTTTCTCGAAGATTCTTACATCGCTGAACGCGGTGCTCGCTGCAATCGGTCTGTTGACGGTGGCGGCACTGACGACGCCTGACATCACCGGGCAGACCAGGCTCGCCCTGCAAATCCTGCTCATCTGCGTATGGGCTGCCTATGTTTTCCAATTGATCGAGACGCTGGTCATGCAGCGGGCGAGAGACGTTCACGGCACGGGAGTGGAAATCGCGGTCGACGTGCTTGCCGTCTTAATCCCTCTGATGGCTTTCCTTTTCATCCGCGGGCGCGACCAGAGCCTTTATTGCGCCATCTGGCTTTTGAAGCCGCTGCGCGGCTCCACCTTCTTCCGGCTGCTGGGCCGGGTGCTGACGAAAGAGGCGCGCAACCTGATCGGCGTCACCTCGATCTTCGGCATCGTGCTGTTCGTCGCCGCTCTTGCGGCCTATATCATCGAGCGCGACGTCCAGCCTGACAAATTCGGCAGCATTCCGCTTGCGATGTGGTGGGCCGTGACCACGCTGTCGACGACGGGCTATGGCGATGAGATCCCGCAAAGTTTCGCCGGCCGCGTTCTTGCCGGGCTGGTCATGATGAGTGGAATCGGCATCTTTGCGCTCTGGGCCGGCATTCTCGCCACCGGCTTCTACGAAGAAGTCCGTCGCCAGGATTTCGTGCGCAACTGGCAGCTGGTGGCTGCCGTGCCGCTGTTCCAGAAGCTCGGTTCGGCCGCGCTCATCGAGATCGTCAGGGCACTCAGACCTCGCGTGGTGCCGGCTGGCGGCATCATCTGCCGCAAGGGCGAGGCCGGCGACCAGATGTACTTCATCGTCGAGGGCCGCGTCAGCGTCGCGACACCGAACCCCGTGGAGCTCGGCTCCGGCAGCTTCTTCGGCGAGATCGCGCTCATCAGCGGCGAGCCCCGCTCGGCAACCGTCAGCGCCGTGACGGAAGTGTCGCTGCTGTCGCTCTATTCCTCGGATTTCCAGATGCTATCGAGCAGCAGCCCGGAGATCGCCGACATCATCCGCAAGACCGCACTCGAACGACGCGGTGCGGCACCGAAGAGCTGATGCGGATGGTCTTCGCGCCCAACCCTTCCCGGCCGTTTGTCATGCCGAGAAAAGCCACAAACTATTTGCAATTCTTCCAACCTGCGCTATCCCCTTGAGACAAGCCATAGGTCAGCGAGGCGCGACACCGTCATGGATTCGATCCTCTATTCCACCGCAGACAATCCGGTGCCGGAAAACCGCACCGAGGGGTTCTTCGAAAGTTTCGACGGGCGCAAGCTGCGCTACGCCGTCTTCCGCTGCGAGCAGCCGGTTGCGACTGGAACGGTGGTCCTGCTGCAGGGCCGCAACGAATTCATGGAAAAGTATTTCGAGACGATCCGCGACCTCACAGCCAGGGGCCTCTGGGTTGCGACCTTCGATCTGCGTGGGCAAGGCGGATCGGAACGATTGCTGAAAGATCCCTTGCGCGGCCACATCCGGCACTTTTCCGACTACGAGCGCGACCTGAACGCCTTCCTCGACAAGATCGTCCTGCCGGATACGCGCCTGCCCTTCTTTCTCCTCGCCCATTCCACGGGGGCATTGATCGCCTTGTCGGCCGCGCCGCGGCTCGCAACCCGCATCGAGCGCATGGTGCTGTCGGCGCCCTTCATCGGCCTGACCGGTCACGGCGCCTCGCCGGGCTTGATCCGCTTCATCTCCGGTACGGTCAGCGGCATCGGCCTTGGCCGGATGCAATTCAGCAAGAAGTTCAAGGAAAAACCCTTCGCCGACAATCCGTTGACGACGGACGAACAGCGCTACCGGCGCAATATCGGCATCGGCACCACCTACCCGCAGCTTTGTCTGGGTCCGCCGACGGCGCGCTGGCTGTCGCAGGCCTTGCGGGCAATCGAACGGGTCAACATGCCCGAGCATCTGTTTTCGATTCAGATCCCGACCGTCCTGATCGCGCCCACGCGGGACGGCGTCGTGCCCTATGCCGATCAGGAGCGGCTGTCGCGCTATTTCCGCGCTGCACAGTTGGTACCGGTTCACGGCGCCAAGCATGAAATCCTGCAAGAGCGGGATGTCTATCGCAATCAGGCGCTTGCGGCCATCCACGCCTTCATTCCCGGCAGCGATGCAGAAACCAATGCCTACGAGATCGAAGCGGAAGCTTGATTTTCAGCGGGACAGGATGGCCAAGGCTTGCTCATAAACCGCGCGACTGCCGGCTGCGATGATCGTTCCGCCCATTTCCGGCCGACCGCCATCCCAAGTGGTCATGATGCCGCCGGCCTGCGCGACGACCGGAATGATGCCGCCGACGTCGTAGGGTTTCAGCGAATTTTCGATGACGAGATCGATATGGCCAGCGGCAAGCAGCGCATAGGCATAACAATCGCAGCCATAGCGAAAGAGCCGGACCTGGCTCTCGATCTCGCGATACTTGGCAAGCTCCTCACCTACGAAGAGATGCGGCGAGGTGGTGAAGAGAATTGCATTCGAGAGACTGCCGCAATCACGGACCTGCAGTCGTCTCTCGCCGTCCGGGCCGGAATAGGTGGCGCCATTGCCGTCGGCAAAATAGCGCTCGCCGGTGAAGGGCTGGTCGATCAGGCCCATGATGGCGCGACCGTTCTTCTGCAGGCCGATCAGCGTTCCCCAGACGGGCACGCCCGAGATGAAGGCGCGCGTGCCGTCGATCGGATCGATCACCCAGACATGCTCGCGATCAAGCCCGACGCTACCGTGTTCTTCGCCGAGGATACCGTGATCGGGAAACTCGGCCTCGATCAGTGCGCGAATCGCTTCCTCGGCAGCCCGATCCCCTTCCGTCACCGGATCGAAGCCCTTGGCTTCCTTGTTGACCACGTCGATACCGGCACGAAAGCGCGGCAGGGTTTCAGCCTTGGCCGCTTCGGCCAGACGATGGAAGAACGAGCGATCGGGGAGCATGGTCAATCCGGGTAAGTGACGGGATGGCGATGTCATATCGCATATAGGCCGTGAAGCAAACCGGATGATGACGCCGTGGGCGCAATGCCTGAAGATCGGGCAGAATTCTCGACTTTGCCTAAATATTTTGCACCGCAATAAAATGCTTGACATTTGTGCAGTGCAGTAGCAACATCCATCTGCAGTCTTTTGACTGTAAATACCCTCCTTGGGTGTTTCCTCCCTAGACTTAGCCGCGCCAAAAGCGCGGTTCTTTTTTTGTTGAGGCTATTTGCTTCATGGGATGGAACGGCGGGCGCGGGGTGATCTCACCCTCCTGAGCCTGTCGAAGGAGGCAGGCCAGACAGCCCCTACTCCGCCGCCAGCGCCGGATCGCCCGTATAAGACTCCACGTGCTCGGCCATGCGCTTCATGAACAGCGTAATGGCGGCGGCGACCTTGTCGAAATCCGGGCGTTTCTCCAGCGTCGTTTCATCGACATAGAGCGAACGATTAACTTCGATCTGCAGGGCATGCAGCCCGCGGGAGGGACGGCCGTAATGCTCGGTGATGAAGCCGCCGGCATAGGGCTTGTTGCGCACGGCGTTGAAGCCGAGTTCTTCGAGGATCTGCATGGCGGCGCGCGAGAGCTCGGCCGACGCGCTGGTGCCGTAGCGATCACCGAGAATGAAATCCGGCCGCACGTTGCTCCCGGCGATACGGATATTGCCCGGCATGGAATGACAATCGACCAGCACGCCGAAACCGAATTTGACATGGGTGCGCGCGATCAGGCGGCGCAGCGTGGCATGATAGGGCTTGTAGATGGTATCGATTCGCTTCAACGCATCCTCGACCGGGACGCGGCGCGCATAGATCTCCATGTTTTCGGCAACGATTCGCGGAATGGTGCCGAGACCGCCGGCGACCCGCAGCGAATTGATATTCGCAAAAGACGGCAACGCGCCGTCGAACATGCGCGGATCGAGCTCATAGGGCTCGCGATTCACATCGATGTAGGCGCGTGGGAAATTGGCAAGCAGCAGCGGCGCACCAAGAGAGCTCGCCGCCGAGAAAAGCTCGTCAACGTAATGATCTTCCGAGCGGCGGATGGCGATGCCCTGAAGACGGGACTGGGCGATGAAATCGGGAGGATAGACGCGACCGCTGTGAGGCGAGCTATAGACAAACGGTATCGTCTGGGAGATGGGCTCCAATACCTCGAAAATCTCGAAACTACGCATTTCCGCGGACATAAACGTCTTTACCATGTCAACAACTTGTCGCAGTAGTCATGTTGCCAGTTGCATGATCGCAAGTCCATAGTAACTTGACCGAAATGGCCTTAATCCAAAGTGCCGTAATCGAAATCTCCGGATGACCGGTCGGCGAAAACGCAAGGCGTTTTCGTAGAATGCACCTATGCTTCGAACAAATGCCGGAATGGCGCGTTTTGGCTGACCATTCACGGCTTGTTTACGGCGCGGCGCTACCCTAAACGCTGGACGAGTCCAACAAGACAAGATTGATTAGCGATAGAGATGATGACCCAGAAGATACTTCTTGCCGAAGACGACAACGACATGCGTCGCTTCCTTGTGAAGGCGCTCGAGAAAGCCGGCTACAAGGTCTTGTCCTTTGACAATGGAGCAAGCGCTTACGACCGGTTGCGCGAAGAACCTTTTTCGCTGCTTTTGACCGATATCGTCATGCCGGAGATGGACGGCATCGAGCTGGCCCGCCGTGCCACCGAGCTCGATCCCGACCTCAAGGTGATGTTCATCACCGGTTTTGCTGCCGTCGCATTGAACCCTGATTCGAAGGCGCCGAAGGACGCAAAGGTTCTTTCCAAGCCTTTCCACCTTCGCGAGCTGGTCGACGAAGTCAACAAACTCCTTGCCGCGTAAGGCTTCCGGCGGCCGCGTCACAAAACCGAAAAAAGCCTATTGACGGCAACCAAGGTTTTGTGATCTATGCGCCGCCATCGGATGGGCGTGTAGCTCAGCGGGAGAGCACTACGTTGACATCGTAGGGGTCACAGGTTCAATCCCTGTCACGCCCACCATCCTAATTCGCTGAAAAGCAAGGCCTTTCGAGAAATCGAAAGGCCTTTTTAGTTTCATACCGATCCGCAGAACTCCAGCTTTTGCTTTGACCCAGACTGGTCCTAGAGGTCCGCCGAACGCCGGAACGAGTTGACGTCCGTCAGCGATCCAGAAAATGCCGGAACACAGCCGTCGTCGGATAGGCGTAGACGCCGCGATCGACGAAGCCCTGACGGTAGAGGCAATCCCGCAAGGCCAGCCAATAGAGCGTACTGTTTGCATCCGGCGACCCGCGCCGCCAGGAATAGGCTTCGGGCTCGCAACGATTGAGAGCCCTGTCGTATCTTGCCAGCACCACCGGATCGCTGTCGACGCGGATACCCTGGTAGGTCTGATAATTCGAAGGCGCCTCACCTGCAGAGACGCATGCCAGGCTCAAAATCGCTCCCAGCGCTAACATCATTCTCATGTGCTTCGATCTCCAACTTGCCGCGTCTCGAAAATTCGAGCGCAAGTCGAGAATAATCGCCTTTTTGAAGATAGCCAATCACATGCTGATGTTCGTTGCGATCGCGAGTTGAACGCAGCCTGCGACACAAGTTCCCGCCACAAGCCGCTTGACTTCCGGCCGCGGCGTCATCCTACTGTCATATCAACGCATCGATCATACGGGAGGACGAGATGACGGTGATGAAGCGGCAGTTCTACAAGAACCACAAGCCCAACGGCGACGAATACATGTTCCACCTCGCGCGCGATACCGAAAGCGGCGAGGTCTTCGTCATCCGCCAGGCCGACTATATGGTCGATGGCGGCAACGAAACAAACATGACCCTCTATGAATTCCTGGCTGGCGGCGGCAACCGGCAGAATGCCCTGCTGCAGCTGATCGGCTCGCTCGTCCCGGAATCGGCGCAACATTAAGGCGTGCCGCGCAAAGGCCGCAGGCGGCTTTGCGACAACGACCTATACGATGGCAGATCCCTGAAGCGGTCGGAGAAAATCCGAACGATGGTGGCATGCTTTGGGTTTGCATCCCCGCTTCGGGTTGACTGCCACATTTGGATCGGCGAATCTGCGCGGGCTTGAAAGGAGCCTCTCTTATGCGATTCGCAGGCATTGTTTTTGGTTTGACGGCGCTCGTCGCTACATCGGCTACTGCCGTGGAAAATTTTCCGGCGCAGGGCGTAACTGTCGTAAGCGGCAAGTGCTCCAAGCTCGTGGTCGGTAAACTCGATGCCTCCAAAGGCTGCAAAGCGGAGCTTGCCAGTGTCACCGGCCCGGATGGATCTGTGGCATTCGTTTTCACATCCGGCGGCAAGATGCTGGGATTCGAGGGTAACGGCCGGGGGATCAAATCCGGCAGTCAGAAAGGCACCGCGCAATTGCCTGTCGACGTTATTTCGACCGGCCAGGGCGACAAGGTATCCAACAAAATCGAAGCAAAGGGCACCTGCATTTTCGCAAACCCCTATGCGGGAAAGCCGATCGCCATCGAATGCACGGCTAAATCGCCCCAGATGAGTTTCAACGCCAGCTTCATGTCCGACGGCAAAACGCCTCGACATAAATAGGCGCAATTCCTGGAAGAACCGTCTGCGCGACTAATGCGGCGCGCCCGGATTCTTCTTCTGACTGCGACTACCGCCGGCCGGTGCTTCACGCGACAGATCGGCGCCATTGACATGGGCAGGAACATGCACATCCTCATGCGTCACGGGATGCAGCGTCAGATCCACCTGATGCGGCGGCAAGACCTGGGCCTGGCGTAGCCTATTCGGCCGCGCTCTTTTCTGACGTTCCGTTAGTTCTGGCTTCTGCGTTTGCGACTTGTGGTGAATGGGTGCTGAGCTCATCGGAGCTTCTCCTCTCGGTCGCTGTTGTCGGGTAGTGATCCGCACTGAGGCATTCGGGCGGCGGGCGGCATAAGAGTGCCTGAAGGGCAAACGCAGCCTTGTCTGTTTGGTTCCTCGAATTCTGAGTTATCGAGGGCAGAGGCTGTCGCCGGCATTTCAACTCTTGACCTGCGTCGCAACTTCACTAACTATGAGCTATCTCCGCGCCTTCCTGACATCGGCGACGGATTGAACTTTGGTGCCGGGCCCCTCTGGCGAGAGTTTTCACGGCGCTCTCGCGATGTCGGTACCGCCTGCAGATGAGCCGGCGGACTTCTTTTCATGATCAGTTTGACCATGCCTGACCCGCATGCCGTCTTCGGTATGCGGCTATGCGCGCAATCCGGGCACACCCCCTCCTTTTGCAGCGAGGCTCGCCCATGAGCTCGCCCACCGCCTCAAAATCCGTGCTCGGCTATTTCGGCTGGGCCTTTGCCGTCACCGCCGGCGGCCTTGGCCTTGGCGCCCTGCTGGGCTGGAACACCACCGGTACCTTCGGCGGCCTTGCCACGGCCTTCTTCATCTGCGCGGTCCTGGCCGTGCTCGAAATTTCACTTTCCTTCGACAATGCCATCGTCAATGCCAACAAGCTGAAGGAGATGACGCCGGTCTGGCAGCATCGCTTCCTGACATGGGGCATCATCATCGCCGTCTTCGGCATGCGCATCGTCTTTCCGCTGGCGATCGTCGCCATCGCCGCGTGGATCGATCCGTGGGAAGCACTGAAGCTCGCCGCCGCCAAACCGGAACAATATGCTCAGATCATGCAGGCCGCGCATCTGCCGATTGCCGCCTTTGGCGGCACCTTCCTGATGATGGTCGGCCTGACCTACTTCTTCAATCATGAAAAGGACGTGCACTGGATCGGCTTCATCGAGAAGCGGATGGCGCATTTCGCCACCGTCAAGGGCGTCGAAATCGCCTTCGTGCTGGTCCTTGTTCTCATCTTCACCTCCATACTCGACGGTGATGACGCCACGACCTTCCTGCACGCCTCGATCTATGGTCTGCTGACCTTTCTGCTCGTCGAGGTTCTCGCCGGCTTCCTGGATGCCTCGCAACGGACGATGAGCGCTGCGGCAAAAGGCGGCTTCGGCGCTTTCCTCTACCTCGAAATCCTCGATGCCAGCTTCTCCTTCGATGGCGTCATCGGCGCCTTCGCCCTTACCCAGAACCTGTTCATCATCGCCATCGGCCTCGGCATCGGCGCCATGTATGTTCGCTCCATGACGATCATGCTGGTGGAAAAGGGGACGCTCGCCCACTACCGCTACCTCGAACATGGTGCCTTCTACGCCATCCTGATCCTTTCGGTGATCATGTATGTGCAGACGCTGACCCATATTCCGGAAGTCATCACCGGCCTTGGCGGCGCGGCCCTGATCGGCATCTCGCTTTTGTCGTCGATCCGCTACAACAGGCGCAATGGCCTCAACCATGCGCCGGCGCACGATGAACAGCACGACAGGGCGGAAGCTTGAGTGTGAAGCGTTGAAATCGCCGCTCACAAGCGAGCGTTGGACTTGATCTACAGCGGAAGCAGTCTTTCGACGGCTTCCGCTTTTTCATGCAAGATATTGCATGTGGCAAACTTTCACTGGATCTTCTGGACTAAAGTCGCCGAATGTTTACGATCTCGACGTATTAGCGCTGGCGCTTTAAGAAAAAATATCGCAATGGCGATGGAAATTGTCGGAGGAGCATGGCGAACGCACAATGGTTGTGCATCGTCAAAACGGCTTCGAGTGAGATGGCCAGGAGAGGCAAGCATGGCGGCAAAAATCGTTCCGGTGATCATGGCGGGAGGCAAGGGCACGAGGCTGTGGCCGCTATCGCGCTCTTCCGCGCCGAAACAGTTCATCCAGTTCATCGGCGACAGGACGCTGTTTCAGAATACCCTGGAACGCGTGGCGGATGCCGAGCTTTACGAGGCGCCGATCGTCCTGACCAATGAGGAGTTCCGCTTCCTCGTTGCGGAACAGGCCCGCGAGCTTGACCAGAAGCTGTCAGCCATATTGCTGGAGCCCGTGGCCCGCAACACCGCCGCCGCCGTTGCCGCCGCCGCAGTACTCGTCACCGAGCGCTTCGGCAAGGACGCAATCATGCACGTCCTCGGCTCAGACTACGAGATCGACGCCAATACGACCTATTACGATTGCGTACGTCTGGCACGCGACACGGCGCTGCAGGGCAAGCTCGTCACCTTTGGCATCAAGCCGACGGAGCCCGCCACCGGCTACGGCTATATCGAAAGCGGCAAGGCGCTGCCATCGGGCGCTCACGCCGTGAAGCGTTTCGTCGAGAAGCCTGCCCTGGAAAAAGCCCAGGAGATGGTGGCAAGCGGCCATTTCTACTGGAACTCCGGCATGTTCATGTTCTCGGCCTCCCAGCTTGTCGCCGAGATGAAGGAGTTTGCGCCCGATGTCGAAAAGGCTGCCAGCAAGGCCGTCTCCAAATCGACGCGCGATCTCGATTTCACCCGCCTCGACGCCGACACCTTCTCCAAGAGCCCGGATATCTCCATCGACTATGCGCTGATGGAAAAGACGGCCAATGCAGCCGTCGTTCCCTCGCCCTTTACCTGGTCCGATCTCGGCAGCTGGGATGCGGTCTGGAAAGTCGGCAAACGTGACGAAAGCGGCAATGTTTCCGCCGGCGCCACGACGCTCGTCAACACGAAGAATTCGCTCGTCATGAGCCACAGCCTGCACGTCGCGGTACAGGGGCTTGAGGACGTTGCCGTCATCGCCAGCGAGGACGCCGTCTATGTCGGTCATATCAAGGACAGCCAGGAAGTCGGCAAGCTCGTCAAGCTCTTGGCAAGCGACAAGAAGACCGCCAAGCTCACCGAGACGCATCCGACATCCTATCGCCCCTGGGGCGGCTATACCTCGGTGCTGAACGGCGAGCGCTTCCAGGTCAAACGCATCTTCGTACTACCGGGCAAGAAGCTGTCGCTGCAGAAGCATCACCATCGCTCCGAGCACTGGATCGTCGTCAAGGGCACCGCCGAAGTGACGGTCGGCGAAAACGTGCAGATGCTGCGCGAAAACGAATCGACCTATATCCCGCTCGGCGAAGTGCATCGCCTGGCCAACCCGGGCAAGATCCTGCTGGAGCTGATCGAAGTGCAGACCGGCTCCTATCTCGGCGAAGACGATATCATTCGCCTCGTCGACGAGTTCGGCAGAAGCTGATTGCAAGCAACCAGATCAAGATTTCAAAAACGGCGGGCAAATGCTCGCCGTTTTGTTTTGGCGTTACACGGCGGGACTTTCTCAAGCGCCGAGATGTCTTGCATTCTTTCGCTGCATTGCACACACTATCCGAGGGAACAGCAACCGCCGCACAATGATGCGGGCTAGGCAAAGAGACATATGGCGATCAAGGCGAGCATTTATCATCTCACCCATTACAAATACGACAATCCGATCCGCCTCGGCCCCCAGATCATCCGCCTGAAACCCGCCTCGCATTCCAAGACCCGCGTGCTCAGCCACGCGCTGAAGGTCACGCCGTCAAATCATTTCGTGAACCTGCAACAGGACCCTTACGGCAATTATCTCGCCCGTTTCGTCTTTCCCGATCCGGTGACCGAGTTGAAGATCGAGGTCGATCTCGTTGCCGACATGACGGTCTATAATCCTTTCGACTTCTTCGTCGAAGAGGAGGCGACCAGATGGCCTTTCGACTATCCCGAGACGATCCGCGAGGATCTGTCCATCTATATGAAACCGGAAGAGCCCGGCCCCCGGCTGAAAACCTTCCTTGCCACGCTCGACCGTTCGGAACAAAAGACGGTCGACATGATCGTCGGCCTCAATGCAAGGCTGCAGAAGGAGATCGGCTACGTCATCCGCCTGGAGACCGGCGTGCAGACGCCGGAGGAGACACTGGAGAGGGCAAGGGGCTCGTGCCGCGACACGAGCTGGCTGCTCGTTCAGGTGCTGCGCCATCTCGGCCTCGCCGCGCGCTTCGTCTCCGGCTATCTCATCCAGCTTACCCCGGACCTGAAAGCGCTCGACGGTCCTTCCGGCACCGAAGTCGATTTCACCGACCTGCACGCCTGGGCCGAAGTCTATCTTCCCGGCGCCGGCTGGGTCGGCCTCGACCCGACCTCCGGGCTGCTCACCGGCGAGAGCCATATTCCGCTCGCCGCAACGCCGCATTACCGCAACGCCGCTCCGATCTCGGGCGGTTATTTCGGGGAAGCCAATACCGAATTCGATTTCGACATGAAGGTGGTGCGCGTCGCCGAGCATCCACGCATTACCAAACCTTTCTCCGACGAAAGCTGGGATGCGCTGAATGCGCTCGGCAGCGAGGTCGACCGCATTCTCAAGGAAGATGACGTGCGCCTCACGATGGGCGGCGAGCCGACCTTCGTCTCGATCGACGATTTTCAGTCGGAAGAATGGAACACCGCCGCGGTCGGCCCGACCAAGCGCGACAGAGCCGATCAGCTGATCCGCCGCCTGCGCGAACGCTTCGCGCCCGGCGGTTTCCTGCACTATGGCCAGGGGAAATGGTATCCAGGCGAAAGCCTGCCGCGCTGGACCTTCTCGCTTTACTGGCGCAAGGACGGCCGACCGATCTGGCAAAACCCGGCCTTGATCGCAGAAGAGACAGCAAGCACCGGCGTAGGCGCAGACGATGCCGGCAAGCTTCTCAATGCGATCGCCAGGGAATTGGCCGTCGAGCCGGAGATGGTGCAGCCGGCCTACGAGGACCCGGCGGAGTGGATCGTCAAGGAAGGCAGCCTGCCTGAAAACGTCGATCCCTCCAATTCGAAACTGAAGGACCCCGAGGAACGCAGCCGCATTGCCCGCGTTTTCGAGCGGGGGCTGACGACGCCGACCGGCTATATTCTGCCGGTACAGGCATGGAATGCCCGTGCCGGTGGCACGCGCTGGGTCAGTGAAAAGTGGCGCACGCGCCGAGGCAAGATTTTCCTTGTGCCGGGCGATTCGCCGGTCGGCTACCGTCTGCCCCTCGGCACGTTGCCCTATGTGCCGCCGTCGCATTATCCCTATATCCATACAGCCGATCCCTCCATCCCGCGTGCGCCCTTGCCCGATGTCATCGTGCCGGCCGGTCGCGTCATGCCGGAGGCCTCGTTCCACGCTGACGAGAGTTCGCAATCGCGCATCGAGCAGACGCTCGGTGAGATTGGCGGGGCGGTGCGCACGGCGATCTCCGTCGAACCGCGCGATGGCCGGCTTTGCGTGTTCATGCCGCCTGTCGAACGGATCGAGCATTATCTCGAATTGCTGGCCGCCGCAGAGAATGCAGCCGCCAATCTCGGGCTGCCGGTCCATATCGAAGGCTATTCGCCGCCGCAGGATGAGCGCATCAACGTCATCCGCGTCGCGCCCGATCCCGGTGTGATCGAGGTTAACGTCCATCCCGCATCGAACTGGCAGGACTGCGTCGACATCACCACGGCGGTTTACGAAGAGGCGCGGCAGACGCGCCTCGGCACCGACAAGTTCCTGATCGACGGCCGCCACACCGGCACCGGCGGCGGCAATCATGTCGTCGTTGGCGGCGCCAATCCGAACGACAGCCCGTTCCTGCGCCGTCCGGATCTTTTGAAGAGCCTGGTGCTGCATTGGCAGCGCCATCCTTCCCTCTCCTATCTTTTTTCCGGCCTGTTCATCGGCCCGACCAGTCAGGCACCGCGCATCGACGAAGCACGCCACGACAGCCTCTACGAGCTGGAAATTGCGATCGCCCAGGTGCCCGCACCCGGCCACGGCATTCCACCCCTGCCCTGGCTTGTCGACCGCCTGTTTCGCAACCTTCTGACCGATTCCAGCGGCAACACCCACCGCTCTGAAATCTGCATCGACAAGCTGTTTTCGCCGGACGGCCCGACGGGACGCCTTGGCCTCGTCGAATTCCGCGGCTTCGAAATGCCGCCTAACGCCCGTATGAGCCTTGCTCAGCAATTGCTGGTGCGCGCGCTCATCGCCCGCTTCTGGCGCAATCCGATCGACGGCAAATTCGTGCGCTGGGGCACGACGCTGCATGATCGCTTCATGCTGCCGCACTATGTCTGGCAGGATTTCCTCGATGTGCTCTTCGATCTCCGCGAAAACGGCTTTGATCTGCGCTCCGAATGGTTCCAGGCGCAGCTGGAGTTCCGCTTTCCCTTTTGCGGCGAGGTCGAATACGAAGGCAGCAAGCTGGAACTGCGCCAGGCGCTGGAGCCATGGCATGTGCTGGGCGAGGAAGGCGCGGTCGGCGGCACCGTGCGTTATGTCGATTCATCGGTGGAGCGCCTGCAGGTTCGGTTCGAGACTGCTAACCTCTCCCGCTACACCGTGACCTGCAACGGCCGTCCCGTGCCGCTGACGCCGACGGGAATGGCGGGTGTTTCGGTCGCCGGCGTGCGCTACAAGGCATGGCACCCGGCCTCGGGCCTGCATCCCGTGCTGCCCATCGACACGCCGCTGACCTTCGATATCTACGATACCTGGTCGCAGCGTTCGATCGGCGGCTGCATCTACCATGTTGCCCATCCGGGTGGCCGAAATTATGACACCTTCCCCGTTAATGGCAACGAGGCGGAAGCGCGACGTCTTGCGCGCTTCGAGCCTTGGGGGCATACAGCGGGTGGCTACACCTTGAGACCGGAGACCCCATCGGTGGAATTCCCGCTGACGCTCGATCTCAGGCGGCCGGCAGGAATTTGAGACGGAACTGTGCATGGCTAGAAAACCGGCGACGGAACGGCGGGACGAAGTAAAGACCGGCATCGGAAAGGCGCCGGCCTTTGCCTATCGTCCCCTGCCTGGCGTTGCCGATGAAATGGTCGACAATAAGGGTGTAGTCCGCCCGGTCTGGCAGAACCTCCTCTCGGCGCTATCGCGCATGTCGGAAGAGGAACTGACCGAACGCTTCGCCCGTGCCGACCGTTATTTGCGCGATGCGGGTGTTTTCTATCGGGCCTATGGGACGACCGGCGTCAGCGAACGCGGCTGGCCGATCTCGCATATTCCCGTGCTCATCGATGAGCGCGAGTGGCAATCGCTTTCGGAGGGCCTGCGCCAGCGCGCCGATCTGCTCGAGGCGATCATCGCCGACATTTATGGAGACAGCCGGCTGGTCGGCGAAGGATTGCTGCCTCCCGCCTTGATCGCGGCCAATCCGGAATTTTTGCGTCCGCTCGTCGGCGTCGAACCCGCAAGCGGCCACTATCTGCATTTCCTGGCTTTCGAGGTCGGACGTGGTCCCGATGGTAACTGGTGGGTGCTCGCCGACCGCGCGCAGGCGCCGTCCGGCGCCGGCTTCGCGCTGGAAACCCGTGTCGCAACCACCCGCGCCTTTTCCGATATCTATGCCGAAACCAAGGTGCACCGCCTCGCCTCCTTCTTCGGCGCCTTTCGCGATGCGCTTCTCGGTGGCAAGCGCAGCGGCGAGGGACGCGTCGCCGTTCTGACGCCGGGACCGGCCAACGAAACTTATTACGAGCACGCCTATATCGCCCGCTATCTCGGCTTCATGCTGCTCGAAGGCGAAGACATCACCGTCGTCGACGATCAGCTGATGGTGCGCACCGTCGCGGGGTTGCGGCCGATCAGCGTGCTCTGGCGCCGCCTCGATGCCGCCTATGCCGATCCGCTGGAGCTCAACCAGCACTCCCATATCGGCACGCCGGGCATGGTCGAGGCGTTGCGGGCGCAGACGGTAAGCATCGTCAACGCGCTCGGTTCCGGCATTCTCGAGACACGCGCCCTGCTCGCCTTCATGCCGACCATCTGTCGGCATCTGCGCGGCGAGGAACTGAAGCTGCCGTCGATCGCGACCTGGTGGTGCGGCCAGAAGAGCGAGCGCGAGCATGTCGCCGCCAATATCGAAAAGATGGTCATCGGGCCGGCCTATTCCCGCATGCCCTTCTTCGACGACAATGGTCAGTCGGTATTGGGCTCGACATTACGCAGCACGGCCCGCGATTCGATCGCGGACTGGCTGGCGACCGAGGGCCAAAAGCTGGTCGGCCAGGAAGTCGTCACGCTTTCGACGACACCGGCCTGGGTCAACGGCAAACTGACGCCGCGGCCGATGAGCCTGCGCGTCTTCGCCGCCCGTACTGAAAACGGCTGGCAGATCATGCCCGGCGGCTTTGCCCGCATCGGCAGCGGCGACGATGTCGCAGCCATTGCCATGCAGGCGGGCGGCTCGGCCGCTGATGTCTGGATCGTCTCCGACAAGCCTGTCGAAGCCCATACGCTGCTGCCGACCGAAGAGACCTTCACGCGCAATATGCCCGGCAGCCTGCCGAGCCGGGCCGCCGACAACCTCTTCTGGCTCGGCCGCTATATCGAGCGCGCCGAAGGCGCCTTGCGCATCCTGCGCGCCTGGCACGGGCGTTTCGCCGAAGCGGCCGATCCGAAGCAGCCGCTGCTTGCCGACGTCAGCGCCTATCTTGCCGCCATCGACATCGACACCAAACAGGCGGTGCCCGAAAACCTGCTGCGCAACATCGAGAGCGCCGTCTATTCCGCGAGCAATATCCGCGATCGTTTCTCTCCAGACGGCTGGCTCGCACTGAACGACCTCGCCAAGACCGCACGCCGCTTCAAGGAAGGCGTGAAGCACGGCGACGATGCCAGCCATGCCATGACCATCCTGCTGCGCAAGCTCGCCGGTTTTGCCGGCCTCGTGCACGAAAACATGTATCGCTTTACCGGCTGGCGTTTCCTGTCGCTCGGCCGCTATATCGAGCGCGGCCTGCACATGACGCGGCTGCTCGGCCATATGTCCGGCCCCGACGCTCCCGACGGCGCGCTCGACATGCTGCTCGAAATCGGCGACAGCGTCATGACCCATCGCCGCCGCTACAACGTCAATACCGCGCGCTTGACGGTGACCGACCTTCTGGCGCTCGACCCTCTCAATCCACGCTCGATCCTCTTCCAGATGAACGAGATCCACCGCGAAGTCGAGCAATTGCCGAACGCCTTCGTCAATGGCCAGATGTCGCCCTTCTTCCGCGAGGCCATGCGACTGCATTCCGGGCTGGCTGTCATGACGCCGGAAACGATGACCGTCGAAGTCTACCACCAGCTGGCGCGAGAACTGGAGCGGCTTTCCGACCTGCTGGCGCGCACCTATCTCGGATGATGTGATGCTCTACGACCTCTCGCTTCACATGGGCTATATCTACGACGTGCCGGCCAGCGGGGCACGGCACATATTGCGTGTCCTGCCGCTTTCCCTGCCCAATCGGCAGCGGCTGATCGCCGGCTCGGTGAAAATAACCCCAGGCCCGGACGAGCAATCGAACTTCACGGATTTCTTCCAGCATCCCGCAACCTCGATCCTGGTGCGCGATCCGCATGAACGGCTCGACATCCGCATGCAGGCGCGTGTCCAGGTCGAAAGCCAACCCGTCACGGCCGACTTCTCCCCCTTGCTCGCCAAGTTGCCTGAAGAGATCGACGATTGCTGGTCGATCGATCCTTCTTCGCCCCATCATTTTCTCGGCAGCAGCCCGCGCCTGCCTGAAACGAGCGAGATCGGGGATTACAGCAGGCAATGGAAGGCCACCAATCTGACGACCCAGCAGATCGCCCATGCGGTCTGCGCGCGGATACACAAGGATTTCACCTACGATCCCAAGGCGACGACGGTCGACACCACGCCCAAGGAAGCTTTCCGTCTCAAGCGCGGCGTCTGCCAGGATTTTTCGCATGTGATGATCATCGCGCTGCGCAGCCTCGGTATCCCCGCCGGCTATGTCAGCGGCTTCCTGCGCACCATTCCGCCGCCAGGCAAGGAAAGGCTTGAGGGCGCCGACGCCATGCATGCCTGGGTGCGCGTCTGGTGCGGGGAAACGGCAGGCTGGATCGAGCTTGACCCGACCAACAATATCCCCGCTGGCATGGATCACATCGTTGTCGCCTACGGCCGCGATTATTCCGACGTCGCACCTGTCATCGGCGTGCTGAAAGGTTATGGCAGCCAGAAGACCGAACAGGCAGTCGATGTAATTCCCCTAAAATAGCAAAACCTAAGATAGTAAAATTTCAACTCAAATCGAGACTGAACGGGCAGTTTGTTAAAATTCAACCTGCCGTATAAACGATCAACTAATGTTTGTAATTGATAGTCCCGTCCTATTCTTGAGATCGAAACTCTCTTTTACAGGCGGACATGATGGTTCCCGGCTTCGATTTACTTCGAGCACTAAAACAACTTCTACGTGATCGAACGGGCAATTTTGCTATCCTGACGGCGATTTCGGTGCCGATGCTGGTAGCGGCAAGCGGTGTTGCGATCGATGTCACCAGCATGTCGATGTCGCGTAGCCAGCTCCAGGAGGCAACGGACTCGGCCGCGCTCGCGGCTGCAACGGCACTTGCCGACGGTACCGCAACCACAACGACCGCCAAGGATCTCGGTAACAATTTCGTCCTCGGCCAGATGTCCAATTACCTGACGGGAGATGCCACGACAACGAATGCGCTGAAGACAGGTACGTCGACCACGGTAACGTCAAGCAGCAATTCATCCGGCGGCACGAGCTACGTGGTCAATGTGAACGCATCCTATAGCATGTCGGCCAATAGCATGAGCCGTCTGCTCGGCATGCAGACGATGTCCGTTTCGGCCGCAAGCACCTCGACGAGCGGAACGGCCGTCGAGAAGACGGCGCTTTCGATGGAAATCGTGCTCGATAAATCCGGATCGATGTGGCTGGATACCGAAGCCATAGACAAGACACAGACCAAGTGTGATCAGTATTATGTCTCCGGTCTATATCTCTACAAGTACAAAGACCAGGAAAATCCGTGCTACATCAAGAAGATAGCGGCATTGAAGACCGCGACTGGCACGCTCCTCGATCAATTGGATGCTGCGGACCCAACCTCGCAATACGTTCGAACGGCGGGTATCGGTTGGAGCGATGAAATCGACCTATCGAGCGAGCTTGATTGGGGAACAAAAACAACCCGAAATAAGGTCATTAACAAGCTGGCAGCTGGCGGCGGCACGGAATCCAGTGCGCCAATGAAAAGCGCCTATAATAAGCTTGTGGCCGTCGACGAAGCCACGACGCAAGCGGGCAAAGGCAACAAGAATTTTCAGAAGATTATCGTCCTCATGACGGATGGCGATAACAACGCCACGAGCTCCGATACAGAGACATTGAAAACATGCACCGACGCCAAGAACAAAGGCGTGCAGATCTATACCGTCGCGTTTATGGCACCTACTCGAGGGCAAAATCTGCTCAGGTCCTGCGCGTCCAGCCCTTCGAATTACTTCGATGCAAAACAAATGTCCGATCTCGTTGCCGCCTTCAAGAGCATTGGCGCCCAGGCTGCCAAGCAGATGACGCTCCTGACCAAGTAATCCCGCCCATCAACAGCATCGAGCAACCAAAGATTGCTCGCAAAGAAAAAGCCCCGCGATACTGGTATCGCGGGGCTTTTCGTTTGAACGATGCGCGAATAAAAGCCCGAAACATCATCGGAATCAAGTCTTTTCCCGTAAATGGGAAGTGATCGGCGGCATTTTTCGCATCCGCCCAACTCGCTTGTTGCAACTGCTTTACATCAGTGCGTAAACTGATAGTGAAACGGAAAGGCAATTTGATTTAAACAGGCGTAACACGCTGAATATAAATCACAAATGGCGAGAGTTGATAGTATGAATAACTTGACGAAGGCCGATCTGCCCGTTCCCGCCCCGCGCAGTTCCCGCCCCGAAATCCTTGCCGAAGAAATCATCGAGCGCCTGACATACCGCATCGGCAAGGATGCGAAGGTCGCCAAACCGCATGACTGGCTGACGGCGACGATCCTTGTCATCCGCGACCGCGTCATCGACAAGTGGATCGAATCCACCCGCAAGGTCTATCAGACCGGTGCCAAACGCGTTTACTACCTGTCTCTCGAATTCCTGATCGGCCGCCTGATGCGCGACGCGATCTCCAATCTCGGCCTGATGGAGGAGATCACCAACGCTCTCGCCTCGCTCGGCGTCGATATCCGCGTCATTGCCGGCATCGAGCCGGATGCAGCTCTCGGCAATGGCGGCCTCGGCCGTCTCGCCGCCTGTTTCATGGAATCCATGGCGACCGTCGATGTGCCGGCCTACGGCTACGGCATTCGCTACGTCCACGGCCTGTTCCGCCAGCAGATGGCCGATGGCTGGCAGGTGGAGCTGCCCGAAACCTGGCTGGCGCACGGGAACCCCTGGGAATTCGAACGCCAGGAAAGCTCCTATGAAATCGGCTTCGGCGGCGGCGTCGAGACCATCAGCAGCCATGACGATCAGCCGCGTTATGTCTGGAAGCCGGCCGAGCGCGTCATCGCAACCGCCTTCGACACGCCCGTCGTCGGCTGGCGCGGCCAGCGCGTCAACACGCTGCGCCTCTGGTCGGCGCAGCCGATCGACCCGATCCTGCTCGATGCCTTCAACGCCGGCGACCATATCGGCGCGCTGCGCGAAAGCAACAAGGCCGAAAGCCTGACGCGCGTCCTCTATCCGGCCGATGCGACGCCCGCCGGCCAGGAGCTGCGCTTGCGCCAGGAGTTCTTCTTCTCGTCGGCATCGCTGCAGGACATTATTCGCCGTCACCTGCAGCAATATGATGATCTGACCAACCTCGCCGACAAGGTTGCGATCCAGCTGAACGACACGCATCCGGCCGTCTCCGTCACGGAAATGATGCGCCTGCTGGTCGATGTCCACGGCTTCGATTTCGACAAGGCTTGGGATATCACCAGAAACACGTTCGGATACACCAACCACACGCTGCTGCCGGAAGCGCTGGAAAGCTGGCCCGTGCCGCTGTTCGAGCGGCTGTTGCCGCGCCACATGCAGATCATCTACGCGATCAACGCCAAGGTTCTCGTGGAAGCGCGCAAGCTGCGCAATTTCAGCGACACGGAAATCCGCTCGATCTCGCTGATCGACGAAAACGGCGACCGCCGCGTGCGCATGGGCAATCTCGCTTTCGTCGGCTCGCATTCGATCAACGGCGTTTCGGCACTTCATACCGACCTGATGAAGGTCACCGTCTTTGCCGACCTGCACAAGCTCTATCCGGACCGCATCAACAACAAGACGAACGGCATCACGCCGCGTCGCTGGCTGATGCAGTGCAATCCCGGCCTGACGAACCTCGTGCGCGAAACCATCGGTGACGCCTTCCTCGACGATGCCGAGCAGCTGAAGCCATTGGATCAGTTTGCCCACGACAGCGCCTTCCAGGAGAAGTTCGCCGCGATAAAGCGCGCCAACAAGGTACAGCTCTCCAATCTTGTCGCCAGCCGCATGGGCATCAAGCTCGATCCGAATGCGATGTTCGACATCCAGATCAAGCGCATCCACGAATACAAGCGCCAGCTTCTGAACGTTATCGAGGCAGTCGCGCTTTACGACCAGATCCGCTCGCATCCCGAGCTGGACTGGCAGCCGCGCGTCAAGCTCTTTGCCGGCAAGGCGGCACCGAGCTACCACAACGCCAAGCTCATCATCAAACTGATCAACGACGTCGCCCGCGTCATCAACAACGACCCCTCGGTACGCGGCCTGCTGAAGATCGTCTTCGTGCCGAACTACAACGTCTCGCTGGCGGAGGTCATGGTTCCGGCCGCCGATCTTTCAGAGCAGATTTCGACGGCCGGCATGGAAGCCTCGGGCACCGGCAACATGAAATTTGGCCTCAACGGTGCGCTGACGATCGGCACGCTGGATGGCGCCAATGTCGAAATGCGCGACAATGTCGGCGAGGACAATATCGTCATCTTCGGATTGCGGGCCGATGAGGTCGCCAGTCTGCGCAGCGATGGACACGATCCACGCGCCATCATCGAGCGTTCGCGCGAACTCGCGCAAGCATTGTCGGCCATCGCCTCCGGCGTCTTCTCTCCCGATGACCGCAACCGCTATGCCAGCCTGATCGAGGGCATCTACAGCCACGACTGGTTCATGGTTGCAGCCGATTTCGATGCCTATGCCTCGGCGCAGCGCGAAGTCGACATCCTCTGGGCCAACCCGTCTGAGTGGTACGCGAAGACGATCAACAATACCGCTCGCATGGGCTGGTTCTCCTCCGACCGGACCATCCGTCAATACGCCAAGGAAATCTGGAGAGCCGGATGAAAAAGCCGAAAAAAACCGCTGACAGCACAAGCTTGAGCGATATTTCGGCACAGGACATTGCTGCAATTCTCGCAGGCACCCATTCCGATCCGTTCGCCGTACTCGGCGTTCACAAGACAGATGAAGGCTTCGTTGCCCGCTGCTTCATTCTCGGCGCGGAAGCTGTGACCGCCACGGCGCTGGACGGCTCGGTCGTCGGCGAGCTCGAATGCCTTGATCCGGCAGGTTTCTTTTCCGGCGAGGTGAAACTCGCCAAGCAACAGCCAGTCCGTTATCGCGCCAGGCGCGGCGATGCCGAATGGGCGGTGACCGACCCCTATAGCTTCGGCCCCGTCCTCGGACCGATGGATGATTATTTCGCCCGTCAGGGCACGCATCTGCGCCTGTTCGACAAGATGGGCGCTCATCCGCTGAAGCATGAGGGCGTCCAGGGCTTCCATTTCGCCGTCTGGGCACCGAATGCGCAGCGTGTCTCGGTCGTCGGCGATTTCAACAATTGGGATGGCCGCCGCCACGTCATGCGCTTCCGCTCCGACAGCGGCATCTGGGAAATCTTCGCCCCGGATGTACCGGCCGGTGTCGCCTATAAGTTCGAGATCCGTGGCCAGGACGGCGTCTTGCTGCCGCTGAAGGCCGACCCCTTTGCCCGACGCAGCGAGCTGCGCCCGAAGACGGCTTCCGTCACCGCCAACGAGCTGCATCAGATCTGGGACGATTCCGCGCACCGCGAGCATTGGGCAAGCGTCGACCAGCGTCGCCAGCCGATTTCGATCTACGAGGTGCATGCCAGCTCCTGGCAGCGCCGTGAAGACGGCTCGATGCTGTCATGGGATGAACTCGCCTCGCGCCTCATCCCCTATTGCGTCGACATGGGCTTCACCCATATCGAATTCCTGCCGATCACCGAACACCCCTATGACCCGTCCTGGGGCTACCAGACCACCGGCCTCTATGCGCCGACAGCCCGCTTCGGCGAGCCGGAAGGCTTTGCCCGTTTCGTCAACGGCTGCCACAAGGTCGGCATCGGCGTCATCCTCGATTGGGTGCCGGCGCATTTTCCGACCGACGAGCACGGCCTGCGCTGGTTCGACGGCACGGCGCTCTACGAACATGAAGACCCGCGCAAGGGCTTTCACCCCGACTGGAATACGGCGATCTACAATTTCGGCCGAACCGAGGTTCTCGCCTACCTGCTGAACAACGCGCTCTATTGGGCGGAAAAATTCCACCTGGACGGTTTGCGCGTCGATGCCGTCGCCTCCATGCTCTACCTCGACTATTCCCGCAAGCACGGCGAATGGATACCCAACGAGTACGGCGGCAACGAAAATCTCGAGGCTGTCCGTTTCCTGCAGTCGATGAACACCCGCGTCTATGGCGCGCATCCCGGCGTCATGACCATCGCCGAGGAATCGACCTCCTGGCCGAAAGTGTCGCAGCCGGTCCATGAAGGCGGTCTCGGCTTCGGCTTCAAGTGGAACATGGGCTTCATGCACGACACGCTCAGCTACCTCTCCCGCGAGGCCGTGCATCGCAAGTATCACCACAACGAACTGACATTCGGGCTGATCTACGCCTTCTCGGAAAATTTCGTCCTGCCGCTCTCGCACGACGAGGTCGTTCACGGCAAGGGATCGCTGATCGCCAAGATGGCCGGCGACGACTGGCAGAAATTCGCCAATCTGCGTGCCTACTACGCTTTCATGTGGGGCTATCCCGGCAAGAAGCTGCTGTTCATGGGCCAGGAATTCGCGCAATGGAGCGAGTGGAGCGAAGAGCGCGCGCTGGACTGGAACCTTCTGCAATACCGCATGCACGAAGGCATGCGCCGCCTCGTTCGCGATCTCAACTTTACCTATCGCAGCAAGGCGGCACTCCATGCCCGCGACTGCGAGGGCGATGGCTTCGAATGGCTTGTCGTCGATGATTTCGAGAACTCGGTCTTTGCCTGGCTGCGCAAGGCGCCGGGCGAAAAGCCGGTTGCCGTCATCACCAATTTCACGCCAGTCTATCGTGAGAACTATACCTTGCACCTGCCGGCTGAGGGGCGGTGGCGCGAGATATTGAATACCGATGCCGACATCTACGGCGGCAGCGGCAAAGGGAATGGCGGGCGTGTACAGGCCGTCAATGCCGGCGGAGGCATACAAGCGATCATAACGCTGCCTCCCTTGGCGACGATCATGCTCGAACCGGAATTTTGAGATTATTACGGACAGGGAGGAATGAAATGGTAGAAAAACGTTTCCAGCCGCTGGCGCGCGATGCCATGGCCTACGTTCTTGCCGGGGGGCGCGGCAGCCGTCTGAAAGAACTGACCGACCGCCGTGCCAAGCCAGCCGTCTACTTCGGCGGCAAAACCAGAATCATCGACTTCGCGCTGTCCAACGCGCTCAACTCCGGTATCCGCCGCATCGGCGTCGCCACGCAATACAAGGCGCACTCGCTGATCCGCCACATGCAGCGCGGCTGGAACTTCTTCCGCCCCGAGCGAAACGAAAGTTTCGATATCCTGCCGGCCTCGCAGCGCGTCTCGGAAACGCAATGGTATGAGGGCACGGCCGACGCCGTCTACCAGAACATCGACATCATCGAGCCCTACGGCCCGGAATACATGGTCATCCTCGCCGGCGACCACATCTACAAGATGGACTACGAGTGGATGCTGCAGCAGCACGTCGATTCGGGCGCGCAGGTGACGATCGGCTGCCTTGAGGTGCCGCGCATGGAAGCCGTCGGCTTCGGCGTCATGCATGTCGATGAGAAGGACCAGATCATCGACTTCGTCGAGAAGCCGGCCGATCCGCCCGGCATTCCCGGCAATCCGGATTTCGCGCTGGCCTCGATGGGCATCTATGTCTTCCACACGAAATTCCTGATCGAATGCCTGAAGCGCGATGCCGCCGATCCGAATTCCAGCCGCGACTTCGGCAAGGACATTATCCCCTACATCGTCAAGAACGGCAAAGCGGTCGCCCACCGCTTCACGCAGTCCTGCGTTCGCTCCGATTTCGAGCGTGAAGCCTATTGGCGCGACGTCGGGACGGTCGATGCCTATTGGCAGGCCAATATCGACCTGACCGCAGTCGTGCCGGAACTCGACATCTACGACAAGTCCTGGCCGATCTGGACCTATGCAGAAATCAGCCCGCCGGCCAAGTTCGTCCATGACGACGAGGACCGCCGCGGTTCGGCGGTTTCCTCCGTGGTCGCCGGCGACTGCATCATTTCCGGCGCCAGCCTCTACAACAGCCTGCTCTTCACCGGCGTACGCGCCAACTCCTACTCCAAGCTGGAGGGAGCCGTGGTGCTGCCGAGCGTCAAGGTCGGCCGCCGTGCGCAGCTCAAGAATGTCGTTATCGACCATGGCGTCACCATTCCGGAGGGCCTGATCGTCGGCGAAGATCCGGAACTCGATGCCAAGCGCTGGCGCCGCACGGAAAGCGGCATCTGCCTAATCACCCAATCGATGATCGACAAGCTGGATCTGTAACCTATGAAGGTTCTCTCGGTTTCGTCCGAAGTCTTCCCCCTGATCAAGACAGGGGGCCTGGCCGACGTGGCCGGCGCCCTGCCCATCGCGCTGAAGCCCTATGGCGTCGAAACCAAGACCCTCATTCCGGGCTATCCCGCCGTCATGAAAGCCATCCGCGATCCGGTTGCTCGCCTGGAGCTACCGGATCTCCTTGGCGAACCGGCCACCATTCTGGAAGTCGAGCACGCCGGTATTTCGTTTCTCGTGCTCGACGCACCGGCCTATTACAGCCGCACCGGCGGCCCGTATGTCGATGCGACCGGGAAGGATTATCCCGACAACTGGCGGCGTTTCGCCGCGCTGTCACTGGCCGGCGCGGAAATTGCTGCCGGTCTCCTGCCCGGCTGGCGGCCGGATCTCGTGCATGCGCATGACTGGCAGTCGGCCATGGTGCCGGTCTACATGCGCTACTATCCGACGCCGGAACTGCCGAGCGTGCTGACCATCCACAACATCGCATTCCAGGGCCAGTTCGGCGCCGACATCTTCCCCGGCCTGCGCCTACCGGTTCACGCCTTCTCCATGGAAGGCATCGAATATTACGGCGATGTCGGCTTCCTCAAGGGCGGCCTGCAGACCGCCCATGCCCTGACCACCGTCAGCCCTTCCTATGCCGAGGAAATCCTGACGCCGGAATTCGGCATGGGCCTTGAAGGCGTCATCGCCAGCAAGGCACACAACCTCTACGGCATCGTCAACGGCATCGACGACGAGATATGGAACCCGGCGAGCGATCCGATGATCGCCCAGACCTACAATGCGACCACGCTGAAGGATCGCGCCGTGAACCGCCAGCGCGTCATCGAGCATTTCGGCCTCGACGACGATGATGGCCCGATCTTCTGCGTCGTCAGCCGGCTCACCTGGCAGAAGGGTATGGATCTTCTGGCTGAGGTTGCCAGCGAGATCGTTCACATGGGCGGCAAGCTTGCCATTCTGGGCGCCGGCGATCCGGCACTGGAGGGAGCGCTGTTTGCCGCGGCCGGCCGCCATCGCGGCCGCGTCGGCGTTTCCGCCGGCTATAACGAGCCGATGTCACACCTGATGCAGGCCGGCTGCGACGCGATTATCATCCCCTCGCGCTTCGAACCCTGTGGCCTCACGCAGCTTTATGGCTTACGCTATGGCTGCCTGCCGGTCGTTGCGCGGACGGGCGGGCTGAACGATACGATCATCGACGCCAACCACGCAGCGCTGCAAGCAAAAGTCGCGACCGGCATTCAATTTTCGCCCGTCACCGCCGAGGGGCTGTTACAGGCCGTGCGCCGTGCCATGCATCTTTTCCAGGATCGAAAGGTCTGGACGCAGATGCAAAAGCAGGGCATGAAATCCGACGTGTCCTGGGGTAGGAGCGCAGAACGCTACGTCGCTCTCTACTCCAGTCTAGTCTCGAGAGGCGCTTAACCCGATGATTAAAACCGTTCCCACCACCCCCTTCGCGGACCAGAAACCAGGTACTTCGGGCCTGCGAAAGAAGGTTCCCGTATTCCAGCAACCGAACTACGCGGAAAACTTCATTCAGTCGATTTTTGATTCGCTCGAAGGCTATCAGGGCAAGATCCTGGTCATCGGCGGCGACGGTCGTTACTACAATCGCGACGTCATCCAAAAGGCCATCAAGATGGCCGCCGCAAACGGCTTCGGCAAGGTGATGGTCGGCAAGGGCGGTATTCTCTCGACGCCCGCAGCCTCAAACATCATCCGCAAATACAAGGCCTTTGGCGGCATCATATTGTCGGCCAGCCACAATCCCGGCGGCCCGACCGAAGATTTCGGCATCAAGTACAATATCGGCAATGGCGGCCCGGCGCCGGAAAAGATCACCGACGCCATCTACGAGCGCTCGAAGGTGATCGATAGCTATAAGATCTCGGACTTCCCGGACATCAATCTCGATCGTATCGCCCGCGAAGATGTCGGCGGCATGATCGTTTCGGTCATCGATCCGGTCGAGGACTATGCAGCCCTGATGGAAGAGCTGTTCGATTTCGGCGCCATCCGTAATCTGATCAGCCTCGGCTTCCGCCTCAGCTTCGATGCGATGAGCGCGGTGACCGGCCCCTATGCCAAGGAAATCTTCGAAATCCGCCTCGGCGCGCCGGACGGATCGGTGCGCAACTTCCTGCCGCTGCCTGACTTCGGCGGCCATCACCCGGACCCGAACCTCGTCTATTGCAAAGAGCTCTACGACGACATGATGGGCGACGATGCGCCCGATTTCGGCGCGGCATCGGACGGTGATGGCGACCGCAACCTCATCATCGGCAGGGGTATCTACGTCACTCCGTCCGATAGCCTGGCGATTCTTGCGGCCAACGCCAATCTCGCCCCCGGCTATTCCCATGGCATCGCCGGCATTGCCCGTTCCATGCCGACAAGCGGCGCTGCCGACCGCGTTGCCGAAAAGCGTGGCGTCGGCATCTATGAGACGCCGACCGGCTGGAAATTCTTCGGCAACCTGCTCGATGCCGGCATGGCGACGATCTGCGGCGAGGAAAGCTCCGGCACCGGCTCCAACCACGTTCGCGAGAAAGACGGTCTCTGGGCCGTGCTGCTGTGGCTGAACATTCTGGCCGTTCGCGGCGAGAGCGTCATCGATATCGTCACGCAGCATTGGGCGACCTATGGCCGCAACTATTATTCCCGCCACGACTATGAAGGCGTCGACA
The DNA here is from genome assembly GCF_044769665.1 of Rhizobium sp. NPDC090279. NCBI lineage: Bacteria > Pseudomonadati > Pseudomonadota > Alphaproteobacteria > Hyphomicrobiales > Rhizobiaceae > Rhizobium > Rhizobium sp. NPDC090279. The sequence goes on along the minus strand of NZ_JBIVYI010000002.1, from coordinate 178,719 downwards.
CCGATGCCGCCAACGGTCTGATTGCGGCGCTGCGCGAAAGGCTGCCGACGCTGCCGGGCACGAAATTCGGCGATCTCACCGTTTCCGCCGCCGACGACTTCGCCTATCACGATCCGGTCGACAAGTCAGTCAGCCAGCATCAGGGCATCCGCATCCTGTTCGAGGGAGGCTCCCGCGTCGTCTTCCGCCTCTCCGGCACCGGCACGACCGGCGCGACGCTGCGCGTCTACATCGAGCGCTACGAACCCGATTCGACCCGTCACAACATCGAGACCCAGGAAGCACTGGCCGATCTCATCACCGCCGCCCAGGATATCGCCGACATCAAGGGCCGCACCGGCCGCGACGCACCGACTGTGATTACCTGAACCGATGGCGATAAGCCCCTTCTCCCCGTGATGCGGGGAGAAGGTGGCCAGAAGCCGCTGAACGACGTGAAGCGGCAACTGGTCGGATGAGGGCCCCGCTCAAAATTCATCACGACCGCAGAATTTGCCGACCGCTCCGCCCCTCACCCTAGCCCTCTCCCCGCAAGCGGGGAAAAGGGGATCATCTCGAGCAATCCGGAAAGCCCAAGCATGTCAGAGCCGACAATCCGCTCACTTGGCGCTACTCTCACCGACACGGGCGTCGAATTTGCCGTGTGGTCGCGGAATGCCGAGCGAATCGAACTTTGTGTGTTCGACGCGGAAGGCAAGAAGGAAGTCGTCCGACTGCCATTGGAGCGCGATGGCGACGAGCATCATCTTTTCGTCAAGCATGCCAAGCAAGGCATGCGCTATGGCCTGCGCGCCCATGGTACGTACGATCCAGACAAAGGCCTCTGGTTCGATCCGTCAAAACTGCTGATCGATCCCTACGCCAAGGAGATCGACCGGCCCTTCCAATATGATCCGCGCCTGGGGACGGTCGGAGAAGACACGCAAGATCTGATACCGAAGGCGATCGTTTCTCGCGATGTCACGGTTGCCCCCGCCAAGCCGTTGTTTCAGCCGGGCGGCCTGATCTACGAAATCGCCGTCAGGCCCTTCACCATGCTGCACCCGGATATACCGGGAACACAACGCGGCACCCTCGCCGCCCTCGCCCATCCCTCAATCATCGCTCATCTCAAACGCCTACGGGTCGATGCCGTCGAGCTGATGCCGATCACCGCTTGGATCGACGAACGACACCTGCCGCCGCTCGGCCTCAGCAATGGCTGGGGCTATAACCCCGTCGCCTTCATGGCGCTCGACCCACGCCTCGTGCCTGGCGGCATGAAGGAATTGCGCGAGACGGTCGCCGCCCTTCACGCCGAAGGGATCGCCGTCATCCTCGATCTCGTCTTCAATCATAGCGGCGAGAGCGACCGCCACGGCCCGACGCTGTCACTGCGCGGCCTCGACAATCCCACCTATTTCCGCCATCAGCCGGACCAGTCGGGCACGCTGGTCAACGATACCGGCACGGGCAATACCGTCGCCTGCGATCAGCCCGCAACGCGCAGGCTCATCGTCGACAGCCTGCGCCATTTCGTCCGGAATGCCGGCATCGATGGCTTCCGCTTCGATCTTGCCACCGTACTTGGCCGCGGCAGCAAGGGATTCGACCCGGAAAGCATGACACTGCGCACCATGCTGGCGGACGAGACGCTAAGGGACAGGATCATGATCGCCGAGCCCTGGGACATCGGCCCTGGCGGCTATCAGCTTGGAAACTTTCCCACGCCCTTTCTCGAATGGAACGACCGTGCCCGCGACGATCTGCGCCGCTTCTGGCGAGGCGATGCGGGCATCGGCAATCTGGCGACGATCCTCGGCGGCTCCTCCTCCATCTTCGGCAGTGATGGCCGCACGCAGACGCGCAGCGTCAATTTCCTTGCTGCCCATGACGGCTTCACGCTGATGGATCTCGTTTCCTACGAGAACAAGCACAATGAGGCCAATGGCGAGAACAACCGCGACGGCCACAACGAGAACTTCTCCTGGAACAACGGCATCGAGGGCAGGACGGAAGATCAGTCGATCCTGCGCAAGCGCAGGATCGATATCGAAGCCATGCTTTCGACGCTCTTTGCGACGCGCGGCACGATCATGCTGACGGCGGGCGACGAAGGCGGTCGCAGCCAACAGGGTAACAACAATGCCTATTGCCAGGACAATGCCATCACCTGGATGGATTGGAAGGCGCTGGATGAGGAGTTGATCGGCCATACTGCCTTGCTCGCCGGCTTGCGCCGCCGGTTCGCAGCGTTCGGGGATATGGACTTCTTCAAAGGCGACGGCGACGTCGTCTGGTTCTCATCGACCGGTGAGCCCATGTCGATACCTGATTGGGAAGCGCCGAATGCCGGCCTGCTCGGCATGGCGATCGCTACGCAAGATCGCGACAGGGGCCGGTCCACGCGCCTTGCCATCCTCTTCAATCGCACCGGCGGCGACCTCCCCGTCACGCTGCCGACAACCGAGACGGACGGCTGGTCGCTGCTGAGCACCGCAGGCGAAACCCCGGCTGGCGGGCAGATTGCGGTTGCCGCACGCTCCGTCAGTTTCTTCGTCGAAACCTGATCGTCGTTGCACTTTCCCTTCCGATTCGCCAGAAAGAGCCGGTGTCCCTTTAGATTGACGAGGATGGAAATGCCCGGCGATACCTCGCTTGTTGAAATCATGAAACGTGTCGGAACCGAAATCGGCGTCTCCGATTGGATAGCGGTCGACCAAACCATGATCGATACCTTCGCCGATGCGACCCACGACCACCAGTTCATCCACGTCGACCCGGAACGCGCCAAGGCGGAAACGCCCTATGGCGGCACCATCGCCCATGGCTTCCTGACGCTCTCGCTGCTCTCGGCGATGAACTATAGCGGCCTGCCGAAGATCCGCGAGCAGACCATGGGCATCAACTACGGCTTCGAGAAGATCCGCTTCATGTCGCCGGTCAAGTGCGGCGCGCGGGTACGCGGTCGTTTCACGCTCGCCGAAACCCGCCTGCGCGGCGCCAATATGTTGATGCTGACCTATGATGTGACGGTCGAAATCGAGAACGAGCGCAAGCCGGCTTTGACTGCGACATGGACGACCATATCGCAGTTCGATCCGAAGGATCGACCGGAGGAGTCTTGATCAACCCGGATGCGGAACCCTCTAAAGGCCCGCATCCTCCGCAGCTTCGCTTAGCAGACCGAAAGCGTAATCCGAAAACGAACGCCAGACCTCGACGCGGAACGTCTCCTCATCGAGCCGCAGGAGCACGACTTCGACCTTGCCGAGCAGCGTGCGCGAGCAGGCGCCGACCGGGAAAGCCTGTAGCGAAAGATCCTGTGGGCAGCCGCCCGCGATCGTCGCTTCGGCACCGGGACCGGAGACGATGACAGCGGTATTGCGATGCGAGACATCGGCCGCCGAGTGCAGCACGCCGGCCGAGGCCGCGACGCCGACCAGATCGGCGCCATTCTCATCGATGACGAGCCATTCGTCCGGTCCGAGCCAGAGGACATGACGACCGTTGGCGCTGGCCGAGGTCTTCGGCCGGTTCGGCACCTGCAGGCCAAGCGCCTGTGAAAGGCCGCCGATGGAATCCGCGGGCGCGCGCAGCGCAATGCGGCTTGCGGGTGCTGCTGGCGTCAATCGCACCGTGGAAGAACCGCCGTGGCGGCCAGCGAGCGGCAGTTTGCGAATTGCGAGATCAGCCATTGATCCGGCCTCCTTCCTTGTCAAAGAACACCAGATCCGTCACCTCGACTGATATCGTCTTGTCGGGCATCGGCACATAGAGCGTCTTGCCCATGCGCTCGCGTCCGCCAGCAACCAGCGCGAAAGCGATGGAGCGACCGAGATTCTCAGACCAGTAAGACGAGGTGACATGGCCGAGCATGGTCATCGGCTTCTGCTCGTTCGGATCGGCGACGATCTGTGCGCCCTCCTCCAGCACCACCTTCGGATCGCGGGTGACGAGACCGACGAGCTGCTTGCGCCCTTCCTTGACGAGATCCGGCCGCTTCAGGCCGCGAATACCGACGAAATCGGTCTTCTTCTTCGAGACCGCCCAGGAGAGCCCGGCATCATCAGGCGTCACCGTTCCGTCCGTATCCTGGCCGACGATGATGTAGCCCTTCTCGGCGCGCAACACGTGCATGGTCTCGGTGCCATAAACACAGGCACCCAGCGGCTCGGCGCGAGCCCAGACAGCCTCCAGAACCGACTGACCGTAATCGGCCGGCACGTTGATTTCGTAGCCGACTTCACCCGTGAAGGAGACGCGGAACAGCCGCGCCGGCACGCCGCACACCTTGCACTCAGCCACGCTCATATGCGGGAAGGCCTCGTTGGACAGATCCTGCCCCTCGACCAGCGGCTCGATGATCTCGCGCGCCTTCGGACCCTGCACGGCGATGACGGCCCACTGCTCCGTGGTCGACGTCAGCCACACCTTCAGATGCGGGAATTCGGTCTGCAGATAATCTTCCATGTGGTGCAGAACACGCGGCGCACCGCCGGTCGTGGTGGTCACATGGAAACGATCCTCGGCGAGGCGCCCGACGACGCCATCGTCATAAACGAAGCCGTCCTCGCGGGTCATGATGCCATAGCGGCAACGGCCCGGCTTCAGCGTATCCCAGGCATTGGTATAGAGCAGGTTGAGGAACTCGGCCGCATCCGGCCCGACCACCTCGATCTTGCCGAGCGTCGAGGCATCGAACACGCCGGCCACCTCGCGCGCCGTGCGGCACTCGCGATTGACGGCCTGATGCATGGTCTCGCCGGCGCGCGGATAGAACCAGGCGCGTTTCCAGTTGCCGACATCTTCGAAGATCGCACCATGCGCCTCTTCCCAGGCATGCATCGGCGTCTTGCGCGAGGGGTCGAAAAGCGACCCACGCGAATGGCTGATCAGCGTGCCGTAGGTGACGGGCGTATAGGGCGCACGGAAGGTGGTGAGACCGACCTGCGGAATATCCTTGCCAAGCATTTCGGCGGCAATCGCCAACCCGTGCATGTTGGAGAGCTTGCCCTGGTCGGACGCCATGCCGTTGGTGGTAAAGCGCTTGATGTGCTCGATGGAATGCATTCCCTCGCGCACGGCAAGGCGGATATCCTTGGCGCAGACATCGTGCTGGAAATCGACGAAGGCCTTGGCATTCGTGTCAGGCCCCGCGCCTTCGGCAGCACCGATCATGCCGCCCGTCCATTCGAAAGCCTGCTCGGCGTGAAGCTGGATCTTCTCGCCGCCATTGGTGGCTCCGGTAGCGCGGGCCATCAGCTCGCCGGCGGCAAGCGATTCCTCGATCGCCGCCTGCAGCCCGTCCGTACCGTTGCAGGCACCGACCGACAGACAATCCTGCACATAGGTGCCCGGCAGGAAGCGCTGTTTCTCCGCCTCGAATTTCAGCTTGCCGCGCGACTGCGAGAAGAGATGCACGGAAGGCGTCCAGCCGGATGAAACCAGCAGGGCATCAATCGCGATCTTGCGCTTGGCGGAGCTGCCATTGCGTGCAACGGTCATGGAGGAGACCCGCAGCTTGCCCGAGGTATCGATGACGGCATAGTCGGTCATCACCTCGATGCCGAGCCGCTTGGCCTCGGCCAGCACAGCCTCGCCCGGCCGCGCGCGGCTGTCGACGATGGCAGCAACGGAAACGCCGGCGCGCTTGAGGTCGAAGGCGGCTTCATAAGCCGAATCATGCGCCGTATAGACGCCGATCTTGGCTCCGACCGCGACGCCGTAGTGGTTGAGATAGGCGCGCGCGGCGGACGCCAGCATGATGCCCGGCCGGTCGTTGTTTGGAAACACCATGTGGCGTTCGATGGCACCCGTCGCCAGGATGGCCCGCTTGGCGCGGACCTGCCACAGGCGTTCGCGCGGCAGATCGCGGCCCGGCTTCGCCAGATGGTCGGTCACGCGTTCGGCAAGGCCGAAGAAATTGTGGTTGTAGTAGCCAAAGGCCGTCGTGCGGGTCAGCACCTCGACATTCGCCATCGCCTTGAGCCTGGCAACGACACCCTGCGCCCAGTCATAGCCCTCGACGCCGTCGATCTTGACGCCGGTATCGAAGCGCAGTGCGCCGCCGACCTCAGGCTGTTCGTCGCAGAGAATGACCTTGGCGCCGGTTTCGGCAGCGGCAAGCGCCGCGGAAAGACCGGCAATGCCGGCGCCGATGACGAGTACGTCGCAATGGGCGTAGCGGCTCGCATAGTGATCCGGGTCTTCTTCCGTCGGCGCGACGCCGAGGCCGGCGGCACGACGGATGAAGGGTTCATAAATATGCTTCCAAGCCGCCTTCGGCCACATGAAGGTCTTGTAGTAGAAGCCGGCGGCAAAGAACGGCGACATGAGATTGTTGACACCGCCGACATCGAAGGCGAGCGACGGCCAGCGATTCTGAGACTGCACCTTCACGCCGTCGAAGACCTCCTGTACGCTGGCGCGCACGTTCGGCTGCCGCCGCGCCGCATCGCGGGAGATGTCGAGCAGCGCATTCGGCTCCTCGGCGCCGGCTGACAGGATGCCGCGCGGGCGGTGATACTTGAAGGACCGGCCGACGAGATGAACGCCGTTGGCAAGCAGCGCGGAGGCGACGGTATCGCCTTCGAGCGCGGTGTAGCTCTTGCCGTCAAAAGTGAAGCGAGCGGTTCTGGCCGGCGTCAGACGCCCCTTGCCCGCAATACGATTGGCGCCGCTCATTCAGCAAATCCCTCTTTTTGTGCCGTCAGTTCTTGTTCGTTCTGCTGCTGTGCCGCCGGCTCGGATGCGCCAGGCTTGAGCGTCGCCGGATCAGGCTTCGGCTCGCCGGCCTTGTAGGTGCGATAGAAGTGGTCGCTCACCGTGTCGCGCGCCGCATTGAAGAAGCGGCCGCAGCCATGAATATGCCGCCAGCGTTCGAAGATCAGGCCCTTGGGATTGTCGCGGAGGAAGAAATATTCCTCGAATTCCTCATCCGAGATCCCGGCAATATTGGCCGGCCGAGCGATATGCGCATCGCCGGCGTTGCGGAATTCGAGTTCCGAACGCTCTTCCTCGCAATAGGGGCAGTAAATCAGCAGCATCGTTTTCTACCTGTGTTAAAGCTCGGAGCCCGAAAGGCTTGTGCCGGGAGGCTGGGCGCAAAGCCGCCGTCCCATGGTGACGAAAGGTGTTATGCGCTTCAGCAGCGCCTCCAGCGATCCATAGGGTTTCAGCACGTTGGTCATCCCTATATTAACCAGGCTCATGCCGAAGAGATCCGTATCGAGCACGAAGGCCCTGGTTGCCTCAGGTTTCTGGTCGGGCACGAAATAAACCGCCGGCTTGTTCAGCACCTTGGCGCAGGCAAGCACGCCGCTTTCTGCCACGAAGGGCCAATCGACCTCATCCTTCGCCTTGTGGATCACCTGCATACGAAAATCCTTGACCCCCGGAACGAGATCGTTGACTTCGGTCGCGATCACTCCAGCCGGCAAGGAAAACCCAGCCGCAAGAACGATCCCGACCGCCGTCAGCATCAGTGTGCCACGGCGGCGGCGGCCGCCTCATCGATCAGTCGGCCGGTGCGGAAGCGATCCAGCGTCAGCCCGGCATTGAATTTATGCGGCTCATCTCGGGCAATCAGATGCGCGAACAGATTGGCCGAACCCGGCGTCGCCTTGAAACCGCCTGTGCCCCAGCCGCAATTGACATAGAGACCCGGAACTGGCGTCTTCGACTGGATCGCCGAACGGTCCGGCGTGTTGTCGACGATGCCGCCCCAGGAGCGCATCATCTTCACGCGCCGGAACATCGGGAAAAGCTCGCAGATCGCATCCAGCGTATGGGTGATGATCTGCAGCCCGCCGGTCTGGCTGTAGGAATTATACTGGTCCGTGCCGGCGCCGATGACGAGTTCGCCCTTGTCGGACTGCGAGATATAGGCATGCACCGTGTTCGACATCACGACGCACGGGAAGATCGGCTTCAGCGGCTCGGAAACCAGCGCCTGCAGCGGGCTCGACTGCAACGGCACGCGCACGCCGGCCATCTGCATGACGACGGTCGTGTGGCCGGCAGCGGATACGCCGACCTTCTTGGCGCCGATGAAGCCCTTGCTCGTATCGACGCCCATCACGCGGCCGTCCGGCGCACGACGAATGCCGGTCACTTCGCAATTCTGGATAATGTGGACGCCGCGATCGGAAGCCGCGCGGGCAAAGCCCCAGGCCACCGCATCGTGCCGTGCCGTGCCGCCGCGACGCTGCAGCGCAGCGCCATTGATCGGATAGCGCGCCGTCTTCGAAATATCGAGCGGCGGACAATAAGCTTTCGCCTGTTCCGGCGTCAGCCATTCATTGTCGATGCCGTAGAGGCGGTTGGCATGGATATGCCGCTTGAAGGACTGCTGGTCATGCACATTGTGCGACAGCATCATCACGCCACGCGGCGAATACATGACATTGTAATTGAGATCCTGAGACAGCCCTTCCCAGAGCTTCATCGAATGCTCGTAGATGTGCATGCTCTCTTCATAGAGATAGTTCGAGCGGATGATGGTGGTGTTGCGGCCGGTATTGCCGCCGCCGAGCCAGCCCTTCTCGATCACGGCGACATTGGTGATGCCATGCTCTTTGGCGAGATAGTAGGCCGCACCCAGGCCATGACCGCCGGCGCCGACGATGATGACGTCATACTCCTTGCGCGGCTCAGGCGAGGTCCACTGAGCCTCCCAGCCCTTGTGAGCCCGCATCGCTTCCCGTGCCACGGCAAAAACCGAGTATTTACGCATTCGCCCTCAACTCCTTCAGGCATGACGCCCTTTTATGGGCCATACAAATCGCAAATCAAAAACCGACACAACGGCTCTTTTGCGACGCATTCAGGACCGTCTTTCGACACGGTTAAAAGAAAGATCGAATGACGACGCCAAACTTCTTAACGGCTTGCGTGTATGCGGCAAACTTCACGCTCGCTCAGACATAAACCACGGTGTTGCGTCACGCGTAAAAAGAAGACACGCGGCGAGTAAATAAAACAATGTCGATAGGATCAGAAAAGCGAGTTCCAATGTTGTACCTTCGGGATTGCCCTTGATGGCAATGAAGCCGAAGGAAAAGCCGATGACAAACATCATGGCGAATTGCGCTGCAAGCGTCATCCAGCGCGCCCAGTTCGTGCGCCTGCGCACAACCAGCCAGACCCAGAAAATTTGAATGCAAAGAAACGCGATTTGCAAGAAGGTGAATGCAAGCGGCGCTTCGGCAAAATGTCTGCTCGTCCTATCCCAATTCACCATCTGATTTATAAAAATGATCGCCATCGCGGCATATGTGAGCCGTTCAGAATACCGAACGTTGGTCGGCATAGTCTGGCCGTTCATAAGTCCCCCATCCTACTTGCGCTGCAGGTGACAAACCTTCACCCGGCCCCCATGGCCATCCTTGCGCCAGACGCATCCTTCTCTGCGCGGCTTCTGGTTGTAAAGATAGATTCTCGCACGGTGCTTGCTGTCAAAAGTCTGGTTGGAAAAATCGTGCCCGCCGACCCGGACGTTCTTGCCGAAGCGGACTTCGCCGGCCATAGCTGGCTCAAGCGCACCAGCAAGAACGATAAGAGCCAGCGCAAATGCCGCCACCCTCTTAGCGATCGCAAAGCCGAGCGATTTCATAAAGCGATTCCCCCTTTGCGCGGACAAGTGCCGAGATAGCGCAATCGCCGCAGCATGCGAACGACCGTGACCGAAATACTCACACAAGCATGTCAATGTCGCAAAGATCGGCGTCTGCCAATCGCTTATTCAACAGCTTCTTTGAAGCCCCACGGGCATCGCTGGCTGAATTCGGTACTCGACAACTAGCTTTTTCCTCTGCAAACTCACGATCTGGCTAGACTTTGACAAACCGATCTGCTATCTCGCCTAACCAATCGCAAGGCTACGGCTGCGCGAACGCATTTTTTTTGCCTCCTGGCGCTGCCGTCGCCGCTGGCATCAACCAAACTAAAGGAACGTGATTCTCGTGCAGGTACTTGTCCGCGATAACAATGTCGACCAGGCTCTCCGCGCTCTCAAGAAGAAGATGCAGCGCGAAGGTATTTTCCGCGAAATGAAGATGCGCGACTATTACGAAAAGCCGTCGCAGAAGCGTGCTCGCGAAAAGGCCGAAGCTGTTCGTCGCGTTCGCAAGCTTGCTCGCAAGCGCGCTCAGCGCGAAGGCCTTGTTGCCAAGTAATCGCCGTTTTTTCGACGTTTTCAGATGCATGTGTGGCGGGGGCGAGTCGTTCGCCGCCGCCTTTTTGATTTATTCTCCGGACAAATCGGATTAAATCAGAACAGCCTGATATGAGACGCATGGGGAAAGCGAACCCGATAATGGCAATGACGACTTCCGTAAAGTTCCGCACTTCGAACCTTTCCTTACTCGTTTCGAAGCGCGCCGTGGCGCTGCCTGCCTTGGCGATGCTTGCCGCGATCAGCCTTTCCGGCTGCCAGACCGCCTCCACCGATAATGTGATCCAGATCGACAAGGCGCAGGGCTCTTCGGAAAACATCGCTTCGCTGACTTCGGTCATCAACGCCAATCCGCAGGACCCGGAAGGCTACAATGTGCGTGGCACGGCCTATGGCCGTGGCGGTGATTTCAACCGTGCGCTGGCCGACTTCAACCAGGCGATCCAGCTCAATCCGAAGTTCTATCAGGCCTACGCCAACCGCGCGCTCATCTATCGCAACATGGGCAAGCTGCCCGAAGCGGTCGCGGACTACACTGCCGCCCTGCAGATCAACGGCAATTACGACGTCGCCTATATCGGCCGCGGCAATCTCTACCGCCAGGCTGGCCGAGATAACGACGCCTTCAACGATTATTCCAAGGCGATCAGCCTCGGCACGACTGATGGACGCGCCTATAACGGCCGCGGCGTGATCTATCAGAAGCGCAATCAGCAGGACAAGGCGATCGACGACTTCTCCAAGGCGATCTCGCTGTCGCCGAATGCGCCGGAGCCTTACAACAGCCGCGGCATCTCCTATCTCGCGCAGAACGACGACGACAACGCCTTCGCCGATTTCAACCACGCGATCGAATTGAACAACAAGGTCGCCGAATCATGGGCGAACCAGGCCTTCGTCTACGAACGCAAGGGCGACAAGGCGAAAGCACGCCGCTCCTATCAGCATGCGGTCAACCTCGATCCCAGCTATCAGCCGGCCAAAGATGGTCTGGCGCGCGTCGGCGCCGGCTCTTAACCAGTATCCGGCAATCGAATAAGCAGCCGCCCGGCGAACTCGCCCGGCGGCTTTTCTTTGCCATCGCGAACGCCTAGTCTCAGCTCACCCCATTCAAGCGAGACAGCGACATGCCCTCCCCGCAGAAAATCATCGTCATCGGCGCCGGCATCATCGGCGCCTCCATCGCCTGGCATCTCCAGCGCAAGGGCGCGTCCGTGACAGTGGTTGCCCAGCGGACCGGCGGCGTTGCGACGCCAAACTCCTTCGCCTGGATCAATGCGAGCTGGGGCAATCCGGAATTCTATTTCCGTGTCCGGCACCGTTCGATGGCGGAATGGTCGCGGCTGAAGAAGGATCTGCCCGATCTGCCTCTATCCTGGTGCGGCGGCCTCAGCTGGGACCTCCCCGAGGCAGAGCTGGACGCCTATGCGGCGCAACATCATGGCTGGGGTTATGGCATACAACCGGTCAACCGGGCGACCAGCGCGATGATCGAACCGGCTCTCGCCAACCCGCCCGACTATGCCTTGCATGTCGCCGAGGAAGGTGCCGTCGAACCTGTTGCAGCCTCCAAGCTTCTGCTGGAAAACGCCCGCCATCAGGGCGCGATCCTGTCGCCTGGCGTCGAGGTCAAAGGTCTGCTTAGAGAAGGTGAGCGGATCGTCGGCATCCAAACGAGTGAAGGGGCGATGCGCGCCGATCATGTCGTTCTGGCCGCCGGTGCGGGTACGGCAGCGCTCGCCGCCTCCGCCGATGTCTCCGTGCTGCTCGAAACGCCCCCGGGACTCATCGTCCATTCCCGTCCCGTGCGAAAAATGCTGAATGGCCTAGTGATGGCGCCGGAGCTGCATTTGCGCCAGACGATGGAGGGACGAATCATCGCCGGCAGCGACTTCGGCGGCACCGATCCCGGCAACGATCCACAAGCGGTTGCCGACGATCTCTTCGCCAAGGTCAAAGCGACATTGAAAGGCGGCGAAGCGCTGGAACTCGACTTCCACACCGTTGGCTATCGCCCGACACCGAAGGACGGCCTGCCGATCCTGGGTGGCGTCGATGCAGCGCCCGGTCTCTATCTCGCAGTCCTGCATTCCGGCGTCACGCTGGCGCCGCTCGTCGGCCTGCTGGCAGCGCAGGAGATCACCGAGGGGGACGAAGATCGCGATCTCGGCGCATTCCGTCTTTCACGCTTTGCCTAACTCGAATACCAGGCGGTCAACGCAACTCAAAGGATGCCTTGCCACAGTCGTAAATACCCGAGATCGCTTACGATTTTGAAGTAATGACTTTTCAGATGTTGCAACGAAAATTACCGAGCCCTAACATGGCGCTCATGGAGCATGTAGCTCGGATCTGGGCATGGGGGCGCTTGGCATGATGACCAAAACCATTCTTTTCGCGTTTGCCGGCGCTTTGGATCGTCATGGAGGCACGATCGGTTGATCGCCCCATGAGGAAGCCGCATTTTCCGAAAGCGTCGATCGGAGCCTATCTGATCGCCATCGCCCTGGCGATTGCCTTGCCGATTCTCGCCTTCGTCGCACTGCTTCTGGTCCAGCTCGAAGACAATGAACGCGACGCGCTGAAGGGCGATACGGTTCAGGACGCGCAGGCGCTTTCGCGCGTCATCGATCGGCAATTGCAGGACATGGCGACGACGTTGCGGCTGCTGTCTTCCTCGCCGGAACTCGAGCGCAACGACATCGCCACCTTCTTCGCTCGCACGGAAACGGTCCTGCGCACCGATTCGCTCTTCGTGCTGCTGATGGAAAAGGATGGGCAGCTTCGGCTGAACACTCGCTGGCCGCTTGGCAAACCGCTCGGCAAGACGGGCAACTTGGCTGCGCTGCAATCGGCGCTGAACTCCGGCCGCATCGAGGCATCCGATGTCTTCATAGGCTCGACCGCCCGCCGTTGGGTCTATAACGTCACCCTGCCCCTCGAACATTCGCCGGCCGGCGCTGCTCTGGCAGTAACCCAGGATGCTGACGAGCTTGCCAAGCTTGTGACGACGGAAGCCCTGCCACCTGGCTGGTCGGCCGCCGTTCTGGACAAATCGGGCCATGTGGTTGCCGCCGGCGGCCCGACGACCCTTGCGCCTGGCGACGCGTTCAACAAGAACATTCTGCCGAAGCTGATCGCGTCCAGCGGCGTCTACCAGGATGAAAAGACCCTGCCGAACGCAGTACTCGGTTATGCGCAGATCTCGGGCTGGTCCTGGAAGGCCGTCGTCTGGGGGCCGATCGCCTCCGCGCAGGCGTCGCTGATGAGCACCTGGCGCTTCCTGATCTATGGCGGCGTGACGCTGCTGCTGATTGCTTTGATCGCGGTCTATGCCCTGGCGCGCCAGGTGCGCACCACGATACAGAGCATTGCCGACATGGCGGATCGCATGGGCCGCGGCGAGATCGTCTCGCCGATCGATACCAGCGTTCTCGAGGCAAACCAGGTGGCCGTTGCGCTTTCCAACGCATCCTTCGACCGCAGCGTCACGGAGGACCGATTGCATTTCGTCATGCATGAGCTCGTCCACCGCACCAAGAATCTGCTGGCGCTCGCCCAGGCGATGACGCGGCAGCTCGCCCGGCAGACCGATAGCGTCGACACCTTCCAGCGGGCAGTCGCCGATCGGCTCGAAGGCCTGGCCCGCTCCATCGAGGTCCTGACCAGCGAACAATGGTCCGGCGTGTCGCTACGCCGCGTGATCGACATCCATCTCGCGACCTTCCTGCAGGCCCCGCAGCAGCTCGATGTTCTCGGCAATGATTTCCTGCTGAAGCCGGAGGCGGTGCAGAATCTCGGCCTGGTCCTGCATGAGCTCGCCACCAATTCGGTGAAATATGGCGCGCTTTCCGCGCCCGAGGGCAAGATCACCATCGAATGGACGAACGAAGCCGCGGAAACCGGCACCATGATTCGCTTCGTCTGGACCGAAAGCGGCGGTCCGCCGGTCAAGCCGCCGAGCGACACCGGCTTTGGCACTACCGTCACGAAAACCCATGCCGCGGCATCCTTCAGCGGCCATGTCGAGGTCGATTTCCGCCGGACTGGCCTTGTCTGGAAGCTGACAGCGCCGCGCAATACAATGGAGCGGCAGCGGAGCTGATGTCTGGAGCGATTCAGCTTTTCATGGAATCTCTGAAGCGCTCTATCTCTTTGTTGTCACGCAATTCCGGACGGAAAACCGCTGCGCACTTTTCCTGGAATTGCTCTATGGCTCGCCAAGAGAAGCGTCGGCACGGGCAAGCAACAAGGCACGTTCCCTTTCATTGCCGGTCAATTCCGCCGCGCGTCGAAATTCCATCCGCGCCTCCGCAGTTCGCCCCAGCCTTGCCAGAAGATCGCCTCGCACGGTCGGGAGAAGATGCGATTCCCTCAGGCGCGGCTCATCCTTCAGCGCATCGGCGATGGCAAGGCCATGGGCGGCGCCGAACGCCATGCCGACGGCGACCGCCCGGTTGACTTCGACGATCGGCGACGGCGCTGCCAGGGCCAGCGCTTGATAGTAGGCGGCAATGGCGATCCAGTCGGTATCGGCCGCGGTCGCCGCTCGGGAATGACAGGCAGCAATCATAGCCTGCAGCAAATAAGGACCGGGCAGCGTCGTCAGAAGCATGGCACGGGCCAGACCATCGAGACCGCTGCGGATCGACGACCAGTTCCATCGGCTGCGGTCCTGATCGAGCAGCAGGATCGGATTGCCCGACCCGTCGACCCGGGCCGCAAAGCGAGAAGCCTGCAGCTCCATGAGCGCCAGAAGCCCCAACACCTCCGGCTCGTGCGGCATCAACGCCGCCAGCGAACGCCCCAGACGCAAGGCCTCGCCGCACAGATCGGCACGCAGCCAATGCGGTCCGTCCGTTGCCACATAACCCTCGTTGAAGATCAGATAGACCACCTCCAGCACCGCGGCGAGACGCTCCCGCCGCTCCTCGCCGCGCGGCGTCTCGAAAGCGATTCCCGCTTCGCGTAGCGTTCGCTTGGCGCGCACGATGCGCTGCGCGATGGTGGCTTCGGGCAGCAAGAAGGCCCGCCCGATCTCCTGCGTCGACAAACCGCCCAGCAGCCGTAAGGCAAGTGCCGCGCGTTGCTCGGCTGGCAGCATCGGATGGCAGGCGGTGAAGATCAGCCGCAGCAGATCGTCATCGATATCCTCATCCAGCACGGACTCGATATCGGGAGTCTGGTGCTCAAGTGCGACGAAATCGATAGCGAGTTCGCGATTCTTGCCGTCGATCAGTGTGGTGCGGCGCAGCCGGTCAAGCGCGCGGTTCTTGGCGACCTGCGTCAGCCAGGCCGCCGGATTGCGCGGAATGCCATCGCGGGGCCAGCGTTCGAGCGCCAGCACGAAGACATCCTGCGCGATCTCCTCGGCAAGACCGATATCCCGCAGCAACCGGTTCAGCCTGGCGGCGAGCTTTGGCTGCTCGATCCGCCAGACCGCTTCTATGGTCCCTGACGTGGTCACCCCTTCAGCTCATCGAAGCCTTCAGCCACCTTCTGCACATCCTCCGGAAATTCGCTTATCTCGAATATGCGGCGAACCTCGATGACGTCGTCTTCCCCTGCCGGGCATCGGCGCGCCCACTCGATGGCCTCGTCGCGCGAACGCACGTCGATGACCCAATAGCCGCCCAGCACTTCCTTGACTTCGGCGAACGGGCCGTCGACGACGGATGGCTTTCCGCCCTTGAAGTTCACGCGAGCGCCGGAGGATGGCGGATGCAGCCCGTCGAGCGCCAGAAGCACACCAGCCTTCTTCAGCGCCTCATTGTATTTCATCATAGACTCGACGGCTTCCGCACCGGGCATGGTGTCGGGAGCAGCGGAAGCGTAACCGCCGGGGATCATCAGCATCATGAATCGCATGGGTTCTGTCTCCTTGGTTGGTTAGAACATACCACACGACGAACGAGGCACGGCGGAATCGACGGGAGCTCGAAAAATAGTTTCGATTTTTCGCGGAGCAGTGCAGACCCGGCCGGTTCGCAAGACCGGAGACGCGCAAATGCCTGCCTCCATGATTTTCCAGCGGGGAAGCAGGCATGGTCGATCCGAGATCCAAATCAGACAAACGTCCAGCGAAGATCCCGAGCGTTTTGGCGCTTACTCGTTCATCGCCTTGACGATTTCCTCGGTGACCTTCTTGGCATCGCCCAAAAGCATCATCGTGCCGTCCTTGTAGAACAGCGTATTGTCGATGCCGGCATAGCCCGAGCCAAGCGAACGCTTGACGAAGAGGCAGGTCTTGGCCTTGTCGACATCGAGGATCGGCATGCCGTAGATCGGCGAGGTCTTGTCGTCGCGCGCCGCCGGATTGGTGACGTCGTTGGCGCCGATGACATAGGCGACATCGGCCTGGGCGAATTCCGAATTGATGTCCTCGAGTTCGAACACCTCGTCATAGGGCACGTTGGCTTCGGCGAGCAGCACGTTCATATGACCGGGCATACGACCGGCAACCGGGTGGATGGCATATTTCACCTCGACACCGTGCGCCTTCAGCCTGTCCGCCATCTCACGCAGCGCATGTTGCGCCTGCGCCACCGCCATGCCGTAGCCCGGCACGATGATGACCTTGGAGGCATTGGCCATCAGATAGGCGGCATCCTCGGCCGAACCGAGCTTCACGGTCTTGTCGGAATTATCGGCTCCGCCCGATACCGCCTCGCCACCGAAACCGCCGAGAATGACCGAGACGAAGGAACGGTTCATGCCCTTGCACATGATGTAGGAAAGGATCGCGCCCGAAGAGCCCACAAGTGCGCCGGTAATGATGAGCGCCAGATTGCCGAGCGTGAAGCCGATGCCGGCTGCTGCCCAGCCGGAATAGGAATTCAGCATCGACACGACGACAGGCATGTCGGCGCCACCGATCGGCACGATCAACAATATGCCAAGCGCCAGCGACAGCACGACGACGGCCCAGAAATCGAAGTGGCTTTCGCTCGCGGCAAGGCCGACGATGAAGAAGACGATCAGCGCGAGCAGTACGGCATTGATGATGTGCCGGTATGGCAGCAGGATCGGCTTGCCGGACATGCGGCCATCAAGCTTCAGGAAGGCGATGATCGAGCCGGTGAAGGTGAGCGCGCCGATGGCGACGCCGATCGCCATTTCGATGCGTGCTTCCGTATGGATATGGCCGATTTCGCCGATGCCGAAGGAAGACGGCGTGTAGAGCGCAGAAGCGGCCACGAGAACGGCTGCCAGACCGACCAGCGAATGGAAGCCGGCTACGAGCTGCGGCATCGACGTCATCGGAATGACGCGGGCGATATAGGCACCCGCCCCGCCTCCGATGGCAAGACCGAGAATGATCAGCACCAAGCCGCCGAAGGACGGCGTCGCCAGCACCAGCGTCGTGGCGATGGCAATGCCCATGCCGATCATGCCGTAGAGATTGCCGCGCCGACTGGTGGCTGGATGGGACAGGCCGCGCAGCGCCAGGATGAACAGCACGCCCGAGACGAGATAAAGGAAAGCCGCTATATTGCTCAGCATGCCGCTCTCACTTGTCCTTCTTCTTGTACATCGCCAGCATGCGCTGGGTGACAAGGAAACCGCCGACGATATTGACCGAAACCAGGACCAACGCCACGAAGCCGAAGCCGGTGGCCAGCCCGCTCGCTGAGATGCCCACGGCCAGCAGCGCGCCGACGACGATGACCGAGGAGATGGCGTTCGTCACGGCCATCAGCGGCGTGTGCAGGGCCGGCGTCACCGACCAGACGACATAGTAGCCAACGAAGATCGCCAATACGAAGATCGCCAGCTGAAATACGAAGGGATCGATCGCTCCGCCCGTTGCGGCGCTTACGGCCTCGGGCGCCTGAGCGGCGGCGGTCGTGACGGCGGTGACGGCATCATTCAGTTGCTGGAGTGCCTGGTCCATTGCTTGGCTAGCCATCTCAGAGATCTCCCTTCTTGACGGTCGGCTGATCGGGATCGACGAAATTCGGATGCACGACTTCGCCGCCATCGGTCAGCATCGTCGCCTTGATCAACTCGTCTGCACGATTGAGGCCGAGGCTCTTCGTATCCTTGTCGACCATCGTTTCCAGGAAGGTGACGAGGTTCTTGGCATAAAGAGCCGAGGCACTGGCCGCGATCCGGCCGGCCATGTTCGGATAGCCGATCACTCGGACACCTTCGACATCGGCGACCTTGTCGTAATCGGCACCCTCGATATTGCCGCCGCGCTCGACGGCGAGATCGACGGCAACCGCACCGGGGCGCATCGCCTTCAGCATGTCGCGGCTGACAAGCCGCGGCGCCGGCCGACCGGGAATGAGGGCCGTGGTGATGATGATATCCTGCTTGGCGATATGATCGGCGACGAGAGCAGCCTGCTTGGCCTGATATTCCCTGGACATTTCCTTGGCGTAGCCGCCGGCGGTCTCCGCCGCCTTGAACTCCTCGTCCTCGACCGCGATGAATTTCGCGCCGAGAGAGGCGACCTGTTCCTTGGCTGCCGGGCGAACGTCGGTCGCCGAGACCTGTGCGCCCAGACGCCGCGCCGTGGCGATCGCCTGCAGGCCGGCAACACCGGCGCCCATGACGAACACTTTTGCCGCCGGCACCGTGCCCGCCGCCGTCATCATCATCGGCAGCGCCCGGTCGTAGACGGCCGCAGCCTCGATCACGGCCTGATAGCCGGCAAGATTGGCTTGCGACGACAGGACGTCCATCGATTGCGCGCGGGTGATGCGCGGCATCAGCTCCATGGCGAAGCTCGTCAGCCCGGCGCGCGCCATTTCGGCAAGTGCCGCCTCGTTGCCATAGGGGTCCATGATGGCGATGACGATCGCACCGCTCTTGTAGCCGGCGATCTCCTTGCTCGTCGGCCGCCTGACCTTGAGAATGACATCCGCCTTCTTGGCATCCTTCACCGTGCCGATGCGCGCGCCGATGGTCTCGTATTCAGCATCCGGGATGCGCGACAGGGCACCGGCGCCGGCTTCGATCACAACATCGAAACCGAGGCCTCTCATCTTCTTTACCGTTTCGACGGAAGCCGCAACGCGCGTCTCCTCCGCCACGCTTTCCTTGGCCACGAAAACCAGATTGCTCAACGACAACACCTCGCATCAAACGGCACCGCGCCCGAATGCGGCGGCGCTGCAGCCTGCAGAATCATGGGAAAGCGCGGGCCGGACTGGCCCGGCGTCGGTCAGCGTTGCAGTATCAGCGCAACAGGACGATGCTGGCGATGGTCAGAACGATGAATATGAGGACGCCACCGAGGAAACCGGCATGACCGAAAAAGCCAGCTGCCATGGCGATCAACAACGCCGCGATGATCGCAGATCCAACCTTGGCGCCGGAGACGAAAAGATTATAGGTCTTCTCATGCTCCTTGTAGTCCATGGCAGCGCCGGTCTCAGCCGGTCCTGTATGATGTTCGGCCATTCAGAATTCTCCCCTCAATGCTCTCCCCCGACAGACGACATCAACTGGCGGCCGGAGTTCGTCCTCAAAAGTCGTGGCATCTCGCAAAGGGATGCCGCAACCGAATTTCCTCTATCGAGGGGTTACACAAAGCGAGGGAAAATGCAATGCACGAGAAGGTCGCAGGCAGGCGCAGGCTGAGGGAATCGCCAGCGGATTCCGGGTGCGCCCGCATCGGCCTGACGATGCCGGCTATCTGATGGCGTCGGCTGGCAGAATCCTGCCGGCGCCCAGCTGTCGTCGATTGAGACTGTCCACCCTCTCTACGACCTGCTCCTGTGGCACGGGAGCGGAAAATACATAACCCTGGATGATATCCGCCAGGTTCCGCTCAACGACGAGTGCCAGCTGCTCCGCCGTTTCGACGCCTTCGATCACGATATGAAGACTGAGCGCGCGGGAAAGATCGACGATGCCGCACAGCAGCTTGAAACGGCGGCTGTCCGTCGTGATGTCACGGACGAAAGACCGGTCGATCTTGACGACATCCACTGGCAGGGAATCGAGGTAGCTGAGGCTGGAGAACCCCGTTCCGAAATCGTCGATCGCAATCGTGATGCCCTTGGCGCGCAGATCGGCAAGGATGGAGCGGACGGTCGCCACCTCATCCATCAAGCAGCTTTCGGTCACCTCGAGATGCAGGCGAGTGGGCTCCAGGCCCGATGCATCGAGCGCCGCCATGACGATTTTGACGATCTCGTCATTGCGCAGATCCTGCGCCGAGAGATTGACGGAGACTGCAAGAGGCGCGGGCCATGACGCGCAATCCCGGCAGGCCTGGTTGACCATGAAGCGGGTGATGCCCGCAACGATGCCCATTTCCTCCGCAAACTGCACGAAAAGATCGGGCGGGATCGAGCCTTTTTCCGGGTGAATCCAGCGAGCAAGCGCTTCGCAGCATTCGATGCGAGAGCCATCCGGCGTGAACATCGGCTGGTAGACGGCCTGAAGCCTGCCAGTCTCTATCGCCTCGCGCAAATCATCCTTCAGCTTCTGCCGCTCGACATAGCGCGCATCCATCTCCTGCTCGAAGGCGCTGCAGCCACCCTTCATCCGCGATTTGGCATCGAAGAGCGCGAGATCGACCTTGATCTGCCATTCCTCCAGGCGGAACTCCCGGCTGGACATGGTCATGTATCCGCCGCTGACGGAAACCCGAAGGCTGTTGTCCTCAACGCTATAGGTGCCCGCTACTGCCGTATGCAGGGCGAGGATACGAGCATCGATATCCGGCGCATCATCTTCATTGGGAAAGAACAGCACGAATTGATCACCGATGAGACGGGCGGCAAGCGCCGCAGTGCCGGCAAGCGCTTTCAGGCGCTCGGCTATGGCGACCAGCAGGCGGTCCCCGGCAACATGCCCCTTGGTGTCGTTGACGTGCTTGAAATCGTCGATATCGAGAACCAGAATCCCGATCCGGCTTTCCCTGCTGTGCGCGGCCAGCTTTTCCTTGACCAGTTCTATGAAATATTCGCGGTTTGGCAGCCCGGTCAAAGGGTCATAGCGCACCATATGCAGGATCTTGCGCTCTGCCCGAATACGCACCGTCACATCTTCGAAAATCAGGATGACGATCCCATCCGCACGGCGGCTTGCCGAAAACTCCAGGAACTGATCCTCGTTGAATTGGATGAGAGTTCGGGAAAGCGTGCCGCCGACCAGCTGCGCCAGCTGCCGCTGGATGAGCCCCGGCAGCGATCCGTCGATGAAGGCGTGACGGGCGCCATAGCGCAGGACCACGTCGAACTCGCAGTCCTTGAGCCGCTCGGGATGGGCGAAATTGAGGAGCTCGCAGGCCTTGCGATTGACGACCAGAATACGATTTTGGGCGTCCAGCATGAACAGCCCATGCGTCATATTGTTCAGCGCCGTATCGAATCTGTCGGCGATCAGCGATATCTCGCGTGAATTGATGATGTTCTTGTAGAGAAATTCGCGCATGCCATTCGCCATTGCGCGCGTCGTCAGCCCGAACGGAATGAGCATGAGAGAAGCGATCGCCTTGTAGAGCTGTTGCGACAGCAGGCAGGCGATGATGATCGGCACGCAGCAGGCGAGAATCTGGAGATCGACCGCCTTTGGTGATCCATAGTTCCGGCCGACGATCGATACCATCGAAGCCATCGTGACGGCGACGCAGATGAATTCCGCCAGCGGATTCCGCAGGATGAGAATGGCATAGCCGCTACCGATGCCGAGGATGGCCGCCACCGCTGCCGCACCGATCACATAATGCGCTTCCCAACCGGCAATATCGGCGCGCGTCAGGCTATTCTTGTCCGCGGCATCGAACAGCCGGAACAAACGGATGCGTAAGCCAAAGACGACGGCAAACGCCACGCAAAAGGCCAGATAGATGCCGGCATGCGTGCCCAGGAAAACGAGGACATATGTCAGGATGTGAACGAACACACCCGTGAAGAGCGTTTTGCGGTTTCCGAAAAGCGAACTGACGAACGACAGATAGATATCCGTCGGCACGGTGTCCGGGCTTGGAGGCTTCATTCAGACTTCCCCTGATGCGGCGGACACCCTAGTGGAAACCCTTTAAAATTTGCTTGCCCAAACAGAGGCCATTCGGACAGTTTTTCCAATCAAGTCTACAGCTTAAGTTGAAGCTGGATTGTGATCCGCATTGCGCTCGCACAATTACTCCCGGCGCACCTTACCACGGGCATAATATTTAAATCACTAATAAAGAAAACAATACATCGCTAAAGACTTATGAAATACGATTACAGCTTGCCTGCCCGCTGCTGGATCATCATGAATGTATCGAAAGTATACTCGGAAAGCTGCATCCAAAGATAGGCATCCTTCTTGTAGGCGACCTGATCCTCATAGATGCGTTTGAAATAGTCGTTGGATTTGGAGAGATCGGCGTAGAGCGCGCTGGCCGACTGGAAGCAAGCCTCCATGATCTCCTGGCTGAAAGGCCTCAGCGTCACCCCCTGCTGCACGATATCCTTCAGTGCCTGAGGATTTTTGACATCGTATTTCGCCAGCATATTGGTATTGGCGAAGGCGCAGGCGTCGCCGAGGATCGCCTGATAGTTCTTCGGCAGGGCATTCCATTTTTCCAGATTGAAGAAGGCGTGCACCACCGCGCCGCCTTCCCACCAGCCGGGATAATAGTAATATTTGGCGATCTTCTGCAGCCCGAGCTTCAGGTCGTCATAGGGACCGACCCATTCGGCTGCATCGACAGTGCCTTTGTCCAGCGCATCGTATACGCCGTTGACCGGGATATCCTGCTGCGGCACCACGCCGATCTTTTCGATCACCTTGCCGGCAAGACCCGCGATGCGCATCTTGAGCCCCTTGAGATCGTCGAGCGTGTTGATTTCCTTGCGGAACCATCCGCCCATCTGTGCGCCGGTGTTACCCGCGGGCAGGCCTAAAATGCCCTGCGTGGCATAGAACTCGTTCATCAGCTTGTTGCCGTCGCCCTGATAGAACCAGGCATTGCTCAGCCGGGCATTGAGGCCGAACGGCAGCGCCGTACCGATGGCATAGGTCGGGTCCTTGTTCCAGAAATAATAGGAGCAGGTATGCGCGGCATCGACGGCGCCGGCGCTCACCGCGTCGGCCGCCTGCGCGCCGGGCACGATTTCGCCGGCCTCGTAGGTCTGGATGACGAAATTGCCGTTGGTCGCGTCGGAGACATGCGCAGCGATATCCTCAGCACCGCCATAGATCGTATCCAGGCTCTTCGGAAAGGAAGAGGTCATCTTCCAGGTGATCTTCGGATATTCCTGGGCAACGGCCGGGCTCGCAAGCGCGGCGGCGGCAGCACCTGCGCCAACGGTCCCTGCCCGCCTCATGAAGGAACGGCGATCCATCGAATTCTCCCATACGGACGGCATTGCTGGGGAACGGCACGCTCCCCCGTCACGGCGCAAGCGATGGAACTAACCATGCCGCACACGGTCTTTCAAGTTTGCTCTTGCACTGCATTATGGCGATTCCTGTACATCCGCGTGACGGCGGGAAACAAAGCCTCATGGAAACCACTGCGCGTTGCCGGTCGGGAGATCTTCGCGTAAGTTTATCGCGTGCACCTCTGCCCTCGGATTGACATCATGCTTGTCCAGAGGTCTCGGCGTATATTCGTTTCGCAGCTTCCGGAGCATTGAATGTCCAGACCGATCATCGCCATTCCCGCCGATATCCGCGAGTTCGATGGCACGAGCTGGCATGCGGTGCAGTTGCAATATGTGCGCGCTGCCGTAAAGGCCGCGGGGTTGATGGCCTTGATCGTTCCCGCCCTTGAGGATGACAACGATGCCGATGCCATTCTCGACCGGGTCGACGGATTGCTCGTCTCCGGTTCGGCGACCAATGTGCATCCGTCGCTGTATGGAAAGGACGCAAGGGATAGCGATGGCCCCTTCGATCCCGCCCGGGATGCGACCTCGCTTCCACTTATCCGCCGCGCCATCGAGCGCGCCATTCCGATGCTCGCCATCTGCCGCGGCATTCAGGAGCTGAACGTCGCGCTCGGCGGCACGCTTGCCAGCGAAATCCAGGACCAGCCGGGCATCTGGGACCATCGCAAGCCGCAAAATGTCGATCGTGATACGATGTATTCGATCCGTCAAAGCGTCTTCGTCAAGGAAGGCTCGTGCATCGCCCGCGTCGTCGGACCCGGCGAAGTGCGCGTCAACTCGCTGCACCGCCAGGCGATTGCCGATACGGCGCCGCGACTTCAAGTGGAGGCGCTGGCCGAGGATGGCACGATCGAGGCCGTCTCCGTCATCGACGCCAAGGTCTTTGCCGTCGGTGTACAATGGCATCCGGAATATTGGGCGGAAACGGATTCGCCGTCGCGCAAGCTGTTCGCCGCCTTCGGCGATGCCGTGCGCGACTATGCGGCAGGCAAGGAGCGGCTGGCCGCCGCCGCCTATCAGCAAAAGGCCGTTTGATCAGCCGCGTGGCTTGACCGGCGTTTCCGGCACCGGCGTCACAGGCTTACCCCTAGCAAACCACTCGATGATGTTGTCGGCGACGAGATCGGCCATGGCATCGCGTGTCGGTACCGAAGCGGATGCGACATGCGGCAGCAGCGAAACATTCGGCAGCGAGAGATAGCCGGCCGGGACATTGGGTTCGTCATAGAATACGTCGAGGCCGGCAGCACCGAGCGTTCCATTGCCAAGCGCTGCAATCAGCGCATCGTCATCGACGGACCAGCCACGGCCGACATTGATGAATACGCCCAGCGGTCCAAGCGCCGACAGGATCTCGGCATTGATGACCTTGTGCGTTTCCGGCGTCTTCGGCACGATCGAGATCAGCGTATCCACCGACTGCGCCATCTCCTTCAAGGTCGGATAGTAGTCGTAAGGTAGAGAGTCGCGCGGCGTGCGCGTGTGATAGCCGATCTTCACCTTGAACGGCTCCAGCCTTCTCGCGATCTCCAGACCGATACGGCCAAGGCCGTTGATACCGATGCGGCGTCCCTTCATCGAGAAGGGCGAGAGCGGAAAGGCACCATCCTTCACCCAGCGCCCCTCGCGCAGCCAGCTTTCTGCCTTCGGAAACTGCCGCAGCGTGTTCAGCAACAGGGCGATTGCGGTATCCGCGACCTCATCGTTCAGGACGTCAGGTGTGTTGGTGACGACGATGCCTTTAGAAGCCGCATGCTTGACGTCGATGCCGTCATAGCCGACGCCGAAATTGGCGATGACCTCGACATTCGCAAAGGCGTCGATCCAGGTCGCATTGAAGCCGCCCGAGACCGCCACACCGCGCACACGCGCTGCCGTTTCTGCATCCATGCGCGGCCCACCGTCGCGATCGACCGAAATAACGTCGAAGTGTTTTGCGAGCCTTTCGAGAACACGCGGGTGTATCTTCCCCGGAACGAGGACGGCAATGCGGTTATCGGACATGAATCTTTCCTCTTGAGATGCGGTTCGGCGCTACTAAAGCAATTCCAGGAAAAGTGCGCAGCGGTTTTCCGTCCGGAATTGCGTGAAAACGATGAGACAGAGCTGAACAGTTCTAGCGTGCCTTGTAGGGCGTCGTCGATTGGCGGATACGCATTTCGGGCTTGATGAGATGGATACCATCCGGCTCATGGCTTCCTGCCAACCTATCCAAAAGCGCTCGCGCTGCAAGCCTTCCGACCTCGGCCTGGCCGTTCCAGACGGTGGTCAGCGCAGGCGTTGCGATCGCCGCTTCCTCCAGATCGTCATAGCCGGTGACCGAGATGTCGCGCCCCGGCACGAGGCCGGCGCGGGAAATGCCGTTCATGAGGCCGATGGCGACCAGATCGTTCCAGCAGACAGCCGCCGTCGGCTTCTGCGGCAGCGACAGGAAATGCACCGCCGCTTCGAAACCGCCCTGCTTGGAGCGTGCTCCGGGAATACGCAGATTGGCATCGACTTCGATGCCCGCCTTGCGCAATGCGTTGACATAGCCCTGATAGCGGTCGCGGCCGGTCGAGGTCTGGTCGGTGCCGCCGATCATCGCAATGGTGCGGTGGCCGAGGCTGATCAGGTGGTTGGTCGCAAGCGAGATGCCGTAGCTGTCATCGCCGCGAAACGTCGGCAGGTCGAGCGCATCGATCTGGCGCGCGACGAGGATGGCCGGCATGCCGTTTTGTTCCGCCAGCTCGAAATCCTCCGGCGGCGTCCCGATCGCCGGCGACATGATGACACCATCCCCGCCGAGCTGCAGCAGCGTCTCGATGAAAGTGCGCTGCTTCTCGACCGAGTCATAGTGGTTGGAGAGAATGAAAGTGTGGCGGCTGCGGTCGAGCTCGCTTTCGATTGCCTTCAGGATTTCGCCATAGAAGGGGTTCATGATGTCATGCACGACGACGCCGATGATGCCCGATCGCGATGTCCTGAGGCTCGCAGCGCGGCGATTGTAGATATAGCCCAGCGCGCGGGCCTGGTCCTTTATCTTCTCGCGAGTGTTGACCGCGACCAGCGGGCTATCGCGTAAGGCCAGAGATACTGTTGCCGTTGAAATACCCAGCGTTTCCGCAATTGTCGAAAGCTTTATCTTTTGCGCCACGCGCACCCTCCCCGTGAAACGCAGCCATATTCTTATTCCGTCGTTTTACGATTCCGGAATTTAAAATATTTAATTAAAAGCTTTAATCGCGCGGCGCAACTCGAATTCTTGGGAGATTCTCACAATTCGTCGTCGTCTTCGTCGTCATCGCCGGCCTGGAGGTTGCTCTCGATCGTCTTGAGCAGGCGCACGAGCGAGCGAATGTCCTTCTCAGAGAAACCGCGGGTCGCCAGCTCATCGCAGCTTGCCGCCGAACTTTCGATTTCGCTGACGCTATTTCGCCCGGTCTCGGTAAGGTAGACCTTGGTCAGGCGGGCATCGTCGGCATCCGGCCGCCGTTCGACAAAGCCTTGCGCCTCCATGCGCCCGATCGTGCGCGTCATTGTGGGAGCCTTGACGCCGAGTTTCTGCGCCAGCGTGCCGGCGGGAAGCCCGTCATTCGCCGCAAGCGCGAGAATGACGCCGTCCTGCCCGGCATAGAGGCCGCTCGCCGTCAGGCTGCGGGTCATCACCGTGCGCATGGACCGCGCCGCCTGCGTCAAAGCCGGCGACAGATCGGCAAGCGTGTAGTCCCGGTGATCCTTCTTCTTACCTGACTTACTTTTCTTCCCGACCTTGTTCTTTTTGCCCATCGTGATTCCGTTGACCTTTTCGCCGCTAAGTCATCACGCTATGACATTGCGCAGCTTATTGACATAAACAAGAGGCACACCCCCAGATGGCGCATCCTTTGCCATGTTTCGATGACAATGATGAAACATTGACGCCCGAGGAGCGAATAAAATGGATCGCCGTGCTGCCACTTGGCGCCTATGAGCAACACGGGCCCCATCTGCCCTTCGAAACCGATGCACTCATTGCCGAGGGAATCGCCTCGCGCCTCAAGGTTGCTTTGCCGGCCAATTTGCCCGTAAGCTTTCTGCCGGTCGAGCCTGTCGGCTATTCCGTCGAACATATGGATGCCGCCGGCACGAAGACGCTGACCTTCGATGAAGCCGTTCACCGCTGGCTCGATGTCGCCGAAAGGCTGAGCAAACTCGGCATCCGCAAATTTGTCATGCTGAACGCCCATGGCGGTAACTCTCCGCTGATGACCATCGTCGCGACGGAGGCGCGCCTGCGCTTCAACATGCTGGCGGTCGCAACCAGCTGGACGCGCTTCGGCATACCGGACGGATTGATCGCACCTGATGACAAGGCCATCGACATTCACGGCGGCGATATCGAGACCTCGGTCATGCTCGCCCTGCATCCGGAAAGGGTCGACATGTCGAAGGCGGCGGATTTCCCGTCGCGCCAATCGGGCTTCATCAAGGACTTCAGGCATCTGCGTGCCTACGGGCCGCACGCCTTCGGCTGGAAGATGTCCGACTTGAGCGAGCAAGGGGTCGCGGGCAATGCGGGCGCAGCAACGGCTGAAAAGGGCGAAAGGCTGATCGCGCATGCAGTCAAGGGGCTGGTCGAACTGCTTGAGGATGTCGACAGCTTCGATGTGTCAACGCTGACCTGACCACGCGGCCAATTCATCGTATCAAACCTAATGTGATCTTATAACATACAAAAGCCTTTGAACTGCCGTCCCCAACTCCTTATATGGAAGCCGACCAATGTCCGCTCCCCGGGGCAACCTTCCATATTTCGAGGCTCCCATGACCGAAACAGCCACGCAAAAGCCCATCCCCGTTACCGTTCTCACCGGCTATCTCGGCGCCGGCAAGACGACGCTGCTGAACCGCATCCTCTCTGAAAACCACGGCAAGAAATACGCCGTCATCGTCAACGAATTCGGCGAGATCGGCATCGACAACGACCTCATCGTCGAGTCGGACGAAGAAATCTACGAGATGAACAATGGCTGCGTCTGCTGCACCGTTCGCGGCGACCTGATCCGCGTCGTCGAAGGCCTGATGCGGCGCCCTGGCCGCTTTGACGGCATCATCGTCGAAACCACGGGCCTTGCCGATCCGGTTCCCGTCGCCCAGACCTTCTTCATGGATGACGATGTCCGCGCCAAGACGGAACTCGACGCAGTCGTCGCGCTCGTTGACGCCAAGCACCTGCCGCTGCGCCTGAAGGACAGCCGCGAGGCCGAAGACCAGATCGCCTTTGCCGACGTCGTCGTCATCAACAAGACCGATCTCGTCTCGCCGGAAGAACTGGCCCAGATCGAGGATGTCGTCCGCGCCATCAACCCGGCCGCCCGCGTCTACAAGACGACCCGCTCCGGCGTCGATCTCGCCCGCGTGCTGAACCAGGGCGCCTTCAACCTCGAACGCGCGCTGGAAAACGATCCGCACTTCCTCGAGCATGGCCATGACGATCATGTCTGCGGCCCGGATTGCGATCATGTCCATCACGCCCATGATCATCACCATCATGATCACGACCACGATCATCACCACCATGACCATGGTCACGACCATCATCACCACGCCCCGTCGCCAATCCACGACGTGACCGTGCAGTCGGTTTCGCTGCGCGGCGGCGAGATGAATGCGGAACGCTTCTTCCCCTGGGTGCAGAAGATCACGCAGACACAGGGCCCCAACATCCTGCGCCTCAAGGGCATCATCGCCTTCAAGGACGATCCGGAGCGCTACGTCGTTCAGGGCGTGCACATGATCATCGAAGGCGATCATCAGCGCCCCTGGAAGGACGGCGAAAAGCATGAAAGCCGGCTCGTCTTCATCGGCCGCGAACTCGACCGCGAAAAGCTGGAAGCAAGCTTCAAGGCCTGCGAGGCGTCCGCCTGATGCCGACTGTTGCTCCGCTTGATATCGACGGCCACGTTCTGGCCGTCGAATTTTTGGGTGATACCCCCTTCTTCGCGAGCGCGGCCGGCGCGATCCACCGCCTCGAAGGCGGAGACAAGACGACGGAAGCCCATCAGGGCATGCTCACCTGCATCCGCGATCCCCATAGCGAAAGCCTGATTTCGGGCGGCGAGGACGGCAAGGTTCTGCGCATCGCCGCCGATGGCAGCATAACCGTTTTGGCCGAAGCCCCGCGCAAATGGATCGGGCAGATCGCTGCCGGTCCGCAGGGCGCTGTCGCCTATGCCTATGGCAAGAGCACCTTCGTGCGGCTGTCCGACGGCACGACGAAGGAATTTGCCGAAGAGCGCACGGTTGAAGGCATCGCCTTTGCTCCCAAGGGCTTGCGCATCGCCGTCACGCGCTACAACGGCGTATCGCTGCACTGGGTCGGTATGAGCGCGCAGCCGGTTAATCTGGAATGGAAGGGGGCGCATACGAGCGTCACCTTCTCGCCGGACGGCCAGTTCATCGTCACGACCATGCAGGAAAACGCCCTGCATGGCTGGAAGCTGGATGCCAAGCCCGGCGCAGAGGCCAGGCATATGCGCATGACCGGCTATCCCGCCAAGGTGAAGTCTCTTTCCTGGTCCAACAAGGGCAAGTGGCTTGCCTCCTCCGGTGCGCCGGCCGCGATCGTCTGGCCCTTCCAGGGCAAGGACGGCCCGATGGGCAAGGCCCCGCTCGAACTCGGCACGCGCGCTAACATCATGGCGACCTCGGTAAAATTTCATCCCGCCGAGGATATCCTCGCCATCGGCTTCATCGACGGCATGATCCTTGCGGTCCGCCTCGGCGACGCCAAGGAAGCGCTCTTGCGTCGGCCCGGCAAGGGTGCGATCACGGCGATGAGCTGGAGCAAGTCCGGCAAGCTGCTGGCCTTCGCCTCCGAAGCCGGCGATTGCGGCGTCGTCGACGTCTCCGGTTGAAGAGCAATTCCGGGAAAAGTGCGCAGCGGTTTTCCGTCTGGAATTGCGTAAAAGCAAACAAATAGAGCGGTTGAGCGATTCAACGAAACGCTCAACCGCTCTAAGCAGAAAGACAAGGATCATGCCCCAGTCAGGAACGGCAATCGCCGGAAATAGCCCTGCCCCAGCCGAAAACGTCTGGGACGTGATCCGTTGCGAAGCCGCCGAGCTCGCTGCACGCGAACCAACGCTCGCTCCGCTGCTGCGGGCGCAATTGCTTGCCAACGCGTCCGATGCGGACGGCCTTGCCAAGATACTGGCCGCGCGTCTCTGCGTCGTCAGGATCGAACACAGCGACCTGCTGTCGCTGCTGTCCGATGTGCTGACACGGCATCCTGCGATCCTGCGGGCGACCGAGGCCGATCTCGTCGCCGTGCGCACGCGCGATCCCGCCTGCACCACCTATCTGCATGCGCTTTTGAACCTGAAGGGCTTTCACGCCCTGCAGGCACACCGCATCGCTCATGCGCTCTGGACGGAAGGCCGTAGGGAAATCGCGATCTGGCTCTCCAACCTCGTTTCGCTCGTCTTCGGCCCGGATATCCATCCGGCCGCAAAGATCGGCTCGTCGATCATGCTCGACCACGGCTCCGGCATCGTCATCGGCGAAACCGCCGTCATCGAGGATGAAGTGTCCATCCTCCAGAACGTGACGCTTGGGGGCACTGGCAAGGAGAGCGGCGACCGTCATCCGAAGATCCGGCACGGCGTCATGATCGGCGCCGGCGCCAAGATCCTAGGCAATATCGAAGTCGGCGCCTTCAGCAAGGTCGCGGCCGGCAGCGTCGTGGTAAAACCCGTTCCGCCGCATTGCACCGTCGCCGGCGTCCCGGCCGTGGTCGTGCGCATCCATCGCGCCGACGAAATCCCGGCTGAGACGATGGATCAGAACATCTAGCTTCAGTATTTGGGCGACAGTGGCCGCCTCGTCCTTCGAGGCATGTCTGTGCCTTGCTCCGAAATACGCCTCAAGATGAGGCGGAGCAAGCTGCGATCCTCTGTCGCCAGGCATACGAGGATCAGCCCTCATGGTGAGGAGGCCCATAGGGCCGTCTCGAACCACGAGGGCGGGTGAGGAAACCCTCGCCCGTGACATAAGGTAGCATCGCAATCGCTCAAGTCGGGCGTCTCCTGCTAAGCCGCTGCCCAAAGCGGCAGAATCAATTGTTTGCCACAGGCAATGCAGCGAAGGCGGAAAGGTTTCGCCGCGCTCTTCATGGAACTGTCATACTCCGTTGATAGCTCGGAATGGTTCTCTATGCCCGGCGTGGCGCAACATGCGCCGGAGCAATGCCCCCACTCGAAGAGGATATCACCATGACCGGTCTTTCACGTCGCGCCGCCCTTGCAGCCGGCAGCGCGCTTACTCTTGTTTTGCTCTGTTCCACCGCTGGTGCCGCTGACACAATGCCGGCACCGAATACCGCGACACCGATCAAGCATCTTGTCGTTATCTTCCAGGAAAACGTTTCCTTCGACCACTATTTCGCGACCTACCCCAAGGCCGCAAATGTCGATGGCGAACCGGCGTTCAAGGCGGCCGACAACACGCCGGCCGACATCAACACGCTCGCCAACGCCGGACTTCTCGACACCAACCCGAACAAGACCAACACAGCGAACGGCGCCGATGCGGCTGCCCCCTTCCGGCTCGACCGCACCCAGGCGGCCACCCAGTCGCAGAACCACGGCTACACCGCCGAACAGGCCGCCTACAACAACTTCGCCATGGACCTTTTCCCGGCCAATACCGGCCATGGTACCAAGGGCGCGGCCGGCGCCTTCGGCACCAAGGGTCAGGTCATGGGCTATTATGACGGCAACACCGTTACGGCCTATTGGAACTATGCCCAGCACTACGCGCTCAGCGACAATTCCTTCTCCACCAACTTCGGGCCTTCGACGCCCGGCGCGCTGAACCTGATCTCCGGCCAGACCAACGGCGTCATCCTGCCGCCCGGCTACACGCTGGAGAGCGACGGCACCTATTCCAAGGGCCGCATCGTGCCCGACGGCAATGGCGGCTGGACGGCGATCAGCGACTTCGACCCGACGGGCGACGTCTGCTCGGTCGGCCAGACGGCCCTGATGTACGGCAAGAACATCGGCGACATGCTGAACGAGCACAAGATCACCTGGGGCTTCTTCGAAGGCGGCTTCGACCTCACGCTGACCAATCCGGACGGCACGGCGGCCTGCAAGCGCACGACGACCTCGACCGTCACCAAGGTCAACAGCGCCGACTACATCCCGCATCACCAGCCGTTCCAGTACTACGCCTCGACCGCCAACCCGACGCACGCACGCCCATCTTCCGTAGCGGCGATCGGCACGACGGATGCGGCCAATCACCAGTACGACATGACCGACTTCTACGCAGCGCTGAAGAACGGCAACATGCCGACGGTCAGCTTCCTGAAAGCACCAGCCTATCAGGACGGCCATGCCGGCTACTCCGACCCGCTCGACGAGCAGGAATTCGTGACGGAAGTGGTCAACACCGTGCAGAATTCGCCTGATTGGAAGGATACCGCTATCATCGTCCTCTACGACGATTCCGACGGCTGGTACGACCATGCTCACGCGGTCGTCAATCCATCGAAGCTCCCGGTCAAGGGCTACGATGTCTTGAGCGGCGACAGCTGTTCCACCGGCACGCCGCTGCCCGGCGTCAACGGCCAGCCGGCTGAGGGGCGTTGCGGCTATGGCACGCGCCAGCC
Organism: Rhizobium sp. NPDC090279; assembly: GCF_044769665.1. Taxonomy (NCBI): domain Bacteria; kingdom Pseudomonadati; phylum Pseudomonadota; class Alphaproteobacteria; order Hyphomicrobiales; family Rhizobiaceae; genus Rhizobium; species Rhizobium sp. NPDC090279. The sequence goes on along the minus strand of NZ_JBIVYI010000002.1, from coordinate 145,583 downwards.
ATTGCTGGTCATCTCGCCCTATTCAAAGACCAATTTCGTCGACCACACGCTGACTGACCAGACTTCCGTCATGCGCTTCATCGAGGACAACTGGATGGCCGGCGCACGCCTCGGCGGCGGCTCCTTCGATGCGCTCTCGGGCTCGCTGAACAACATGTTCGACTGGTCCAAGGGTGACACACCGAAGCTGATCCTCGATCCGAAGACCGGCAATCAAGCTTCATAAAACCATGAGGGAGACGGAAATGCCCTTGCAGTTCAACCGCCGTCTCCTGCCGCTCCTCGCGCTCGCGGGCCTCTCGCTCGCGGGTGCGGCTGTCGGCATGGCAAGCGAACCGGCCGCCAATCCCTCGACCTCGGACGGCTATGACGACCAGGCTCCGTTGAGCGCGGTCGCACAGCTCGGCAAGAGGCTGTTCTTCGACCCTTCGCTTTCCGGCGGCGGCCAGATGGCCTGCGCCACCTGCCACGATCCCGCCAACCACTATGCGCCCGCCAACGGCCTCGCCGTCCAGCTCGGCGGCCCGCATCTCGACCAACCCGGTATCCGCGCCGTGCCGAGCCTCGCCTACAAGATGTCGACGCCATCCTTCTCGATCGGGGAAGAGAGCGCTGCCGACGAGGCCGCGGAAGCATCGCCGATGACCGAAGCATCCGGCGTGGCTCTGGCCAATGCCCCCGCAGCCGTCACCGGCCCGCTGACGGCGCAGGCCGTGATCAAGGCGGATGCCGCAGCCGCGGCAAACCTCGTGCCGCAGGGCGGCATGTTCTGGGATGGACGCGTCGATTCGCTGGAAGAGCAGGCCCTGCAACCGATGATCTCGCCCTTCGAAATGGCCAATGCCGACGCCGCCACTGTCTACGACAAGCTGAAGAAAGGCTACGGCAAGGACATCTCGGCACTCTTCGGCGATAACATTCTCAACGATCAGGACATGACGATCTCCGAGATCGGTTTCGCGCTTGCCCGCTATCAGATCGAGGAAAACTCCTTCCATCCCTATACCAGCAAGTATGATTACTACCTGCGCGGCAAGGCGGTGCTCACGGATGCGGAAGCGCGGGGATTGAAGCTGTTCGACGATGCGAACAAGGGCAATTGCGCCTCCTGTCACCTCGACAAGATGATCGGCGACGGGCAGATGCCTAATTTCACCGATTTCGAGTTCGAGGCCCTCGGCGCACCGCGAAATCCGGCTATCCCGGCCAATGCCGATGCCCACTACTACGACACCGGCATTTGCGGGCCGCTGCGCAGCGACACCTACTCGGCCCAGCCGCAGAATTGCGGGCTGTTCAAGACACCGACGCTGCGCAACGCCGCCACCCGTCACGTCTTTTTCCACAACGGCGTTTATCGCACGCTGGAGGATGTGACCCGCTTCTACGTCAAGCGCGACACCAATCCGGAAGAAATCTATCCGAAGGATGCGGGCGGCAAGGTGCTGAAATATGATGATCTGCCGGCGCAATATCAGGCCAATATCGACGTCATCGACGTGCCGATGAACCGCAAACTCGGCGATGCCCCTGCCCTGAACGACGCCGAGATCGCCGATGTCGTCGCCTTCCTGAAGACGTTGACGGATGGATACGATCCGGCGAAGGACAGCGTGAAGGCAGCCAAATAAAGAGGCCTCCGCCCGACAGCCAGCCTCAAACTTAAATGTGGAATTCAATTAGATACTGGTACTCAATCCCCTTGTGGCATCGGCGTTTCGGACGGTTTATCTTGTTGAAAATATCTTCGTGTAGCATGCTGCGTGCTCACCTATCGCAGAACATTGGTTTTGCGGCGCCGCAAAATCAAGTCGCAAGACCGTCTCGTTAATTGGGAGTTTCGCGATATCTTTCGTGGCTTTTTCAATTATCTCATTAGCAGGTCGTGGAATATGCGCCGCATCCGACGATTCTCCATTGTTGCTATCGCGATTATCGTTCTTGGGGTTTCCGGAATAAGCGGATGGCTGACCTTCAGCCCACCCGATTTGCTGCTGGTCGCCACGGGCTATGCAGCCCAAATGGTTTGTTCGAACGTGTTCATTGCCAGACGCGACGCGGATGCGGTCATTGCGACCGACGTGCAGTTTGCGCTCTCGCATGCCGTCAAACGAATGAAGATCAACGTCGACACCGGCAAACAACGTGTAGAAGTGGCATATCTGGGCCTATTCGCCAGACGACACGCCCAATACGAGGAGGGACGAGGTTGCATTCTGGATTCAACTGAGGGGGTTCGTTCTCGCGTAGCCGAAACTTCTTCGCCGCCAAAGACATCCGATGCGCTCTGGCCGGCTGGCGACAGGGTGCAGTTGTCAGACGACAAGCATTTGCTGGCTGCGCTGAATGATCCGGCTCTTCAGGGACCTGGGATGCGCGCGATCGTCGTTGTTCGTGATGGACACATTGTCGGTGAAACCTATGGCGCAGGCTTCGGGCCTTCAACGCCATTGCTAGGTTGGTCCATGACGAAGACCGTGAACGCTGCGCTGGTCGGCATGGTCATCAAAGACGGAAAGCTCTCGCTCAATCAGAAAAATCTATTCCCGCAATGGATCAGCGACACACGCAATAACATATCCGTAGCCGATTTGATGGCGATGACAAGCGGTTTGAAATGGAGTGAAGAAGGCAATTTCCCCGATACGTATATATTAGAGGATCTCGCTAAAGATGCGGCGGCTTTCGCGAGAGACCGGCCTCTTGTCGCTCCGCCTGGAACAAAATTCAATTATTCCGGTGGCTCGTCGGTCCTGCTGGCGTGGCTTTGGCAAAATGCCGTTGGGGCAGACTCACAAGCTTTTCCGCAGGAGCGATTGTTCAAACCTCTAGGCATGACCAGTGCCGTTCTTGAAACCGACCCTTCCGGCACATTTCTAGGCGAAGCCTATCTCTTCGCTAGTGCGCGTGATTGGGCGCGCTTCGGCGAATTCCTGCGCCTGAACGGGGAGTGGAACGGTGAACAGCTTTTGCCGAGTGGTTTTGTCGACTACATGCGCTCGCCTGTGCCGGCCTCCGACGAGGGACATGGTCCCGCTTACGGTCGCGGACAACTTTGGTTAGGCCCGGGCCAGGGATTTACCCTGCCGGCCGACACATTCATGATGCAGGGGCATCTCCGTCAGGTGATTGCGATCATCCCTTCGCTTAAACTCGTGATCCTGCGTATGGGATTAACGCGCGAAGATATCGGTTACAGCAACGCGAAGCTACTGTATGCAATTGTCGCGGCGCTGCGAAACTCCTGACGTTCCCGACAAAACCGTCAGGACGAAATCCCACTGTAAATTCCTGTCGCAAAACTCACTCACAAAAGTCAGAGTTTCACGACAGATATTTACGACAGAAAGTATTCCACATTTCGGTTTGAGGCTGACACCCGACCGGACGAAGGCCTTTTGATACTTCAGGATTTTCGCGCGTTTTACGCAGCCTTTGATACCGGCGGCTGGGCAAGCTTGCGGCCGCTGGCCACAATGATGCCGGCAGCGCCGTCGAGCCAGCCGTCCTTCAGTTCGAGCGCCAGAAAGCGCTCGCGCTGGAACGGACCGGGCATGACGAGATGGCGGGCCTTGGAGGCAAAGAAGCCAAAACGCTCGTAATAGGACGCATCGCCGACGAGCAGGATAGCGGCATGGCCGCGCTTCTTGGCTTCCAGGATAGCAGCGCGCATCAGCGCCGAGCCCATACCCTTGCCTTCATAGGCAGGATCGACGGCCAGCGGACCGAGCAGCAGCGCATCGACAGGACGCGTCTCGCGGTCGACACCGGCTTCGACGTTCCACAGGCGAACCGTACCGACGACATGGCCGCTGCGATCGCGAGCGACGAGCGCCAGACCTTCGGCCGGAACACGGCCCTGGCGCAGCTTTTCGGACGACTTCTTGCGGCGGTCGGGACCCATGGCGCGATCCAGCAGATTTTCGCGCGCGACGACATCGCCTGCGTTTTCCAGGTCGAGGGTGAAAGTTGTGGGCGCAAAGAATGCGCGGACAGAATCAAGAACAGCGGCCATCTTGGCCTCCCGTGCCCAATACCGTTATCAGCGGCGGTGACAGATTATTGTGAGGGTGCCGCCCCGGCTGGCTACGGGAGCGGCGATATCAGACCTCAGCCTCGGCTGAGAATTTTCCTTGGCATGATCTTATCCGAAAACCGCTTCGCGCCTTTCGGGATACATGCCTTAGATGATGTAAGCCTTCAGCGGGTCGAAACCGTTGAACGCCACAGCCGAGTAGGTCGTGGTGTAGGCGCCGGTGCCTTCGATCAGGACCTCGTCGCCGATGGTGAGCGTCACCGGCAGCGGATAGAGGTTCTTTTCATAGAGCACGTCGGCGGAATCGCAGGTCGGGCCGGCGATAACGCAGGCTTCCATCTCGTCGCCGTCGCGCTCCGTGCGGATCGGGTAGCGGATCGCCTCGTCCATGGTTTCGGCGAGACCGCCGAACTTGCCGATGTCGAGGAAGACCCAGCGAGCGGCATCGTTGTCCGACTTCTTCGAAATCAGGACGACTTCAGCCTTGATCACGCCGGCATTGCCGACCATGCCGCGGCCCGGCTCGATGATCGTGTGCGGGATCTGGTTGCCGAAATGGGCGCGCAGAGACGCAAAGATCGCCTTGCCATAGGCTTCGGCCGAGGGAACGTCGCGCAGGTACTTGGTCGGGAAACCACCGCCCATGTTGACCATCTGCAGGTGGATGCCCTGCTTGGCGAGCGAGACGAAGACGCGCTTGGCATCGGCAAGGGCATCGTCCCAGGCATCGACCTTGGTCATCTGCGAGCCGACGTGGAAAGACACACCATAGGATTCCAGACCCAGCTGATGGGCGTAGACGAGCACGTCGACGGCCATCTGCGGGACGCAGCCGAACTTGCGCGACAGCGGCCATTCGGCGCCTTCGCCATCGGTCAGGACGCGGCAGAACACACGAGCGCCGGGAGCGGCACGGGAAATCTTCTCGACTTCCTCGTGGCTGTCGACGGCGAAGAGGCCGATGCCGAGTGCATACGCACGAGCGATATCACGCTCCTTCTTGATCGTGTTGCCGAAGGAGATGCGGGCAGCGGTCGCGCCGGCATCGAGCGCCATTTCGATTTCAGCGACGGACGCGCAATCGAAGTTGGAGCCGAGGCTTGCGAGCAGGCGCAGCACTTCCGGAGCCGGGTTGGCCTTGACGGCATAGTAGATGGCGCTATCCGGCATGGCATGGCGGAAGGCGTGAAAATTGTCGCGGACGACATCGAGATCGACCACCAGGCAAGGACCGTCCGGACGCCGGGTAGCGAGGAAATCGCGAATACGTTGCGTGGTCATGTCAATTCCCTTTCAAATTCCAAGAGCTCCGGGCAAGACCCAGAGGACAAAGGGCGACGCTCATTCGCTTTGGAACCAGCCGGTGGAGACCCCGGTGCCGTGCAAATGCGCGAAGCGCGGATGATGAACGAGTGCCGCAAGCGGCGCTAATTCGCTTTGTCTGCCATGGATTGGAGGGAATATCCCAACCGCACTTCCGGCAATGAAGGTGTGCCTCTTCAGTATCCCCGGCTGATGGAAAGCCGGGAGAGAACAAAAAGGCCCGCACCGTCGTTGCTTCAGATGTCCTCGCATTTTTCGGTTGGCCGAAATAGCGACTGGAGGGGTTAGTTCCAGGTACCTTACCGATTTTCTCACCACATCGAGGATCGGCGGACACCCACGGGCACGTGCGACTTTGGGCTAATCGGGAAATAGGAATATTCGCCGTAATAATCAAGAAAATTTTTCGGTCGTTCCCTAAAAAAATAATTGAACAAATCAACGCGTTTTGTTCAACATCCGGAAACAGTTAACGGGGGGCTTCGCCATGGATACATTAACCCGGATTCGCGCCTTTATCGACGTGGTGGAAGCCGAGGGATTTTCGGCCGCCGCGCGCAAGACGGGGCGCTCCAAGGCGCTGCTTTCGAAGTATGTCCGCGAGCTCGAAGACGAGCTCGGCGCGCTGCTGCTCAATCGCACGACGCGCCAGTTCTCCATGACGGAGGCCGGCCACACCTATTATCGCACCGCCTCCGACATCTTGAAGGAGATCGACAATCTTGCCGACCTTGTGCGTGAGAACAACCAGCAGCTTAAAGGACGGCTACGCGTTTCGGTGCCACGCACCTTCGTCGACGCCGATGTCGGGCAATCGCTGATCGACTTCGCCAAGGAAAACCCCGACCTGGCCCTGGAAATCGCCGCGGACGATCGCTTCGTCGATCTGATCGAGGAAGGCTTCGATGTCGCGGTGCGCATTACCAAGCTCGAGGATTCCGGCATGATCGCCCGCAAGATCTCGGACTTCCGCGTTCATCTCTGTGCAACGGAGGCATTCCTCGAGCGTTATCCGGCGCTCGAGCATCCGACAGATCTCGCGCGCGTGCCGTTCATCATCGACAGCAACAACCGCTCGCAGGGCACGATCCGCTTCGTCGATGCCGACAGCACGACTTTCAACGTCTCCATCAACGGCACGCTCGAAGTCAACAGCCCGCATGCGACGCTGCGCGCGGCACTTGCCGATCTCGGCGTCGCCGTCGTCCCGGATTTCATCGGCCGCAGGGCGATCGAAGGCGGGCAATTGCTGACGCTGTTCAATGATTATCTGCCGACCGATCGCGGCATCTATGCCGTCTATCCGCACCGACGCTATCTCCCGGCCAAGGTGCGCATCTTCGTGGACTACCTGCACAACTGGTTCCGCAAGAATGGATGAGCGGTGGAGCCAGACCGACCGGTCCCAATTCCGTCTCATTTCCTGACCAGAAAACGAACTGAATCAATGCTCGCGAAACACATCGGACGCATGAGAAAATCCACGATCACCCATGCCGTTGCCCTGACGGGCGGCCTGCTGCTTGCGCCGGCCGCGGTGTGGGCGCATCCGCATATTTTCGTGGAAGCGCGTCTGGAAGTGCTGGCCGGCCCGGATGGCAATGTGCAGGAGTTGCGCAACGTCTGGCGCTTCGACGAGGTCTTCTCCTCCTCCGTCCTCATGGATTTCGACAAGAACACCAATCTCAAGCTCGACCCCGACGAGCTGAAGGAGGTCGGCAAGACCGTGCGCGAGTCGCTGGCCGATTACGATTACTATGCCAACCTGACGCTCAACGGCAAAAGCATCAAGGTCAACAAGCCCGACATCATCAATGTCGACTATCGCGACGGCCAGATCCTGATGTTTTTCGCCGTCAAGCCGTCCGAGCCGATGCCGCTCGCCAAGGGCAATAAGCTCAGCTTCGGCATCTACGATCCGACGCTCTACACATCGATCGATTTCCCAACTGACAACGAGCTGGTAGTCGAGGGCGACGCCTTCAAGAGCTGCACGCACCAGGTCGTGCGGCCCAACCCTGATGAGGTCATTGCCGAGAACAAGTCGACATTGACGGATGCCTTCTTCAACGATCCGACGGGAACGACCATGTCGAAACTCTTCGCAACGCGGATAGACGTCCAATGCTGATTTCGAGACTAAGCAAGCTCGCTCCGGTGGCAATGCTCGCCCTTCTGGCAGCGGCCGGTCTTGCCCATGCCACCGGCTCGCCGCTTGGTATCGGCACCGCGGAGCCTAGCTTCCAGCCGATCGGCGGCCCGCTCGCGCCGATCTTTCTCTATGTGAACTACGAGCAGCAGGCCTTCTACCGCGCGCTCACCAAATCGATCGAGGCCATGCGTCGCGATCCATGGGAGCTCTGGACGCTGATCGGCCTCTCCTTCGCCTATGGCATCTTCCATGCGGCCGGCCCTGGCCACGGCAAGGCAGTGATTTCCTCCTACATGGTCGCCAACGAGATCGAGTTGAAGCGCGGTATTGCGATCTCCTTCGTCTCGGCCCTCATTCAGGGCCTTGTCGCAGTCCTCGTGGTCGTTGCCGCCTATTTCGTTCTGCGCGGTTCGGGCATCACCATGACGATGGCGACCAACGCCATGGAGATCGCGAGCTTCGTCATGGTCATCCTGTTCGGCGGCTGGCTGCTGTTCCGCAAGTTGCGGGCCATGATGCAAGACCGGGCGCAACGGCAGGAAATGCAGCTCGCGACATCGGCCGGACCGATCAGTGTTTCGCTGTTCGAAGGCGCCGCGACGGGAACGGATTCTGCGAGAGGCTTTGCGCGCAGCGGTGCTGCGATGCCAGCCTCCGCCACGGGCTATCAATGCTACGACCCCGCCCACGCGACCGGTGACGGCGGCTATTGCGAGGCATGCGGCCATGCCCATCTTCCCGATCCGAAGATGCTGTCGAGCGAAAAATTCAGCGTCCGCGAAGCATGGTCGGCCATCATCGCGGTGGGCCTGCGGCCCTGCTCCGGCGCCCTTCTGGTCATGACCTTCTCGATGCTGAACGGGCTTTATCTCGGCGGCCTGCTGTCCGTGCTCGCCATGTCGATCGGCACGGCGCTGACAGTCTCCCTGCTGGCCATCATCGCCGTCTTTGCGAAGGGCACCGCCATGCGCTTCACCGGCAAGGGCTCCCGGCTTTCGGCATGGGTCGGCAACGGCATAGAAATTTTGGGCGCGCTGCTGGTCATCTGCACCGGCATCGTTTTGCTCGGCGCATCGCTGCAGACCTGAGACGGCTCCAGGAATGAAGGTGGGCGGGTTCGCGGAGAGGCCTTAAGACCCGTTGCGCCGCTGATAGCGGGCGCGCAGCCAGAACACGAAGAAGAATGCCAGGATGACAAGCACGCCAAACCCTGTGCCGAGCCATGGCGAAATATTTCCGAGCCAGACAATGACGTTCGGCATCAGGTAAAGCACGGCGGTCGCCACCAGCAAGATGATGCCGGCTGCGATTGCCGCCGAGCGGGCGTCGCTTTTCTTATCCGTCAATGTAGCCGATCCCTAGCGCCGTGACTTGTTTTGCGGCGAAGGCTTAGGCCAGCTGCCGGAGAAAGGCAACCGGCCCTATCGTCACACGCGTCAGACTTTCGCGCCTGCAACCGTGGCTTCGATATGATCGACCAGGGCATCCGGCAGGCCGAGGCGGCCGGCGAGCAGATCGAGATAGCCGCGCTCTGCCCGGGAATCCGGCTCGATCGCCAGCCGCGAGGCGGTGTAGACCTGCACGCGCTGCTCCTCGGTCTTCGCCGAGGCAACGATAGCGTCGAGATCGACGGGATTTGCCAGCTCGCGCTGGAAAAAGCTCTCCGCCTCGGACCCGACACCTGCCTCCTGCACCTTGCCGAGAATGCGCTGGCGTTCGGTGTCGTCGATATGGCCGTCGGCACGGGCAGCCGCGATCATGGCGCGGACGAGCGAGAGCGTGAAATCATTGCTGGCGATCGCCGGGGCCGTGCTGAAGCCGGAATTAGCCGGCGGCGGCAGGAATTGCGGCTCGGCCTGCGGGGCCTGCTGCGGCTCCGGCTGTGGCTGATTGCCGTCGCGATAATTCTTGTAGGCCTGGTAGCCGAGCCCGGCGATGGCTGCAAGGCCGCCGAGCGCCAACGTATTGCCCGCGATCTGCCGCCCGGCCTTGGTGCCGAGCAGGACACCTGCAATCGCGCTGGTCGCCATTGGATTGTCCCTGGCGAGATTGATGGCCTGGGTGGCCCTGTCTTTCACCGTTCCTTGCACGCCTGGAACCTGCGATCCCAGGAATTGGTCAAGAAGCTTGCGGGCGTCGATCATATGGATGGTCCTCCGTCCTTGTGATGGTGAAGGGGAGATAGGAAGCGCAACCGCAAATACCAATCCACATCATGCAAAAAGGCGCGCAGAAAGCTCCGCGCGCCTTTGAAATCGAATTTGATAAGCTCGGCCTCAGCCCTTGAGCGCCGCAGCCTCGGCGGCAAGCTTGGTAATCCCGGCCCAGTCGCCTGCCGTAACAAGCTCCTTCGGTGCAACCCACGAGCCGCCGACGCAGATGACGTTCGGCAGCGACAGATAGTCATGGGCGTTCTTTAGCGAGATGCCGCCGGTCGGGCAGAAGATCGTGCCAGCGAGCGGTGAGGACAGAGCCTTGAGATAGGAGGCCCCGCCGGCCTGCTCGGCCGGGAAGAACTTCAGCACCGTATAGCCTTCTTCCCGCAGCGCCATGACTTCGCTTGCCGTGGCGGCACCCGGCAGCAGCGGCACATGCGAGGAGCGTGCAACATCGAGCAGTTCCTGCGTCGTGCCGGGGCTGACGATGAACTTGGAACCGGCCTCGACGGCAGCATCCCACTGGCTGACATTGAGGATCGTGCCGGCGCCGACTTCGGCCCCTTCCACCTCTTCCGCCACGGCGCGGATGGCATCGAGCGCGCCGGCGGTGCGCAGCGTGATCTCGATGGCCTTCAGACCGCCTGCAACGAGCGCCCGGGCAAGCGGTACGGCCGATTTCGCATCGTCGACGATCAGCACGGGAACGACGGGCTGCAGTTTCAGGATCGAAAGAAGCTTCTCGGTTTTCTCGCCCATGGTCGGTGCACTCCCTTTAAAACGATTGAAATCCGGCTTTCGAATAGCCTTCCCGAAGGTGCTTGTCGAGACAAAAGCTCGCTTTAAATACGACGGGTAGGAAATTGCAGCAACTTGCTATAGTGTTGTTAAATCTGTGCCGGTGGAGCATGTCAAACGCATGGCAAAAGAGATCGAGCGAAAGTTTCTGGTGCGCGGCGATCATTGGCGTGATTCCGTTTCGGAGAGGCTGATCCTGCGACAGGGATACATTGCCTCCATGGACGGTCGTTCCGTGCGAATACGGCTGACGAACGACGCGAAGGCCACCTTGACGATCAAGATCGGCAAGGCGATGACCAGGGACGAGTTCGAATACGAGATCCCCGTCGACGAAGCCGAGGAATTGCTGGGAACGGCTATCGGCCTCGTCATTGAAAAGACCCGCCACAAAGTGCCTTTCAAAGGGTTCACCTGGGAAGTGGATGTCTTTCGCGGCGCCCATCGCGGCCTCATCATCGCCGAGGTGGAGATGGGGAAAGAAAGCGACAATCCGGAACTGCCAGACTGGATCGGGCGAGAGGTGACCGGCGAATACCGCTATTCCAACCAGGCCCTCGCGACGCAGTTCGAGCAGGAATACGATGAGTTATCGCATACGGCCTGACCGGGCTCTCGATGACGAGGTGCATAAAGCCGCCGCGCATCAACTCGGCAGGGCGATGGCCGAACTGACCGACAGGCCGCAGGGCCTTCACGAGGCAGTGCATGCCGCTCGCAAGAACATCAAGCGCGTGCGCGCGCTCTACCGATTGATAGCGCCGATCGCGCGCGAATTTCAGCAAGACGAGAATGACCGGCTCCGGAACGCGGCGCGCACGCTTTCAGGCGTTCGCGATGCGACGGCGCTGATAGAGGTCAGCCACTATCTCCAGACAACGGCGACTTCAGAGGATGAATTGCATGCGCTGGCTCGCGTAACCGGTGTCCTGACCACCAGGCGCGACCGCATTGCGCAAGAGGAGACCGACCTCGAAGACAAGGCGCGGGCGGCAGTCGATACATGTGCCGAGGCACGCGAAGCTTTGAAGGACGCCTCCTTCGACTGCGGACGGCGCGACACGGCCCGCCTCTTCCAGAAAAGCTGGCGCAAGAATGCCCACAAGGCGGCGCAGGCGCTGTCCGAATGTCATGCCGAAGCGGCCCATGCCGAAAGCTTTCACGATCTGCGCAAGCGCAGCCAGGACTACTGGATGCATCACATGCTGCTGCGCGATGTCTGGCCGGCGGCCATGCACGCCAAGCAGCTGGAGGCCAAGGCACTGGTCGACGTGCTCGGCCGCTATCTCGACATGTCGATACTCGCCGACGTCGCGGACCGTGAACCGCATCTCTTCAACGGGAGCGACGATCACGCCCGCCTGCTGGAAGCGATCATTTCCCGGCAGCAGACCGCCCGCGAGGAAGCGTTGGAGAGAGCCGGCTGGGTCTTTGCCGACAAGCCGGAACGCGAGGCGCGAACCATAAGGCACCTTTGGCTGGAGGCGGCGGGCTGATCTAAGTCATACGCCCGCCCAGGCGGCTCAATCGGCTTGGCCCGCTATTGCCTCAGGCGCGCGGCACATCCGCCAAACCAAGCCCCACTTGCGCGAAATAGCCCTCCAGCATCGCAACGTCATCGGCTGCGGCGATGGCACCAATATAACCGTCCGGCCGCACGAGTACCCATTCGCCGGCAGATAGCCCGTATATGTCGCGAAGATGGTCCTCGGCATCGACCATGTCGCCTGACGGGCCGAAGGCATGAATACGCAGGCCTGCACGTGGCGGCACCGATCCTGGGCTCACCCCGTAGCCGAGCAATGTCCAATGACCGCCTCGAAATAGGTTGAACAGCCGTGTCGGCTGGCCGGCAGCGCCACGGATCGGCGCATCCGGAGCTCGGTCGCCGGCAGACAGGCGGCCGATACGTCCAGGCGTTTCGAGCGCGAGCGAGGAGGAAGGATAGCCTATGTCGAGTTGATGCACCTCGCGACCGCGACGCATATCGCCCTGTTTTTGCGCATCGAGAAGCTTTGTTGCGAGGCCGAGCATCGCTGCGGCGACGGGCTGACGCTCCTCTTCATAGCTGTCAAGCAGCGCATCGTCGGCTCCATTGGCGACCGCGGCCAGTTTCCAGCCGAGATTGTACGCATCTTGCACGCTGGTATTCAGGCCCTGGCCGCCGGTCGGCGGATGAATGTGGGCCGCATCACCCACGAGGAACACGCGGCCGACGCGGTATCGATCGGCAAGTCGCGCGTTCATGCTGTAGGCGGACGACCAGGACACGGATTGGATATGGATATCGTCGCGCTTGGTCCGTTCCGCCACTATGGCTTCTAGCCCCTCGGCCGAAAGATCGATATCGCCGTCGAGCGGGATCGGCCCCTGTATCTGGAACATCCCAGTCCCGGCGAGCGGGCAGAACATGATCTGCCGCGCCATGTCGCCTTCGTTGAAGCGGTGCCAGGCATCGCGCGTGAGACCGGTCAAGATAACATCGGCCACGATGGCGCGAACGCCAAGGGTCTTGCCGGGAAAGTCGATACCGAGCGTATGGCGAACGAAGCTGCGACCGCCATCGGCACCGACGAGCCAGCGCACCCTGAGAGTTTCTTCTCCCGCCCCGCCTGTAAGACGCGCCGTCACGCCGCCCGGATCTTGCTCGAAACCAACCAGCTCGCAGCCGAATTGCGGCCTGTGGCCAAGCTCGAGCAGCCTTTCGCGCATTACGCTTTCAGTCAGGAACTGCGGTATCATCAGCGGCAGATGATACGGCTCTGCCGGCGTCGGCTCGCCCTGCTCGATGATATTGGACTCGGTAAAACTGCCGTCATCGCGATATCGCCGCTCCGGCGGATAGAGGCCGCCGGTCGCAACGATCCGGTCGAGAATGCCGAGTTCCTCGAAAATTTCCTGGGTTCGCGGCTGAATACCTTTGCCGCGCGATCCGGCGAACGGCGCGTCCATCTTCTCGATCAGACGAAAGGAAATTCCTCTCCTTGCCAAATCGATCGCCAGTGCCAGGCCGGCCGCACCCGCGCCGCAAATCAGCACATCGGCTGCAAATTGCTCTGTCATTTCTGTCTCCATATGTGTAATATGCACATATTAAGAGAAGGGCGATCCGGTGTCAACAAAAAGCTTGCAAAATACACATATCAGCAATCGGCTACGCGAACTCCACAGCGCGCTCGTCGAAATCGTCGGCGTCATGAACCGGCCTCAGCGCGACGAGGCTATGGTTCGAGAGGCGGGCATCTCCCTCGACCGAGCGCTGTTTTCCCTGTTGGTTTTGGTGGAGCGACTCGGCCCGATCGGCGTTGTCGAACTGGCCGATCGCGTCGGGCGTGACTACACCACCGTCAGCCGTCAGGTTGCGAAGATGGAAGGGCTTGGGTTGATCAGCCGGCAGGAGAATGCGATCGACCGCCGCCTTCGCGAGGCCGTCATCACCGAGATGGGCAAGGCGATGACCGATCGCATCGATGAGGCGCGCGAGAGGATCGCACGGTCCATTTTCGCCAAATGGGATGACCAGGACATCGAGGACCTTGTGCGGCTCATGCGCAGGTTTGCCGATGACATCAAGGACGATGCGCCGCTTGCACGATAAGCCACATTTCAGCTTGCCGGCAATGGTATTCGGCATCTTTCGCCACACCGACCGAGGCGGAATGGCGAAGGCGCGGAGCTGCGACGCAAATCCCGATTGCCTGAAAGCCCACAAAATTGTATTTCCCCGGCATGACCGACATGCTTTCAGATCCACGGCGCGACGCGACCGGCGCATTCCTCGTCGCCGCGCTCTATCATTTCGTCTCCTTTCCGCGCTTCGAGAGCGTGCGCGAGCCCCTGTTCGCGCTCTGCGAGGAAAATGGCGTCAAGGGCACGCTGCTTCTGGCGCATGAGGGGATCAACGGCACGATTGCCGGCACCGATGCCGCCATCGGCAAGGTGCTTGCGTTCCTGCGCGCCCAGCCGGAATTTGCCGGCCTGGAGCACAAGGAAAGCCGCGCATCGAAAATGCCGTTCGTGCGCATGAAGGTGAAGCTCAAGAAAGAGATCGTCACCATGGGCGTCGAGGATATCGACCCCACCCAGGTCGTCGGCACCTATGTCGCGCCGAAGGACTGGAACGCGCTGATCTCCGACCCCGATACCATCGTCATCGATACGCGCAACGACTACGAGACCGCCATCGGCGTCTTCAAGGGCGCTCTCGATCCGAAGACCAAGACCTTTCGCGAATTCCCCGAATGGGTGCGCGACAATACCGGCCTGCACAACAAGCCGAAGATCGCCATGTACTGCACCGGCGGCATCCGCTGCGAGAAGGCGACCGCCTTCATGAAGCAGCAGGGCTTCGACGAGGTTTACCATCTCAAGGGCGGTATCCTGAAATATCTCGAGGAAGTGCCTGCGGAAGAAAGCCTGTGGGAAGGCGCCTGTTTCGTCTTCGATGAGCGCGTCTCCGTCGAACACGGCCTGAAAGAGGGCAATCACAAGCTCTGCCATGCCTGCCGCAATCCCATCATGGCCGAGGAAGTGACCTCACCCTTCTACGAGGCCGGCGTCTCCTGCAGCCATTGCTATCATGAGCGTACCGAGGAGGATCGCGAGCGCTATCGCGAGAGGCAGCGGCAGATCGCGCTTGCTCGCAAGCGCGGCCATGAGCATATCGGCTGAGAATATCAGGCGGCGGCGTGTTCTTCGTCCACCGCCGCAGCCATCTGCACAGCGAGCCGCTGGCTGATCTCGGCTTCCGGCATGGGCTTGCCGTAGAAATAGCCCTGTAGCTCGTCGCAGCCGAAACCTTCCAGCGCCCTTCCCTGCTCCTCGGTCTCTATGCCTTCGGCCGTAACCGGGATATCAAGCGATCGGGCCAGCGCCACGGTCGCCTTCACCATTTCGCGGGCGCGATTGTCTTCCAGCACATTCATCGTCAGCGAGCGATCGACCTTGATACGATCGAAGCCGAACTGGCGCAGATAGCCGATGGAGGAAAAGCCTGACCCGAAATCGTCGAGCGCCACCTTGACGCCGAGCTTCTTCAATCGCTCGATCGACTGACGGGTGCGCTCCGGATTTTGAATGATGTAGCCTTCGGTGATTTCCAGTGTCACCCGATCGGCTTCGATCTCCGTGCCGTTCAGCACGCTACGGACATAGTCGGCGAAGGCGGGATTGCGGAATTGACCCGGCGAGACGTTGACGGCGATCCGCAGATCCGGCCAATGCCGTGCCGCCTCGCAGGCCTTTCGCAGGACAAGCAAGCCCAGCGCCTCGATCAGGCCGCTGGTCTCGGCGATCGGGATGAAGGCCTCCGGCGAAATCGGCCCATGGCCGGGGCGGTTCCATCGCACCAGCGCCTCGACGCCGATCATCTCGCAGCTCGACGCATCGACAAGTGGCTGGTAGGCGAGCGTCAATTCCTCCATCTCGATCGCCCGGCGCAGATCGAGCTCCAGCGCGTTGCGTTCCTCGCGATGCGCATCCATGGCCGCCTCGTAGCAGGTCATGCGGGCGCGGCCGGCTTCCTTGGCCTTGTACATGGCAAGATCGGCGCGGCGCACCAGCTCCTCGCGGTCGATGCGACCTTCGGGCGAGCTTGCAATGCCGATACTGGCGCCGACCACGACCACCCGGCGGCCGATCTCCAGAGGCTCCGCAAGGAAATCCAGGATCTGCTCGGCCAGCCGCAGGGCCGGGGCATCGTTGAGCTCCTTCGTCGGGAAGACAATGGCGAACTCATCGCCGCCAAGGCGCGCCAGGGCCGCCTGCGGCGGCACGAGCACCTTGAGGCCGGCCGCGACGGCACGAATGAGCTGATCGCCCGTGCCATGACCATAAGCGTCGTTGATTTCCTTGAAACCGTCGAGATCGAGGTAGAGAAGCAGAACATTGGTGCCGTCTGAGCGCGCGCGCTCGACCAGGCGATCCACATCGAGCCGCAACCCCTCACGATTGAGGAGCCCGCTCAGCCGGTCGCGCAGAGAAACCTGACGCGCCTGAACCTCCTCAGCCCGCAACCGGCGCCCCGCCAGCGACCCCAGGATCAACAACACCACGAAGAACAGACCGACCAGGCCCAGTGCGCCGAGAACCAGTGAGCGCACCTGCTTATAGCTCATATCGCCTGGCTCGCGGGAGCTCCAGACGAGCCGCCCCAGCGACTTGCCGAGCGGATCGACAATGGAAACCGCGTATCGAGCCACGGTCTCCGGCGGCACAAGCGTCAGGCCGCTGATGACATAGGTATTGGAAAGCATCTTGATCCGAGCAGCATCGAGATAGCGCACGAGAATCAGATAGCGCCGTTGACCTTCGGGCACCGGAATACGGCCGGATCTTTCGCGGATCGTCGCGGCGCCGGCGGCGGCGATGCCATCCCTGGTCATGATATAGCCCGAGGCTTCCGGCACGCCCGTCACACGCGTGGTGCGCGCCTGATGGACGAGCGCCCAGATGGCGGTGCCGAGAACATCCTCGATGTTCCCGGTCAATGGCTGGCCATCGTGGTAAGCAATGATCGGCTTGTTGTCGTCATCGACGATGACTGCTGTGTCGAACAGCGCACTATTGGAGGAAATGTCGCCGTAGTTGCCGGCGATCCAACCCTGATGATCGGTCCCGTAGACGTTTCGTGCCGCGTCGTTGCGCGCGGTATGGTCATGCAGCGTCGCTTCCAACTGCCCCTGAAAGGTCTTCAACGCACCGACGGTCGTCTCCCAGGAGCGCTCGTCATCCAGCTTGTTGGAGTAATCCGCAACCCGCCCGATTGCGGTGAGAACCATCAGGGTCACGACGGCAACGATCAACGCAAAGCAAACCAAAACGGCCGTCACGATGGAATGACGACCGATCTGCGCGCTTTCCCGCATTGACTTGAAAGCTACTCCCAACACCTTTTCTCCTTGGCACGGAAGTCTGACGTCAGGTCTTCAATAAACGGTTAAGGCGCATCCGAGATTCCTACAGGAAAGGGTTGTATATTTGCCTACGAGGGAAGAATTCACGCGCGGGCAGCAATTGCATGCCTAAAACGGCTGAGACTCACGGATAGAAGGCCGCTTTCGCGCGCCTCCAACAGCATGGCAGCCTGCGTCTCATCGCTCTTGCCCGCAATCGGCAGGCGCAAGAAAGCGTCCTGCACAATATGCAGCGACATGGTCTGCAATACGTCGGTCAGCTGTGCCAATACGAGATCGCCGCGATGCGAGGCATGGGCAAACATCAGCGGCTTGAACGGCACCTCGTCGCGCGACACCAGCCAGTCCAGCGCGTTCTTGAAGCCGCCGGGTATGCCATGGGCATATTCCGGGCAGGACACGATCAAACCGTCCGCCTTGCGAATCCCGGCCGCGAATTGCTCGACCACGGGCGGCGTCTTGTCGCCCTCATTGTCCGGATTGAAGATCGGCAGATCGCCGATCAGATCGCAAATCGCAATGGTGACACCATCAGGGCACGCAAGCTGCAGTGCCTCCAGCAGCCTGCGATTGGTCGAAGCCAGCCGTTGGCTGCCGCAAAGCGCATAGAGGGAAATCGGCCGCTTGATCATGCGCGAAACCTAGCAGGCTGCGCCGATTCGGGCGATGGCTACCCTCCCCTCAAGGGGGGAGGTGGACCACATCAATCCGCCTTGTGGTTGCCTTTCGGGAACTGCGAGGCAAGCTCCCTGTACCATTTGCCGCTTTTCTTGACGGTGCGCACCTGCGTCTCGTAATCGACGTGGACGAGGCCGAAGCGCATGCGATAGCCTTCCGCCCATTCGAAATTGTCCATCAGGCTCCAGGCGAAGTAGCCGCGCATCGGATAGCCGTCCTTGATGAGGTCGGCGACGATGCCAAGATGCTCGACATAGTAGTCGAGGCGCGGCTGGTCATCCACTTCGCCGTTGACGACGCCCATATTGTAGCAGGCACCGTTTTCGGTGATGTAGCACTCGGGCAGCTCGTAGCGCTTGTTGAGGTCCTCGACGACGTGCTTCAGGCCAGGCGAATAGACCTCCCAACCGATATCCGTCCTGACATCGCTGACCGGCGGCGCTTCCTTCGTCCAGGGGAAATCGCCACTCTTGGCGGCATCATCAAGGACGCGCATCGGCATGTAATAGTTCAGACCCCACCAATCGAGTTTCTGATTGATGGTCTTCAGATCGCCGTCCTCGATGACGGGCATGCGATCGCCGAGCGCCTCGACAAATTCCTTCGGATATTCGCCCTTGAAAATCGGATCGAAGAAGGCCCCGTTGTGGAACTGATGGGCGCGTTCGACCGCAGCCAGATCTTCGGGACGATCGGAGCCCGGCAGGATGGAGGCAGCATTGAGAACGATACCGACGGGCACCTTCGGTGCCACGGAGCGGATCGCCTCGACGCCGAGACCATGAGCAAGGTTCATGGTGTGCATGGCATAGAGTGCTGCCTGCATGTTGCGCTCGCCCGGTGCATGGACGCCATAAAGATGGCTCAGCCAGACGATGCACCAGGGCTCGTTGAAGGTGGCGACGGAATCCAGCCGGTCGCCTAGGCGGGCCATGACGGTCTTGGCGTAGCGCTGGAAGGCATGCGCCGTCGAGCGCGCCGTCCAGCCGCCGTCGCCGGCAAGCGCCAGCGGCAGATCCCAATGGTAGAGGGTCGCGAAGGTCTTGATCCCCCGCGCCTTGCAGCCGTCGACCAGACGATCGTAGAAATCGAGGCCGGCTTCGTTCACCGGGCCGGTGCCTTCGGGAATGATACGCGGCCAGGCAATCGAGAAGCGATAGGCTTCGACGCCCATCTCCTTGATCAGATCGAGATCCTGGTCGAGCCTATTATAGTGATCGCAGGCGACATCGCCATTGTTGCGCTGATAGACCCGACCCGGCATGTTGGCAAAGGCATCCCATATGGACGGCTTGCGGCCGTCGGCCTTGGTGGCGCCCTCGATCTGGAAAGCGGCAGTGGCAACGCCGAATGTGAAATCGCCGGGGAAGCGATCTGCAAGAAGCTTCGGATCGATCATGGTGAAAATCCCGTCTGTTGTGGCTTCGTTGGCTGCGGTTTAACCAAGCGGCATGACAAAGTACAGTGCTGGCGCCGGAAAACTGTAACGTTACAGACGCCGATAAACCTAGCCGGCTAAGGGCGCCTTGGAAAATTTCGCCGGCAGCAGCAACACTCTTCGCACGGCTTGATAACAGCAATGTCAACAGTCGTGACTTGTCTTTTTAGGGCGGATCAATTGAGGGTAGCATTCAAACTTGACAACGAAAGGATACAAATGCTCCCTGCGCTCCACTCTCTCCATCCCTATCTGCTGAGCCTCCTGCGCATCGTCGCATCGCTTGTGCTGTTCAGCTATGGAACGCAGAAGGTCTTGCATTTCCCGGCTGCTGAGAATGTTCCAGCCGTCGGATCGCTCTCGTGGATCGCCGGCCTGCTCGAGCTTACCCTCGGCTTCCTCGTTCTGATCGGGTTTCAGACGCGGATTGCTTCCTTCGTCCTGTCAGGCCTGATGGCTTTCGCCTATTTCCTGCGCCATGCGCCGCAGAGCTTTTATCCCGCGCAGAACGGCGGCGTCTCCGCAATCCTCTTCTGCTTCATCTTTCTGTTTCTCGTCAGCGCCGGTGGCGGCCCACTCAGCGTCGACGCGATAACCAAACGCAAGCAGGAAGCCGTGGCCTGAGTGAACATGGTCCGAGGCGGCTTGCCGTCTCGGACCAAGCCCAGACTGAAGCTTATACCTTGACCCAGGCGCCGTTGCGCTTCGAGGAAGCGACGCAGGCGTCGACGAAGGCAACGCCCTTCACGCCATCATCGACGGTCGGGTAGATCACGGCCGGATCGACCGCCACGCCCTTCTTGGCCGCATTGATGGCGCGTGCAGCCTCGGTATAGATCGTGGCGAACGCCTCCAGATAGCCTTCCGGATGACCCGACGGAATGCGCGAGACGCGCGCGGCGGCAGCACCCGAGCCGGCGCCGTTGCGGGTAATCAACCGCTTCTGTTCGCCGAACGGCGTGTACCAGAGATAGTTCGGATCGGCCTGCGTCCATTCGATACCGCCCTTGGTACCGTAGACCCGGAGTTTGAGGCCATTTTCATGACCCGGCGCCACCTGGCTGCACCAGAGCATGCCCTTGGCCGGCTTTTCCGAACCCTTGGCCTTGAAGCGCAGCATCACATGAGCGTTGTCGTCAAGGCGACGTCCCTCAACAAAGCTGTCGAGATCGGCGGCAAGGCTGTCGAGTTCCAGACCTGTGACGAAGGAGGCGAGGTTATAGGCATGGGTGCCAATATCGCCGGTGGAACCGCCAGCACCCGATTGTGACGGGTCGGTGCGCCATGCTGCCTGCTTCTGGCCCGACTGCTCGATATTCTCCGTCAGCCAGTCCTGCGGATATTCCGCCTGGACGATGCGGATATCGCCGAGTTCGCCATTGGCGATCATCTCGCGCGCCTGGCGGATCATCGGATAGCCGGTGTAATTGTGGGTGAGG
This sequence comes from Rhizobium sp. NPDC090279, assembly GCF_044769665.1. NCBI lineage: Bacteria > Pseudomonadati > Pseudomonadota > Alphaproteobacteria > Hyphomicrobiales > Rhizobiaceae > Rhizobium > Rhizobium sp. NPDC090279. The sequence continues at coordinate 124,649 of NZ_JBIVYI010000002.1, read as the reverse complement.
ATGAAGAGAGCGCCGCTCTCGTCAGCCACCTTCTTCAGCTTCTTGGCGTCGGCGAGATTCGACGTCAGCGGCTTGTCGCAGATGACGTGAATGCCGCGGCGGAGAAATTCCTTGGCGGCATCGTAATGCACATGGTTCGGCGTCACGATCGAAACCGCCTCGATGCCGTTCTTCAGCTTGGCTTCGCGGATCGCCATGTCGCGGTAGCTGGAATAGGTGCGCGAGGGATCGAGGCCGAGATCGCGCCCGGAAGCGATGGCCCGCTCCGGCGAGGAGGAAAGCGCACCGGCGACGAGGTCGAACTGGTCGTCAATGCGCGCGGCGATGCGATGCACCGCGCCAATGAAGGCGCCCGCGCCGCCGCCCACCATGCCAAGCCGAATGCGCGGCTCCCGCGTCTGTTCCGATGATCCTTCGATTGCCATTTAGTCCTCCTGAATGAATAAGATTCACCCCCACCGGGGATATATTTGCTGCCTGCCCTTAAACCACCCGCCTCGCCCTTCGAGGGCCTTGCAGGCCACCTCAGGGTGAGGCTAATCCTTTGCGCCAAGACCCAGACCTTCCACCGATTGCTGCCATGGGTGGCTCCAGTGGAATTTCGCAAAAGCCCGCTCCGCCCTCATCCTGAGGTGCGGAGCCTCCTGAGCTTGGCGAAGGAGTGAAGCCTCGAAGGACGAGGGTGGCCCCGTTTCTCCATCAAAGAGAGATGACTTAGGACAGCCCCAGCATACGGCGGTTTGCCGCCTGGTCCGTGCCACTGCCGGCGAAGTCGTCGAAGGCCTTCTCCGTCACGCGGATGATGTGCGCCTTGACGAATTCAGCGCCTTCGCGCGCACCGTCTTCGGGATGCTTCAGCGCGCATTCCCACTCGACCACGGCCCAGCCATCGAAATTATTTGCCGTCATCTTCGAGAATACGGCGCCAAAATCGACCTCACCGTCGCCAAGCGAACGGAAGCGGCCGGCACGCTCGACCCAGCCCTGATAACCGCCATAAACGCCCTGGCGTCCGGTCGGATTGAATTCCGCGTCCTTGACGTGGAACATCTTGATCCGGTCCTTGTAGATGTCGATGTTGTCGAGATAATCGAGGCACTGCAGGACATAGTGCGAGGGGTCATAGAGCATGTTGGCGCGCGGATGGTTCTTCACGCGCTCCAGGAACATCTCGAAGGTGATGCCGTCATGCAGGTCTTCGCCGGGATGGATTTCGTAGCAGACGTCGACGCCGTTTTCGTCGGCATGGTTGAGGATCGGCGTCCAGCGGCGGGCAAGCTCGTCGAACGCAGTTTCGACGAGGCCGGCCGGGCGCTGCGGCCAGGGATAGATGAAGGGCCAGGCGAGCGCACCCGAGAAGGTCGCATGCGCCTTGATGCCGAGGTGCTTGGAAGCGGTGAGCGCCATCTTGACCTGCTCGACAGCCCATTCCTGCCGCGCCTTCGGATTGCCGCGCACTTCCGGGGCCGCAAAACCGTCAAAGGCTTCATCATAGGCCGGATGAACGGCAACGAGCTGGCCCTGCAGGTGGGTCGAAAGCTCGGTCACTTCGACGCCGTTCGAGCGGGCAACGCCGGCAAACTCGTCGCAATAATCCTTGGAGCTGGCGGCCTTCTTCAGGTCGATGAGCTGGCTTGCCCAGGTCGGAACCTGCACGCCGACATAGCCGGCGTCGGCAGCCCATTTCGTGATCGAATCCCACGAGTTGAACGGTGCTGCGTCGCCTGCGAACTGGCCGAGAAACAGGCCGGGGCCCTTGATCGTCTTCATCAGTAATTCCTCCCTAATCACGTTCTGTAAACGTTTCCGATGCCTAACGGACCCTTATGCGAGGCGGTTGGGACACCATAACCTCAAAAAACTATAGGGTCGCTTGGCTGAAAGTCGAATGCCTCGCGACCTAATCACGGCCTGCCGCCAACGGCAAGAGGTACGTGCCGCAAAATTTCCGCTCAGTGCGAAACCAACGGCAGATGCATAAAAAACGCCCGCCGGAACCGGCGGGCGCATCTGGTTAAATCAACCGATCAGAACGGTGAATCGGCGAAGTAGAAATCCTTGGCATTGTCCTTGGTGACGAGCGTCGCATCGAGGATGTAGTTGCCGCGAATCGGAACCTGATCGTAGAAGTTGGCGGCGGTCAGCTCCATGGCGGTGCCAACCATTGCCGGCGGATAGAGCACGTCGACCGGGATCAGCTTGTCGCCATCCATGACCTTCTTGATCATGTCCTTCGAGCCGGCACCGGCGATGACATACTTGATGTCGGTACGCTTGGCCTGCTCGATCGCCTGCAGCACGCCGACGGCCATGTCGTCATCCTGACACCAGACGACGTCGATCTTCGGGAACTTCGTCAGGTAGTCCTGCATGACCTTGAAGGCGTCGTCGCGGTTCCAGTTGCCGTACTGGCGGTCGAGAACCTTGACGTTCGAGCCGGCGATGCCCTTGTCGAAGCCGTCCTGGCGCTGCTGGTCGATCGGAATCGGCAGGCCGCGAATGACGACGACCTGAGCATCCGGCGTGTTCTTCTTGATATATTCGCCAGCCGTCTGGCCAAGCGCCGGATTGTTGCCGGCGACATAGAGGTCGCGGACGGAATTGTCGTTGTTGCTCGGCGCACGGTCGACCAGCGTCACGAACTTGCCCTTGTCCTTGACTTCCTTGATGGCGTTGACGAGCGGATCAGGGTCCGAAGGCAGGATCACGAGCGCGTCGATGCCTTGGGTCTCAAGATCCTGCACGGCGTTAGCCTGGCTTGCGGCGTCAGGCGACGTCTTGACGATGACGGTGAGCCCCGGATGCTCCGCCATCAGCAGCTTGGCGACACGCTCGGCATGGAACACCACGCCCGAGGTCCAGCCATGGTCGGCGGCCGGAATGGAAACGCCGATCGTCACCTTCTTGTCTGCGGCATGTACCGTGCCGGCCAAAGCCGCCATCACGATAGCCAAGCCAAATAGTCTTTTACGCATGTTTATCCTCCCAGATAGAGACAGGGCCTTGTCATAAGAACCGGGCGCCCCCTAACCCGGTTATTCATGATTTGCGTGCAAGCGAACGCTGGACCAGCATGGCGATGATGATGATCGCGCCCTGGATGGCACTCAGCAGATACTCGCTGATGAAATTGGAAAGCAGCATGATGTTGCCGACAAGCTCGAGGATGAAGGCGCCGCAGATCGTACCCCACACCCTGCCCGCGCCACCCTTCAGGGCCGTGCCGCCGACGACGACGGCGGTGATCGCCTGCAACTCCCAGAGAATGCCCGTCGTCGCCGACGTGGACCCGAGCCGCGGCACGTACAGAAGTACGGCAATCGCCACGCACAGGCCCTGGATGACGAAGGCGACGGTGCGGACGCGATTGACCGCGACGCCGGAATAGCGCGCAACGTCGCGATTGGAGCCGACAGCGATGACATGCCGCCCGTAGCGGGTGCGATAGAGGATGAAGGCCGCAATGCAGGTGACGAGAAGAATGACCACGATCGGCACCGGCACGCCGAACACGGACCCATAATAAACGGGCTTGTAGAGCGCCTGCACATCCGCCGGGCGCAAGGTGATCGCGCCTCCCTGCGACAACCAGGTCGTCAAGCCGCGATAGACGCCCATCGTGCCAAGCGTCGCGATGAACGGCTCGATCTTGCCCATGGTCGTAATCAGGCCATTGGCAAGACCGCACAGGACACCCGCGACGACCGAGAACAACACCGCCGCCGCCAGCATCAGGCTCGGATCGGCAATGACGCCCGAATTCATGAACAGGATCATCAGGCTCGCGACGAAGGCGACCATCGCGCCAACGGACAAATCAAGATCGCCCGCCGAGATGACGAAGGTTGCGCCAACGGCGATGATCGCAATAAAGGCACACCTCGTCGCGACATTGGTGAGGTTGGTCATGCCGATGAAATTCGGATTGACCAATGCGCCCACGATCAACAGCAGCACCAGCGCCGCAAACGGCGCCACGGCGCGCAGATCGACATCCCGCCAGGATCGGCCCCGTCTGACCGTCTTCTCGCTGCTATCCTCGCTCACGCTCATATCCAAAACCAACCTCCCGTCCCATTATTGCTTGGGAATTCGCCCTTGCCTTCGCCGCCCGTTCAGGCAGCCGTCTTTTTCTTCAGGCCCGCCGCATAACGCATGATCTCCTGTTCGGAGATTTCGTCGCCTTCGAGCATGCCGACGATCCGTCCCTCGCGCATCACGGCCACCCGCGTACACAGCCCGATGACCTCAGGCATCTCCGAAGAGACAACGATGATCGAATGCCCGTCGCGCGCCAGCGCCGAGATGAAATGATAGATCTGCTGCTTCGTACCGACATCGATGCCGCGGGTCGGCTCGTCGATGATGATGATCTGCGGCTCGGTCTCCATGACCTTTGCCAACAACAGCTTCTGCTGGTTGCCGCCCGACATGCGGCCCGCAACGATATTGCCGTCGCGCACACGGATATCGAAACGGCGGCGCGCGCGCGTGAGCGCATTCGCTTCGCTGGCGGCGCTGAGATAACCGAACCTGCCGTGCCGATCGAGGGATTGCAGGGTCAGGTTCGCCGTCATGCCCGAGTTCAGAAGCAGGCCCTTCGACTTGCGATCCTTGGTCATATAGGCAAGGCCGGCATCGATCGCGGCATGCACGTCATGCGCAGGCACGGGTTGCCCATTGGCAACGACCTCGCCGGCAGCCCGCGAGCGCAGGCCGACGATCGCCTCCATCAGCTCGGTGCGACCGGAGCCGATCATGCCCGAAAAGCCCAATATCTCGCCCTTGCGCAGCTCAAAGCTCGCATCGCGGACATAGCCTGTCGAGATGGAATTGACAGCGAGCACGACCTTTTCATCGACATCGGGCTCGTTCTTGGCCGGATAGAGGCTGGAGAGTTCACGCCCGACCATCAATTGCGCAATGGATTCGCCATCCAGCAGCGAGGTCGGCGATGTCTTCACCCATTGCCCGTCGCGCAGGACCGTCACCCGGTCCGTCAGCTCCATGACTTCGTCGAGCTTGTGCGACACGAACACGAAGCTCGTTCCCTGATCGCGAAGCTTTCGCACCTGCCTGAACAGAAAATTGGTTTCCTCACGCGACAGCACGGCGGTCGGCTCGTCCATGAAGACGATTCGCGCATCGCGGCTGATCGCCTTGGCGATCTCGACCATCTGCTTGTCGGCGACGGAAAGGGCGCTGATCATCGCGTTCTCGTCGACGTGCGACCCCAGCAGATCGAGCACGCGCCGCGTCTCCGCCCGCATGTGCTTCCGGTCAAGCACGCCGAACCGCGTGACTTCGCGGCCGAGGAACAGGCTCTCGGTCACGGTCAGATGTTCGGCGAGATTGAATTCCTGGTGGATGATGACGATGCCGAGCGCCTCGGCGGCGCCATTCGGCGGCAGCTTCACCGGCTTGCCATCAAGCAGGATCTCGCCGGAACTGGGCTGTTCGAAACCCGAGAGAACCTTGACGAGCGTCGACTTGCCAGCACCATTTTCGCCCATCAGCGCATGGATTTCGCCGGCCCGGAGATCGAAATTGACGCTGAACAGGACCTGCACGCCATTGAAGGACTTACAGATTCGCCTCGCGGACAGCACAACAGCACTGTCGACGTCCTCCGAATTCATTGCATCCTCCCTTGCGGCTCCACCCGCTTTGAAAGCTGTGTAAACCTTTACATAATAGGTGTAAAGGTTTACATCATTGGATATTGCACAATTCTTCCCGGTCGCCTTTGACCTGCACGGAAGTCTGTGTAGTGTCCGGTGCGAGACGAGACCCAAGGCAGAGCGCAGTGTCGAATTCCACGCCCGCAACCATCGAAGACGTCGCCCGAATTGCCAATGTTTCGATCGCAACGGTCTCCCGCGCAATCCATATGCCGGAGAAAGTCGCCAATTCGACACGGCTGAAGGTCAATCAGGCAATTGCCGTCACCGGCTATACGACCAATGCCATGGCGCGCAGCCTCAGGCTCGGCCGCTCGAACATGATTCTCGTGGTCGCGCCCGACATCGGCGACCCCAATTTCTCCAATATCCTTATCGGCCTGGAGAACGAGGCACGGGCGCATGGCTATGGCATCCTCATCGGTCACACGCAGAATGACGCCCAGCGCGGGCTGGAATATCTGAAATTTCTGAATTCCAACCAGGCAGCGGGATTGATCCTGTTTACCGGCATATTGCCTTTCGGACATCAGACGATGACGGCGCGGTTGCCGCCGAGCGTCGGCGTGTTCGAGCCGGTCTTCAACGGCGGCATTCCCTATGTCGGTGTCGACGATATCGCCGGCGCCCGCAAGGCCGTCGACCTCCTGATTGCCGAAGGCCACCGCAAGATCGCCTTCATCGGCGATTCCCGCACCCGCCTTGCCTATAGCCGGCGGCGCATGGGCTACGAGGCCGGAATGGACGCCGCCGAAATCGGCGCCGATCTCCGTATCGTTTTCGATGGCGACGGCACCATCGAGAGCGGGCGGCTGGCCGTCGAGCAGCTTTTCATGCGCGACACGCTGCCGACAGCCTTCATGTGCGTCAACGATCAGACGGCAATCGGGGTGATGATTGGCCTCAAGACACGCGGCTACGACATTCCCGGAGATTTTTCGGTGACCGGCTTCGACGACGTGCCGCAAGCCGTCTTCATGACGCCGTCGCTGACGACGATACGCCAGCCGCGCACTGCCATCGGCAAGCATGCCATGGCCCTGCTGCTCGAACTCCTGTCGGATGGCCAGCCGACGGAGACGGAAATTCTGCTGCTGCCGGATCTGGTGGTGCGCAATTCGGTCTCGGCGCCGTCGCGTATCAGGCGATAAGGAAGCGCAGCCATGCCGCTCGGTAGGATCGTCCTCTATGTCCGCGATGTGGAGGCGACGATCGATTTCTACGAGAAACATTTTGGGTTCAAGGCGCTCCGACTGGAGGGCGATCGGATTATCGAGCTGCTGGCGCAGGATGGTGGCGCCAATCTGATGATCCATCCGGCAGGGAAGGCCCAGAAGATGGGCCAGGTGCTGGTGAAACTGGTCTTCGATGTCGAGCATGTCGAAGCCTTCCGCGCCAAATGCGCCGGCGATGGCCTTGAATTCGGGCCTTTGCATCAAGCCGACGGCTATGTATTCGCCAATGCCAAAGATCCCTCTGGAAACCCTATAGCGATTTCGAGCCGCGCATTCAGGCAGTAGCCCGGAAGGCGACGAATAGCCACCTCCCGGATGTCATCGATCAAACGTAACGATTGACGATATTCTCAAGCAGTTCCTGCTTGCCGGACTTCGGCTGCGGATTGATATCCTTGGCTTCGACCCATTGCGCGATCTGATCGAGCGAATATTCACCGCGCAGCAGCTTCTGCCCTTCGGCCGAATCCCAGCCGGCGTAGCGGTCGGCGAGCGGCTTGGAGAGCGCCTTGTCCTCGATCATCTTGGCGGCAGCCTTCAGGCCGCGGGCGCAGCAATCCATGCCGCCGATATGGCCGATCAGCAGGTCTGCCGGATCGAGCGACTGACGGCGCAGCTTGGCGTCGAAGTTCGTGCCGCCGTTCTTGAAGCCGCCGCCGGCCAGAACCTGGTAGTAGGCCAGCGTCATTTCCGGGACGTTGTTCGGGAACTGGTCGGTATCCCAGCCGGACTGGTAGTCATTGCGGTTCATGTCGATCGAGCCGAAGATGCCGAGCGTGTTGGCGAGCGCCAGCTCGTGCTCGAAGGAATGGCCGGCGAGGATCGCATGGCCCTGCTCGATGTTGACCTTCACTTCGTTTTCAAGGCCGTTCTTCTTCAGGAAGCCGTAAACGGTCGCAACATCATAGTCGTACTGGTGCTTGGTCGGCTCCTGCGGCTTCGGCTCGATCAGGATCGTGCCCTTGAAGCCAATCTTGTGCTTGTATTCGACCACGAGGTTGAGGAAGCGGCCCATCTGGTCCAGTTCGCGCGACAGGTCGGTATTGAGCAGCGTCTCATAGCCTTCGCGGCCGCCCCAGAGCACGTAGTTCTCGCCGCCGAGCTTATGGGTCGCATCCATGCAGGTCTTCACGGTCGCAGCCGAAAAGGCGAAGACATCCGGATCGGGATTGGTGGCAGCGCCCGACATGAAGCGGCGGTTGGAGAAGAGGTTCGCCGTGCCCCAGAGCAGCTTTACGCCGGTTTCGGCCTGCTTCTGGGCGAAGTAGTCGACGATCTCGTTGAGGTTCCGGGTGTTCTCGGCGAAATTCTTGCCTTCCGGACGCACGTCGGCATCGTGGAAGCAGTAGTAGGGCGAACCAAGCAGCGAGAAGAATTCGAAGGCGACATCGGCCTTCAGCTTGGCGGCTTCCATCGTCTCGTTGAACCAGGGTCGAAGGAAGGTCTGGCCGCCGAAGGGATCGCCGCCCGGCCAGGTGAAGGTGTGCCAATAGGCCACGGCAAACCGCAGATGGTCTTCCATGCGCTTGCCGGCAACGACCTCGTCCTTGTTGTAGTGACGGAAGGCCAGCGGATTGGTGCTGTCAGGGCCTTCGTATTTTACCTTGCTGATATCGCCGAAAAATCCGGTGCTCATAGTCTGTCTCCTTGGGTTCTATATTTTCGTATTGTTGTTCGCGCTTGTGACGCCCCCTCATCCGACCCTTCGGGCCACCTTCTCCCCGAGGGGAGAAGGTATGGGCGACTGCAAGCTCGGTATCACCCTCTCCCCTCGGGGAGAGGGCAGGGTGAGGGGATCAGGCCGCACTCAGCGGCTTGATCGCCGGATAAACGGCCCGATAGCGCTTATAGGCATCCGCATAGGCATCCGTCAGCGACGCCACGGGATCGATCGTACCGGCTGTCTGCGGAGGCGTGCAGACGGCGACCGGATCGGCGCCGGTCGCCGCAATCAGGCCGAGACGCGCAGCACCGAAGGCAGCCCCGAAATCGCCGTCGGCCGGCAGGTCGACAGGCACGCCGAGCGCAGTCGCGATCGAGGCCAGCCAGTAGCGAGAGCGAGAGCCGCCGCCGATGGCGGTGACGCGCGCAATATCGGTGCCGGCTGACCGCAAAGCTTCAAGATTGTCGCGGATGGCGAAGGACACGCCTTCGAGCACGGCCTGTGTCAGCACCGCGCGGCCGCTTTCATGGCCGAGACCGATGAAGGCGCCGCGGATCGTTGCGTCATTGTGCGGCGTGCGTTCGCCGGAGAGATAGGGAAGGAAGGTAACGCTGGACGGCGCCTTCAGCGTTTCGCCCAGCTCGCCTGTGAGGTCCGCGGCGGATTTGCCTGTCACGCCGGAATGCCAGTTCAGCGCATCGGTCGCCGACAGGATGACGCCCATCTGATGCCAGGTATTCGGCAGCGCATGGCAGAAGGCATGCACGGCGCTTTCCGGCTTCGGCAGATAGGAGCCGTTGGCGGCAAACAGCACGCCCGACGTCCCGAGAGAAACGAAGGCGGCGCCATGGCTGACCGTGCCCATGCCGCAGGCCGAGGCCGCATTGTCCCCTGCCCCGCCAGCGACGACGACATCGCCGGTAATTCCCCATTTCGAGGCCAGCTCGCCGCGCAGCTTGCCGGCAACCTCTGTGCCCTCGACCAGCGTCGGCATCTGCTTCTCATCGAGATTGGTCGCCGCCAGCAGCTCGGAAGACCATTTGCGCTTGCCAGTATCGAGCCAGGAGGTGCCGGCGGAATCGGACATTTCCGACATGTGCTCGCCGGTCAGCCACAGGCGCAGATAATCCTTCGGCAACAGCACCCACCGCACCCTGGCAAAAACGTCAGGCTCATGCTTGGCAACCCATGCAAGCTTCGGTGCCGTGAAGCCGGGGAAGACGATGTTGCCGGTCAGCGCGCGGAAGCGTGGATCGGCATCAAGCGCGGCGGCCTCATGATAGCTGCGGGTGTCGTTCCAGAGAATGCAGGGGCGCAGCACCTTGTCATCGGCATCGAGCAGCGTCGCGCCATGCATCTGGCCGGAAAGCCCGATGCCGCGAACGGCGGCCAGTTCCTTCGGATGCGCCGCCTTTAGCCCGGCCACGGCTTCTTCGCTCGCGCGGACCCAGTGCGCCGGGTCCTGTTCCGACCAGCCGGGATGCGGACGCGATACATCGAGGTCGCCATGCGCGGAACCGATGATCTTCTGATTGCCGTCGATCAGCATCGCCTTGACGCCGGACGTTCCGAGATCGAGACCCAAATACATCAGATATTACTCCCTATGCTCTGCCGCGTTCAAATGCTCAGGGCAGATTGTCCTTCAAGAAAATGTCGAGGCGGATGCGTTCCTGATCGGCAATGACCGCCTGGCCGTCGGCCGTCGCCTTCATGACGCGGATGGCGCTGCGCACCTCATGGCCGGCATCCTGATTGAGAACGGCATCGATCGTGCCATCCACCAGCGCCGCGCGCGTATGCTGCGTCAGCTCATGCACGACCACCGTCAGCTCGCGCGCCGGCCTGACCGCCTTCAGTGCGCCGATCAGCCCTCGGTTACCGGCGCCCAGGCTGTAAATGCCGATAATGTCCTTGCCTGCGGAAAGCGCCTTGGACACGAGCGACCCGGCAAGCTCCGGATCATCACGCCCTTCCAGCACCGGCAGCAGCCGCAGCTTCGGAAACTCCTCCGCCATCACGGCCGAGAAGCCCTGCAACCGCTCGCGATGGTCGCGCACCAGCATGGAGCCGGCAAGAACGGTGATATTGCCTTCACGACCACCGAGGAAACGTCCGAGCAGCCGGGCTGCCGTGCGTCCCGCTGCGATATTGTCGATACCGGCATAGTGATGCCTAGCGGAATCGGTGAGATCGGAAACCAGCGTGACGACCGGAATGCGTTCGGACACAAGCCGGGCGACTGCGGCCCGCACCTCCGGCGCATCGGTCGCCACCAGGGCGACGCCGGCGATATTCTGCCCCTGCAATCCATCGAGCGCCGCAACCAGGGCCGACACATCAAAGGGCGGCACCTCGATGATGCGGATATCGGTGCGCTCCATGCCCGCACGCAAGGTCGCCTGATGCACCTCGGAACGCAGGCCGTGCATGAACGAATTGTCGCCGGTCGGCACGATGAAAACGAGGGGATAGACGCGGCCCTTGGCCAGGTTTGCGGCAGCGACATCGCGGATATAGCCGATCTGGCGGATGGCCTCCTCCACCTTCTCCCGCGTCACCAGCCGCACACCCGGCCGCTGGTTCAGTACACGGTCCACGGTGGCGAGGCTGACGCCCGCGGCAGCGGCGATGTCATGCACGGTCGGTCTCATCGGCTCCTCCTGATGAAATCCTTACTGCGATTTCTGATGTACGTAAATCAAAAATTTCCGGCCATGCATTTTTCCGTTCGTTCCTTTGGAAATAAAAAAGGCCCCTCGCGAGGAGAGGCCATGCCTTGGGAGCATTATTATGGGAGCTGGATCAGTGGCCTCCGCCGCCACCGCCTCCGCTGCCGGGCACGTTGGGCTTGCTCAGCATCAGGACACCGAGGATCATCGCCAGGAACAGCACGGTCAGCATCAGGAAGATATCGCTGAAGGACATGACGATCGCCTGCTGCGTTGCCATGTTGACCATCTGTTTCAGCGCAGCCTGTTCGCCATCGAGACCGGCTGCATTGAAGTTGGCGGCCATGTTGTTCAGCTGGGTGACGGCGGCATGGCTACCCCAATGAATATGGTCGCGCAGGTTGAAATAATGCTGGTCCTGCCGGTTCGTCAAAAGCGTGTTGATGATCGCAAGACCGACGGCGCCGCCGAGGTTACGCGTCAGGTTGAACAGGCCGGATGCACCGCGCATGCGGGCGGGCGGCATGGTTCCGAGCGCGATGTTGTTGATCGGCACCATGCAGAGCATCAGGCCGAAGCCGCGCAGGATCTGCGGGATCAAAAGCTCCCAGAAATCCCAGTCCACCGTCAGGTGCATCATGATGTAGGTACCGGCCGAGAAGCTGGTGAAGCCGATAATCATCAGAATGCGCAGGTCGACCTTGCTCGACAGGAAGCCGGCAAGCGGTGCCGTGAAGAACATGGTGAGGCCGGACACGAACATCGTCTCGCCGATCTGCAGCGAATCGTAGCCGCGAATGCGTGCGAGATAGAGCGGATAGATATAGGTCAGGCCGTAGAGACCGATGCCCATGACGAAGGAGAACATCGACCCGAAAGAGAAGTTCTTGTTCGTGAAGGCCCTGAGATCAACCACGGGGAATTCGACCGTAAAGGCGCGGTAGAAGAAGATCACCGCACCGATGGCGGAAGCGATAGCACCGGCAACGATGTAATTGTCGTTGAACCAGTCGTTCGTGTTGCCTTCCTCGAGCACATATTCGAGCGCACCGAGAAAAACGCCCATCGAGATCAGGCCCCACCAGTCGAATTTCTTGAACAGCGACAGTTCGGGCTTGTCGAAATCGATGTAGTTCCAGGTGACGATGGCAACGATGATGCCAGGCGGGATGTTGACCAGGAACAGCCAGTGCCACGAGAACGCATTGGAGAGATAGCCACCGACCGTCGGGCCGATGGTTGGCGCGAGCGTGGCGATCAGGCCGATGATAGGCGAGACGACGTTGCGCTTCGATGGCGGAAAAATGGTGAATGCCGCCGCAAAGACCGAGGGGATCATGCCGCCGCCGATGAAGCCCTGAAGGGCGCGGTAGATGATCATCTGGTCGATATTCGTGGCGGTCGCAGCGAGCGCGCTCGCCGCCGTGAAGCCGGCGGCCGAGATCGCGAACAGGTAGCGCGTCGAGATGATGCGCGCCAGCGTTCCCGACAGCGGGATCATGATGACTTCGGCGATCAGATAGGCTGTCTGCACCCAGCCGATCTCATCCGAGCCGGCGCTGAGGCCGGCCTGGATTTCGCTGAGCGAGGCAGACACGATCTGAATGTCGAGGATCGACATGAACATGCCGAGCACCATCGCCAGGAAGGCGATGAGTTTCTTCGTCTCGATATGATCCGCTGCCGGTGGCGCGGCAGGACCGGCCGCCCGTGGAGGCGACCCTGCAGTAGTGCTGGCGGACGACATGGCGCGTCTCTCCCGAGCTTGATCGCTTACTTGTCCGGCGCCGTGCGGGTATCGACGTCGACGACGACGCTGAGGCCTGCGCGCAGACGACCGGAGTTGAGCGCATCCTGCGGCAATGCGATGCGGACAGGCACCCGCTGGATGATCTTGGTGAAGTTACCCGTAGCATTTTCCGGCGGCAGCAGCGAGAAGACCGAACCGGACGCTGGCGAGATCGATTCGACGGTGCCGACGATCGGATGGTCGCTGTAGGCATCGACGTGGATATTGACCTTGGAACCGGGAACCAGATGCTGGATCTGCGTTTCCTTGAAATTTGCATCGATATAGAGCTGGCGGATCGGCACGATCGCCATCAGCTTCTGGCCGGGAGAGACGAGATCGCCTTCCTGAACGGAACGATTGCCAACGATACCGTCATAAGGCGCCTTCAGCACGGTGAAGGACAGGTCGCGGGCAGCCTTGTCACGAGCGGCCTCCAGGCCCTTGATCGTGCTCTCGGCCTGCCGGCGCTGTGCCTGCAGCAGGTTGATGTTCGCCTGAGCGGATGCGATGGCGGCGTCGCCGCCGACCAGATTGGCCTTGGCCTGATCAAGCGCGATATTGGCGCTATCCAAGGAGGCCGTGGTGCCGACCGACTTGGCTTGCAGTTCAGCAGCGCGCGTCTGGGTGATCTGGGCGCCGCGGACCGTGGCTTCCAGGGCAACCTTCTGCGCCTGCGACTGGGCAAGGGCTGCCTGGCCGGCAGCGATCTGTGCGTCGATGGTGTGGAGCGACAGCTGTTCGGTGTCGAGCGAGGCCTGAGCCTGTCCCAGCGCCAGCTTGTAGTCGCCGTCATCGAGCGTTGCGAGCACGTCGCCGGCCTTGACCTGCTGGTTGGCGACGACGTTTACCTTGGCGACATAACCCGTCACCTTCGGCGAGATCGTGGCGATATCGCCGCCGATATAGGCGTCGTCGGTGGAGACCATGAAGCGGCCGTTCGTCCACCAGTCATAACCATACCAGCCGCCGGCTGCGAGCGCCGCGACGATAACAATGGGAAGCACCAGGCTGCGCCGCTTCTTTGCCGGAGGCGGTGGGGCCGCGGGAACCGGAGATGCAGGCGCAGCCTGGGTGGGAGCCGGATTGCTTCGTGTTTCGGCAGCGGGAGCACTCACAGATGCACCGACTTCCGGCGCTTCCGCTTCTGCATCAGCGGACTCATCCACGATGCGCGCTACATTGTTTCCATGACTTGACGACATTGCCCTACCACCGAAAATCTGGGTAAAATAATCGAACCGAACGGTTCGGTTCAATTGACATAGAGCCTTTTTCATTCCATATCAAGAGATATCGAACTGAGCGGTTCGATTTATTTGGCGAATCTGTTTAAGAATCAGAAAAAGTGATCGAATGGATCGAATGAAGGAGACGATGAAACACGAATCGCAAAATGCCGCCATATTGAACGCGCCCGCACCAGGCTCCGGTGGACGTTGGGCAGCTGGCGAGGACCCGGTCAAGCGCCAGCAAATTCTGGAAGGCGCCAAGCGTGTCTTTATGAAGATGGGCTTCGATGCGGCGAGCATGAACGACGTGACCCGTGAAGCGGGCGTCTCCAAGGGCACTCTCTATGTCTATTTCGCCAACAAGGAAGACTTGTTTGCCGCGATGATGGAGAGCGAGCGTACCTATTTCGTCAATCTGGTGCGCACGGCGCTCTCCGACGAGGCGGATGTCACGACGTCGCTTTATGATTTCGGCGTGGTGTTCGTGACGCATGTCACATCGGACAAGACCATCAGCGCCATGCGCACGGTCATCGGCGTGCGCGAGCGTATGCCGTCGCTCTGTCAGCGCTTCTTCACCGGCCCGGAAAACCTGCGCACGGTGCTGCGCGGCTTCCTTGAGCGCCAGGTCGCAGCCGGCCACCTCAAAATCGACGATTTCGACATGGCGGCCCGCCATTTTCTCGAAATGGCCAGCGGCGGCTATTTCAAGCTGCGGCTGTTCGGCGACATGGACGAGCCTCCGTCGAAGGATGAGATCGATTATGTCGTTCGCGGTGCCGTACGCGTTTTCCTGGCCGGTTACGGTCCGGATCGCAAGGATTAGCACGCATAGCCTTCCCCTTTCGCCTGTGGGCGGATAGCGATCCAACTCCGCAACGACGATCAAGCGCTGCGGCTGCCGGCGGCCTATGAGTGATCCGGCAACCAGGGGAGTAGACAGTGAGCGCAATCGGAAGAGCCATATGGTTCATTGAAAGCCATTTTGCGTCCGACATCTCGCTCGACGAGATTGCCGAGACGGCCGGGCTGTCACGCTATCATCTGTCGCGGGTCTTCGGCATGACGACAGGCCACTCGATCAGCGGCTATATCAGGAGCCGCCGCCTCAGCGGAGCGGCTCTCGCACTCATCGACAGCTCTTCGACCATTCTCCAGGTTGCCCTCGATGCCGGCTACGGCTCGCACGAGGCCTTCACCCGTGCCTTTCGCGAGCAGTTCGGCATGACGCCGGAAAGCCTGCGCAAACAGGGGCACGTTCGCAACCTCGCTCTACAGGAGCCGATCAGAATGGACGACACCCGCCTTCCCAAGCTCGACGCCCCGCGCTTCGAGACCCACCCCGCAATGCTGCTCGCCGGCTTTGCTGAAACCTATGCCTATGAAGCCACGCAGGCGATCCCATCGCTCTGGCAGAAATTCAATCAGCATTTCGGCCATATTCCCGGCCAGATCGGCAATGTCGCCTATGGCGTCTGCACCCAGGCGGACGAAGGCAGCGAGGGCTTTCGCTACATGTCAGCAGCCGAAGTCTCAACCACCGACGAACTGCCCGAAGGTTTCGTGACGATCAAACTGCCGCAGCAGCGCTACGCGATCTTCATGCATCGCGGCCATATATCAGGCATTTCCGCCACCGTGCATCAGATCTTCGGCGAATGGCTGCCGCAATCCGGCCAACAGCACGCCAGCACCCCGGACATGATGGAACGCTACGACGACCGCTTCGATCCGCGCACCGGCACGGGCGTGACCGAGATCTGGATACCTCTGAACGCCTAAACTCGCGCCCGCCGCCATGAAAATGGCGGCACCGCTTGTACGAACCATGGCGCTCCTTACATTACGGCCATTCTGGAGAGGCCGGGGCTGGGGGTCAGCATCGGCGAATGCTGACAAAAGGGGACGTCGTCAATGGAAATTATGGGGCTGATACAGGACCCGGGTGCGTGGGTGGCGCTCGTAACACTTGTCGTCATGGAGGTGGTTCTCGGCATCGACAACCTCATCTTCATCTCGATCCTCACCAACAAGCTGCCGCCCGAACATCGCGACAGGGCCCGTAAGATCGGCATCGGCCTCGCCCTCGTCATGCGCCTTGCCCTGCTCGGAACTGTCGCCTGGATCGTGCAGCTCACCCAGCCGGTCTTCGAACTGTTCGGCCAGGGCTTCTCCTGGAAGGACATGATCCTGATCGGCGGTGGCCTCTTCCTGGTCTGGAAGGCGACGAAGGAGATCCATCACAACGTCGACCCGCAGGAACAGGGCGAGGATTTCATCGCCAAGTCGACGACATCGACCTTTGCCGCGGCGATCGGCCAGATCCTGCTGCTCGACCTGGTCTTCTCGGTCGACAGCATCATCACCGCCGTCGGCATGACGCCGCATCTGCCGATCATGTTCGTCGCCGTCATCGCGGCAGTCACGGTGATGCTGGTCGCCGCAAACCCGCTCGCCAATTTCATCGAAAAGAACCCCAGCATCGTCATGTTGGCTCTGGCCTTCCTGCTGATGATCGGCACGACGCTGATCGCCGAAGGCATGGGCGTCCACGTTCCCAAGGGCTACATCTACGCCGCCATGGCCTTCTCGGCCCTCGTGGAAGTGCTCAACATGATGGTGCGCAACCGTCGGAAAAAGGCATCCGGCGGCCATTGACGACGAAATCCGCATCCTGGAGCGGGTGCGGCCTTCTCAATCCTGGACGTGTACGTCGACCCACTCGCCGATGTCGCCGCGTCCGTAAATATCGACCTTGATCCGGACGTTGCCGCGAACGATGAGGTTTCCGGCATCGTCGGCGATATTGCCGCTCGCCAGCATGGCTTCGAGCTTCTGACGATTTGATGGCAGCGAGAAGAAGCTATCGCCCTGGTCGCCACGGTCGCGGCGGCGGTAGGCGTGATAGTTGGCGCGATCCTGGCGGATGATCTGCCAGGGCAGCGTCAACCGCTCGCCTTTGGAATTGTAGAGATCGTCATTGCCGATATAGGCGCGGTAGGATTCGATCAGGCTGGCGGAACTGTCGCGCGTGATGGTCGACTGGGCCGCAGCGACGTCGACCATCGAGACCGCCAATAACAAGCTCAAAATCAATTTCTTCATTGTATCCCCGCGGTGAACGATTGAAGCCCTATTTCGTCACTGCCGCGAAAATTGCAAATCAAATTGGGCAAGCGTAAGGCTTTTCTCCCGAAGCCCTTACGAAGGGTAAAGAAGACTCGTGAATTCGCGCAGTCGGCTCTTTTCGATGCAGCATGACGTCCTTGGCATCTCGACCCGCCGTTGCGGCGCAGTTTCCCTTGACGCCATCCCTTGAATATGGCCTAAGGCCAGCCATACGGAAAACGCTGACAGAAGCGGCAAGACGCCCTTTTCCGGCCGGTTTCCTGATCCAGATAGACATTTTCGGCTGGACGGCGCTTGTCCCGAGCGCAGCCCGGCCTTTTATGACGGGCAAACAAAATGACCACTTCAGGCGTTCGCGTCCGCATCGCACCCTCTCCCACCGGCGAGCCGCATGTCGGCACCGCTTACATCGCGCTGTTCAATTATCTCTTCGCCAAGAAGCATGGCGGCGAGTTCATCCTGCGCATCGAGGACACCGACGCGACCCGCTCCACTCCGGAATTCGAGACCAAGGTACTCGATGCGTTGAAATGGTGCGGCCTGAAATGGTCCGAAGGTCCTGACGTCGGCGGCCCCTATGGCCCCTATCGTCAGAGCGACCGCAAGGAGCTCTATAAGCCCTACGTCGAACAGATCGTCACGAACGGACATGGCTTCCGCTGCTTCTGCACGCCGGAGCGCCTGGAAAAGATGCGCGAAGCGCAGCGCGCCGCAGGCCTGCCGCCGAAGTATGACGGCCACTGTCTGAACCTTTCGGCCGAGGAAGTCACCACGCGCGTCGCCGCCGGCGAGCCGCATGTCGTGCGCATGAAGATCCCGACGGAGGGCAGCTGCAAGTTCCACGACGGCGTCTATGGCGATGTCGAAATCCCGTGGGACGCTGTCGACATGCAGGTTCTCTTGAAGGCTGACGGCATGCCGACCTATCACATGGCCAACGTCGTCGACGACCATCTGATGAAGATCACCCACGTCGCGCGCGGCGAGGAATGGCTCGCTTCCGTGCCGAAGCACATCCTGATCTATCAGTATCTCGGCTGGGAAGCGCCTGTGTTCATGCACCTGTCGCTCATGCGCAATGCCGACAAGTCGAAACTGTCGAAGCGCAAGAACCCGACCTCGATCTCCTATTACACCGCCCTCGGCTACATCCCCGAGGCGCTGATGAACTTCCTTGGCCTGTTCTTCATCCAGATCGCCGAAGGCGAAGAGCTCCTGACCATGGACGAGCTTGCCGAAAAATTCGATCCGGAAAATCTCTCGAAGGCCGGCGCCATCTTCGACATCCAGAAGCTCGACTGGCTGAACGGCCGCTGGATACGCGAGAAACTGTCGGAAGAGGAATTCCAGCACCGGGTTCTGACCTGGGCGATGGAAAACAGTCGCCTGCAGGAAGGCCTGAAGCTGTCGCAGTCGCGCATCACCAAGCTGGGTGAGCTGCCCGACCTCGCCGGCTTCCTGTTCAAGTCCGACCTCAACCTCGACCCCTCGGCTTTCGCCAGGATCAAATCGACCCCGGAAGAGCTGCTGGAGATCCTCAACACGGTGCAGCCGGATCTCGAAAAGATCCTCGAATGGAATGTCGAGACGATCGAAGCCGAACTGCGCGCCATCGCCGACCGCATGGGCAAGAAGCTCAAGGTCATCGTCGCGCCGCTCTTCGTTGCCGTCTCGGGCTCCTCGCGCTCCCTGCCGCTTTTCGATAGTATGGCCATCCTCGGCCGCTCCGTCGTGCGCCAGCGGCTGAAACTGGCCGCGCAGACCGTTGCGACCCTCGTCGGCCCGAAGAACTGAACCGGACTTTAAAACCATGAACGACAAGACCGAAGCATCCGCCCTCTCCTCCGACGCAACGGAAGTTCGCGCGCAGAAGCTGAAGCTGCTGCGCGAGCAGATCGGCGACGTCTATCCGGCGCATTTCCACCGGACCATGACCAATGCCGAACTGGCTGCGAAATACGAAGGCCTGGAGCCGGATACGGAAACGACCGACGTCGTCACCGTCGCCGGCCGCGTCTACTCCTCGCGCAATTCCGGCATGTTCATGGACATCCATGACGCCGCGGCCAAGATCCAGATCTTCAGCCACAAGGATGTGACCGGTGAAGAGGCCCGCGCCCTGCTGCCGATGATCGACATCGGCGACATCATCGGCGTCACCGGCGTCGTGCGCCGCACCAAGCGCGGCGAGCTGACCATCAATGCGCAGCAGATCACCATGCTGACCAAGTCGCTGCTGCCGATGCCGGAAAAGTGGCACGGCCTGTCCGATATCGAGCTGCGTTACCGCAAGCGCCATCTCGACATCATGACCAACGAGGAATCGAAGCTGCGCTTCCAGCAGCGCAGCCGCATCGTCTCCGGCATCCGCCGCTTCATGGAAAATGACGGCTTCATGGAAGTCGAAACGCCGATGCTGCATTCGGTCTATGGCGGCGCCACTGCCGAGCCGTTCAAGACGCATCACAACACGCTGAAGCTCGACATGTACCTGCGCATCGCGCCGGAACTGTTCCTGAAGCGCACGCTGGTTTCTGGCCTCACCGACAAGGTGTTCGAGATCAACCGCAACTTCCGCAACGAAGGCGTCTCCACCCGGCACAATCCAGAATTCACCATGATGGAATGTTATTGGGCCTATGCCGACTACGAGGACATCATGGACCTCGTCGAGCGCCTGTTCTCGACGCTGGCCATGTCGATCCACGGCAGCACCGAATTTGCCTTCGGCGACAAGCAGATCTCCTTCAAGGGTCCGTTCCGCCGCGTGCCCATGCCTGACGCCGTCAAGGAAGCGACCGGTATCGACTTCCTGGCGATCAAGACCGACGAAGAAGCACGCGCTGCCTCCAAGGCCGCCGGTTTCGCCGTCGAGAAGGACGCCACCTGGGGCGAATGCCTCGCCTTCATCTTCGAAGAGAAGGTCGAGGGCACACTGATCCAGCCGGCCCACGTCACGCATTTCCCGAAGGACATCTCGCCCTTCGCCAAGGAAGTGCCGGGCGAGCCGCGCCTCGTCGAGCGCTTCGAGACCTATTGCAACGCCTGGGAACTCGGCAACGCCTTCTCGGAGCTCAACGATCCCGAGGAGCAGCGCGCCCGCATGGTCGAGCAGCTCGAACAGGCGCATGCGCGCGGCGAAAAGCAGAAGGAACTGGACGAGGAATTCCTTGACGCGATCGACCAGGGCATGCCGCCGGCGGGCGGTCTCGGCATCGGTGTAGACCGCCTCATCATGCTTTTGACCAACTCGCCGTCGATCCGCGACATCATCCTCTTCCCGGCACGTCGCAACAAGGCCGACTGAGACCGGTTCGGTTCTTCGAACATCAAAGGGGCGTATCATGACGGATAAAGACCTATCGGCCGTAGATGCCGACAACGAGCGTCAGCGTCTCGCCGATCTTTCAGAGATCGGCGATATCGATCTCTCGCAATACGCGCCGGGGACGTTCGGCTGCCATGAGGCGATGCACACGACGTCGATCATGCTCGACATGACCGACGATCAGTTGCTGCAGCACCCCGCCATCCTGGCGAATCCGGACTTCTACCGCCTTGCCGGCGAAGTTCACGAGGCGCTCTTCGCGCTTTACCAGGCGATCGGCGAGAAACATCTGGTGGATTGATATTATTGCATTGCCGTCTGGCAATGCGGAACTGACCTGGTCAGTTCGTGACGGGCGAGCGACGGTCGGACGCGCCCGTCATGGTCGGGTCCAATCCCGATGACGGGCTCTTTCCCTTATCCTTGGCGTCTGCACCGATAAATTCGCCATTCTCATCATAGCCGGGCTGCACGTTGCCGGTCGATTTCGGTTCCGGCAGCGACGGCTTGCTGTCGTGCCCTTTCGCCTGATTGGCCGCGGCCTTCTCTTCCGCAGCGATCGCGGCTTTCATCTTGTCCTTCTTGGCGTCCCCACCATTATCCGCCGCCAGCGCATTGTCACAGTCGTCCAGGTCCTTCAACCCTGCAATCGCCGCATCGATATCCTGCGGCAGCATGGTGATCTGCTCGCCATAAAACAGGCCGGCATTGCTCGCGCCGCCATCATAATAGCGCGCCGTTACCGGCGCCTCGGAACTACCGTCGACAAGCCTGTCGGGATGCGGCACATAGACGACATCGGCGCCTAGCGCCCGACCGCGTATGTCGGAGCGCAGTATCGGTCCGTTCTTGTCGAGAACCACAACCTGAACGAGATCCGGCTTCTGTTCCTGATACACAGCCTTGGCGACCCTGAGCGCGGTCTTCACACGTGTCAGGCCATCGGTGGGTTCAGTGCTGATAT
Source organism: Rhizobium sp. NPDC090279 (assembly GCF_044769665.1). NCBI lineage: Bacteria > Pseudomonadati > Pseudomonadota > Alphaproteobacteria > Hyphomicrobiales > Rhizobiaceae > Rhizobium > Rhizobium sp. NPDC090279. Next base: position 102,956 of record NZ_JBIVYI010000002.1, on the reverse strand, counting down.
ATTTACGGACCCAGAAGCGGTTATCCTTGCGAATGGTGACGAGATTGACGTCCTTGCACTGGAGCCCGTTGGGTGACGCGGATGCGAGCCCAAGCAGCTTGTCCTTGCCGATATAAAGCGCAAAAACGCCGGAGCAGCCCACGAGAAGGGCCACTCCGCCGATTATGACGACAAGCTTCCGGGGTAACCGGAAAATGTGCAGTAAGGCGCTCACGCCAACTGCTCCAGCATAGACCACTCCAAGCCGACAAAAATGATCAACCCTCACGTTAGGGAATTGGCGTTTCGGAATACTTAAAACAGAGGTGAAACTTGTGTCGTCCGCAACATCGTTACCAAAAAAGGTCCGAACTTTCACAGCTATGGCGAGCGCTTGCCTTCCGTGCCGCGGCCATGCTCTAACAAGAGCATGGCCTTCACCTTGAGACAGCTGCAATACTTCGTCGCCGTGGCGGAACAGGGTTCCGTGACGCGCGCCGCGCAGAACCTGTCCATCTCGCAATCTTCCGTTACCGAAGCGCTCAAGGAGCTCGAGAGCGATCTCGGCGTCGAACTGTTCGAGCGTCATCCGCGCGGACTGTCGATCACCCATAACGGCCATCAGTTCCTCCGCCACGCTACGAAGATTCTGGCGACCGTTTCAGACGCGCGCACCAGCTTTTCCGGCCAGCCGAACGAGGCCGGCGGCACGCTGAATATCGGGGTGACATCGCTTGTCGCCGGCTATGTCCTGTCGGATCTTCTGGCGCGCTATCGCCGCGCCTGCCCCGGTGTCGAGGTCAGCGCCATCGAGGACAATGGCGGCTATCTGGAACATCTTCTGGTTGGCGGAGAACTCGACGTCGCCGTCATGGTCATTTCCAATCTGCGCGACCGCATGGCCCTGCAGGCCGAAATCCTCGAGACCTCGCCCTATCGCCTCTGGCTGCCGATGGGCCACCCCCTCGTCTCGGCCGACATCATCAGCGTCGCCGACATCAGTCGCGAACCGCTGATCATGCTGACCATCGACGAGATCGAGGAAAATACTGGCAAGCTCTTGACCGCACTCGGCGCCCGCCCCCACGTCGCCTTCCGCACGCGCTCGGTCGAGGCGGTGCGCAGCCTGGTCGCAACCGGTGCCGGCGTGGCGCTGCTGCCTGATCTCGTCTATCGCCCCTGGTCCTTGGAAGGTGATCGGATCGAAAGCCGCGACGTCTCCGGCTCGCTGCCGGTCGTGCAGGTCGGCATGGTCTGGCGCAAGGGATCGAGCCTGCCGCAGGCCGCCCGCGACTTCGTCGGCGTCGCCGAAAGCATGCGCTCGGGCCGTCAGCGATAGCAACGAGCTGTTTCACAAGCATCGAGAGGGTTAGAGGATCAATCATGAAGACCGCAATCATATTCGACTGCGAATTTCTTTGCCTCGAAGGCTCGCAACGCCGATTCTGGTGCGCGGCCCATGATCCCGATCCGGTGATCGCTGAGATCGGAGCAGTCAAGCTGGGATTGGAAGCAGACTTCCCCATTCTGGGCACCTACAAAGCCTATGTCCGACCCATCGACAGATTTGGCAATCAATATTCGCTCGATCCATTCTTCACTACGCTGACCGGTATTACCGAAGAGATTATCAGCGCTGAAGGGGTGTCCCTGCAGGATGGGCTTGCCGGCCTCGACGGTTTCTCAGGTGGCGCCGGCTTCTGGTCCTGGGGCAAGGACGAGCTGAACATGATGGCGATCAGCTGCTACATCGCCGGCATTCGGCCGCCAATTCCCGCTCATCGCTTCGACAATGCCGTCAAATTGCTATTGGCAGCGGGAATGCCGATCGAGGATCTGGCGAAGACACCGAGCAACAAGCTCGCCGACTACTACAGTGTGGACCATCCTCCTCTGCAGGAGCACGACGCGCTCGATGATGCTCTTTCTGTCTCCTACACACTGCAACATCTTATGAAGGCTGGAAAATTGCAGCCAGAAGTCTTCGGCAACTCCTAGCTCTGCCTGCCTCCAGATCAGCGCCTTCGACGCGTTGCGGCACCCGCCGCGTGACCGAGCCTCGAGGAATCGGAATTTCCGATATCGCCTTTCTGATAAATGAATTTGCGAATGCGGCGAAATCGCGTCACCTTTTCTTCCGGGAACAGGAAGCCAGCCACTGGCTCCACACGATCAAGGCTCAAAAACCGGGAGAGTCCGATGAAGCATTTGCTGAAATCATGCACGGCCGCACTCGCATGCCTAAGTTTCGCAACGCAGGTCATCGCCGCGGAGCCGCTGAAGACGCTCGGCAAGGGCGAAGGCGCTGTCAGCATCGTTGCCTGGGCCGGCTATATCGAGCGCGGCGAAAGCGACAAGAACTACGATTGGGTCACCGGCTTCGAAAAGGAGACGGGCTGCAAGGTCAGCGTCAAGACCGCGGCCACTTCGGACGAAATGGTCGCGCTGATGAACGAAGGCGGCTTCGACCTCGTCACGGCGTCCGGCGACGCATCGTTGCGGCTCGTTGCCGGCAAGCGCGTCCAGCCGATCAACACCGATCTGATCCCGAGCTGGAAAAATCTCGACGACCGGTTGAAAAACGCGCCTTGGCACACGGTCAACGGTGTCCATTACGGCGTTCCCTATCTCTGGGGACCGAATGTGCTGATGTACAATACCGACGCCTTCAAGGGCGAGGCGCCGAAGAGCTGGAACGTCGTCTTCGAGGAGATGACCCTGCCCGACGGCAAGTCCAACAAAGGTCGCGTCCAGGCCTATGATGGCCCGATCTATATTGCCGATGCTGCCCTCTACCTCATGGCGCACAAACCCGAACTCGGCATCAAGGACCCTTACGAACTGAACGAAGACCAATACAAGGCTGCGCTCGACCTCTTGCGCGGCCAGCGCAGGATCGTCAGCCGTTATTGGCATGATGCGATGATCCAGACCGACGACTTCAAGAACGAAGGCGTTGTCGCCTCCGGCTCCTGGCCGTTCCAGGTGAACCTGCTGCAGTCGGACAAGCAAAAGATTGCTTCGACCTTCCCCGACGAAGGCACCACAGGCTGGGCCGACACGACCATGCTGCATGCCGATAGCGAGCACCCGAACTGCGCCTATATGTGGATGGAACATTCGCTGCAGGCCAAAGTGCAGGGCGATGCCGCCGCCTGGTTCGGCGCCGTGCCCTCCGTTCCAGCCGCCTGCAAAGGCGATGAGCTGCTCACCGACAGCGGTTGCTCCACCAACGGTTACGACCACTTCGACAAGATCAAGTTCTGGAAGACCCCCGTCGCCAAGTGCACGAGCCAGAGCGAATGCGTGCCCTATCACCGCTGGGTCTCCGACTATATCGGCGTGATCGGCGGTAGATAAATCTTTCCTCTTCTCCCCAGCCGGGAGAAGATGTCCGCCCTTCGACAAGCTCAGGAGGGCAGATGAGGGGGATGAGGAGCGAAGCGACGAACGTCCTGAGCAATAAGCGAAGGACAATCCATGCTGCACGCCCCCTCATCCGACCCTTCGGGCCACCTTCTCCCCGCTGGGGAGAAGGAAAGAAAACCTCTTCCTCGGAGAAAGCCATGTCCGCCGTTCGTTTTCAGCAGGTATCGCGCCATTTCGGCCAGGTCCGCGCTGTGGACCGCGTCGATCTGGAAATCGCGCCCGGCGAATTCTTCGCCATGCTCGGCCCTTCCGGTTCCGGCAAGACCACCTGCCTGAGGCTGATTGCCGGCTTCGAACAGCCGACCGGCGGCCATATCGAAATCTTCGGCGAAACCGCCGAGGGCGTCCCGCCCTACCGGCGCAACGTCAACACCGTCTTTCAGGATTATGCGCTCTTCCCGCATCTGAATATTCTCGACAATGTCGCCTATGGCCTGATGGTCAAGGGCGTTGGCAAGGCTGAGCGGCTGCGCGCCGCCGAACAGGCGCTGGAGCTGGTGAAGCTGCCGGGCTATGGCGCCCGCCGCCCCGGCCAACTCTCCGGCGGCCAGCGCCAGCGTGTGGCGTTGGCCCGAGCGCTGGTCAACAAGCCGAAGGTGCTGCTGCTTGACGAACCGCTCGGGGCGCTCGACCTGAAACTGCGCGAGCAGATGCAGGAGGAATTGAAGAGCCTGCAGCGCGCGCTCGGCATCACCTTCGTCTTCGTGACCCACGATCAGGGCGAAGCACTCTCGATGGCCGATCGCGTCGCCGTCTTCAACGATGGCCGCATCGTGCAGCAGGGTACGCCGCATGAGATCTATCAGCGGCCGAAGACCCGCTTCGTCGCTGATTTCGTCGGCTCCTCTAATGTCATCGCCCCGGAAACCATGTCGTCGCTCGGCGGCGAACGGCGCTGGGCGAGCTTGCGCCCCGAAGCCATACGGTTGACTGAGGAGAGCGGCGTGGCAGCCACCGTGACGGCGACGAGCTTTCTCGGTGCTGCTACCCGCCTCTCTGTTGAGGCAAACGGCGCACGCCTGCATGTGACCGTGCCGGCCGGCCAGTCGGCACCGACTTCAGGCGCTGCCGTCCGCCTCGCATGGCTGCCGGCGGATGTGCACTACATGGATGACGCCGCATGACCGCCGCCGTCTTACCCGCTGCCGCGCAGCCGCCGGCCTCGATCCTGCCGAGCCGCGGCGGCTTCTTCGGTCGCCTCTCGGATCTCTTCTGGCGCCGTCCGAAACTGCTGCTGTTCCTCATGCTGACGCCGCCGCTGCTCTGGCTCGGCATCATCTATATCGGCTCGCTGATCGCGCTGTTGCTGCAGAGCTTCTTCTCGATCGACGATTTCTCGGGAATGGTGAACTACCAGTTCACGCTCGCGACCTATGCGCAGCTGCTGAATTCAGCCAATTTCGATATCATCGTGCGCACGGTGGTCATGGCCGCACTCGTCACCTTGGCCTCCGCCTTCGTCGCCTTCCCCATCGCCTATTATGCAGCACGTTACGCGCAGGGAAAATGGAAGGCGCTGTTCTATCTCGGCATCATGCTGCCGCTCTGGTCGAGCTATCTGGTGAAGGTCTACGCCTGGAAGCTGATCCTCGCCAAGGAAGGCATCCTCACCTGGATCTTCGACAAGCTGCATCTCGGCTGGCTGCTCGACGGCGTGCTTGCCCTGCCCATTATCGGCGGCAATTCGCTTTCGGTCAGCTATATCGGCACCTTCCTGGTCTTCGTCTATGTCTGGCTGCCCTATATGATCCTGCCAACGCAGGCCGCTCTCGAGCGCGTGCCGGCCAATCTGCTCGAAGCTTCCTCCGATCTTGGCGCGACGCCGAACCAGACCTTCCGCACCGTGCTGCTGCCGCTCGCCCTACCGGGTGTCGTTGCCGGCTCGATCTTCACCTTCTCGCTGACATTGGGCGATTACATCATCCCGCAGATCGTCGGCTCCTCGCGCCTCTTCATCGGCCAGGCGGTCTATGCGCAGCAGGGCACCGCCGGCAACGTGCCGCTGGCTGCCGCCTTCTCGGTCGTGCCGATCGTCATCATGGCTATCTATCTCTGGATCGCTAGGAAACAAGGAGCTTTCGATGCGCTCTGATCGCGGCCAACGCGCCTCTCTCCCCCTGAAAGCCGCCGCCGCCAGCGGTCTGCTCTTCCTGCACCTGCCGATCCTGCTGATCTTCGTCTATGCCTTCACCACGGAGGAGAAGAGCTACCAGTGGCCACCACCGGGCTTCACGCTGCAATGGTTCGGCATCGCCTGGAACCGGCCGGATATCTGGTCGTCACTTGCACTCTCCGTCCAGGTCGCGACCATCGCGACCGCCATTGCCCTGGTGCTCGGCACGCTCTGCGCCGCGGCCGTCAGTCAGACCAAATTCTTCGGTCGCGAGGCGATCTCACTACTTGTGATCTTGCCGATCGCGCTGCCCGGCATCATCACCGGCATTGCGCTGCGCTCCGCCTTCAGTCTGTTCGATATCCCTTTCTCGGTCTGGACCATCGTTCTCGGCCATGCGACCTTCTGCGTCGTCGTTGTCTATAACAATGCCGTCGCCCGCTTCCGTCGCACCTCCGGCTCGCTGATCGAGGCGTCGATGGATCTCGGCGCTGACGGCTTCCAAACTTTCCGGCACATTATCCTGCCGAATATCGGCACCGCGCTACTTGCCGGCGGCATGCTTGCCTTCGCGCTGTCCTTCGATGAAGTCATCGTCACCACGTTTACCGGCGGCCAGCAGATGACGTTGCCAATCTGGATGCTGGAGGAACTCATCCGCCCGCGCCAGCGACCGGTCACCAACGTCGTCGCCATGGTCGTCGTGCTCGTCACTTTCCTGCCGATCCTGGCAGCCTACTATCTTACCCGCGACGGCGACCAGATCGCCGGCGGCGGCAAATGAAAGGGAGATAAATATGGATACCCAGATGCTGATCGGCTCCCGCTTCGAAGCCGGCACCGAAACGGAAGAGCATGTGCTGAACCCGAAGACCGGCGAGAAGGTGCTCGGCCTGCCTGAGGCGTCGCTCGGCCAGATCGACGCCGCCGTCGATGCCGCCGAAAAGGCTTTCACGAGCTGGTCGCAGACGACGCCAAGCCAGCGCTCGGCCTATCTCCTCAAGATCGCCGACGCCATCGAGCGGGATGCCGAAGGCTTCGCTGTCCTGGAAGCGCTGAACTGCGGCAAGCCGATCAATGCCGTGCTCAATGACGAGATCCCGGCGATCGTCGACTGCTACCGCTTCTTTGCCGGCGCGGTACGCAACCTGCATGGCCCGGTCGCCGGCGAATACCTGCCCGGCCACACCTCGATGATCCGCCGCGACCCGATCGGCATCGTCGGCTCGATCGCGCCCTGGAACTATCCGCTGATGATGATGGCCTGGAAGCTGGCACCGGCGATTGCAGGCGGCAACACCGTCGTCTTCAAGCCCTCAGAACAGACGCCGCTGACAGCGTTGAAGATGGCGAAGCTTTTGGCCGATGTCCTGCCGGAAGGCGTCGTCAACGTCATCCTCGGCCGCGGCGAAAGTGTCGGCAACGCGCTGATCAATCACCCGAAAATCAACATGGTGTCCATCACCGGCGATGTCGCCACCGGCAAGAAGGTGCTTCAGGCAGCCGCCAAGACAGTGAAGCGCACGCATCTCGAACTCGGCGGCAAGGCGCCCGTCATCATCTTCGACGATGCCGATATCGACGCCGTCGTCGCCGGCATCCGGACATTCGGGTACTACAATGCCGGCCAGGATTGCACCGCCGCTTGCCGCATCTATGCCGACGCCAAGGTCTACGACAATTTCGTTGCCGACCTGACATCTGCCGTCTCCAGCATCAAATTCAACCTCGCCGACGACACCGAAAACGAGATCGGCCCGCTGATCTCCAAGCGCCAGCGCGACCGCGTCGAGAGCTTCGTGACACGCGCCGCCGAGCACAAGCACATGGAAATCACCACCGGTGGCAAAACGTCAGGCGAGCGCGGCTTCTTCTACGCCCCGACCATTGTTGCCGGCGCGACGCAGGATGACGAAATCGTCCGCCGCGAAGTCTTCGGCCCCGTCGTCTCGGTCACACGCTTTACCAACTCCGATGATGCCGTCGCCTGGGCCAATGACAGCGACTACGGCCTCGCCTCATCGGTCTGGACGAAAGACATCAGCCGCGGCATGCAGACGGCAGCCCGGCTGCAATATGGCTGCACCTGGATCAACACCCATTTCATGTTGGTCAACGAAATGCCGCATGGCGGGCTCAAGCAATCCGGCTACGGCAAGGATATGTCAGTCTACGCTATCGAAGACTATACTGCGGTGCGGCATGTGATGATCAATCATGGGTGAGATGGGGTCGGGGTAAAATAAATGTCCTCGATGTTTGCCGCGCCGATGTACCCCCCCTCTGTCACTTCGTGACATCTCCCCCACGAGGGGGGAGATCGTTGGGAGAATGCCGCCCGCTCTGTAAAAAACAATGAGCCTTGATTTCAGCAGACGCAATGCTGGCTTGGATATGAGAGATCCCTGCGGGTTACCAATCTCCCCCCTTGTGGGGGAGATGTCACGACAGTGACAGAGGGGGGTGCTGCACTCTCCACAATTCCGAGCCCTCACCAAAACCAAACCGCCCTCGGAACAATTCATCCTCCTCCCGCGTCTTTAAGAAATACAACGCAGAGGAGACTACCAAATGCTGAAATGGGCTCTCATTTTCTTTGTAATTTCGCTGATAAGCGGCTTTTTCGGCTTTTCCGGCGTGTCGGTGGCGACCGCAACCATAGCGCGTGTTCTCTTCGCCATCTTCCTGATCATCTTTCTGGTGTTCCTGGTGCTGGCGGTCATGGCCGGCAACGCGGTCGTCTGACAATATAAGCCGCGACTATCGAAGGGGTGGGCCTAGATCAGGCTCGCCCCGACGTTTATGGCCAGCGCCAGGATCGTCGTGTTGAACAGGAACGACAGGATGGCATGTAGCAGCGCCAGCTTACGCATCGATACCGTGGAAATGCCGATATCGGCGGTCTGCGCCGCGACGCCGATGGTGAAGGAGAAGTAGAGGAAGTCCCAGTAGATCGGCTCCTCCACTGGCTCGGCAAATTTCAGCCCCGCTCCCTTGCCCGGATTGCTGTAAAATTTATGCGCATAGTGGATGGCAAAGAGCGTGTGCAGGAACGTCCACGAAATCAGGATCGTCACGATCGCCATCATGACCTGGAAGAAGGCCACTTCGGGCGAAGCATCCTTCACGCCAAGCAGATCGAGCACAATGCCGCCGATGCTGGCAAGCGCTGCGGCAATCGACAGGAACAGCAGGAATCCATCCGAGAAATCGAGATCGGCGGAGCGTTTGCGGATGCGCTGCGCATTGGCCGTCAGCATCCGATAAAGGCTGTAAACGATGAAGACCATTGCGGTCGTATCCCAGGCAATCAGCAGATTGCCGGCATTGAAAGCACGCGATGTCAGAAGCAGGAAGACGGCGACGCCGGCAAGCACGGAGATCACAATTACATGGTGCTTGCGCCACAGCACGAGCCATCTGGAATGATGCAAATGTCCCTGCGCATCCATGCCGCTCTCCCGGTCGCAAATCGCTTGTTACAAACCGATTCGCAAATGAGAGTGGCAAATAAAAGGAGACCTCGCAATACGAAGCCTCCGATCCTGGAAATGTAAACTCAGGCCGTCCAGCCGCCGTCGATGACGTGGATCTGGCCGGTCGTGAAACCCGCCTCGTCGCCGGCGAGATAGGTCACCAGCGCGGCAATCTCTTCAGCGGTCGCGATGCGGCCCATCGGCTGACGGGCGATAAAATCCTTCATTGCCTTGTCGTAGTCGCCGGTTGCCCGCAGCCGCTCATGCAGCGAGGGGCTGTCGACTGTACCGGGGCAAATCGCGTTGGCACGGATGCCCTTGGCGACGAAATCGGCGGCGATCGATTTGGTGAGCCCGATGACGGCTGCCTTGGAAGAGCAATAGGCGAAGCGATTGGGCACGCCCTTCACGCTGGAAGCGACCGAAGACATGTTGACGATAGAGCCCTTGCCCTTCTCCAGCATGCCGGGCAGGAAGGCCCGGCAGGTCGTATACATCGCCTTGGCATTGAGGTTGAAGGAGAAATCCCAGTCCTTCTCCTCGCAGTCGAGGATCGTGCCGGAATGCACGAAACCCGCGCAATTGAAGAGTACGTCGATGGGGCCGAGTTCCTCGGCGTAGGCCTTGACCGCTGCACCATCGAGGACATTAAGCACATGCTTGCTGGCGCCATCCAGCGTCGAAAGCGTCTGCTCGTTGATGTCGGTGGCATAGACATGCGCGCCGAGCGAGATGAAGCGCTCCGCCGACGCCCGGCCGATACCCTGCCCCGCCGCCGTGATGACGACCTTCTTGCCTTCCAACCCGTGACCCATAATCCTGATCCTTTCCTCGGGACTATGATCTCATCCATTCCGGCCGGCCATGTTGCCGACGCCTCAGATAAGATCATGCAATAACAAATAGTTGACGCAGCCTCTCGCTAAATTTCGAAGGACTGCGCGAAGCGGCGGTTGAGCTTTTCGATGAGGACTGTATGCCGCTCGCCCGTTCGCAGTCCATCGCTAATCGCCTCGGAAGCGTCGCTTTGAAATGCCATGTAACCGTCGTGCCGCGGCCGCACATAGGCGCCCTCCAGCGTCGCGCGCGTGTTGCGGTAAAAGTCGAGTGCCGGCGTATTGACCGCATCGCTGACCCAGGCGTCGGCGTGGCCCGGCTGGCCGTTACTCTCGGCATAAATACCTGATTGCACCGGTCCGCCTGCGATCCAGCGCGCAAAGGCTTTTGCCTCTTCCGGAGCTTGCGTGCGCGCCGATACGGCAATGCCCGTGCCGCCGAGCGCCGAGCCATTCGGGGCGCTTCCGTCGATAACAGGCATATCCGCGAAAGCGATCCGGGCCGGCCGGAATCCGGCAAAAGAATAATTGACGTAACCGTAGATGAAGGGCGACGCCACATAGGGACTGTCAGCCTGCCCCATCAGATCGAACACGGCAATCGGGTCCATCTCGTAGCAGCTGATATCCATCCCCGAGACGAGCCGCGCCATCCAGTCAAGAACCGCTTCGCCATCGGACTTCGCGATGAAATCCGGTCCCTCGATGCTGCAGGGCGTGCCAAGATGAGCTGCAAGCGTAATGAAGGTCATCAGCGAATGCGGCGGGCGCATCGGCAGGATAGCCTTGCCTTCCTTGGCGAGCGCAACGAACTCGGCAAGATCATTGACCGGCGCACCCAGGCGATCCGGCCTGTATGCCTGCACCTGCGTTGCCGCATCGATCGGAAAGGCCCACTGCCGGCCCCGCCAATTGTAGCTTGGATAGGAGCGGCCGACGGTGCCAGCTGCAATCGTTGCAATTTCATCGGCATGGGCGGCGTCATCAAGCGGCAGCAGGCAGCTCTCGCGCATGATCTGGCCGACATGCGGATGATCGATGACGATGAGATCGTATTGCGCGGCAAGCTCCTCCACAGGAAAGGTCTCGAAATCCTGCAGCGACCGCTTTTCCCAGCTGATTTGGACGCCGGTCTGTTCCTGCCATTGCTTAGAGCAGGCAATCATCGGATCGTAGCCGCGCGGATGCGACCAGGTCATTCCCTTCAGCTTCACCATCATGCCTTCCCCGCAGCCGGCTTGCGCTCGACGACCAGGATATGATCGGCGGCAAGCACGACTTCATCGCGCTGATTCAGCACCTCACAGCGCTCAACGACACGGCCGGCCGCCGGCCGCTTGGGATCATCCTCTTTCGCCGAAATGGTGACGCGGGTGCGGATCGTATCGCCGATATGTACGGGACGGACGAAGCGAAGCCGGTCGTAGCCATAGGAAAAGGCGACGGGATTGATGAGCGAGGCCGTGAGCCCGACGCCGATCGCAAAGATCATCGTGCCATGCGCGATGCGCTGGCCGCCGGGCAAGGTCTTGGCAAATTCCGCATCCATGTGGTGCGGAAAGAAATCGCCGGTATGGCCGGCATGAACGACGAAATCGGTCTCTGTGATCGTCCGTCCGGTGGTTACTCGGACATGGCCGAGTTCGTAGTCTTCAAAATAGATGGTTTGTTCGGACATTCCTCAAGCCTTTGGAAGTTCGGCAATCGGCGTCGCCGGAGCGGCGCTCGACTGATAGGCGGCCTCGACCAACGCCATGGTCTGCCAGGCATCCTCGACAGAACCGATCAGCACCTTGTCCTCGCCTGAGGCGAAGCGCTGCAGATTGGCCATGCGATTGACGAAGGCGTCCGGGAACCAGGCGCCTTCGAGCTTCACCTCGACCCAATCGTTGCCACCAGCCGGACGTATCCACAATTCGTCCGGCTCGCCGCGCGGATAGTCGAGATTGACGCCGAGCTTGATATAGGCAGCACCCTTGGTGCCGGCGATGCGGAACTCGCAGGCCTGGAACTTGCGGCCGAAATCATGGTCGTGATTGACCGAAAGCACGCAGCGCACCTTGTCGCCATAATCGAGGATCGCCGCCGTCCGCGTCTGGGCGACATCGTGGTTGGGATGGCCGATGGTCTTGGCATGCACCCCCTGCGGATTGCCGAGCAGCCCGCGAATGAAATCGAGGTAGTGGATCGAATGCATGGCGATCTCGATGCGCGGCAGGCCCTTGAGGAAGGGCCAGAGGCCCCAGGGTGTCGCGAGCGCCAGCCAGGCATCGAAATCGACGACCTCGCCGAGATAGCCTTTCTCCACGGCATCATAGAGCGCGAGCATCATCGGCGCGAAGCGCAGCTGGAAATTGACCGCCGCCTTGATGTCACGCTCGCGGCACACCCTCAGAATTTCGGAAGCGCCCGCGAGATCGCTGCCCATCGGTTTCTGGATCAGCGCGTGGGAACCGCGCGGCAATTTCGAGAGGATCGGGGCATGGGCCGCCGGCGGCGTTGCAAGGTCGTAGATCGCGCCCTCGACGGCAAGCGCCTCGGCCTCGGTCGCAAAGGCGCGGATACCCCATTGCGCTGCGAGCGCCGCTGCCTTTTCGGCGTTCGGATCGTAGAGACCCGCGACCGGGAAGCCGCTTTGCTTGTAGGCAGGCAGATGCGCGTCTCCGACGATGCTGCCGGCGCCGAAGATCACGATCGGACGCGGCTGGCTTGGCTTCGGCCACCATTGGCGGAGGGATTGGGGATCGAAGGTCATCGCACCCTCCCCTTGAGGGGGAGGGTCGGACCGAAGGTCCGGGGTGGGGTGATCTCTCCTCCCGCAAGGAAGACAGAGAGGCCCATCCCGAGCATCACCCCCACCCGCGCGTTCCGCGCGACCTCCCCCCTCAAGGGGGAGGTGATCGCTTCGCTGTTCGTTCCATTCCAGGCCCTAATCATGGTGAAACACCTCCTCCATCATGGCCCACCATTCGCCTTGCCTGCGGGTCTCGAGCGGCTTCTGGCAGGGAATGCAAACGGACCACCATTCCTGGTTTTTCGGGCTCGCGGCCATCTTGCGCATATCGGCGTCGAAATCCGTGCCAACATATTCCCAATAGCCGAAGAGCAGGTTTTCCGGCTCCTTGAGAAAGATCGAATAGTTGGTGATGTTGCAGTCTGAGATCAGCGCCAGGATCTCGGGCCAGACGGCCGCGTGAAGCGCCTTGTATTCCAAGACCTTGGCCGGCTCCAGGCCGATTACCATTCCCATCCGCTGCATGGCCTGTTCCTCCTCAGCCGTGGATTTCGCGCGTGAATTCGCCGATCGACCGCGCCTTCACGGCTTCCCAATCCCAGGCGATGCCGATGCCGGGTTCCGAAGGCGCCAGCGCCTTGCCGTCGACGATTTCCATCCCCTTCGTGGTGAGATCGTCGAGCTGCGGGATGTATTCGACATATTTGCCGTTCGGCACAGCGCAGGTGAGGCTGACATGTAGTTCCATCAGGAAGTGCGGGCAGACCGGAATATCGAAGGCCTCGGCGGCATGCGCGACCTTCAGCCAAGGCGTAATGCCGCCGATGCGGGCAACATCCACCTGGACGATCGAGCAGGCACCCTTCTGCATGTACTCACGGAAATGCCTGATCGAATACATGGATTCGCCGACCGCGATCGGCGTTGGCGTCGATCGGGTCAGCCGGATATGGCCATCAAGATCGTCGGCCGGCAGCGGCTCCTCGATCCAGGCAAGATCCAGCTCCGTCAACCGCGCCGCGCGGCGGATCGCCTCGTCAACGGTAAAGCCCTGATTGCAATCCGTCATGATCTCGAAGCCGGAGCCGAGCGCCAGACGCATCGCAGCCAATCGATCGTAATCTTCCGAACCGTGCGGCTTGCCGATCTTCACCTTCGAGCCAGAAAAGCCCTTGGCCTTTGCCTGCAGGGCGTCCTCGACCAGGGCTTCCTTCTCGATATGCAGCCAGCCGCCCTCCGTCGTGTAAAGCGGGCAGCGATCCTTGGCGCCGCCGGCAAGCTTCCAGAGCGGCAGGTTCTGCTTCTTGGCGCGCAGGTCCCAAAGTGCGGTGTCGACCGCCGCTAGCGCCAGCGCCGTGATGGGGCCGATGGTCGTCGCATGGGTAGCAAATTCCATTTTGTGCCAGATCGCCTCGATGCGATCGGCATCCTCGCCAATCAGCAACGGCACCAGATGGTCCGAGAGCAACCGCATGACGGAGGAACCGCCGGTGCCGATCGTATAGCTGTAGCCGCTGCCGACGGCGCCGTCGCTATCGGTGATGGTGACGATCGGCGTCTCCTGACTGACGAAACTCTGGATCGCATCCGTCCGCTTCACCTTCGGCGGCAGGTCGACCATCCGCAATTCAATTTTCTCGATACGTGCCATGGGAGCTATTCCTTAAATCGCCAGGCTCTTGCCGGTTTCGACGGAGAAGAGGTGTGCCTGACTAAGATCGAAGCTCATCTTCAACGGCTCGCCGCTCTTTAGGCCGCGCGGATTGAGCATCCGCGACACCCATTCGCGTCCGGCGAATTCGACGAAGACGAGCGTCTCATTTCCGAGCGGCTCGGTGATGGCGACAGGCAATGTCAGTTCGTAGACATCAGATTCCGTGCCGGAATGCAGGCCGTGACCCGTTGGGAAGATATCGTCAGGGCGCAGGCCGAAGGCGACTTTCTCGCCTTCCCTGACCTTGCCGGCAAACTGGCTCGGCAATGGCAGCTTATCGCCGTTCTTGAAAACGAGTTCACCCGCCTTCAGCGTCGCCTCCTCGATGTTCATCGGCGGCGAGCCGATGAAGCCGGCAACGAAGCGTGTGGCAGGCCGCTTGAACACTTCGTCCGGCGTGCCGACCTGCTCGATATGTCCGTCGCGCATGATGACGATCCGGTCGGCCAGCGTCATCGCCTCAACCTGGTCGTGCGTGACGTAGACCACCGTCGACTGCACCTTGGCATGCAGCTTCTTGATCTCGGTGCGCATCTGCGTGCGCAGCTTGGCGTCGAGGTTCGACAGCGGCTCGTCGAAGAGGAAGACCTCCGGCTGGCGCACGATGGCGCGGCCCATGGCGACGCGCTGGCGCTGACCACCGGAGAGTTGCGCCGGTCGGCGATCCATCAGAGCTTCGAGGCTGAGAATGGCGGCGGCTTCATTGACGCGCTTGTCGATTTCCGCCTGCGGCTGCTTGGCGATCTTCAGCGAGAAGCCCATGTTCTCGCGCACCGTCATATGCGGATAGAGCGCATAGGACTGGAACACCATGGAGATGTTGCGGTCGCGCGGCGGCAGCTCGTTGACGACGGTGTTGCCGATCTCGATCGTGCCGCCGGAGACTTCCTCGAGGCCGGCAATCATGCGCAGCGTCGTCGACTTGCCACAGCCGGAGGGGCCGACGAGCGCGATGAACTCCTTGTCGGCGATGTCGAGATCGATGCCGTGGACGATTTCCAGCGCGCCGTAGCGCTTGACGAGTTTTTTAAGAGAAACCTGAGCCATGAGGGATCAACCTTTGACCGCACCGAATGTCAGACCCGACACCAGATGCTTCTGAATGATGAAAGTGAGAGCGAGCGCCGGAATGATCATCACGACCGCGAGCGCACACATGCCGCGCCAGTCGATGGTGAACTCGGACGTGTAGTCGAGCAGGCCGACCGGGAGCGTCTTCGAATCGACCGAGCGCGTCAACTGCGAGGCCAGTGCATATTCGTTCCAGCAGGTGAGGAAGGCGAAGATGCCGGCAGACGCGATGCCGGGACCGGCAAGCGGAAATTCCACCTGCCAGAAAGCCTGCCAGCGCGTGCAGCCATCGATCTGGGCCGCCTCGGCGAGATCCTTCGGCACCTGCCGGAAGAAGCCGTCGATCAGCCAAATGGTGAAGGGCACGTTCAGCGCGACATAGGTGAGGATGAGGCCGAAATGTGTATCGATGATCCCAAGCCGCGCATAGACCATGAACAGCGGGAGCGACAGGGCGACGCCGGGCACCGAGCGCGTCAGCATCAGCCCCAGGAACACACTCGACTTGCCCGGGAAACGGAAGCGGGCGAAGGCATAGCCGCCGGACATGCCGATGATGAGCGCGATCGCTGTCGAGGTGATCGAGATAACAAGCGAATTGCGGAAATAATCCCAGACGGGGATGCCGCCCTGCCCCACGCCGCTGAACATCGAGCGATAGGCTTCGAGAGAAAGTTCCTGCGGGATCCAGACCGGCGGCTTCGCCATGATCTCCACTGTCGGGCGCAGCGAGCTGATGATGATCCAGAGGCCCGGCAGGCAGATGATGAGCATCGCGATGAAGAGGCCGATGAGATAGGCGACTTTACGCAGGCGGCGCTGCAGGCGTTGTTGAGCGTTGCGATCCATGATTACCACTCCGCTCCGATCTGGGTGCGGGCAAGGGCCAGCTTACGGAAGAAATAGACTGTGAAGGCGATCGAAAGAATGATCGAGACATAAGCCATGGCGTTGGCAAGCCCCATCTGTGCGTCGGCATAAGCGGTACGCCCGACCAGCGTCCAGATCAGCTCCGTGCGCCGCGCCGGACCGCCATCGGTCATGATCTTGACGATGTCATAGGCGCGGGCGACGTCGAGCGAGCGGATCGTCATGGCGATGAAGGCAAAGGGCATCAGGAACGGCCAGGTGACATAGCGGAAGGTCTGCCAGCTGGTGCAGCCGTCTACCTTGGCGGCCTCGACCGGCTCCTGCGGCATGGCGAAAAGGCCGGCCAGAATGAGGATGGCGAAGACAGAGGTCGACGACCAGACTTCCGCGACGATGATCGAAAACAACGCCAGATTGCCGTCGATCAGCCACGGGATGGCATCGTTTGTGATGCCCAGGGATTGCAGGGCATTGTTGATGATACCGACATTGTCGTTGAACATGAATTTGAACTGGAAGCCGACGAGCACGGGCGAAAACATCATCGGAAACATCATCAGCGTACGCAGGATGCGCTTGCCGTGCGTCGCCTTGTTGACCAGAAGAGCCAGTCCCAGCCCGAGCAGCATTTCCAGATTGAGCGCGATCGTCAGCAGCACGACGGTGCGCACGAAAGCGGCTAGAAACACCGGGTCCGTGAGAATGCGCATGTAGTTGCGCAGGCCGATGAAGGTGAAGAGCGTCGCGGGTCGCGTCAGGCGGAACGGCGTGAAGCTGGAATAGAAGGACAGAAGCAACGGGAACAGCACCACGGCCACAAGGACGATGATCGCCGGAAGAAGAAGCAGGACCGGCGGAGATATCTTTTTGAACATGGTTTGCACCTGTCGGCATTCCTCGGCAGCATGGCCCGGACTGCATAGAATGAATTGCTTGGGACGAGACCCGGCGGAAAACCGGCAGCGCCGACCGGCCCCTCGCGGCGCCGATCAAAAACGATTCTCGAAGTCAGTTTGTGAAAGCCCCGCGCTCCTGGAAACACGGGGCTTCGATTGCATCGCTTAAAGCGCGCCGGCATCCTTCAGGACATCGGTGGCCTTCTGGGCAGCAGCATCGAGCGCCTGCTTCGAGGTCTTGTCGCCGAGAATGGCAGCCTGAAGTTCAGGATAGACGACGTTGGAAATCTCGATCCATTGCGGCGTGCGCGGAACCGGGAAGGCGTACTTCATCGACTCCTGGAATGTGCTCAGCACTTCCTTCTTGTAAGGATCGGAAGCAGCCTGCTGGATGTCCCACTCCCAGACCGCCTTGCGGGTCGGCAGCGTGCCGTTGGCAGCTTCGAGCTTCTGCGAATCGTCGTTGGTCAGGAACCAGACGAGCGAAGCGGCGGCATCCTTGTGGGCGCAAGCCTCCGTTACCGAGAAGCCATGATGGCCGGACCAGCCGGTATGCTTGCCCGACGAACCGACCGGCTGCACGACAACGCCGACATTGCCGGCGACCTTCGAGGACTTCGGGTCGTTGAAATAGGTCGCCCAACCCGGCCAGTCGAGATCGAGCGCGATCGAGCCGGAGGCAAAACCGGCGCCGAGATCGTCCCACAGATAGTTGGTCGTGCCGGCCGGAACGGCCTTCGCCTTGTACATGTTGACGAACCAGTCGAGCGCGCGCACGCCGGCTTCGGAATTGAAGGCGGGCTTGCCGTCCTTGTCGAGATAGTCGCCGCCTTCTGCGACCAGCATTTCATAGAAGCGGCCGTTGATGGCCTCTTCCTTGCCGGGGAACTGCGTGCCGAAGAAGTTCGGCGGATTGGAGAAGAAGATCGCCTGATCGGATACTTCCTTCCAGGTCTTCGGCGGCGCGAGATCATAGCCGTACTTCGCCTTGAAGGCCGTCTTCTTGGCTTCGTCGTTGTAGAGGCTCTTCTGATAATAGAGCGCCGAAACGTCGAACTGGGCGCGCGGCAGCATGATCAGGCGGCCGTCGATGGTCGAGGCCTGAATGGTGGAATCAACGAACTGGGCGATCTCTTCCTTAGGCAGCAGCTTGCCGAGGTCGGTATAGAGGTCGGGATACTGCGGCGCGAAGGACGAATGGTTCGAGCCGACGCACCAAGAGATGCTGCCCGATGCCATGTCGGACTTGATTTCCTTGTCGAGCTCGAAATGGTTCTTCTTGGAGAGAATGTTGACCTTGGCGCCCGTCTCCTTCTCCCACTCGGCAATGCGCGCGTAAAGCGGCTCATATTGCTGACCGCCGATGAGCTTGGCGTCGATCGTCACGCCCGGAAATTTGCCCGGCAGATCGGCGGCGAAGACCGAAGTGCCCGCAAGCAATGCCATCATGCCGGCAGCAAGACCGGCTTTCCAATTCCTCATCGAAATTCCTCCCAAAAACCGGACCCCTTGTCCGATTGCCCTCTCGACCCAAATATGGATCAATGATTTATAAGTAAACATCTTATTCATTGACCGTCAAGCCGTGATCGCGCGCTTGTAAAATGCATTCATTCATATATGAATGACGATTCATGTTTCTTGGCATGGGGGACTCATTGATGAGTGTAGAAGACGACAGTGACCGCTACCGCGCGCCGGCCCTGGACAAGGGGCTAGACATATTGGAGCTGCTGGCAACGATCGACGGCGGCTTGACGCAGGCCGAAATCGCCAAGGCGCTGAACAAGAGCCCCAACGAATTCTATCGGATGCTCGATCGGCTGGTGCGGCGCGGCTACGTGCAGCGGCAGGATGGCGATCGCTTCTATCTGACGTTGAAGCTGTTCGGGCTTGCGCATTATCACGCGCCGGTACGCCGGCTCGTGTCCTTCGCCACGCCGCTGATGCGCGAATTCTCCAACCGCGCCGAGCAGGCCTGTCATCTGGCGATCTACGACCGCGGCTCGGTCGCCGTCATCGCCCAGCAGGATTCGCCGACCTATTGGGGCATCTCCATCCGCGTCGGCGCTCAGATCAATCTCTACAATACCGGCTCCGGCCATATTCTGCTGGCGTTCAAGGACGAAAAGCAGCGCCAGATGATGATCAACGAGCAGAGGCGCCAGGAGCAGGATACCGAGGAGCCGCCTCCCGATCTCGAGGAAAAGCTCTCGGCGATCCGCGAAAAGGGCTTCGAAACCATGAACAGCCTGCAGACGAGCGGCGTCTACAACATTTCCGCGCCCGTGCTGGCGATGGATGGCAACGCGCTCGCGGCGCTGACGTGCCCCTATATCGAGCCCGTGAACCCGAAAGCGCCCACGCGCGAGCAGGTTGTCGAATATGCGCGGGAAGCGGCAAAGCAGATCTCCGAAACCGTGGCCGGCACAGTCGACAAGGCCGAGCTATAATTTCTATTTGAATAAACTATTCTTCTGTGAGTATATGTTGAGCAAGCAGGTATGGGAGGAACGCCATGCTTTTCGACAGCCACTTGCACATCGTCGACCGGAAACGGCTGGCCTATCCCTGGCTGGCTGAGGCCGGCGCGCTTAATCGCGACAGCCTCTATGAGGACTATGCCCGCGAGGCCAAACGCCTCGGGATCACCGATACGCTTCATATGGAAGTCGACGTCGCCGAGGACGATATCGAGCGGGAGACGGACTATGTCAAACGCCTCAGCCGCGAGCCGGGCAGCCTGCTGCGCGGCGCCATCGCCGCCTGCCGCCCTGAGAACACCGGTTTTCCCGCCTATCTCGAACGCGTGCTGGCCGACCCCTTCGTCAAGGGCTTCCGCCGTGTCCTGCATGTCGTGCCTGATGATGTCTCTGAAGGCGCGCTGTTCCGCGAGAACCTGAAGCGGCTCGCCGACACCCGCCTGACCTTCGATCTCTGCGTCCTACCGCATCAGATTTCAAAAGCGATCGCGCTCGCCGATCTCAATCCCGACGTCCAGTTCATTCTCGACCATTGCGGTGTGCCTGCTGTCAAAAAGCAGCTCAGCGAGGTCTGGTCTGCCGGAATATCAAACATTGCCAAGCGCCCGAATGTCATCGTCAAGATATCAGGCGTCGTCGCCTATGCCGATCCCGACAACTGGTCACCGGAAACGCTGCGCCCCTTCGTCGAACATTGCATAGCAAGCTTCGGCTGGGATCGCGTCATCTGGGGCAGCGACTGGCCGGTCTGCACGCTCGGCGGCAATCTCTCCACCTGGGTCGCCGCCACTCATGCGCTGATGCAGGGCGTAAGCGCTGACGAACGCAACAGCCTCTATCACCTGAATGCCAAGCGCCTCTGGTCTCTCTGAGACCGGAGGTTTTCCATCGAAAGACAATCCCATGACCGCCACCGTCGGCATATCCAGCACCCATCCGAAAACCATGCCGGCAGACCACGCCGAAATTCCCGTCTGGAACGCGGAAAACTGGTTCTATGAGGACTTCGAGGTCGGCCACAAGATCCGCTCTCTGCGCCGCACGATCTCGGAAGGCGAATCCCAGCAGTTCAACGCGCTGGTGCTCGACATGCATCCTTACGTCAGCGATCAGATCTTCGCCGAAACCGAAGGCCTGTTCGGCAAGCGGCTCGTCGCCGGCGCCTTCGTCTTTTCCGCCGGCCTCGGGCTTGTGGCCACCAACTGCGTCAACGCCTTCTCCTATGGCTACGACAAGCTGCGTTTCATCAAGCCGACCTTCATCGGCGACACGATCTACACCATCCGCACCAATCTGGATAAGCAGCCGAAATATGCTGAACTCGGCCTGATCCGCTCCTCGTATGAGGTGTTCAAGGGCGAAGGCGAACTCGTGCTCTATTGCGAGCATATTCAGACTGTGCGCTACAAGAACGGCCGGCCGGCGGACGCGCCACCGCTGAAGGTCTGACATGAGCAAAGATAACGAAGAAGGCCTGCTCTCCGGCATCATCGTGCTGGATATGAGCCAGTTTCTTGCCGGCCCGATGGCGGCGCTGCGGCTTGGCGATCTCGGCGCGCGCGTCATCAAGATCGAGCGACCCGATGGTGGCGATCTCTGCCGCCGGCTTTATCTCAGCGACACCGAGATCGGCGGCGACTCCACGCTCTTCCATGCCATCAACCGCGGCAAGGAAAGCTTCGCCGTCAACATGAAGGACGAGAACGACCTTAAGGAGCTGCGCGCCCTGATCGCCAAGGCTGACGTCATCATCCAGAATTTTCGCCCCGGCGTTATCGAGCGGCTTGGCCTCGACCACGCGTCCGTTGCAGCGATCAACCCGCGCATCGTCTATGGCAGCATCACCGGATATGGCCCCGACAATGAATGGCGTCACTTCCCTGGACAGGATCTGCTGGCCCAGGCCCGCTCCGGCGTCATGTGGCTGAACGGCGAAGCCGATGACGGTCCCGTGCCCTTCGGGCTCGCCGTCGCCGACATGCTGGCCGGCAATCTCCTTGTCCAGGCAATCCTCGCCGGCCTCGTGCGACGCGGTATGACCGGACGCGGTGTGCGTGTGGAAACGAGCCTGCTGGAAGCGCTGATCGATTTTCAGTTCGAGGTGCTGACCACGCATCTGAACGACGGCGGCCGTCTGCCGCGGAAATCCGCCGTGCGCAACGCCCACGCCTATCTCGCCGCCCCCTACGGCGTCTATCGCTGCGCCGACGGCTGGCTGGCGCTGGCGATGATGCCGCTGTCGAAGCTCGCGCCGCTGCTCGAGCTGCCCACACTTGCCGACTACACGCCGGACGATGCCTTCCAACGCCGTGACGAGATCAAGAGCCTGCTTGTCAGCCGCCTGCGGGACAAAACGGTTCGCGAATGGCTCGATCTATTGGAGCCCGCCGACATCTGGGCGGCCGAAGTGCTGGATTGGCCGAAACTGCTGCAAAGCGCCGCCTTCCGCCAACTCGACATGCTGCAGACCGTCACCCGCGATGACGGCGTCTCCGTGCGTACCACGGCAAGCCCGATCCGGGTCAATGGGGTCAGAGCGAAAAATGAGGTAGCGGCGCCAACGATCGGTGGGCAGTCGGACAAGGTCAGGGTGGAGTTTCTTGGGGATCGGTAGGTCGTCGCGCACTTTTTGTCTGCCGCACCTGCGCACCCCCCTCTGTCACTTCGTGACATCTCCCCCACAAGGGCGGAGATTGGTAACCCGCAGCGCCGTCGTCGCAAAACAACAATCACATAACCTGCGGAAACAGCGTTTTTAGATCTTTTCGGGAATGGCGCGGCAAACTCCTAACGATCTCCCCCTTGTGGGGGAGATGTCACGAAGTGACAGAGGGGGGGTATCACAGGCGCGGCAAACTCAAAGTCCCAACCTATCCCCCGAAACAAAGAGGGCGCCGCATCCCTGCGACACCCTCTCAAAATCATGGCTCCCCAAAGAGAGAGCCAATCTCACCTTCAGGCCGCAGCGAGCTGCAGCTCCTTGCTGACCATGGCGCGCAGCGTGCCGAGATCCTTGGCGAAGGCGCGGATGCCTTCGGAGAGTTTCTCGGTTGCCATTGCGTCTTCGTTCATCATCCAGCGGAAGGTCTTCTCGTCGACGGCGATCTTGGAGACGGCGGTCTTGTTTTCCGGCGAGAGCTTGCGCTCCAGCTTGCCTTCGTCCTTGGCGAGTTCGTCCAGCAGGTTCGGGCTGATCGTCAGGCGGTCGCAGCCGGCCAGCGCTTCGATTTCGCCGGTGTTGCGGAAGGAGGCGCCCATGACGATCGTCTTGATGTCGTTGGCCTTGTAGTAATTGTAGATCTCACGGACCGAAACGACGCCCGGATCTTCCTCTGCCGTGTAGTCCTTACCGGTCGACTTCTTGTACCAGTCGAGGATGCGGCCGACGAAGGGCGAGATCAGGAACGCCTTGGCATCGGCGCAGGCAATGGCCTGAGCCTTGCTGAAAAGCAGCGTCAGATTGCAGTCGATGCCTTCCTTCTGCAGCACTTCGGCGGCGCGGATGCCTTCCCAGGTGGAAGCAAGCTTGATCAGGATGCGGTCGCGCTCGATGCCGCGCTCCTTGTAGGAAGCGATGATCGCACGGGCCTTGGCGAGCGAGGCTTCAGTGTTGAAGGACAGGTCGGCGTCGACTTCGGTCGAGACACGGCCGGGAACCAGCTTGGAAAGTGCCGCGCCGACGGAGATCGCCAGACGGTCGGCAACGGCATGAACGACGGCTTCCGAGGCGCCGCCCTGCTGCTTGCCCCAGGCGACGGCTTCCTTGATCGCGTCGGCGAACATCGGCGTGCCGAGTGCCTTCAAGACGATGGTCGGGTTGGTGGTGCAATCCACCGGCTTCAGGCGAGCGACTGCCTCGATATCGCCGGTATCGGCCACGACCGTGGTCATGGCGCGGAGTTGATCAAGCTTGGAAGTCATAACAGGTATCCTTGTTGAATGAGGCCCATTGGGATGGGAGATGGCGGGCGGCAGATCCGGTCTTTTCGTCGGGCAGGGCCGAAGGCGTCAGAGTGCGGCCTTCCTTCTCCTATGTTCAGGTAACGGGATAAAAAGCGCTAGAGTTCCATTTCCGGTGAACGGTCGAGCGACGGGGAGACAACCTTCCGCAATCAGGCTTTTCACCGGCACCGGGCGCCCTATATGGCTCCCTGTCCGGTCTGGCACTTGCTCGCAGCAGCACTCGCACATTGTCCTCCTCGATTGGACAAGACCGAATTCCTCACCGCCGACTATCAGCAATCTCGCACGGAAAAGTCAAGGACATTTGTGCAATTCGATTGACATAAGTTTCACGTCATAGAATATCGGCAGCAGAAGAGCCGATCTCGCCCGCTCCTGTCATCCGCCATCGCTCCATTTCGTTTTCCGGAGTGATCATGATCCTAAAAGGCGCATGCGACAATCATTTCGGAGGACCTGTGGCCAAACTGAGACGCGGAACCCATACCGCCTATTCGGAGACCTCCTCCCTGAGGCTTCGCGCCGCATGGCTCTATTACAACCAGGGTCTGACGCAAAAGGATGTTGCCGAGCAGCTGGGCATCAGCCGCACCACCGTCATCCGCCTGCTGGATGAGGCCATGCGCCGCAGCGAGGTGCAGATCTGGATCACCGAAGGCATCGACGACTGCGTCGAGCTGGCGATCAAGCTGGAACGCACTTACGGGTTGGACGAGGCGATCGTCGTTCCCGAGCCGGCGAACGGCGACGTCAACGCGCAGGCAAAGAGCGTCGGCCTGGCGCTCGGCCAGTTTCTGACGGAAGCCATCCCCGACAATTATACGATCGGCGTCGGCTGGGGTCGCACGATGACGGCCTCGCTCGCAAGCTTCCGCCCGACCCGCCGCGACAATTGCAAGGTGGTCTCGCTGCTCGGCGGCATCGTCGCCGTCCACCAGACCAATCCCATCGATTACACGTGGCGCCTGGCGAGCCAGCTCGGCGCGGAATGCTACATGTTCCTGGCGCCGCTATTGGTCGATTCCGTCGAGACCAAGCGTAATCTCGTCGAAAAATGCGGGCTGGAAGCCATCTACCGGCTGGCGGAAAACCTCGATCTCGCCATCGTCAGCTGCGGCGATATCGGCCCGCAATCGACCTCGCTGTCGGAAGGTTTCATCTCGAAGCGCGAGCTGGAGGAGCTGATCGACATGGGCTGCGTCTGCGACACCATGTTCAACTTTCTCGACGCCGAGGGCAATTCCGTCGATCACCCCATCAACAAGCGCGTGATGTCCGTGGATCTCGATACGCTGAAGAAAGCCAAGCACATCGTCATATCGTCCGGCGGCGCTCACCGCGCCCGGGCGATCAGCGCCACCATCAAGCGCATCGGCTGCAATACCTTGATCACCGACGAAAGTGCGGCGAAGGCGCTGCTGCAGATGGCTATGGCGAAGGCTGCTTGAGCAAATGAATCCGAGTTTGCGGAGGGTGCATACCCCCTCTGTCACTTCGTGACATCTCCCCCACATGGGGGGAGATTGGTAACTCGCGGCGGCCTCTCGCCTCAAGCAAACATAGAATCTACTGAAACTGCAATTTAGTGTTTCGGAGAGAACGGGCGGCAAACTCCCAACAATCTCCCCCCATGTGGGGGAAATGTCCCGAAAGGGACAGAGGGGGGTTACCTACGCTCTACAAACTCAATACCTCCAAGAAAATACTCCCTCAAGCATCCCCCGATTCCCAACCCAGCATGGCTCGCTTGCGCGTCAGGCCCCAATGATAGCCCGTCAGCTGACCGTTCTTGCCGAGCGCGCGATGGCAAGGCACGACGAAGGAGATCGGGTTGCGGCCGACGGCCGCTCCAACGGCCCGCATCGCCTTTGGCTGGCCGATATCGCTGGCGATATCGGAATAGGTCACGGCCCGGCCCATAGGGATCTTCAGCAGGCTCTCCCAGACGCGCAGCTGGAAATCCGAACCGATCAGCACCACCCGCAACGGCTGATCGCCCGACCAGTTCGACCGTTCGAAAATGCGCACCGCGTAAGGCGCGGTCGCCTGCCGATCCTCGATGAACTCGGCATTCGGCCAACGGCAGGTCATGTCCTCCAGGCAGGCCCTCTCATTGCCGGAATCGCTGAAGGCAAGGCCGGCAAGACCGCGATCCGTGACCATGATCAGGGCAAGCCCGAAGGGCGAGATATGGAATCCGTAGCGCATCACCAGGCCGCTGCCCCTGGCCTTCCATTCGCCGGGAGACATCGCCTCATGCGTGACGAAAAGATCGTGCAGCCGGCTCGGGCCGGAAAGGCCGACTTCGAACGAGGTTTCGAGCAGCGGCAGGTCTTCCTTGCGCAGCAGACGCTTCGCATGGTCGAGCGTCACCGCCTGCAGGAAACCCTTGGGCGACAGGCCGGCCCAGCGGGTAAACGTCTTCTGCAGCTGCGTCGGCGACTGGCCGAGCCGATCGGCAAGCATTTCAAGCGACGGCTGATCGCGATATTCCTCGGTGATGAGCTCGATAACCTGCCGGACGGTCTCGTAATCCTGACCTTCCGGGGTAATGTCTTTCTTCAGCTGTGCAATCGCATTCATAATCTTTCTCCTTGGAAAGGAGAAAACCACGGCGGGGCGGGTAAAACCACCCGTTTCTTGCGCAGACGGGCTGTCTGCGAAAATGTGATGCTGCTGATTTCGGGGAACCCGTTCATATCCTCTGCGTGACCGTCGCCAGGGCGCGCTTGAAGGCCTTGGCAAAACTCTCGCGGTCCTCCGGATTGAGGAAGGAGCCGACATCCGTGTCGTGGCTTCTGTCGCGCACATGCATCGACACGACCCCGATTTCGCGATGCCGGCGAACCAGGAACCGCGTCCAGAACGGATTGAAGCGATGCTCGACCATCCGCCCCGTCGGCGAGAACTTGCGGATGGACACATTGGTACGCGATACCGTCACCTCTTCGCGCACGCGTCCGGAGCGGTAGTTGAGCCAGAAGGCGCCATAAAGGAGCAGAAAATCAGCGCCGAAGAAGATGCCGACCGGCCAGGCGCCGCGCGTGACGAAGATGATACTGTAGAAGAGGCAGAAAGTGCCGGCCAAGGCCAGCATCACCTTGAACCCCTTTCGTCCGAGCGAGCGATGGGGAAACAATTCGGCAGCGAAAACCGGCTTGTTGCCGTCTGCCGCAGTATCGGCGTTGCGTTCGGTCATGGGACTTGAGTATAGGTCGTTCATGGCAAATCCTAAGACCAAATCCAGCGCCCAAACCGCGAAAAAGTCAAATGCGACCGCAGGCCGCAAGTCGGCCGGAAGGAGCCTCTATTCCAAAGCGGATCTGGAAGAGATCTTCCGGCGCTTTTCCATCCAGCGGCCGGAACCGAAGGGCGAGCTGGAACACGTCAATCCCTTCACGCTGGTCGTCGCCGTAGCATTGTCGGCGCAGGCGACCGATGCCGGAGTCAACAAGGCGACGCGCGCCCTCTTCGCAATCGCCGATACCCCGCAGAAGATGCTCGATCTCGGCGAGGAACGCATTCGCGACTACATCAAGACGATCGGTCTCTACCGCAACAAGGCGAAGAACGTCGTCGCCCTGTCGGAAAAGCTGATCACGGATTTCGGCGGCGAAGTGCCGCGAACGCGCGAGGAGCTGATAACCCTGCCCGGCGTCGGCAGAAAGACTGCGAACGTCGTCCTATCCATGGCTTTCGGTCAGGCGACCATGGCCGTCGACACCCACATCTTCCGCATCGCCAACCGGCTGCTGCTCGCCCCCGGCAAGACGCCAGATGAGGTCGAGCAGCGGCTGATGGCGATCATTCCGGATCAATATCTCTACCACGCGCATCATTGGCTGATCCTGCATGGGCGCTATTGCTGCAAGGCACGCAAGCCCGAATGCGAGCGCTGCGTGATCGCCGACCTCTGTCGCTCGCCGGAAAAGACATGGGACATACCCGCGCCCCTCGTCGAGTTGCCCGCGCAGATCATTGGTGCGGAAGCCGCGGGCTAAGCCTGCCCCAACCGCCGGCTCGCTTCCTTGTGCGAGATCAGCTTGTGCAGATGCACCATCATGCCGGCGGCAAACAGCGGCGTCAGCAGGTTGAGAAGCGGGATCGCCAGAAAAGCGGCAATCACCAGACCGGCGAGGAAGACCGTGAGGGCGTGCCTGACGCGGAACTGCCGCGCCTCGTCCGGCGAGCGAAAGCGCATGGCGGCAAACTCGAAGAATTCCCGGCCGAGCAGATAGCCGTTCACCAGAAAAAAGGCGATCAGATTGACGCCCGGGATGAACAGCAGAAATAGCGCTATGACATTGCCGACGATGACGACGCCGAGAAACCGCACGGAGCTTTTCATCGCAGCGGCGATCGGCATGGCTGTTCCGGGCGCATCGCCCGGATAGTCGCGCTTTTCTACAACTTCGGCGACATCATCGAGAAACAGCCCGGCGATCAGCGCCGTGACCGGCGAGATCAGGAGTGCCATCGCCAATGCCAATGCGATGCCGGCAAAGATGGCCAGGAAGAGCGTAAACCAGCCCGTCCAGTCCGATGTGGATGGCATGAAGCCTTGCAGCCAAGGCAAGGCGAAGGAATTGAAGGCGCCGCGCAGTGCGAACCAGAGCACGGCGAGCGCCAGCAGCGTAAGGCCAAGAACCTTCCAGAAAACCTTGCGCGTCTCCGGCGCAAAGAGGTTTTCAAAAGAACGGCGGGCAGCAAGGGCAATCATTCGGTCTACCTCTTTTGGTGGCAATCGGACACCTAAGGAGCAGTTGCACCGATATCAATATCCCGCGTAGATATATGAATGTGTCAATTAAAAATTTGAATTATTGTAATACAGTTTGCACTAATATATTCTGTACGCCACATTAAGAACAACAACAGCAACAAGATCGGCCGCCCGATCAGATTTGAATGGCCAATTGACACAGCAATTGGTGCGACCGAACATCGAAAAGACCATCAACGAGGCGCAAAATTTGGAAGACCTTAGTCAGAAACTTAGACAATATATAAAGATCGGCACTCCGGCCGAACGAAGAATTGCTAAGTATTTCTCTGAACACTTAAATGAACTGCCGTTCGAAACAGCTTCCTCGGTTGCCGACAGGCTGGAGCTGAGCCCGATGACGGTAGGACGGTTTCTGCGTTCGCTCGGCTATCACGGTCTGGACGGGATAAAGGTGCATCTCAAGGAGAATGCACCCACGCTTTCGTCGCAATTGCCCAACATCCTCGAACAGCTTCAGAAGGACGCAAGCGAAGGCCATCCGCTTGCGACCCAGATCGCCGAACAGGTCGAGATGCTGCAGTATATCTACAACCTCGCCGGCCAGCCGCAATGGCAGGAAGCGGTTGCAACAATTCTGTCTTCCGGGAATGTCTTCATTACCTCTCACCCCAACCTCGCGGGGATTGGCCGTTATTTCAGCGACCGACTGGCCTTTGCCCGCGATCAGGTCCTGTTCCTCGACGGCGCCAATGGCAGCTACATCGAGCTGTTCGGCGAGCCAGCCGATGACGGGCTGCTTGTTGTCATCGACTCCCCGAGCTTCGTCGCGTCGCGTCTGCTGGCTCGTTCCGCGCGCCGCGCCGGCTGCAAGGTATTGCTGGTGACCGGTCAATTTACGGAATGGGCGCATGAATTCGCAAATATCACGCTGTCCCTGCCGCCTCAGCGCCCCAGCAGCCGCGAAAGCCTTTCAGCCATGATGGCGCTGCTGGAGTATCTGGCAATCGCCGTGGTTCAAGCCGCTGGCGAAACGGCGGAAATGCGAATTCGTCGCATAGAAGAGCTTCAAGGCATGTTCGCCCAGACGCCGCTTCGGTAAGCCGCCTATTCCATGGCATCCAGTTCCGCACGATGGCGATACATGGCGAGAAAGCGCCGGTAATCGCGATCGTAGAATGCCTTCCTTTCCGCATTCGGCAGCCTTTCATCGCCGCCTGGGTGCATCGCGGCGCCGGCTACGGCCAGGCTTTCATGGAGACCGCAGGAGACGGAAGCGGCAATGGCCGTGCCGAGCAGCACCGTCTCGTTCATCCTCGGGATCACCACCTTGCAGCCGGTGACGTCGGAATAAAGCTCCATAAGCACTGAATTTTTCACGTGGCCGCCGGCAACATGCAGCGTGTCGGGCACATAGCCGTAATCCCGCATCCGCTCCAGTATATGACGGATGCCGAGCGCAATGCCGACGCTGGTGCGCCAATAGAGCCGGCAGAGACCGTCGAAAGATGAATCCAGCGTCATGCCGCTGATGACACCCAGAGCGTGCGGATCGGCAAGCGGCGAGCGATTGCCGTGAAAATCAGGCAGCACATGGATGCGCCCGCCAAGCGAATCGCCTTCGGCAAGCCGCAACTCTGCAATTCGCCGAACGATACGGTCATGCAGCATCGCCGTCGGAGTTCCACCGGCCGCATGCATGCTGACGATATGGTCGAGCAACGCGCCCGTTGCCGATTGTCCGGCCTCGGCAAGCCACATGCCCGGGAAGACGGCTTCGTAATAGGGTCCCCACATGCCGGTGCTGCGCTTGCGCTCGCGCACGAAGGACACGACGCAGCTCGATGTGCCGGCAATCAGCGCCAGTTGATGCTCCAATGTGCCAGCGTCGACGGCATGCGCGGCAAGCGCGCCAAGCGCGCCGGCATAGGCATCGATCATGCCCGCGCCGACATGACAGGCGCGGTCGAGCCCCAGCGCCTCTGCCGCCTCGGCTGTCAACGTACCAATACTCCGGCCGACGGGAACGCTTTCCTCAGGCAGGCTGCCGCGCTCCCGCAGGTCGCCAAGGCCGATCACATTGAGAAAATCCGCCTGCCAGCCCGGCTTGCGATGCGCGAGATAATTCCATTTCGCCACCAGCGTCGAGCGCGATCGGGCAAGCGAGCCCGTCGCCTTCCAGGTCATGAAATCGGCAAGGTCGAAGAAATGGCCGGCCTCGGCCCAGCTTTCCGGCAGATTCTCCTTCAGCCACATCAGCTTCGGCATTTCCATTTCCGGCGACATGAAGTCCCCGGAATATTCGAGAACCGCATGCCTCGTCGCCGTGCAGTAGTCCGCCTCGGCCAAAGCCCGGTGATCGAGCCAGACGATGGTGTCGAACCTCTTCTCGCCGCCGGTGGAAACAGTCAGCTGCCTGCCATCACGGTCGCGCACCACCAGCGAGCAGGTGGCATCGAAACCGATCGCGCCGATGACGGATGCCGCAACGCCGGACGCCTTTACGGCCACGCGAACGGCGGTGCAGACGGCAGCCCATATGTCTTCGGAATCATGCTCGGCGTGGTTTTCACGCGGGCGATTCATCAGGATCGGATGTTCGCCTTTTCCCAGCAGTGAGCCGCTCGCCGTGAAGACACCGGCGCGCGCGCTGCCTGTGCCGATATCGACCGCAACCACGTGATCACGCATGCAAAAGAGGTCCCGACCACTTATCTCTTGTTGCGGACAAGTTGTATCAATTCCGGCATCGCGTCAAACACGACTTCCGGCGAAAGCTGCTCCAGCTCCGCCCGGTAACTCGGCGAATGCGCATGCGAACCGCCGGTGAAGGCAAAGACCGTCATGCCGGCCGCGCGCGCCGCCGTAATCCCCGCGGGGCTGTCTTCCACGACGATGCAATCCTTCGGCGGCACACCCATCTTTTCGGCGGCGTAAAGAAAGAGATCCGGCGCGGGCTTGCCGCGCTTGACCATGGTGGCGCTGAAAATATTCGG
Organism: Rhizobium sp. NPDC090279; assembly: GCF_044769665.1. Classification (NCBI taxonomy): domain Bacteria; kingdom Pseudomonadati; phylum Pseudomonadota; class Alphaproteobacteria; order Hyphomicrobiales; family Rhizobiaceae; genus Rhizobium; species Rhizobium sp. NPDC090279. The sequence continues at coordinate 71,673 of NZ_JBIVYI010000002.1, read as the reverse complement.
CTCCAGCTTGTCCAGAAGCCCGGTCACGCCGAGCGAGAGGCGAATGCGCTCCAGCTGGCTCGACGAGGCGACGCAGCGCGGAAGCGCAAGCGCATCCAGTGTGGCCCCAATGCCGTCGATCGGCTTCAATTCGTGTTTGAAGCGTTCATAGAGATCGTTGCGGATGCGATCGAGAAATGCCTGGTCGATGAAGACATCGAACTCCGTCTGCATCGTGTCGACAAGCGTCGCCAGGCTTTTGCCGAGGAAGCGGCTATAGACATCCTCCTCGCTCATCTCGACGCCGACATCACGCATCGCCTGGATGAGCACGCTGACCGACAGCGGTTCGCTGTCGACAAGCACACCATCGCAATCGAAGATTACGAGCCCTGTTTCCGCACCCGTCATCACAGATCCAACCCGAATTCTGTTGTTGTCCCGCCGGCCTGATTGACCGGCATGGCAATGGAAAACGGCCGGAACAGGAGAAGTCCGGCCGTTGAAAATTATTCCGCGAGTTTGTTGTCCAAGTATAGCTGCAGGGTGACGCGGGTACCCTTTTCCCACAGCGTTTTCAGTGCATGCGCGAAGCGCTTGCGGAAGAGATCCGACTTGGCGACATCGCCGAAAATGTCGTCGAGGGCAAGGAAGGCATTCGGATCGTCCTTGGCCTTGAGAGCGGCCTCATGCAGCCGATCTGCGCTGGCATCGTTGAAGACGATCTCCTTGCCGCTGTCGGTCTTGCCGGCGAAGTAGCGGCACCAGAGGGCAGAGACGAGCGCGAGGCCGACAATATCTTCGCCGCGGCGAAGGCGATCGGCCGTCGATGGCAGGATGAATTTCGGCTGGCGGTTCGAGCCGTCCTGCGCGAGGCGCGGAATGGTGTCTGCGATCTTCGGATTGGCGAAGCGCCGCTCGATCAGCTTGAAGTAATCGGCAAGCACAGTATTCGGCACCGGCGGGATGACGGGGATGATCTCATCGTTTTCAAGCTTGGCGAGGAAGGCGCGGATCAGCGGCTCTTCCATGGCTTCATGCACGAAATGGATATCCATCAGCGCCGCCGGATAGGCAATCGCCGCATGGCCGCCATTGAGGATGCGGATCTTCATGTGCTCATAGGGTGTGACGTCGGGCACGAAGGTGACGCCGACCTTTTCCAGCGCCGGACGGCCAGCCGGGAAATTGTCTTCCAGCACCCATTGCTTGAACTCTTCGCAATACACAGGCCAATTGTCCTCGATGTCGAAGGCCTCCTTCAGCAGGTCGATCTCGCGCGCACCCGTTGCCGGCGTGATACGGTCGACCATGCCGTTCGGGAAGGCGACGTTCGCGGCAATCCAATCGGCAAAAGCCGGATCGGAAAGACGCGCCGTACCGACGACGGCCGCTTTGGTGACGCCGCCATTATGGGGAATATTGTCGCAGGACATGACGGTGAAGGGCTGCAGGCCGGCGGCGCGGCGCCCCTTGAGGCCGGCCACGATCAGACCGAACACCGTCTTCGGCGCATCCGGGTTCTGCCCGTCGGCAACGATTGCCGGATGGGCGGGATTAAACTTGCCCGAAGCATCGATGAAGTAGCCGCCCTCGGTGATCGTCATCGAGACGATGCGGATCGTCGGGTCGGCGAGCTTGGCGACGATGGCCTTGGCGTCGCCGACCGGCAGGATGCCGATCATCGGCGCCGTCACGCGTGCAGCCGTGCGGTTGTTGTCCTGCTCGACCACGGTTGTCAGAAAATCCTGAGCGGCAAGCTTTTCGCGCATGGCGGCATCGGACGGCAGGACGCCGGCGCCGATGATGGCCCAGTCATGATTCTGGCCGGCATTGAAAAGATCGTCGAGATAGACGGCCTGATGGGCGCGATGGAAATTGCCAACACCGAAATGCACGATGCCCGCCGAAAGCGACTTCCGGTCGTAAGCAGGGATGGCCGCCGTTGCAGCCGCCTCCTGGAGAGTTGCGAGCGATAATTTGCACGTCATGTCTCTGGTCCTTCTGAAAGGTCTTTGGCTCCGGGCGGTTTGGGAAGGCCGCGCCGGCTGGTATGCTTGCCCGTCCGCGCGGATCGATGGATACGAACCGCGAGAAATGCACTGGCCATGCGCGCCGGTCGCGCACGGCCTTAATTTTTAGGCCGAGATCGCCAGCCCTTCGGCATTAAACCGGTGAATATGCGCCTTGTCGGGCGTCAGGTAGACGGTGTCGCCGGCCCGAGCCGGGAAATCGCCGGAGCCCCGCGCTGTCACCGATCCGATCCCGTCGACGTCGATATGCAGGAAAGTGTCGGAGCCGAGATGTTCGGCGACGAGCACCTTGCCCTGCCAGTCGCCCGCAGTGGTCGACAGCAGGGTATGTTCGGGCCGCACGCCGATCGTGTCGCCGCCGAGGCTCTGCGCATAGGCGCCCTTGACGAAGTTCATCTTCGGCGAGCCGATGAAGCCGGCGACGAAGAGGTTGCGCGGGCTGCGATAGAGCTCGAGCGGCGAGCCCACCTGCTCGATATTGCCCCGATTGAGCACCACGATCTTGTCGGCCATGGTCATGGCTTCGACCTGATCGTGCGTCACATAGACCATTGTCGTTTTCAGCTGCTGGTGCAGCTCGCTGATCTCGAGACGCATGTTGACGCGCAGCGCCGCATCGAGGTTCGACAAGGGCTCGTCGAACAGGAAGGCCGCCGGCTGCCGCACGATGGCGCGGCCGATGGCGACGCGCTGGCGCTGACCACCGGAGAGCTGGCGCGGCTTGCGTTCCAGATAATCCGTCAAGTTGAGGACGCGCGCGGCATCCGCGACCTTCTTGTCGATTTCCGCTTGCGGCATGTTCGCCATTTTCAGCGGAAAGGCGATGTTCTTGCGAACGCTCATATGCGGATAAAGCGCGTAGGACTGGAACACCATGGCAAGCCCGCGTTCGGAGGGCTTCAGGTTGGTGCCGTCCTTGCCGTCGATCAGGATCTGTCCGCCGGAGACGTCTTCGAGGCCGGCGATCAGCCGCAGCAGCGTGGACTTGCCGCAGCCGGACGGGCCGACGAACACGACAAACTCGCCATTGTCGATCTCGAGGTCGATGGAAGGGATGACCTTGGCTTCGCCGAAGACCTTGGAGACTTGTTTGAGAACAATGCTACCCATGTTTCTCTTCCTTACTTAACCGCGCCGAAGGTCAGGCCGCGAACGAGTTGCTTCTGGCTGAACCAGCCGAGGATCAGGATCGGAGCGATCGCCATGGTCGATGCCGCCGAGAGCTTGGCATAGAACAGGCCCTCCGGGCTGGAATAGGAGGCGATGAAGGTGCTCAGCGGCGCCGCGTCGACCGCGGAGAGATTGAGCGTCCAGAAGGCCTCGTTCCAGGCGAGGATGATGTTGAGCAACATCGTCGACGCAAGTCCGGGGATCGCCATCGGCGTCAGCACGTAGATGATCTCCTTGGCGAGTGTCGCGCCGTCCATGCGGGCGGCTTCGAGAATCTCGCCGGGGATTTCCTTGAAGTAGGTGTAGAGCATCCAGACGATGATCGGCAGGTTGATGAGCATCAGCACCACGACCATGCCGAGGCGGCTGGCGAACTGGTTGTTCAGGAGACCGAAACCCTGGAACAGCAGATAGATCGGGATGAAGGCGCCGACCGGCGGCATCATCTTCGTCGACAGCATCCACATCAGGACGTCCTTGGTCCGCTTGGTCGGCGAGAATGCCATCGCCCAGGCGGCCGGAACGGCGACGAGCAGGCCGAGAATGGTCGAACCGAAGGCGATGATGACCGAGTTGCCGAAGTGGAGGAAGTAGTCCGAGCGCGACTGCACCTCGAAGTAATTCTCCAGCGTCCAGTGAAAGAAGAGGAACTGCGGCGGCGAGGCGATCGCATCGCCTTCCGTCTTGAAGCTTGTCAGGATCGTCCACAGGATCGGGAAGAAGATGAGGATTGCCACGATCCAGGCGGCGATCGATACGACGATCTTGCGTTGTGTGGTGATCTTGCGTGCCATCTCAAGCCTCCAGATTCTTGCCGACTGCGCGCATCAGGAAGATCGCGACGATATTGGCGAGGATGACGGCGATGATACCGCCCGCCGATGCGCCGCCGACGTCCTGCGACAGAACGATCTGCGAATAGACGAGATAAGTGAGGTTGGTCGTCGCCGTGCCCGGTCCGCCATTGGTGGTGACGAGGATCTCGGCGAAGGCGGACAGCAGAAAGATCGTCTCGATCAAGATCACCACGGTAATGGCGCGGGCCAGATGCGGCAGGATGATGTAGATGAACTTCGAGATCGGCCCGGCGCCATCCATCTCGGCCGCTTCCTTCTGCTCTTCGTCCAGCGATTGCAGGGCCGTCAGCAGGATGAGCGTTGCGAATGGCAGCCATTGCCAGGCGACGATGATGATGATCGACAAGAGCGGAACCGTCTCCAGCCAGGTCAGCGGATCAAGCCCGAAAAACTTGAAGAGATGCGCCAGGAGCCCGTTCACAGGGTTCATGAACATATGCTTCCAGATGAGGGCGGCGACCGTCGGCATCACGAAGAAGGGCGCAAGCACCAGCATGCGCACGATGCCCTGGCCGAAGATCGGCTGATCAAGAAGGAGAGCCAGCGCAATGCCGCCAACCACGGTAATCAGCAACGCACCGCCGACGAGCAGCAGCGTCACGACGAGCGAGCTCAGGAAGGCCGGATCGCTGATGAAGTATTCATAGTTGAGCCAACCGATGAAATCATGCGCGCCGGGCGACAGTAGATTGTAGTTCAGCGTCGAGAAATAGATCGTCATCACGAGCGGGACGATCATCCACGCGAAGAGGAGCAGAACTGAAGGCGCCATCATGACGCGTGCGGTGGAACGGGTGTGCAACGTTGCCATGGCAAGTACCGACCTATCTTTTGAGTGGGAGAGGTGGCCGTGGACCGGCTGAAACGAAAAGGGCCGCCAAGGGCAGTTCGGCGCTCGGCGGCCTAGAGGAAAGCAGTGCTCGAGAGGGGGCACCGCTTTCCGATAGCTTCAAAGGCCCTTACTTCGGGTAGCCGGCCTTCTTCATTTCGCGTTCCGTCAGCTGCTGGGCAGCCTTGAGCGCCTGATCGACCGAGATCTGGCCGGCAAGTGCCGCCGAAAACTGCTGACCGACAGCTGTGCCGATGCCCTGGAACTCGGGGATGGCGACGAACTGGACGCCGACATAGGGGACCGGCTTGACGGTCGGGTGCGTCGGATCGGCCGAGTTGATCGAGTCGAGCGTCATCTTGGCGAAAGGAGCTGCCTTCTGGTAGTCCGCATTCGCGTAAAGCGACGTACGGGTGCCGGGAGGTGCGTTCAGCCAGCCTTCCTTCTGTGCGACCAGGTTGGTGTATTCCTTGCTGGTTGCCCAGGCGATGAACTTCTCGGCAGCTTCCGTCTTCTTCGAGGAAGCCGGGATGGCGAGGTTCCATGCCCAGAGCCAGTTGCCGCGCTTGCCGAGACCCTTATCCGGAGCCAGGGCGAAGCCAACCTTGTCGGCAACCTTGGATTCCTTCGGATCGGAAACGAAGGAAGCGGCAACCGTCGCATCGATCCACATCCCGCACTTGCCGGACTGGAACAGAGCCAGGTTTTCGTTGAAGCCGTTGGACGAAGCGCCCGGAGGGCCGGCGTCCTTCATCAGCTTGACGTAGAAGCTCAGCGTGTCCTTCCATTCCGGCTGGTCGAACTGTGCCTTCCACTTTTCGTCGAACCAGCGAGCGCCGAACGAATTCGACATCGCGGTCAGGAACGCCATGTTCTCGCCCCAGCCTGCCTTGCCGCGAAGGCAGATGCCGTAGACTTCCTTGTCCTTGTCGGTGATCTTGCGGGCCGCGTCGGCGATGAAGTCCCAGGTCGGCGCGTCCGGCATCTTCAGGCCGGCCTTGTCGAACAGGTCCTTGCGGTACATCACCATCGAGCTTTCGCCGTAGAATGGTGCTGCATACAGCTTGCCGTCGGTCGTCAGACCGCTGCGAATGGCCGGGAGAAGGTCATTCACATCATAGTCCTTGTCGGCGGAAAGCTTGTCGAGCGAGGCAAGCCAGCCGAGCTTGCTCCAGATCGGCACTTCGTAGGTGCCGATGGTCAGCACGTCGTACTGGCCGGCCTTGGTAGCGATGTCGGTCGTAACCTTCTGGCGCAATACGTTTTCTTCAAGCGTGACCCACTGCAGGTCGATACCGGGGTTCTTGGCTTTGAAATCGTCCGTAAGCTTCTGCATACGGACCATGTCGCCGTTGTTAACCGTCGCAATCGTGAGGGTTTCGGCAGACGCCAGGCCGGCAAACATCAGAGCCGAGCAGGCGCCCAGCAGTAAAGTTTTCAATTTCATATCTTCCTCCCAGAAGACCAAAGATGAGCATTCGCTTTGCTCATGGGCAATTACTCACATCTTGCGACAAAATGTCAATGCAGATTCGTTGCTGCATTGCCGAGCGAGCACCCTATCCATTTGTTTCTACGGGTTAAATTTTTTGCTCAAACCCTGAGCAAAAATTCGGCAACTGCCTCGTCGGTGATCAAACCATTGATCTGCTGACCGACAACGGCGGCCTTGATCGCCTCGAATTTGCGTCGTCCCTTGGCGATGCCGATGACGGCGCAGGTATCGCGCGACGGCAATGGCGCACTGGCGACGCGCTCGTTGACATCGTCTGGCATGAGCTTGCCGTCACCATCGAAGACCCAGCCGCAGATCTCCCCTGCGGCGCCTCGATCCATCAATGCCAGCATTTCGTCCTTTTCGAGGAAGCCGTCGAGACAGAGCGGCGCCTCGACGCCCATCTCGCCGATACCGACGAAGGTCACGTCGGCCTGCGCGCTGATATCGAGCGTCGAGCGCACCAGCGCCTGCGCATGCAGCAGCTCGCGCTCTTCCGCTGACGAGACAAGCACCGGCAACGGCATCGGAAAGTGTCGCGCCTTGACGACGTCGGCCATGCTGAAGATGACGTTGTAGTAGGCGGCGGAACCGTCAGGCCCGATATTGCCCGTTAGCGACACGACGCGGTGTTGCAGACATTCGATCGCCGGCAGCTGATCGACCGCAGCCTTCAGCGTGCGGCCCGTGCCGATCGCCAGCACGATCGGATCGCTACGGCGCAGCCAGCGCTCGATTTCGGCGGCGCCCGCTTCGGCAATGCCGATCGTGGAAGACGTGCTGTCCGGGTCGCTCGGCACGATATCGACATGGCGAAGATTGAATTTCTTCTTGAGCTCCGCCGCATATTCCAGACAGGCGGCAATCGGATGATCCAGCCGCACCTTGATCAACCGCTCGGCGACGGCGAGCGACACCAGCCTCTGCGCCGACTGGCGGGATATTCCCATCGCGACGGCGATCTCGTCCTGCGTCCGGCCGGCGACGTAGTAGAGCCATCCGGCCCGCGCCGCATCATCCAGCCGCCCTTGCGAATCCAGCTTCTTCGCCATCGCCTTCCTTTATCGAAACAGCGCTCTCGCCCGGGACGATCCGGGCCGGATCACTCAGTCTCCGGCGGGATGACGCCCTTGGTCAAGGTGAAACAGCCGTAGAAGCGGCGCTCGCCGGTCTGAACAACGCAAAAGGCATCCTTGGCGCGCTCGTAGAATGCAAAACGCTCGACCGGCATCAGCGGCCAATGCTTGCCCTCGGCCTTGTCGATCGCAGCCTGAACCTCGTGCTGGACCTGCGGCACCTCTTCCGGCGCGCCCACAACTTCCATGCGCGTCGCCGCATCGTCGATAAAGGTATCGAGCGGCATCAACGACAATATCGCCGCAACCGCATCGGCGGCAGATACGTTGTCGATGCGCAGCACCTCGCCCAGGACCGTCTGGCTCGCAATGGCCTCGGCCGGGAAGTTCGTGTCGACGACGACGAGCATGTCGCCATGCCCCATCGATTTCAGCGCATAGAGCACATCCGCGTTCAACAGCGGCGAAATTCCCTTCAGCATGATCGAGACCCTCCGATGGTCTGCAACGGCCATCCTGGGCCGCTTCGTTCTCCGCGCAAACAAGTAACCATCGCGTTCCTGTCTGTCCATAGACGCCGGGAACGTTTTCGGCGGACGTGCGGGCCATGAACTGTGTATCCAGCCAAGGCTTATTTCAGCCGTTATTGACCCGATAGGTTCGTCGGCATTAACTGAGGCGCGGTCAATGGTTGAGAGGTGCATGTGCGCATTCTTGTGGTGGAGGACGACGACACGATCGGCAGCGCTGTTCGCGACCATATCGCAGCGGGGCCTCACGCCGTGGACTGGGTCAAGAACCTGGTCGATGCGGAGGAGGTCACCAGCGCCGTGCAATACGGCCTCATCCTGCTGGATCTGCAACTTCCAGACGGCAGCGGCATCGATTTTCTCAAGCGGTTGCGCCGCAAGCCCGACGAAACGCCCGTCATCATCCTGACGGCGCGCGACCAGATTTCCGACCGGATCGAGGGCCTGAACAGCGGCGCCGACGACTATCTCGTCAAGCCGTTCAACCTCGGCGAACTGACGGCCCGCATCCTGGCGGTCGCCCGGCGCTATGCCGGCAGCCCGCAGCCGACCCTGCGCTTTGCCGATCTCGAAATCGATCAGCCACAGCGCCGGGTGCGGCTGGCCGGCAAGGACGTTATTCTGACAGGACGCGAGTGGGCCGTGCTCGACCTGCTGATCACGAGGCCCGGCGCCATCGTATCGAAGGACAAGATAGAGGAAGCGCTCTATGCCTTCGGCTCCGAGATCGAAAGCAACACGGTGGAAGTCTATGTCAGCCGCCTGCGCAAGAAGATCGGCAAGGACCGCATAAAGACAGCCCGCGGCGTCGGCTACTGTCTGGGTGAGCGATGACCGAACGCAAGGAACCCAGCCGCGCCAGCATTACCAGGCGCCTGATCACCGCGCTGACCGGCACCGTCGTCGTCTTCTGGCTGATTGCGGTGGGCATCGGCGTCTATGTCGTCAACAAGGAGCTTTCAGAGACTTTCGACGGCGCATTGCAGGAGACCGCCGAGCGTCTGATGCCGCTGGTGCTCGACGATCTCGCCAATCGCGACCACTCCGGCGATCCCCAAAGCCTGGAAGAGCTCAACAAGGGGCTGAACCGCGAATATCTCACCTACCAGGTGCTCGACGGGAACGGCAAGGTCATCCTGCATTCCCACGACGCCCCGGCAACGGCCTATGACGTGCCGCTGAAGATCGGTTTCCACAATACGGAGCGATACCGGATCTATACGGAATCCTCGGCCGACGGCTCGATCTTCCTGCATGTCGCGGATGCCTTCAAGAATCGCCGCGAGGCATCGCGCGAGACCGGGGTCTCGCTGCTGTGGCCGCTGCTGGCCCTCATCCCCGCCAGCATCATCGCCATCGGGATCGTCGTCGGCCGCTCGCTGCGGCCGATCGATCGCCTGCGATCGCAGATCGCCACCAAGGATGGCGGCAACATGGCCTCGATCGAGAGCGAAACGCTGCCGCTCGAACTGCAGCCGATCGCCCGCTCCGTCAACCTGCTGCTCGAGCGCTTGCGCCTCGCCCTTGAAGCCGAGCGCGAATTCACCGCCAACAGCGCCCACGAGCTGCGCACGCCGATTGCCGGCGCGCTTGCCCAGACCCAGCGACTGATCGCCGAATTGCCGCCAGGGCAATTGGCGGAACGCGCCGGCCGCATCGAAACATCGCTCTCCAATCTCGGCCGGCTGGCGGAAAAGCTGCTGCAGCTCTCCCGCGCCCAGGCCGGCATTGGTGCGGGAGACAAACCCGCCGACCTCGTAGGCATCATCGAAACGGTCATCGAAGACTACGATCGCGATAGCGGAACGGCGGGCCGTGTTCTGCTGGAGAACGAGACCGCCGGAAAACTGATCCGCAACGTCGATATCGACGCATTCGCCATCGTCATGCGCAACCTTATCGAAAACGCCTTGATTCATGGCCCGGTCGACGATGAGGTGACCGTCAGCATCGACGACCGCACCGTCCGCGTCATCAATGGCGGTGCCGTGCTTTCCGCACATGATCTTGCCGGCCTGAAGAAGCGCTTCTGGCGCGGCAAGACGAAGGCGGCGGGCTCCGGCCTCGGGCTTTCGATCGTCGAGCGTATCGTCGACCAGATCGGCGGGCATCTCGATCTGCGATCGCCGGCAACCGGCAGGGTAGATGGTTTTGAAGCCAGGATTACCCTGCCGTCCGATTGACCCCGCTCTTTCCGGCACGATTTGATCCTGCAAAGGATTGATCTTGCAAAGACTGGCAAAGGGTGCGAGCAAGTGCCCCATGTTTCCAGCGGGTCGATATTCATGATCGTTTCCTTCGACATCGGCGGCAGCGCCATCAAGGGCGGCATCGCCCGCTCCATGACGGATCTCGTGCCGCTGGCTCGGCGCCCGACTCCCAGGCACGATTTCGCTGAGTTCGTTGCGGCTTTGCGTGCTGTCATCGCAGAAGCGGACGAGAAGCCGGATTGCCTCTCCTTCTCCATCGCCGGCGTCGTCGATCCCGATACGCAGGCGCTGACCTGTGCCAATATTCCCTGCATTCACGGCCGGGGCCTTGCCGCCGATCTGGAAGCGGAACTCGGCTATCCCGTGCTGATCGCCAACGATGCCGATTGCTTCGCCATGGCCGAAGCGATGTCCGGCGCCGGCCGCGGCCATCGCATCGTCTTCGGCGCCATTCTCGGCACCGGCGTCGGCGGCGGCCTGGTCGCGGACGGCCGGCTCGTCAATGCTGCCGGCGGCTTTGCCGGGGAATGGGGCCACGGCCCCATCATCGCCTCCTTCGCCGGCAATCCACCGGTCGCCATTCCCGCCTACCCCTGCGGCTGCGGCCAGAAGGGCTGTGTCGACACGGTCGGCGGCGCCCGCGGCATTGAACGCCTGCACAAGACGCTACACGGACTGGAATTCTCCAGCGAGGAGATCATCGGCCGGTGGCTGAAGGGCGAAGACCGTGCCGAGCGCACGATCGACGTCATGGTCGATCTGGTCGCCTCCCCGCTCGCATTGACCATCAACATCACGGGCGCAACCATCGTCCCGGTCGGCGGCGGTCTTTCCAATGTCGAACCGCTGCTGGCGCGGCTGGACGAAGCCGTGCGTGCCCGCATCCTGCGCAAGTTCGGCCGGCCGCTCGTCGTGCCCAGCGAGTGCAAGCTGGAACCGGGCCTCATCGGCGCGGCGCTGCTGGGCCTGCAATATGCCGGAGAGCAAACCCATGCTGCTTGAGGTCTGCGTCGAGGATATTGCCGGCCTCAAGGCTGCCGTCGAAGGCGGCGGCGATCGCATCGAGCTTTGCAGCGCGCTCCCTCTTGGTGGCTTGACGCCGAGCGCCGGGCTGATGGCTGCGGCGGCGAAGATGCCTATTCCCGCCTACGCCATCATCCGCCCACGCGCCGGCAGCTTCGTCTATTCGGCAGACGAGCTCGAACTCATGAAGCACGACATCGACGCGGCGCGCTCTGCCGGACTGCCGGGCGTCGTGCTCGGCGCCTCCCTGCCGGACGGGCGGCTGGATGTTAAGGCGCTTACCGCCCTTGCCGCCCATGCCGAAGGTCTCGGCAAGACGCTGCATCGCGCCTTCGATCTGGTGCCTGACGTCGAGGAGGCCGTGGACATGGCCATCTCCCTCAGCTTCGAGCGCATCCTGACGTCGGGCGGCGCAAGGACCGCCGCCGAAGGCGTTGCCATGCTCGAACAGGCGATTGCCGCCGCCGCCGGCCGCATCGCCATCATGCCCGGCTCCGGCGTGACGCTGGCGACGGTCGGTGAGCTATGGCCCCGGCTGCGGATCAGCGAGATCCATGCATCCTGCTCCGCAACCGTCACCGAGGCGGATGAGCGCCTCATAGCGCTCGGCTTCTCGACGCCGTCGGCTCGCCGCACGGATGCCGCCACCGTCAAGGCACTCAAGGCGTATTTCGCCTAGAGCACGGCGCAAAGGCCGTGCAGCGATTTAGCGACAAGGACAAGCGAGAGGCCGAAGGTCCGGAACACAGGAACCGGATGCGGAAGATCGCGATGTGCTTTGGGCAACATCATGAATTGACAAAGAAACATTAGAATGATCAATCGTTCATAAACGCATATGCTGTAGCCATGAACGGGCTGCGCAACATACAGTTATTGCAGCAAGCAGGTTTCCTCGGGAGTAGCTGTGATCTGAATCATGTCGGTGGCGCCACCTAGCAAGAAAAGCAGAGCTGTCTTCTGGATTGCGGCTGTTGTCATCGGTTCGATCATCCTGGCAACCGCGCTCCTTGCCAACGACATGCGCAATCTGAGGGCGCTGGATAGCCGCTATCACCTCAATCTGTTTCCAAAGCAGGAGCAACAGGCAGTAGCAGCAGCACCGACGGCACCTTTGCCGGAGCAGCAACCAGCCCATGCGGCAACAACGCCTCCGGCCGTGGTACCGGCGACATCTGCCCCGGCATCCAGGCCAGCATCCAGGAATGTCCGAGCGAAACCGGTCAGTGTCACCACCAGGCCATCCGTCAAGAAGAGGTCGCATCTGCTGGACGAGCCCGTCGACGCGCTCCTGAGCGCCTTCGTGCGCAGCTGGCGCATGTCAGGCGAAACGCTTTGCGCCGATCTCGAGAAATTCGGCCTGCCCGTCGGGCAATGGCGGCAAAGCGAATTGGGCACCGGCACATCGGAATGCAGCTATGCCATCCAGAAGGGCGCCTATGGCGATGCGAAGGCAGCCTCTTTCTTCATCATCGCCCGCGGCAAGCCGAGCGGTGAACTCGAGACCATCCGCATCAAGGTCATCATGCCCGACAATGATGATGGCAAGGCGATTGCCGGCACCTTCGTCGACACTGTCGTCCTGCTGCTGAACGAGACACACTGGCTGGACTTTCAGGGAGCGCTGGATGCGATCGGCAAACTGCAGGACGTGACGCTGCAGGCCTTCGGCGCCAAGCTCAGTTTCTTCAAGGAATTCCAGGGCAACAACAATTTCAACCTTCAGCTGGAATTGCGGAGAACGGCGCCGGAGCAAATCCGCACCGCGATCGTCTTCGACAAGGCGCGCTGGACGCTGCCCTCCCCCATCTCGACCAACTAGACCCTAAAGTTCCGGCATTCGGCAGGTTCGGTTTTTGTTGCGCTGCGCCATGGATGGTGCTCAAATAGGCGACGATTCCGAAGGTCGGCGGATCACCGGCCGGCAGCACCATGTTTCCCGAGAGCACGAGGCGGTTTCCGAAGGGATTCATGCAAATCGTCAAACGCGCCGGACCCCAGCCGGCCGTTGGAAAGCCATTACATTTCATGGATTCGATAGATCCCAATCCGCAGGGCCAGACTTTTGCGGTCGAACGCAACCCTCGCCTACGCTACATCATCCCCGCCGTGGTCGCCGTCGCCTTCCTGATGGAACAGCTCGATTCGACTATTCTCATCACCGCCGTCCCCGATATCGCCAAAAGCCTCGGCACGACGCCGGTACGCATGAATCTGGCTGTCACGACCTATATTCTGACGCTTGCCATGTTCATCCCGGTCAGCGGATGGTTCGCGGATCGCTTCGGCGCGCGGCGCATCTTCGCGCTTTCGCTGTTCATCTTCACAATCGGCTCGATCCTCTGCGGGCTGGCGACCAGCCTGCCGATGCTGATCGCCACCCGCGCGCTGCAGGGCTTCGGCGGCGCGATGATGACGCCAGTCGGGCGCCTCATCCTCATCCGCAGCTTCCCGCGCAGCCAGCTGGTGACGGCGATGACCTACATGACGCTCCCCGCCGTCATCGGACCGGTGATCGGGCCGGTGCTTGGCGGCTTCCTGACGACCTATCTGTCCTGGCGCTGGATCTTCTGGGTCAACCTGCCCTTCGGCCTGATCGGCATGTTTATGGCGCTGCGCTATGTCGAGGACACGGAGCGCGACGAGACGATCAAATTCGATTTTCCCGGCTTCGTCATGGTCGGTCTCGGCTGCGTGCTGCTTCAATACGGGATCGAGAATATCGGCCGTCCCGCAATTCCGGTATGGGCGATCTTCCTCGTTCTCGCCGCCGCCGGTCTGCTGCTGGCCGGCTTCATTCGCTACGCAAGAACGGCAAAGTCGCCGGCCGTCGATCTCACGCTCTTCAAGCTGCGCACCTTCCGCATCGGCACGCTTGCCGGCGGCATCTGTCGCGTCGGGTTGAACGGCGTGCCTTTCCTACTGCCGCTGATGTTGCAGGTCGGTTTCGGCTTGAGCCCGATCGTCTCAGGCACCCTGACCTTCGTCAGCGCTCTGAGCGCCCTTGTCGTGCGGCCGGTGTCGGTGAAATTGCTGAAGCTTTACGGCTTCGACCGCATATTGACCTGGAGTGCCGTTTTCGGCGCAGCCGTCGTTGCCGGTTTCGCCCTGATCACGCCCGACACGCCGCACTGGTTCGTCATCCTCTATGTCTTCATCTTCGGGCTGGCGCGTGCGGCGCAGTTCATGACATCAAACACCCTGTCATATTCCGATACGCCGGCCGCCCAGCTCAGTCGCGCGACCAGTCTCGGCGGCGTCCTGCAGCAGTTGAGTGTCAGCTTCGGCATCTCTGTCGCCGCCATGCTGCTCGATCTGGTCACGCTGGATGGATCGCCGCTGACTCCGGAAAAATTCCATCTGGCCTTCCTGCTGATGGCAATCATTCCCCTGCTCGGCATACCCGGCTTCCTCAAGCTGCAGCCTGAGGATGGCGTGCAGGTGAGCGGCCATCAGCGCCGGCCGAAAAAGCAGTTGTAAGGGCTAAGCCGCAAGCGCCGAAGCGCGCGGATGGACGAGATGATCGCGAAGCACCGCGCCCGAGCGGTCGACTTCCTGCATCAGCACGTCGTAACTCCACAGATCGGCCAGGTGCTGCAACACGCGCTTGGCATCCATATCGTCGAGCATCGCACCGTTCAGCACCGTATGCTTGACCAGAAGCCGCCTGTCGCCAGCAAGATCGACATCGACGATCTCGATATGCGGATCGATCCAGCCGACATCATATTGCCGCGACAGCTCCCGGCGGATGCGCCGGTAACCGCGCTCGTCGTGAATGGCGGCAACCCGCAGCCCTTCTTCCTCCTCCGGATCATCCGTCAGCTGGAACATGCGCATCTTGCGCATCAGGTGCGGGCTCAGAAACTGTGCCACGAAACTCTCGTCGCGATAATTCGCCCAAAGATCGCGCAACACCGCCATGGCGTCGCCGGTCCCGGCGATCTCCGGGAACCACTGACGATCCTCCTCCTCCGGCTTCGTGACGATGCGCTCGATATCCTGCATCATGGCAAAGCCGATCGCGTAAGGGTTGAGACCGGAATAACGGGGATCGTTGAAGGTCGGCTGGAAGACCACATTGGTATGCGATTTCAGGAACTCCAGAAAATCGCCGTCGCTGATGCCGCCGCGCTCGTGCAGCCGCGTCATGATGCTATAATGCACGTAGGTCGCCGTACCCTCGTTCATCACCTTTGTCTGGCTCTGCGGATAGAAGTACTGCGCCACATGCCGCACGATACGAATGATCTCGCGCTGCCACGGCTTCAGGCGCGGTGCCATCTTTTCCAGGAAATAGAGGATATTTTCCTGCGGCAGGCCGGCCAGCGCGCGGCGCCGCTCCAGATCAAGGTCGAGAGTCTTCTTGCCATGTCCGGCCGGAACCGTACGCCAGAGGTCGTTGAAGATCTTCTCGTCATATTCGCGCCGCTCGCGCTCACGCTTTTCCTCGTCGCGCAGATCAGGCGTCTTTCTGCCGGCATAACGGTGGACGCCATGCGACATCAGTGCATGCGCGGCATCCAGCGTGCGCTCGACGGTCGCATGGCCATAGCGCTCCTCACAGCGCGCGACATAGCTCTTGGCGAAATTGAGGTAATCGAGAATGCCTTCGGCATCGGTCCACAGTTTGAAGAGATAGTTGTTCTTGAAGAAATGGTTATGGCCGAAGGCGGCGTGCGCGATGACCAGCGCCTGCATCGTCGCCGTATTCTCCTCCATCAGATAGGAGATGCAGGGCGAACTGTTGATGACGATCTCATAGGCAAGACCGCGCAGGCCCTTGCGATAGAAAGCCTCGTGATGGGCGAAATGCTTGCCGAAGGACCAATGCTTGTAAAACAGCGGCATGCCGATGGAGGAATAGACGTCGAGCATCTGCTCGGCGGTGATGATCTCGATCTGGTTGGGATAGACATCGAGCCCAAGCTCGTTGACGGCGATCTTCTCGCAGGCATCGTGAATCCGCTGAATGGTGGCGAAATCCCAGTCCGCACCGTCGAAAAGCCGCTCCATCGATGCCTTTTTGGCCATTATCCGCTCCTTGTTTCCGCCGTCCGACGCTGGAAGAGATCGTGGAAGACCGGGTAGATCTGGCTGCGATCGCTGACACGCCGCATGGAAAGCACTGGCCAGCCCGCCTGCATCCGCTCGTAGAGCGACCAGATCGCCGAGCCGGAAGAAATCGCGACGCTACGCGCCTCACCCACTTCGAGATAGGCGAAATATTGGCAGACGGGCAGGATCTCGCTCGTCATCAGCGCTGCCGTCGTCGCATTGTCGGAATAGGCATTGTCGCCGTCCGACGCCTGCGCGGCGTAGATGTTCCAGTCCGAAGCGGGAAAGCGATCCCGCACGATCCGCCGCATGGCCTCGAGCGCGCTCGAAACCTGCGTGCCGCCGGTCGCCGGACTGCGGAAGAAGGTCTCCTCGTCCACCTCCTCGGCGACATCGGTATGCCGGATGAAGACGATCTCGACGCGGCGATACTGCCGGGTCAGGAAGATATAGAGCAGCATGTAGAAGCGCTTGGCGAGATCCTTCATATGCTCCGTCATCGAACCGGAAACGTCCATCAGGCAGAACATCACGGCTTGCGCCACCGGCTTCGGCTCGTTCTCGAAGCGCCGATAGCGGATGTCGATCGGATCGATATAAGGAATGCGCCGGACCTTCGATTCCAGCATCTTGATTTCGGCTTCGAGCTGAGCGCGGCGTTCCTCATCCGTGCATTCCTCGGCCTCCTCGATCAGCTTCTCAACGGTCTCCGGCTTTGGACGATGTAGCGCGACGCGGCGCATCATGGCGAGCCGCATGGTGCGGTTGATGGCGAGATTGGCGGGTGATCCTGTCACCGAATAGCCCGATCGCACCGGATTGATCTGATCCGCCGATATCAGCCGCCGCTTGGCGAGGTCGGGCAATTCGAGATCGTCGAGAAAGAGATCGAGGAATTCGTCCCGCGTCAGGATGAAGCGGAAGGCATCCTCGCCGGTGCCGTCGCCGCCAGCCTTCGGCTTGCCGCCGCCGCCTTCCGGGCGGGGAAGCACATCGCCTTCTATGAAGTCTTTGTTACCGGGAAGAATATGTTCCTTCAGCCCCTCGGGGCCGCGATGGAACCGAGGTTCCTCGGTTCCATCTAGGGGAATGCTGATTTCGCCACCCTTCAGAATGTCCTGAATGTCGCGATTTTGAGAGGATTCGTAGACCGCTCTCTGCACCAGCGCTTTTGCTCTTCGCAAAAATCGTTGACGATTTTCCAGACTTTTTCCGCCTGGATTCAGGCGTCTGTCAACAATGTGCATTCCTTCTTCCTTGGTGGCTCATCCAGCCTGTTTCACACGCATGTACCATTCCACAAGCCGCCGGACCTGGCGCTCGGTATAACCCCGTGCAACCATGCGCTCGACGAATTCGCCATGTTTCTTTTCGGACTCGCCGTCCTTCTTCGACCCGAAGGAAATGACCGGCAGAAGGTCCTCGACCTGGGAGAACATCCGTTTCTCGATGACTTCGCGGATCTTCTCGTAGCTGGTCCAGGAGGGATTCTTGCCGCCGTGGCTCGCTCGTGCCCTCAGGCAGAACTTGACGATCTCGTTGCGGAAATCCTTCGGGTTGGCGATACCTGCCGGCTTTTCGATCTTGGTGAGCTCCTGGTTCAGAAGCTCGCGGTCGAGAAGCTGGCCCGTATCCGGGTCCTTGAAGTCGACATCCTCGATCCAGGCGTCGGCATAGTCGACATAGCGATCGAAAAGGTTCTGGCCGTAATCCGAGTAGGATTCCAGATAGGCCTTCTGGATCTCGTTGCCGATGAACTCCGCATAGCGCGGTCCCAGTTCGCTCTTGATGAACTCGATATAGAGCTTCTCGGTTTCAAGCGGCAGCTGCTCCCTGCGGATCGACTGCTCCAGCATGTACATCAGATGCACGGGATCGGCGCCGACCTCCGTCGTATCGTAGTTGAAGGTCGCCGCCAGCACCTTGAAGGCAAAGCGGGTGGAAGCCCCATCCATGCCTTCGTCGACGCCGGCCGTATCGCGATATTCCTGCACGCTGCGCGCTCTCGGATCGGTCTCCTTCAGGCTCTCGCCGTCATAGACCCGAAGCTTGGAGAAGGCAGTCGAATTCTCGTGCTTGGAAAGCCGCGTCAGAACCGTGAAGCGGGCGAGCGTCTCCAGGGTCGACGGCGCACAGGGCGCGTCGCTGAGTTCGGATTCCTCGATCAGCTTCTCATAGATCTTCTGCTCCTCCGTGACCCGCAGGCAATAAGGCACCTTGACCACGCAGATGCGGTCGATGAACGCCTCATTGTTCTTGTTGGCCTTGAAGGTCTGCCATTCCGACTCGTTCGAGTGAGCCAGAATGATGCCCGAGAAGGGTATGGCACCGATGTTTTCCGTGCCGATATAGTTGCCTTCCTGTGTCGCCGTCAGCAGCGGGTGCAGCATCTTGATCGGCGCCTTGAACATTTCGACGAATTCGAGAATGCCCTGGTTGGCGCGGTTCAAGGCACCGGAATAGCTGTAGGCGTCGGGATCGTTCTGCGCCAGGCTTTCGAGCTTGCGGATATCCACCTTGCCGACGAGCGAGGAGATATCCTGGTTGTTCTCGTCTCCCGGCTCCGTCTTGGCGACGGCGATTTGCCGCAGCCTGGAGGGCTGTATCTTGACGACGCGGAAGCGGGAAATATCACCCTCGAACTCTTCCAGCCGCTTCAGGCACCAAGGGCTCATGAGCCCGGTCAGTCGCCGGCGCGGAATGCCGTAGCGCTCCTCGATCATCGGGCCCATGGTGACGGGATCGAACAGGCTGAGCGGACTTTCGAAGACCGGGCTCAGCTCGTTGCCGGCCTTGAGCACGTGGATCGGATGGACTTCCATCAACGATTTCAACCGCTCAGCGAGCGAGGATTTGCCGCCGCCGACGGGGCCGAGCAGATAGAGGATCTGTTTGCGCTCCTCCAGCCCTTGCGCCGCGTGGCGGAAGAAGGCGACGATGCGTTCGATCGTCTCTTCCATGCCGAAGAAGCCCGCAAAAGCCGGATAAGTCCGGATGGTCCGGTTCATGAAGATACGCCCAAGCCGTGTGTCTTTGGCCGTATCGATCAGCAGTGGTTCACCCATGGCTGCCAGCAACCGCTCGGCCGCATTGGCATACATCAGCGGGTCATCCCGGCACCCTTCCAGGTATTCGGAAAATGACATCTCGACTTCGCGCCGTGCTTCGAAAGAACGGGCGAATGTGTTGAATAGAACATCGTTGTTTAACATGGCGCCCCGTTAGCTTGCTATTGCAAATAAACGCTGGACTTAACGAGATCACTTATCCCGCTATATCTAAGGTGCGGTATCAGTCGCTTCGAATCAATAGGTGATCTGTCAATAATTCGTACGCTTGATTCCAAATGTCATCAATATCTTGATGGGGTCGTACACCGAATTAATGAAACACAACCTAAGGGCTGTTGCGATCATCGATAGCACGCAGTGCGCGATCCAACCTCGATAAGTTTATCGGTCGTTTATTCACAAGAATAACCGATCTCGGAGAAGAATTGATCGAAGCCAGCATCAAGCTTCATTGTCAGCACGATTGGGGAGAAAAGATGGTGCCCAGAGCCGGAATCGAACCAGCGACACGCGGATTTTCAATCCGCTGCTCTACCAACTGAGCTATCTGGGCAACCGAGCTTCGTGTCCAAGGAAGAGCCTCGGAAGGCTCTGAGCGTTTGGTGCGCCCCGGAAGCGAGCGGGGTTATAGCATCTTGTTCGGCCATGTCCAGCCGCAAATGACTCTTTTTTGACAGGAAATCGAGTTTTGCCAATTCGCAAATAAAATGAAGGGGTTCGCAGGGCCGAACGACCTCAGGAAAACGCCTTCAGTCCTTGTCGGAACCGTCGGCCTTCGTCTCGTCCTCGGTCACCGGGATGGCGTAGGAGCCGTTGAGCCACCGGGAAAGATCGATGGAGCGGCAGCGATCCGAGCAGAAGGGATAGTGCTCGCGCACCGAAGGGCGCCCGCATTCCGCACAGGGACGCGTCTTGCGCAGCGGCTCGACCTTCGAGCCGACCTTGATCTCCTCAGCCTTCGTCATAAGCTTTATCCTTCCTGCCATCCGGCGTGGACGTCGAAGCCCTCGCCTGCAAGCAGCAGCATGGTTTCATAAAGCGGCAATCCGACGACATTGGTGTAGGAACCGACAAGCTTCTGCACGAAGGAGCCCGCAAGCCCCTGTATACCATAAGCCCCGGCCTTGCCGCGCCATTGGCCGGAGGCGAGATACATTTCGATGTCGCGGCCGGAGAGACGCTTGAAGCGCACCTTGGTTTCCACGACCTTCTGACGCAGCTTGCGGTCCGGCGTGATCAGGCAGATGCCTGTGTAGACGACATGGCCGCGGCCGGAGAGCAGATGCAGCGCCGCAGAGGCCTCATCGATGAACTCAGCCTTCGGCAGGATGCGCCGTCCGACGGCGACGACCGTATCGGCAGAGAGAATATAGCTTCCCAGCCAGGCGGCATCGCTCTTGACGGCCGCAAAGGCCGCCTCGCCCTTCTCGGCCGAAAGCCGCCGCGCCAGCGAACGCGGATGCTCCGACTTCTTCGGCGTTTCGTCGATATCCATCGGCATGAGACGCGCCGGCTCGATGCCTGACTGATGCAGGAGTTCGACGCGACGCGGCGATCCGGAGGCCAATATCAGCTTGTGTTTCAACGCCATCAGACCTCGACCTGTCATGCGGGAATGAGAGCCGGCACCGGAGCGTGACCTGAAATCATCGGCCCCAGCGAGCGGCGGACTATTTGAAACGGTAGGTGATGCGGCCCTTGGTCAGGTCGTAAGGGGTCATTTCCACCAGCACCTTGTCGCCGGCCAGAACGCGGATGCGGTTCTTGCGCATGCGGCCCGCGGTGTGGGCGATGATCTCGTGCTCGTTTTCCAGCTTCACGCGAAAGGTCGCGTTCGGCAGGAGTTCGGTGACGACACCGGGAAATTCGAGGACTTCTTCTTTCGGCATTAAAGCTTCTTTTCCTGTCGGTTGAGGCCGGCGCCCACGGCAAAAAGCTGGGGGTCGCCGGAAATTTGCGCGGAAACTACACAATCATCGCGGTTTTGTGAACCACGTTGATAAGGGTTTCTGCATTTGTTTCATTCGCAGCTCTAAAGCGAGCCGCGATGTTCCACCAGCCTGCTCTCGATCAGGCCGAGAAGATAGTCCCGCACGCCGCGATAGGCATCGAGAACCTGCTCGCGCGTTCCGTCCGTCGCGGACGGGTCCATCGTCGGCCAATAGATGACGTCGATGGCGTTCGCCCGCGTCAATTCCAGCGCGGCATGATGCGCCTCGGGAGACAGCGTAATGATGATATCGAAGAAGTCATCCTCCAGCTCCTCCAGCGTCTGCGGCTGCCGGCGGCCGAGCGAAAGTCCGATTTCACCAAGCACGACATCCACGAAAGGGTTGCGCTCGCCGGCCCGCACGCCCGCAGACGCGATATAGGTGCCCTGCGGCAGCATGCTGCGCGCCATGGCTTCTGCCATGGGCGAACGGATGGCGTTCAGGCCGCACATGAAGAGGATGGCGCCGGGGGATTTGCCGTTGTGCTCGATGGCCTGCGGCTCTTGCATGGCGGTCACCCGCGCCAGTAGAGCACGCAGACGAGCGTGAAGAGCCGGCGCGCCGTGTCGAAATCCACGCTGATCTTGCCGTTCAACCGGTCCATCAGCGTCTGGGAGCCTTCGTTGTGAATGCCGCGCCGGCCCATGTCGATCGCCTCGATACGGCTGGGCGTGGCCGAGCGGATCGCCTCGTAATAGCTCTCGCAGATCATGAAGTAATCCTTCACGATCCGGCGAAACGGCGTCAGCGAGAGAATATGAGTGGCGACCACGCCGCCATCTTCCAAGCGGATGTCGAAGACCAGCTTCTGATCGACCAGCGACAGGTTGAGCAGATAAGGCCCGCCCTGATGCCCCGCGGGCATAAAGCTGTTTTCCTCGATCAGGTCGAAGATCGCGACGGCGCGCTCATGCTCGACATCGGGCGTCGAGCGGCCGATCGTGTCGTCGAGGACCACATCGCTCAGCCGGAAGACGCCCTTGGCCATGCCTTACCCCTCGAGATTGAGGCGGATCGCAACCGATCGCGCATGTGCATCCAGCCCTTCGGAATCGGCAAGCGCGATCGCCGCCGGCCCGAGTGCGCGAAGCTGATCCGGCCCGAGCCGCAGGATCGAGGTGCGCTTGACGAAATCGAGCACGGAAAGTCCGGAAGAGAAGCGCGCCGAACGCGCCGTCGGCAACACATGGTTCGAGCCGCCGACATAATCACCGATCACCTCAGGCGTATGACGGCCGACAAAGATCGCGCCGGCGTTACGGACGCCTGATAACAGCGGCTCGGGATCGTCGACCGCAAGCTCCAGGTGCTCCGCCGCGATGCGGTTGGCAAGCGGAATGGCCTTCTTCAAGTCCGAAACCAGGATGACCGCGCCGAAATCCCGCCAGCTCGCCGCCGCCGTCAGCGAGCGGCTGAGCTGCTTCAGTTGCCGCTCGACGGCCGCTTCCACGGCCCTACCAAATTCTGCGTCGTCGGTAATCAGGATCGATTGCGCGCTTTCGTCATGCTCGGCCTGCGCCAAGAGATCGGCGGCGATCCAGTCCGGATCGTTGTTCTTGTCGGCGATGACGAGCACTTCCGACGGGCCGGCGATCATATCGATGCCGACGGTGCCGAAGACATGGCGCTTGGCCGCAGCCACATAGGCATTGCCTGGGCCGGTGATCTTGTAGACTGGCTCAATCGTCTCGGTGCCATAGGCGAGCGCCGCGATCGCCTGCGCGCCGCCAACACGGTAGATCTCCTCGACGCCGGCCATGCGGGCCGCGGCCAGCACCGCCGGATTGACAGTGCCGCCCGTGGCCGGCACGACGATGACGATGCGGTCGACGCCGGCGACCTTGGCCGGCACGGCATTCATCAGCACCGAGCTCGGATAGCTCGCCGTGCCGCCCGGCACATAAAGGCCGACGGCTTCGATCGCCGTCCAGCGAGATCCCAGGCCGACGCCGAGATCGTCCTCATAGATATCGTCCTTCGGCAACTGCCGGCGGTGATGCGATTCGATGCGGGTGGCGGCGACCTTCAGCGCGCCCAGCACTTCGGCCGGAACGGCCTCGATCGCCGCATCGATTTCGGCCTCGCTGACGCGCATCGGCGTCACGGCGAAATCAATGCCGTCGAACTTTTTGGAATAGTCCGCAAGGGCGGCATCGCCGCGTGCCCGCACATCGTCGATGATGCCGCGCACCACGACGTTCACGTCCTCGGACACTTCCCGCTTCGTCGTCAGGAACGCGGCGAACTGCTGCTCGAACCCTTCCGACGCCTGATCCAGCCAGATAGCCAATGCTGATATTCCCTTCCGTCGAGGCCGCCTTCAGCGACCGTATCCAACCGTTCCCAGCCTAAAGCGCGCCGCGATCTTTCAGATTCGCTTCTGACGCTTTAGGTTTTTGACCTCGCACATGTCGTTGTCGCAAAACCGCTGCACACTTTTGCGCGACATGCTTCAGTCGCCTGCATCCGGATGCCGGGGCTTATGTGCGGTTTCCCACGCGCCGCCGATATCGGCAAGCTGCGCCTCGACGCATTCGACATCGAGTTCAATGGTTGCCTTGCCGGCAAGGGCCAGCTCGATCGTGCCGTCGGGCCCTTCGCCCCGCTGGTCGAAACGGATGGCGAGCAGTGACAGTACCTCGTCGCGGTTGCGCCGGTCGATGCCGTTGGAGCGCACCGCCTTGACGCGCTTGAACACCAGCGCGGAACGATGGCGTTCGTAAGGCTTGCGGCGCTGATCGGATTGCTCCCATACGAAACGATTGGCCGCCAGGGAAAATTGCTCTTGCTTCGGGGCATAGGACATGTCGCCGACCTTGAAGACGCTATCCTGCATATAGGCAGACATCACATCCAGGTCCTCGGTGTCGAGTGCCATTAGCTTGAGATCGCTCATTCGTCCTTCAATCCCCGATCGCGCCAGTCAAACGCCCCGGTCAACACTATTTGCCGGGGTTTCCATATTCTGGACATAGGATGCGAGCGCAAAAGACGCAACCGAAGAAAGCGGGCTTGCCCGCTCTCTTGGCGCCATCAGGCGGAATTGCGGCCTATCGCGCAAGACCGTGTCGCGGTTTTGCGATAGGGATCGACCTTAGTCGCTGATGCGCTCAACGACGGCGCCGCAGCGCGTCAGCTTGTCTTCCAGCCGCTCGAAGCCGCGATCGAGGTGATAGATGCGCGACACCAGCGTCTCGCCTTCGGCGGCAAGGCCGGCGATGACGAGCGAGACGGAAGCGCGAAGGTCGGTCGCCATCACGGGCGCGCCCTTCAGCTTCTGCACGCCTTCGACGCGGGCCGTCTGGCCTGACAGAGAGATCTTCGCGCCGAGGCGGGCCAGCTCCTGCACATGCATGAAGCGGTTTTCGAAGATGGTCTCGGTGATGTGCGAGACGCCGGACGAGCGCGTCATCAGCGCCATGAACTGCGCCTGCAGGTCGGTCGGGAAGCCGGGGAACGGATCGGTGACAACGTCGACCGGCTGGATGCCGCCGCCATTGCGCATGACGCGGATGCCGTTATTGGTCGGCGAAACCGTGGCGCCGGCGCGGCGCAGGCTCTCGAACGCCGTGTCGAGCAATGCCATGTCGGTATTCTCAAGCGTGACGTCGCCGCCGGCCATGGCAACGGCCATGGCATAGGTGCCGGTCTCGATGCGGTCGGGCAGCACGCGATGGCGGGCGCCGGAGAGCGAGGCGACGCCCTCGATGGTGATCGTGCTGGTGCCGGCGCCGGAAATCTTGGCGCCCATGGCGATCAGGCAATTGGCGAGATCGACGATCTCTGGCTCGCGGGCCGCATTGCCGATGACGGTCGTGCCGCGGGCGAGCGTCGCGGCCATCATCATCACATGCGTCGCGCCGACGGAAACCTTCGGGAAGTCGTAGCGGGCGCCGATGAGGCCGCCCTTCGGCGCGGTGGCATTGATATAGCCGGCGTCGATTTCCATGGTGGCGCCGAGCGCCTGCAGGCCCTCGATGAAGAGATCGACCGGACGCGTGCCGATGGCGCAGCCGCCCGGCAGCGACACGCGCGCCTGGCCTTCGCGGGCAAGCAACGGCCCGATGACCCAGAAGCTGGCGCGCATCTTGGCGACGAGCTCGTAGGGCGCGGTCGTATCGACGATGGTGCGGCAGGTGAAATGGATGGTGCGGGAATAGGCGTCTTCCTGGCGCTCGCGCCGGCCGTTGACGGCGACATCGACGCCGTGATTGCCGAGGATGCGCATCAGCAGCTCGACATCGGCCAGATGCGGCACGTTTTCAAGCGTCAGCGTATCGCTGGTCAAAAGCGAGGCGATCATCAGCGGCAGGGCGGCATTCTTGGCGCCGGAGATCGGAATGATACCGTTAAGCTCATTGCCGCCGACAATCCTGATACGATCCATATAAGCAATACGGGCGAGGCCCGCCTTTCCTGATAGTTCCGGGCGCCTCGAAGTTACCGGCGCCAGGGTTCGTGCACCTGGTAAAAGGCGCTGTTTAGACGAAATAGATTAACGCATCAATTCGTTTGATGATGGGCGACATGAATCATTGCGATTCGTCCCTTTTTGCGGCGGCATCCGCGCTATCCCCAGCCTTTGCAGCCGGCAAACCATCCGTCTCGTCAGCCTGGCCGGCGCGCCGCGCCCGCACCTGCTGCTTGCGCCGCGACAGGTTCTCGCGCAGCTTCTGCGCCGCCCGCTCCCGCCGCCGGTCCGCTTCCGTCACCTGCCGGCCGCCCACGGGCTCGCCCGCCTTGTCACTGACCCCGCTTGGAGCAGAACCGCCCTGCAAAGCCTGCCCTTCATCGATTTTCGTCTTGTCCGCAGCCATGATTTCCCCATAGCCGAAAACGCCCGCCTTCAAAAGACCGACACATTTTTTCCAACGATCTTTCACAGAACTTGCAATTTGCGGCTTGCACTCGGCCTCCACCTATGGCAATAGCCGCCTCGCCCAATACGGCGCACCACACCGCGCCACGGAATGCTGCTATAGCTCAGGGGTAGAGCACTCCCTTGGTAAGGGAGAGGCCGAGAGTTCAAATCTCTCTAGCAGCACCAGTTTTTCAGATATATGCCTTCTTCTAAGTTGAATTGTCGCAAACTCCCTATGCTATAATTTCGACTCTACTGTTCTCATTGTGATGGGCTTGGCGCGCGGGACATGAGATATCTTTGGGATCGCTACGGCTGGTTATTGTGTATTGCCGCACTCACATTCTTCTTTTCAAGGATGCTTTGGGGCGAGCCCACATTTTGCGGCACTGCTGAAGGACAATGTCTGAGGAGTTGGGTTTCTGCAACCGGTGGATGGCTAGCGATACTCGCAGCGATTCCGACAATCACCTACCTGAGTCGTCAGGTTAACGCTGCAGTAAAAGCAAATGAAAACAACGCCAAGATCCAATTGCGTAGAAATTATGCTCTTAGCAAGAAGGCAAAGAATCGGTCTGACCTGCTTGATATGCACGCTAATGCGTTTTTGACCATCTTGGACAAACGCATCCCCGATTTCGCTATTAGGCCGCCCACTAGAAGGCAAGCTATTCAGCGTATGAGTGCTATCAATGCTCTGCTAACAGACGGCACTTTCGATAAATTTGAAGAAGAAATCGAATTTCCAGATCAGCATAACGCCGAGCAGCTTAGGCATCACATCAAACTTTTCACCGATATGACAATATCAACTGACGACCCTCTTCTTTCGGAAGAGGCTCGAACTCTGATCGTCGTAATTTGCGGTATGAGCAGAAAATACGCTACCGACTGTAAAGCCGCCTCCGAAATCTTCATTATTGAAGCTAATGAGATGATGGGTAGGGATCAAGATCGTGACCCCGTTGGCGACGGTTAGGTTATTTTCAATGCAAAACCGCCAGCAAATGCCGGCGGGCTCCCCAGATCACAACAAACCTAAATCTTAGAACTTCACACCGACACCGACGACATGCTGGTCGCGATTAGCCTTGACGCCGACGATGTCCTTGTCGCCGTAGCTGTTGAAGCGGTATCCGGCGCGAGAAAAGATGTTGTTGGTGAAGGCGTAGTCGACGCCAGCGCCGTTCCTCCACCCTTCAACCACCGCAACATCGCTTCAAGCAGCAGATCCGCAACCCTCATGGTGCAAACCCCAACCACGAAAGCCGTGGTGTTGACGGCGGCTACAACACGGGCAGTTGTCGAAGGCGAAGAGCCTCCAGCGGGCATTGCCAGATCCTGACTTGAGCCGCGTCAAGCGAACTGTGGCTGAAGCAACGTGTTCGGCAGCGACCGTACGTGGGGTTGACCAAGAAAGCCATGGAGTGCAACTCATGATATAGCGGTCTTCTGAGGAGGCAAAATGATCAGCCAAGAGAACATAGACGAAGCATTTGAGAGCGCTTTTTCTTCGATAGAATGGGCAAATGAACAAATTGCCGAGCTGGAAAGTAAAATAATAGGATTTTACAATTCTAATCCATTTGAAAATATTAAGGAAATCGATACAGCGACCGGCCAAGAAATTTACAAAGTAAAATTGATTGCAAAATTGCCCAATCGGCTGGCAAATCTGACGAAGGACGCCGCAAGTAACTTGAGGGACGCACTCGATCACGCAGTTTACGCAAGCACGCGCTTGCTGACCGGAAAGCAGGACCCGGGTGAAACGGGATTTCCGTTTGGTGTTGATGCCGCAGCCGTGTCCAGAGAGGTAAATGGAAAGCGCCTTAAGGGCAACGCGCCGGAAATTAGGCCTGTGCTTGAAGCCATAAAGCCGCACAAGGGGGGAAATGATCAGCTCTACGCTTTAAACAGGCTAAGGAATCCCAACACGCACAGACTCATTGTCCCTGTCGTCGCCGCTTCTACGAGTTATTCAATGTCGATTAGCGGCTCGATTAATGGACCAAGCCAAATCGGATATAATCGATGGGATGCCAAGAAACAGGAAACTGAGTATATGCGGCTGGGGATCGGATCGCAGGCAAACTTTAGTATCTCTATTTCCTTCGACGTTCTCTTCGACGCCATCGAGCAGGTACAAGGAAAGAGCGTGATTGCGACGCTAAAAGACATGAGTCGCGAAGTCCATAATGCCATTGATACCATTAAAGAGGAGACCCGCCTGATACTGGCAAGTCCGCCGCCTTCAAGCTGACATTTTTCGCTCGGTAGTCGAGGTTCGGACTAAATTCTCGAACGCTCAGCCCCACTAAACCCTCCCCAATTCCGCTGCAATCCCCCGTATAACCCCTTCTCCATCACATCCATCCTGGCCCGGGAGAAAAGCCTCAATGTCGAAACTACGCGTCGCCGTTCTGTTTGGCGGTCAGTCCAGCGAGCATGAGGTTTCCGTCATGTCGGCCCGCAATGTCGTCAGGGCGATCGATGGCGGGCGATATGAAATCGTGCCGATCCTGATCGATCGCGGCGGGCGCTGGCTGCTGGTGGAGGAAAAGGGCGGCGTGCTGCCGGAGCCGATTGCCTATGAGGGCACGGAGGTCTGCCTCGTGCCGGGCGGCAAGGGCCGGCTGCTGGCGCTGGAAGGCTCAAGCGCCCGCGCGCTGCCGGCGATCGATGTGCTGTTTCCGGTGCTGCATGGGCTGAACGGCGAGGATGGCTCCATTCAGGGCCTTGCCCAGATCGTCGGCCTGCCCCTCGTCGGCTGCGGCATTCTGGGCTCGGCCAACGCGATCGACAAGGACATGGCAAAACGCCTGCTGCGCGAGGCCGGCCTGCCGGTGGCCCGCTCCGTCACGCTCACGCGCGGCGACAAGCCTGATTTCGATGAGATCGTGAGCGCGCTCGGCTCGCCCGTCTTCGTCAAGCCCACGCGCCAGGGCTCCTCGGTCGGGGTCAGCAAGGTGCAGGATGCCACGGCGTTCGAGATAGCACTTGCCGAAGCATTCCGGCATGACCGCAAGGTGCTGGTGGAGGAATTCGTGCGCGCCCGCGAGATCGAGTGCGCCGTGCTGGAAGAGCCTGACGGCACGCTCTTCGTCTCCGTGCCGGGCGAGATCGCCACGGCCGCGAGCCACGGCTTCTACTCCTACGAGGCGAAATATCTCGACCAGAACGGCGCAGTCGTCACCGTGCCGGCGGATATTCCGGCCGGGACGGCGGAGGTGCTGAGGCGCATGGCGGCCGATGGCTTTCGCGCGCTCGGATGCGAGGGGCTGGCGCGCGTCGATTTCTTCTTGGCGCCGGATCAGACCGTCGTCATCAACGAGATCAACACCATGCCCGGCTTCACCAATATCAGCATGTATCCCAAGGCCATGGGCGCCTCGGGCATTTCCTATCCGGAACTCGTCAGCCGCCTGATCGAGCACGGGCTGGCGCGGGCACGGCAGGGCTAACCGATGCCGCTCGTCCGTCTGCCGTCAGACCTTTTCCGTCTTCTTGGTCTTGACCTTCGGCTCGACGGGCGCATCCGGCGTCGGCGCCAGCAGCTTTCTGAGCGAGGCGATCTTGTCCTTCACCAGCGGGCGGAAGCGGCTGGCGCGATAGGGCATGTCGGCGGCGCCATAGCCCTCCGGCCCGTCGTCATTGCCGCGATGGATCTCCTCCAGCTTGACGCCGATGAAGGTGCCGTCGACAT
This sequence comes from Rhizobium sp. NPDC090279, assembly GCF_044769665.1. Taxonomy (NCBI): domain Bacteria; kingdom Pseudomonadati; phylum Pseudomonadota; class Alphaproteobacteria; order Hyphomicrobiales; family Rhizobiaceae; genus Rhizobium; species Rhizobium sp. NPDC090279. The sequence goes on along the minus strand of NZ_JBIVYI010000002.1, from coordinate 41,784 downwards.
AATGCGTGTATTCGCCGACCCAGCGGATGGTGTAGATCGTTCCCTTGCGGATCAGCTGATCGATGCTGACATGCTTGAACTTGTCGTCGATGCAGACGACCTTCTGGCCCACATGGAAATCGTAACTCACCCTGCCCTCCTTGAAGCGGCCGAAGCAACCGGCCGCATCGTTCAGATACAAGCATAGCCGCATAGACGCCAGTGAGTAAACGCGGGCAGAGGTCGCAGCCGCGATCAATGGAACGGTGACAAAGCAACCCGTTGACAAGCCTCGTGGAAGGCTGAAGATTGCGCTTCGCCAAAGCAACCGTAAGGCCTTGGCTTTCATGTACATATCCGTTACCCGCAAGGCCGCGAAGGCTCCAGAAGCTTATGCCCACCCTCCGCCTCATTGCTGACGATTTGACAGGCGCGCTCGATACCGCAGTCGAATTTGTCGGCGTCTACGGACCGATCGACGTGGAGCGCAGCGACGCGCTTTCTAACAACCTGCCGGATTGCCTCGCGATCGATAGCGGCACCCGCGAGAAAACGGCGGCCGAAGCCGAAGCGATCGTCGGCGGCATCGCGCCGCTTTTGGAGGGCGCCGATCTTGCCTTCAAGAAGGTGGACAGCCTGTTTCGCGGGCCCTGGGCGGTGGAGCTTGCGGCCTGCTTCCGGCTCCGCCACTGGCGGCATTGCATTCTCGCGCCGGCTTTCCCGCATCATGGGCGGCATACAAGAGGCGGACGGCAGGTGCTTTATGCCGGCAAGGACGCCTGGCGCGATATCAGCGGCGATCTGGCCGCGCATCTGAAAGCCGAGGGGATGCCAACCTTCAACACGACGCTCGACCAGACTGTCGATGGCGTTAGAGATCGGCCCATTCCTGGCGGCATCCACGTTTTCGATGCCCATTCCGACGACGATCTGGACGCCATCATCGCATGGGTGTCATCGCAGCTGGACGGACCGGTCCTGTGGAGCGGCACCGGCGGCCTCGCCCGCGCCTTGGCGCGCAATATCGAGCTGGCAACGCATTATCTGCCCCGCGCCGAAAGAAACACAGATAAACACCCCGCACCATCAGTCCCCATCTCGCGCAGGCTGCAAAGGCCGGTGCTCGGCCTGTTCGGCTCGGACCAGCCGATCACGCTCGCGCAGCTCCAGGCCTGCGGCCCCAACTGGCTGAAGCTTGCGGAAGGCGCGGACGCCACTGCCGTCGATCGACAGATCCAGCAAAGCGGCGTCGCCATGGTCAGCCTCGATCTGCCGGAAGGGCTTGCGCGCGATGATGCGGCAAGGCGGATCGCGGCGACCTTTGGCGGCATGGCAAAGGCATTGCCGGCTCCCGGCACATTGATCGTTGCCGGCGGCGAGACCCTGCGCAATCTCTGCTCGGCGCTCGATGTGACAGCCCTCAGCATCACCGGCCAGGCAGCACCGGGCCTACCCCGTTCGACAATCGTCGGCGGTCCCTGGCAAGGCACCACGGTCATCTCCAAATCAGGCGCGTTCGGAGGCCCGACGCTGTGGCGCGATCTCTTAAGTGAAAACGCGCTGATCGCCGGAGGAGAAGAACCATGACGCGGCACCTGGCAATCACCATGGGCGACCCCGCCGGCATCGGCCCGGAAATCATCGTCAAGGCTGCAACACGGCTGAAAGACCAGACGAAAGAAGGTAAGCTTAGGCTAACGATTATCGGCAGCGGCCATGCCCTGCGGCGCGCGGAACAGCAGCTTGGCTTCGATAGCGAAATTCCCGAGGCACGAATGGATGGCGACTGGCCAAGTCTCTGCTTCATCCAGGCCGATGCCGAGGGAGAGCCGATCCTGCCCGGCCAACTTTCCGCAGACGGTGGCCGCATGGCGTTCAAGGCGATCGAGAAGGGTGTCCAGCTCGCCATGGCTGGCAAGGTCGGCGGCATCGTCACCGCGCCGCTCAACAAGGAAGCGCTGAACAAGGCCGGCTTCCATTATGCCGGCCATACCGAGCTTCTAGCCGAACTTACAGGCGCGCGCGGCTCGGTGATGATGCTCGCTCACGGCAACATGCGCGTCAGCCACGTCACCACCCATGTCGCGCTCGAGGATGTGCCGAAGCGCCTGACGCCGGAGCGGCTGCGGCTTGTCATCGACCTCACTCACAAGGCGCTCAGGAATCTCGGCATCGCCAATCCGAAGATCGCGGTGGCGGCGCTCAATCCGCATGCCGGCGAAGGCGGCCTCTTCGGCCGGCAGGATATCGATATCTCGGCACCCACCATCGCCAAGGCGGTGTCCGACGGCCTCGATATCGTCGGCCCCGTTCCCGGCGACACCGTCTTCGTCAAGCTGCGCGCCGGCCAATACGATGCCGTTGTCGCCATGTACCACGATCAGGGGCATATCCCTGTGAAGTTGCTTGGGTTCGACATCGACCCGGCAACCGGCAAATGGATGGATCTTTCCGGCGTCAACATCACCCTCGGCCTGCCGATCGTGCGCACCTCCGTCGACCACGGCACCGCCTTCGACATCGCCGGCAAGGGCATCGCCAATGAGCGCAGCCTGATCGAAGCGATCGAATTTGCGGAAAGGCTCGCGGGGGAACGCTAAGAGCGTTAAGGGGCCATCGGTGTCTCGCCGAAGAGCTGATCGGTGCGCTCGGCGAGCAGCGCAAGAAAGGCTTTCGTCCTGGCCGCCGTGCGAAGTCCGGGAGGATAGATAGCATGGACCTCCATGCACCTGTACTCGTAGGAGGGCAGAATGGGAACCAATCTCCCTTCAGCGATCTCCCGGCTGCAGACGGCTGCGAACAATATGCCTATTCCCCTTTCCGCCAGCACCGCCTCCATCAGCGGCCTCCAGTGATTGACGCGCCATGCGGTGCGGATGGGCACCTCCACCGGCGCACCGTCAGGGCTCCTCAGATGCAACCGCTCATCCGCTGCGAAGCCGGATAAACGGATGAATGGGTGTGCCGCAAGCTCCGCCGGTTCGCGCGGCAATCCTTGCCGCTCGATATAGCCCGGAGCGGCCAGCAGGAGCCGCCGGATCGTCCCAAGCCGGCGCGCGATGAAATTGCCGCTGCCGATTCCACCGATACGGATGGAGAGATCCACACCTTCGGTCATCGGATCGACGAAGCGATCATTCAAGGTCACATCGATCGCCAGAGCCGGATGCAGTGTCTGGAATTCAATGAGCAGCCTCGGCAAGGTCACTTCGCCAAGCCCATGCGGCGCCGCGATCCGAAACGTTCCGGTCAGCGACGTCTCAGCCGAGACGACGGAGGCCTCCGCCTCCTCGGCGGCTTCAATGGCGCGCTTGGCATAGTCGTAGAAGCGCGCTCCGGCGTCGGTCGCCCGCACCGAGCGCGTCGTCCGGTAGAGGAGCCGCGCGCCCAGATGCTTTTCCAGCTTCTCGACACGCTCGCTGACGGTGGGTTGCCCGAGACCGAGATCGCGCGCGGCGGCCGAAAGACTGCCTCGTTCGACGACACGGGTGAAGATGCGCATGGCGGAAAGCATATCCATGGCCATAGTCTATCGACTTTTACGATAAATAATATCGCTACTTGCACTCTTCTAAAGCATATGGCGATCGACGAATTTGAGACCGTCCACTATCCAATCGGAGAACCAGCCTTGCAGACCAGCACCATTCAAACGAGTGATACACAGGCTCAGACGTTCCAGGGTCAAAATATCGTCATTATCGGCGGCTCTTCGGGCATCGGCTTGGCGACCGCCAGGCAAGCCAAGAATGCCGGCGCGAATCTCTTTCTGATATCCCGCAATCCGCAACGCCTTCGGGAAGCAGCCGAAGCGATCGGCGGCGCGGTTCAGATCGTCGCGGATGTAGCCGCCCCGCAGCCGACGATATTTGCAGCGATCGAAAGAATCGATCATCTGGTGATCACGGCTGGAACGCTGCAGCTGCAGCTGCTCAAAGATCAGTCCGAGGCGGATCTCCTGCGGGTCGTGAGTGAGCGTCTGATCGGGCCTTTGCTCGTCGTCAAGGCCGCTCTTCCCCTTCTGCATAACGCAAGCTCGATTACCATGACCTCCGGGCAGTCCGCCTCCCGTCCCCACGCCATCGGTGCGGTCGTGGCGGCATCTGTCGCCGCGGTTGAAAACGCCGCCCGCGCTCTTGCCCTTGAATTGTCGCCGATGCGCGTCAACGTGGTTTCTCCGGGCTGGGTGGACACCCCGCTGCTCGATGGCCTGATGGGCGACGCCAAGCGGCAGACGCTCGAGCAGACCGCATCTACCCTGCCCAGCCGCAATATCGCCCGACCGGAGGATATCGCCCAGGCGATGCTCTTCCTGATGGCGAACCGCTTCGTGACCGGAGAGGTCTTGCACATCGATGGCGGCGGCCGCTTGGTCTAGCCGCCACTGGCCGGCATGGGTTCGAAAGAATTTTCGCAAGCTTGTCGGCCTTGCCGCTCCTCTTTCGTCCTACGGGCATGCAACGCGAAAGAGGAGCGCCCAATGTCCAAGATTGCCCCATGCCTGTGGTTTGCGCGAGAAGCGGAGGAAGCAGCGAACTTCTACGTTTCGCTCTTCCCGGATTCCCGGATCGATCACGTGCAGAAGAACATCGTCGAGACGCCCGCCGGCAAGCCCGACGAAGTTCTGGTCGTCAATTTCACGCTCGCCGGCCAGCGTTTCATGGCGCTGAACGGCGGCAACCGCATCGAGTTCAACCATGCGATCTCGCTGGAAATAGATTGCGTCGATCAGGCCGAGGTCGATCGCCTCTGGGACGGCCTTATCGACGGAGGGGGAGCGCCGGTGGAATGCGGCTGGGTGATGGATCGTTACGGCGTCTCCTGGCAGGTCGTGCCGACCGTGCTCGGCAAATACATCGCCGATCCCGACCCGGCCAAGGCGGCCCGCGTCATGCAGGCCCTTATGCGGATGGTCAAACTCGATATTGCCGGCCTCGAAGCGGCCTATCACGGCTAAGCTTCGCGACCACTCGGGAGGTTGTCCAAGGCCCGACCTCCCGAAACCTATGCCGAAATTCCCCGCGATTTCATGAGCTCGGCGCCGTATCGGCACCCATGCGACTTGCGGTTGACCAATGCTTGGAATAGCGTTTCGCGCAGACTCGTCGAAAGCGGGTTTCTCGACATTTTTTCAAGCAATTGGACCGCCGCGGCCATTCAGGCAAGACTCGGCGGGGAACGGCCGATTTCATGCAGAAACAAAGAGACCGCATCGATCTCACCGGACGCGATTATACCGCAATCTATGCGCTGAGCGATATCCATGGCTGCCACGATCAAATGGTCGAGGCCGAAGGGCGCATCGCCGAGGATGCCCGCGACCTCCCGGGCCGAAAGCTGTTGATGTATCTCGGCGATTATGTCGATCGTGGCCCGTGTTCGAGCGACGTGCTGGCGCATCTGAGCGCTCCGCCGCCCGCAGGCTTCGATCGCTATGCGCTTTGCGGCAATCACGACGATGTCTTCCTGCGCTTTCTCGACGACCCCGATGCCAACAGTCACTGGCTCGAATTCGGCGCCCTGCCGACGCTTGCCTCCTATGGCGTTGATGCAAGACGTCTCCTCGTGGAGGAAGACCATAGCATCGGCGAATTGCGTGACATCGTGGTCAAGGCGATGCCTCCGGCGCATATCGATCTTTTACGCGCGCTCGCCGGCGCCGTCACCTTCGGCCCAATACTCTTCGTCCACGCCGGCATCCGGCCGGGCATAGCCTTGAACGACCAGACGGATGAGGATCTGATGTGGATTCGCGAGCCGTTCCTGTCGGAGGGTCCGCAATTGCCGCTGCTCGTCATTCACGGCCATACGCCGAGCTCGCATCCCGTTTTCGGTCAAGGCCGCATCGGCATCGATACGGCCGTCTCCATGGGCGGAACGCTGACGGTTCTCAAGATCGTCGATGGCCGACCGACGATCCTGTCATCGATCTGACGGCCCAAATGAAAACCCCGGCCTCTGGCCGGGGTTTGTTTTTCAAGTGCTCACTCCGCCGCCACAGCCGGCGGCAGCTGGATGGTCTTCTGGTCGTCATCGACCTGATCCTCGCTCGACGGCTCCGCCGACTTGTGCTTTGGCTCCCGTCCGAAGAACAAGGCATAGCCGGCAGGCAGCACGAAGATGGTCAGGATCGTCGCCACCAGGATGCCGCCCATCATGGCATAGGCGAGCGGACCCCAGAAGACGCCGCGCGAGATCGGGATCAGCGCCAGCACCGCCGTCAGCGCCGTCAGCATGATCGGCCGGAAACGACGAACGGCGGAGCCGATGATCGCTTCCTTCCGGTCCATGCCCGCCGCGATATCCTGATCGATCTGATCGACGAGGATGATCGAGTTGCGGATGATGATGCCGAGCAGCGCGATGACGCCGAGGATCGCGACGAAGCCGAAGGGCGCGCCGCTGATGAGCAAGGCCGCGGCGGCGCCGATGATGCCGAGCGGGCCGGTCGCCAGCACCAGCATCGCCTTGCCGAAGTGCTGCAGCTGCGCCATCAGGAGCACGACGATGATGACGAGCATGATCGGCGCCTTGGCGGCGATCGAGGCCTGGCTTTCGGCGCTGTCTTCGGCACCGCCCTGGATCTCGATCTTGTAGCCGGCAGGCAGACTGTTCCGGAGATCCGCCATGTCACTATAGAGCTTGGCGGTCACGTCGTTCGACTGCACATTATCAGGCAAGGTCGCCCTGACCGTGATGGTCGGCAGGCGGTCGCGCCGCCATTCGATGCTCTGCTCCATGACAGGCACGATCTTGGCGACCTGCGACAGCGGGACGAAGCCGCCGCTATCCGTCGGAATGTAGACCGAGTTGACCGAGGTCAGCAGATGGCGGCTTGCATCCGGCTCGCGGGCAACGATCCCGACGGTTTCCTCACCCTCGCGATAATTGTCGAGGGTGACGCCGGACATCGAGGCCTGCAGCATCTGGCGGATACGCTGCGAGGTGACGCCGAGCGCACGGGCGCGATCCTGATCGATCACCAGCTTCATCGCCGGCACCGGCTCGAGCCAGTCGTCATGGATGGCGCCGAGCACCGGATTCTGGGCGAAACGCTGCTTCACCTGATCGGCGATATGGCGAACCTCCTGCCGGTCCGGACCCATGACGCGCATCTGCACGGCCCAGCCTGTGGGCGGGCCGAGGAACAGGCGGTCGACCTTGCCGCGGACGGACGGGAAATCGGCCGCCAATATGCCGCGCATCTTGGCAATCAGACGTTCGCGGGCCGGCTCGTCCTTGGCCATGACCAGCATCTGGGCATAGTTCGGGTTGGTGAGCTGCTGATCGAGGGGCAGAAAGAAGCGCGGCGCACCCTGGCCGATATAGGTGGCGATGAAGCGCTTGTCCGGATCATCGGCCATGCGGGCTTCCAGGGCCTGGGCCTGGCGCTCGACTTCCTTGATGCTCGTACCCTCTGGCAGCCACAGGTCCACGAGGATTTCCGGACGCGATGACTGCGGGAAGAAGTTCTGCGGAATGAACTGGAACGACCAGAGACTGCCGACGAAGGCGGCAAGCGTCAGAACCAGCACGATGACGCGGTGGCGCACCGCCCAGGCGACCGAGGAGTGCAGGCGGCGATAGAAGCGCGTGTCGAACACATCATGATGCTCGCCGGCATGATGCCGCTGCCTGAGAATCATATAGCCAAGCCAGGGCGTGAAATAGACGGCCACGAACCAGGAGACCACGAGCGCGATGCCGACGACATAGAAGAGCGAGCGGACATATTCGCCGGCCGTCGATGCCGCAAATCCTACGGGAATGAAGCCGGCGGTCGTAATCAGCGTGCCCGTCAGCATCGGGAAGGCAGTCGAGGAATAGGCGAAGCTGGCGGCATCGAGCTTCACCAGCCCCTCCTCCAGCTTCCGCTCCATGAGCTCGACGACGATCATGGCGTCGTCAACCAGCAGGCCAAGTGCGATGATAAGCGCGCCGAGCGAGATGCGCTGCAGGTCGATGCCAAGCTCGTACATGATGGCAAAGGTGGCAGCCAGCACCAGCGGAATGGCGATGGCGATCACCAGGCCGGAGCGCCAGCCGATCGACAGGAACGATACGATCAGCACGATGACGAGGGCTTCGCCGAGCGCATGCATGAATTCGCTGATCGCATCGGTCACGACGTCGGGCTGATTGGAGATCTGATCGACCTGAACGCCGATCGGCAGCGAAGCCTCGAAGCGCTTGTAGGTATCCTCCACGGACTTGCCGACATCGGTCACCTTGTAACCGTTGGCCATGACGACGCCGAGCTGCACGCTCGGGTGGCCATTGTACAAGAACTTGGCGGTGTAGGGATCTTGCAGCCCGGCGGTGACGGTGGCGATATCGCCAAGGCGGGTCACCTGACCGCCGGCCGTCAGCCGCAGGTTCTTGATGTCCTCGATTTTATTGACGTCACCCTCGACGGAGATGCGCACCGAGCGCGTGCTGGTATCGACGGTGCCAGCCGGATCGACATTGTTCTGCCCGACGACGGCGTTCTTCAGGTCGGTGAGCGTCAGTCCGCGCTCGGCCAGCACCTTCGAGGAAACGTCGATATAGATCTGCTCAGGCTGGTCGCCAATGATGGTGGCCTTTTCGACGCCAGGCGTCGAAAGCAGCATGTCGCGCGCCTGGATGGCGAATTTCTTCAGTTCCGGATAGGTGTAACCGTCGCCGCTGATCGAATGCAGGGTGATGAAGGTATCGCCGAATTCGTCGTTGAAATAAGGGCCGAGCAGGCCGGAAGGCAGCTCGTTGCCGATATCGCCGACCTTCTTGCGGATCTGGTAGAACGCGTCCTTTACCTCGGCGGTGTTGGTGTCGCCCTTGATCTGCACCGTCGTGATGGCAAAACCGGCGCGGGTATAGGATTTGACCCAGTCGAGATGCGGCGTTTCCTGCAGCTTGCGCTCGATCTTGTTGACCACCTGGTCTTCCATGTCCTGCAGGGAGGCGCCGGGCCAGACGGTCTGCACGACCATGACGCGGAAGGTGAAGTCAGGGTCTTCCTTCTGGCCCATATGGGTCAGGCCGAGCGCGCCGGCGATGATGATGAGGCCGAACAGGAAGCGCGCGATACTGGGATGGGCGATCGCCCAGCGCGACAGGTTGAAACGCTGCTTCCCGCCGGAAGTGTTGTTGATGGACATGGTTTCGCCCTCTCGATCCCGTTAGCGCACGATATCCGCCGCCGGAGCGGCATGAGTATCGGCGGCCGTCTGTTGAGTGGCGTCAGCCGAAAGCTTGACTTTCATGTTCTCGGTCATGAATTGCGTACCGGCCGCAACCACGACGTCGCCGGTTTTCAGGCCATCGGCAACGCGCACGCCATCATCGGCGAAATCGGCGACCTTGATTGCCCGGGAATGCACGGTGCCGGCATTGCGATCGACGAGCCAGACGATCTGCTGCCCGTCCTTCTGCGCAAGGGCGCTCAGCGGAATGGAAACATAAGGCTGCGTGTTGTCGGCGAGCGCCTCGATCGTCGCGGTCATGCCGAGCAGCACGCGCGGATCGTTCGGCAGGCTGACGCGCACGGCAAAGGTGCGCGACTGGTCGGCACTGCCGGAGACTTCCCGCACCTTGCCATCCAGCACCAGAGCCGCATCGGACCAGAAGCGCGCCTTGACATCCTTGCCGACCTTGAACTGCGCGATATCCATTTCCGGCACAGCGATCAGCACTTCCTTCTCGCCGTCGACGGCGACGGTGATGACAGGTGTACCGGAACTGACCACCTGGCCGACATCCGCATTGATTGTTGTCACGATCCCGTTCATGTCCGAGGTCAGATCGCTGTAGGCGACCTGGTTCTTCGCCTCGGCGAGCGCCGACACAGCGGAATCCCGCGTAGAGGACGCCTGATCATAGGAAAGCTCAGCCTGTTCGAGCTGCGATTTGGACCCGACATTCTTATCGAAGAGCTTCTGGGCACGATCACGGGCAAGCTCGGTCGTCTGCACCTGCTTTTCGGCCGAATCCAGATCCGCCTGCGAGCGGCGCACCGCCAGAACGTAGTCGGTGGAGTCGATGCGGGCGAGCACATCGCCGGGCTTGACCTTCTGGCCGACATCCACCCTGCGCTCGACGATCTTGCCGCTGACGCGGAAGCCGAGGTTCATGTCGGTCCTGGCCTTGACCGAGCCGGAATAATCGAGCTTGCGCGTCGTGTCGGCCTGAGCAATCTCGACGATCTTGACCGGTCGGATCACCTCCGCCGCCTCTTCCTTTTTCTCATTGCAGCCCGAAAGCCCAAGCCCCAGGGCGGCAAAGAGAGCCGCGCCGGCAATGGCCCGAAAAGTATTGGTCGTCAGCGAAACCATGTCGCTCCCCTAAAGTCGAACAAAAGAGTGAGAGCACGCCGGCCATCCGGTGCGCAGATTGCTATTTTTTCAAGGCCCTGATGACGAACGCGATGAGATCCTCGGGATCGGCCTGGTAGGTCTTGGCAAGGCACTGCGCCACCATCTGCGGATGGCAGAGATCGACGGTCGCCGCAGCGAAACACTTGGCCGCAACATGCGGGTCCTGCTCGACGAACTCGCCGGCAGCGATCCCTTCGGCGATGATCTCGGCGACCAGATCCTGAATACGCTCGATATGTTTTTCGATGACGTGCCAGTCCCGCTCGATGGCGATGACCACCATCTCATGGACCTTCCGCTCATCGAGCATAGTTTCCAGCGTCATCTTGTATTGGGCGAGCAGGTAGGTGCGCAGCCGCTCGGATGCGCTGATCGGCTGATTGCGGATATTGAGGGCCATCTCGTAGCTCTGCGTCAGCATGCGCCCGCACAGAGCCTGATGAATTTCAATTTTGGAGCCGAAGAAGCGATAGATGTTCGCCGTCGACATGCCGAGATCGCGCGCGATGTCGGCCACGTTGGTCTTGCTGTATCCATAGTGGCGAAACAGCCTTTCGGCGGCATCGAGAATGCGAGCGATGTTTTCCTGGCGGGCAGGATCGGCGCTGACATCGGAAAGATCGAGCATAGGCAGGCCTGATGGTTTACGAGTGACGATTTTCAATTTTCGTCACTCGTAAACCATCAGAGCGCCGATGTCAATGAAGCCACCTACAACTTAGGCGGCTTTTAGATGCTAGTGAATAAACCGATGATGCGCCGAACAACTTGAAACAAGAGTTAAACGATCAACAACGCTCCTTGCGGAACGGGCTGAAAGTGTCCGGCATTTTGTCGCAGGCCCGATCGGCGCGCGGTCAGGCGCCCAAAAGCGTCGGATGGAAACGGCGAACGCTGAAATAACCGACCAACAGGCACGCCACCAAAAGCGCCACCTGCGCCGCCAGTATCGGCGGTTCGTTGCCGTTCGGCGCCAGCGCATTCAGCGCCGGTATCTTCTGGAACGATTGGATGATCAGCACCAGACAGTTGAAGAAAAGCAGCACCAGGGCGCCGACGACGAAAACGGATCGCCAGATGCCGGCGAGATGAAACCTGTATCGCGCCAGTGCCGTCGGAATGAAGATGAGAAGACAGAGAATGCCGACGATGATCGCCGGCGTCACACCGTGAAACGGGAACAGAAAACCGGTCAAGCTGGTGAGAACGGTCGTCAGCATATAGACGAACGTCGATCGATCGTGACGGTCGGCCGTGAGAAACCCGTAGGCCACGACGATGCCACTGATGACGGCAATCAAGCTTATGACGACATGAATCAAAAGAATCCCAGACATTCGCCCCTCCCCTTGGACATTGCATTTTAGCGAAAACGACAGCCCAATGCCCGAATGCGGAATATATACGAAACGCGCCGCGCCAACCAGCGCGGCGCAAAGGTCGAATTGGCCGGCTCAGGCGGCGTGAATTTCCAGCGAAATCGGAACGGAGGCAAGCGCCTTGGAAACAGGGCAGCCGGCCTTCGCCTTGTTGGCAAGTTCGGTGAACGTCGCCTCGTCGGCACCGGGCACGTTGCCCGTCAGCGTCAGATGGATCGCAGTGATGGCGAAGCCGCCTTCGACGCTTTCAAGCGTAACCTTGGCCGTCGTCTCCATGCTTTCGGCGGTAAAGCCGGCCTCATTGAGGATCAGCGACAGTGCCATCGTGAAACAACCCGCATGCGCCGCGCCGATCAGCTCTTCCGGATTGGTGCCGGGGACGCCCTCGAAACGGCTGGCGAAACCGTAAGGGTAGTTGTTGAGCGCGCCGCTCTGCGTCGAGATCTGGCCCTTGCCGTCCTTCAAGCCGCCGGACCATTGAGCCGAACCTGTGCGATTGATCTGCATGTCGTCCTCCTTGTGGTTGAATGAGCTTCGGGAGCGGAACCGCTTTCCCCGTGATGATCGACGGCATGCGGCATGGCCGCCTGCTCCGTCACCATAGTCCTTCTATCCGTCGAAGACGACGCCGCGGTAACAGCAGCGACGTCGAGTCCGAAAAGCTCGGGCTGGCGGATTGTTCCCTAAGGGTTGGAGAACGGGCAGATCAAATCATCATACAATAACATTGCCAATGTATGATGATTGGCGTATCTTCGTCTCAATGCGATACGCGACGGCGCGACAGCGCGCAGCTCCTTCGCAGCATGAGGTTTCCGCAGAAACTGCTAGATGGTGTGGAGGACAAGCGTGGATTCGCTTCAAAGGCAGGAGCATGGCGCGTCGGCCCGGCCCGAGCGTCGCCCACGCGTGCGCAGGAATGTGACGGCGGCGATCGCCGGAGACATCTGCACCGAACGCTACCCCTCCGGCTCGACCCTGCCGCGCGAAAACGACCTCTGCGAGATGTACGGCGTCAGCCGCACGGTCATCCGCGAGTCGCTCAAGGTGCTCGAATCCAAGGGCCTCGTGCGCGGCAAGCCGCGCATCGGCACGTCAGTCTGCGACAAGGACGACTGGAACATCCTCGATCAGGATGTGCTGGAATGGATGGGTCCCCATATCGCCGATTTCGACATTCTCGGCTCCATTCTGGAGGCACGCCGCACCATCGAGCCCGCTGCTGCCGAATATGCTGCGGAACGCGCCACGGCCCGGGAGATTGCCGATCTGGAGAACGCCTGGCAGCGCATGCGCGACAGCGGCGACGATCCGGATGGCTTTACCGAGGCCGATGTGACCTTTCACAAGGTGCTGCTCAGTGCCAGCCACAATCAGGTGTTTCGCCGCCTGTCCAGTGCCATGCATGCCGGCCTGAAATATGCGCTTCACGCCTCCAACGTCGCCGCCCATAGCCGCGACGAGGCAATCGCCGTTCACGGCGAGCTGGTGGAAGCGCTGCGCCTGCGCGACCGCGCCGCCGCGCGCGATTGCGCCCACCGCATGCTCGATCTTGCCGCCCGCGACCTCGCCGTCGAACGACGCGCACGCGATGGCGCAAGACCATTGTCCGATACCTCAAAATCCGCGGCGCCGCGCCGCTGATGCAATCCGAAGCCCAACTGGCCAAAGTCGAACTGGAAGCGTTCCCATGAAAATCACCAAACTGACGACCTACATCGTTCCGCCGCGCTGGATGTTCCTGAAGATCGAGACCGACGAAGGCATTACCGGCTGGGGTGAGCCTGTGGTGGAAGGCCGTGCGCTGACCGTGCAGGCAGCCGTGCATGAGCTGGAAGACTATCTGATCGGCAAGGACCCCTTCCTGATCGAAGATCACTGGAACGTCATGTATCGCGCCGGCTTCTATCGTGGCGGCGCCATCCACATGTCGGCCCTGGCCGGCATCGACCAGGCGCTGTGGGACATCAAGGGCAAGGCACTCGGCCAGCCGATCCACTCGCTGCTCGGCGGCCAGGTGCGCGAAAAGATCAAGGTCTATTCCTGGATCGGCGGCGACCGCCCCTCCGACGTCGCCAACAACGCCAAGGAGGTCGTTGCCCGCGGCTTCAAGGCGATCAAGCTCAACGGCTGCGAGGAGATGCAGATCGTCGACACCTACGACAAGGTGGAGAAGGCGGTCGAGACCATCGCCACCATTCGCGAGGCGATCGGCCCCTATATCGGCATCGGCGTCGATTTCCATGGCCGCGTCCACCGGCCGATGGCCAAGGTGCTCGCCAAGGAGCTGGAGCCCTACAAGCTGCTGTTCATCGAGGAGCCGGTGCTGTCGGAGAACCGCGAAGCACTGAAGGAAATCGCCAACCATTGCTCGACGCCGATTGCCTTGGGTGAACGGCTCTATTCGCGCTGGGACTTCAAGTCGGTGCTGTCGGACGGTTATGTCGACATTCTCCAGCCGGATCTTTCCCACGCCGGCGGCATCACCGAATGCCGCAAGATCGCGGCGATGGCCGAAGCCTATGATGTGGCGCTGGCGCCGCATTGCCCGCTCGGCCCGATCGCGCTTGCCGCCTGCCTGCAGGTCGATGCCGTCAGCTACAATGCCTTTATCCAGGAGCAGAGCCTCGGCATTCACTACAACAAGGGCAACGACATCCTCGACTATATCTCCAACAAGGAGGTGTTCCAGTATGCCGATGGCTTCGTCTCGATCCCGCAGGGACCGGGCCTCGGCATCGAGGTGGACGAGGCCTACGTCATCGAGCGCGCCAAGGAAGGCCATCGCTGGCGCAACCCGGTCTGGCGTCACGAGGATGGCAGCGTCGCTGAGTGGTAAGGCCGCGGCCGTCTCCTGACGGACGAGAAGCCGCATATCTCCAATGATTAAGGGCCCGATGGCAGCAGATCTGCGCTATCGGGCCCTTTCTTTTAGCCAGTGCTCTCTTAATCCGGCACCTTTCCCCTTGCCGCGGCTGCGGCGAAGATGGCTGCGAAACCGGCTCGTCCATCGAGTGGGGCTTACCACCCTCGATACCGCGATGAAGATCATCGCCGCTCGTCACCACGAGCCCGCCGCTTCGATCGCAAGCCTGGTTTCCCATTCCCCAAAAAAGTTGCGCCTGCAGTATCGGCGCAGATACTGCAGGCGCGTCATGCGTCTCAACAAGCCCCCAGGGAGACGCATTCCCGGAGCATGATCACCAAAGGCGTGGAGTGCCCTTCAGCTCAGACCATGCTCAAGCGTAATTCGAAACTATTCCCGTTCACCCGTGAAGTTCAGCAGCAGCTGGAAGATGTTCACGAAGTTCAGGTAGAGCGACAGGGCACCGAAGACGGCCAGCTTCTGCTGCGATTCCTGGTCGTGGTTCTCGGCATACTGTTCCTTGATGTTCTGCGTATCCCAGGCGGTCAGGCCGACGAAGACGACGATGCCGATCACCGAGATTGCGAACTGCAGAGCACTCGAACCCAGGAAGATATTGACGATGCTGGCGATGATCACACCGAACAGGCCCATCATCAGGAACGAGCCGATATTGGAGAGATTCCGCTTCGTCGTGTAGCCGTAGAGGCTGGTCGCGCCGAACATGGTCGCGGCGATGAAGAAGGTGCGGGCGATGCTCGTGCCGGTGAAGACCAGGAAGACCGAGGCCAGCGACAGTCCCATGACCGCACAGAAGGCCCAGAACATCATCTGCGCCGTACTGGCCGACATCGTCTGAATGCGGAACGAGAAGAAGAACACGAAGGCAAGCGGCGCCAGCATGACCACCCACTTCAGCGGGCTCTGGAAGATCGGCACGTAGAGCGCAGGTGTCGTGCCGACGATCAGCGCGACGATACCCGTCACGACAAGGCCGATACCCATGTAATTGTAGACGCGCAGCATGTGCCGGCGCAGACCTTCGTCGAAGAGCGCCTGAGAGCCTGTGCCGGCTCCGTAGCCGTAACCCGGATTGGTTTGGTTCATGGTCGTTCTCCTCTAATTCGAACTAGTACAGGCTGCGGGCAAGCTTTTCGGCATCGCCGTCGAGCTGACCCACCTTGCCTTTGCCGATCAGCGCATAGGCGACTTCACCGATCTGCCAATAGGCAGCCTGGACGTCGTCACGCTTGATGTGACTGACGTCCTGGACGGCGAAAGTGCCCGGGCGGACGGCAAACAGTGATAAATGTCCGTCTTCACCGGCATCGACCATCATTTCGACGCTCGGACCGAATTCGGACGGATAGATTTGTGCATCGGTGACGCGCCAGTCGCCCGGCAGTTCCGGCAACACGATCGCCGTCGACGCGCGGATTTCATCCGGATTGTAATTTACGGCCGCCGACTGCGGCTTGATCTCTTCGCGCACCGCCGTGGTCTTATAGGCGCGCACCGCATCGTCGACGAAGGCCGGCGGTCGTGTCGACGCGCTGACCTCGCTCGCCGTAAAGGCGCCGAAGGACGTATGCGCGACCCATCCGGTCGTCACCAGCACGGCAATGGCGGCAACGCGCTGGAAAGAGCCCAGCATGCGGCCGTAGACCAGTCCGCGCTCCAGCCGTCGCGCGGCCTCCCGCGTTTCGGCCCGGACAACATGACCTTCTCCGGCCAGCGCCATGCGCAGCTCGCCGCGGATGCTCATATCCGCCATCACCTTGGCGGCGATCTCGGGATGCTCCGAGAGATAGGATTCCACCTCGACACGCCGCCCGAGCGTCAGCTCGCCATCGACATAAGCGTCGAGATCGGTATCGATGATCGGATCAACGATTTTCATTGCCGCCTCCCTCGATGAGCCGCAGATGGGAAACCTTGGAGGTCGCCTCTTCGAAATTTCTAAGGCTCGCCCTTGCCCGCGCAATGCGGGACATCAGCGTGCCGACAGGAATGCCAAGGGCGGATGCCGCCTCCTGGTAAGAGAGGTCTTCGATCGCCACCAGATGCAGCGCTTCGCGCTGCTCCTCGGGCAGATTGAAGAATGCCTCGCGGACCTGGCTCAAACGCACCGTATGGTCCTGCGATGCCGGCAATGCCGTTTCCAGCTCGGCCGCCGCCTCTTCATGGCGACGGTTCAGCGACTTCTTCTGCCGCAGGCGGTCGATATGCACATTGTGCAGGATCGACAGCAGCCAGGTGCGCAGATTGCCGCCGTGGCGGAAGGATGACTTGCGTTCGTATGCCTTGACCAGTGCGTCATGCACCAGATCTTCGGCCTCGTCCGAATTGCGCACAAGCGAACGGGCGTATCGTCTCAGCGAACCGAGCTGCCCCAAAACATCGAATGTGCGTCCTTTGCGTTCCATACACCTATATACGGAAGCCCTCGGGATTCTATTCCATCGCCCGATGAATATTTTTGCTAATTTTTTACATCAGCACGAAATCCTGCGGCTGCGGCAACGGCGGCAAGGCGGTTTCACCAAGCGCCTCACGCAGATTGATCTCGATCGTATCGGCAAGCGCTTCGATGGCGAGCGCGTTGGGGCGATGGCCGAAAGGGTCCTCCAGCTCGTCGCCCAGAGCGTCGAGACCGAAGAAGGTGTAGGCGATGAGCGCCGTCACGAAGGGCGCCCACCAGCGCAGCGTATCGACGAAGCCGAACGGCAACAAGAAACAGAAGAGGTAGGCCGTACGATGCAAAAGCAGCGTATAGCCGAAGGGCAGCGGCGTATTGCGGATGCGCTCGCAGGCCGCCTGGACCGCTCCCATCTGGCCGACGCTGATATCCAGCATCTGAAATTGGATATCCGAAATCGCGCCTGATGCCTTCAATCGCGCGAGATCGGCCGACATCAAACGCAGAATGAGATCCGGCCCGTTCTGGGCGGCACGATAGAATTCGGCCTCGCTCGGCGTCAAAAGGCGCAACACCTTGTTCTCGTCGCTGCCTGCACGCAGAAGGCAGACCAGCGCCTGCGCGAAGGCCATGGTCAGGCGCAGCAGGTTCTTCCTTGCCTCGACGCCGGTATCGCCCGCCGCTTCGAGCACCAACGTCTGGCGGGCAAAGCCGCGCGCCACATAGACGAGCTGGCCCCAGTCGCGGCGGCCCTCCCACCAGCGGTCGTAGCTGGCATTGTTGCGAAAGCCGAGGAAGATCGAAAGGGCGATGCCAAGCAGGGCAAGCGGCGAGCCATTGAAGGCAACGATAAGGTTCGGCCGCTCGTCATGTCCCCAGACGATCAGGGCCGACAGCAGGAAGATGGCAATGATCTGCGGCAGGATGCGCCGGACGATCGACCCGCGGACGATGAAGAATAGCTGGAAGAGATTCGGCCGGTCGCGGACGATCATGGCAAAGCGCGCTCTCGATGAATGTCTGGTGAGGCAGCAATACACCAGACCTGCCGGGAGTAACGAGCATTTCTTGCAATGCGGCCCTGACCGACGGGCAACGCTCGCCGGTCAAGCAGGCCATCAGTTCGCGCTGGCGCTTGCCGTCACCAGAACGGGCTGGGCGCGATAATCTCCAGGGAAGAGATGCTGAAGATTCTTGATCTTCGGCAGGTCGTTGATGACGATGTAGGGGTAGCTCGGATGCGTCGTCAGGAAATCCTGATGATAGTCCTCGGCAGCATAGAATTGCTTCGATGGCTCGATCTTGGTGACGATTGATGCGTCAAAAGCCTTGGCTTTATTGAGCTGGTCGATATAGGCGCGGGCAATATCGGCCTGTGACTGGCTGGTCGGGAAGATGGCGGAGCGATATTGCGTGCCGCTGTCCGGCCCCTGGTAATTCAGCTCCGTCGGATCATGGGCAACCGAGAAATAGATCTGCAGCAGATGCCCATAGCTGATCTTGTGTGGATCGAAGACGATGCGCACGGATTCGGCGTGGCCGGTATCGCCGTCGCTGACCATCTCATAATGAGCCGCAGCCTTGTTGCCGCCGGCATAGCCCGACGTTGCGCTTATGACGCCGTTGACGTGCTGGAAGACGCCCTGCACGCCCCAGAAGCAGCCGCCGGCAAGCACCGCCGTCTCGGTCCCGGCGGCAACAGCCGTTTCGTCCGCGCTCGGCGCGGGAATGACGCGGGCATCCTCGGCCGAGGCGCGGCCGACAAATTGCAGCGCGATGGCGCCGACCAGCACGGCGGCCGCGGTGAGCCCTGCAAGACGCGCGACCCGCGCCGAGCCAATGCGGATCATATCTGTCGATAAAGTCTTCATGACACTCTCCTCTCGAACGCCATTCTAAACGCTTCGGTCACAAGGAGATACGGGAAGACGAGGTTCAATGTTACACACGGCCGCGTGCAACACCGAAACGTGAACAAGACGGCGCCCTTATTCAGTAATGGGGCGGCTTGGTGATGGCCGGCGCGTCGAGCGACTGTTCCTCCAGCGTCAGAAACCGCTCGGTCAGCCGGTCCAGCTTCTGCCTGGTCTGCTCGACCACTTTCCATTGCTCGGCAATCTGGTCGGAAAGCTCCTCGATCGTCTTCGCCTGATGGGCGACCGTCTCTTCGAGTTTGGTGATGCGGCTCTGTTCGTCTGACATATCTGATCCCTTTCGCAACGATCTATAGCAGGGCGGCAACCGCGTATAGTGCTTCCATTCGGCGCGACCCGAACGGCAGTGCCGTTTGACGGCGATGTGACAAAACTGAAAAACAGATGAAAAGACCCGTTACCTAACTGACATGGGGGCCTTCTAAAGAGAGCGCAGATACGCGCCGGTTTGAAGGCAATCCCTTCCGCAGGCGCACCCTTTCTGACGACTGCGGAGAAGCGCCTTGAAGATCATCCAGATCACCGACACCCATTTGAGCCCCAGCAAGCCGCATTTCAACGGCAACTGGGAGCCGCTGGCGAAATGGATCGAGGCAAGCGGCGCCGATCTCGTCGTCCACACCGGCGATCTGAGCGTCGACGGCGCCGACAAGGATGAAGATCTCACCTTCTCCATGGAGATGATGCGCCAAATCTCGGTACCGATGCTGATCGTGCCCGGCAACCACGATGTCGGCCACCTGCCCGGTTCCTATCAGCCCGTCAATCCCGAGCGGCTGGAGCGCTGGCGCCGCCTCGTCGGTCCCGATTATTGGGCGAAGGACGTCGACAACTGGCGTCTGATCGGCCTCAACAGCCTGCTGATGGGCTTCGAGGATGCCGAAGAGCAGAAGCAGTTCGGCTGGCTGCAGGACATGCTGGAAAGCCGCGGCGACCGCCGTATCGCCCTCTTCGCGCACAAGCCGCTCTTCGTCGATGCGCCGGATGAAGGCGACACCGGCTACTGGAGCGTGCGCCCGGCCCAGCGCCGCCGCCTCTATGATCTGATCGCGGCCCATGACGTAGCGCTGTTCGGCAGCGGCCATCTCCATTGGACCTGGGAAGGCCGTTTCAACGACACCGCTGTCGTATGGGCGCCGCCCGGCGCCTTCATCCTCGACAAGATGGAACGCGAGATGCCGGGCGAGCGGCTGCTCGGCGCCGCGATCCACGAGCTTGGCGAGACGGTGTCGACCGAACTCGTCGCCGTGCCCGGCATGACCGCCTACTTCCTCGATGACGTCGTCATGGAAGTCTATCCGCAGGCAGCATCCAAGGCACAGAAGGAGCCGACCGAATGAGTGCACTCTCGCTTCGCGGCATCGCCAAATCCTTTGGCGGCAACGCCATCCTCAAAGGCGTCGATCTCGACGTACAGCCCGGTGAGTTCATCGCCCTCGTCGGTCCGTCCGGCTGCGGCAAGAGCACGCTGCTGCGCATCCTCGCCGGTCTCGATCATGCCGACAGCGGCGAGATCATCCTCGGCGGCAGCGACGTCTCAGGCGTCGCGGCGGCGGATCGCAACATCGCCATGGTGTTCCAGTCCTACGCGCTCTATCCGCATCTGACGGCCTCGGAAAACATTGCCGTGCCGCTCGCCATGCGCCGGCTGTCGCGCGTCCAGCGCCTGCCCTTCATCGGCTCGCTGATCCCCGGCCAGCGCGCCGCCCGCACCGGCATCATCCGCGATGTCCGCGAAATGGCTGTTTCCCTGAAGATCGACCACCTGCTCGACCGCAAACCCGGCCAGATGTCCGGCGGCCAGCGCCAGCGCGTGGCGCTCGCCCGCGCCATGGTGCGCCGTCCCGCCGTCTTCCTCATGGACGAGCCTCTCTCCAACCTCGACGCCAATTTGCGCGTCCATGCCCGCGGCGAGATCGTCGATCTGCACCGCCGCGCCGGCGTGCCCACCGTCTATGTCACCCACGACCAGGCCGAGGCGCTGTCGATGGCCGACCGCGTCGCCGTCATGATCGGCGGCCAGCTGCTGCAGCTCGCCTCGCCGCAGACGATCTACGACGATCCCGCCCATATCGAAGTGGCCCGCTTCGTCGGCCAGCCGCGCATCAATCTTTTGCCGGCGCGGGCTGAAAACGGCATCGTCGCCTTCGGCGGCATCCGGCTTGCACTGGAAGACGGCAGCATTGCCGGCGGCAACGTCACGCTCGGCATCCGTCCGGAATTCGTGAGCCTCACGCAAAACCGGCAGGATGCACTTGCAGCCCATATCGAGCGCATGGAGTTCCTCGGCTCCGAAGTCATCCTCTATGCCAAGCTCGACGCCATCGGCGAGACGATGGTCGTCAAGCTCGCACCGGCAGACGTTGCCGGCCTTAGCGCCGGTATGCCGGTGGCGTTGGGCCTCTCAGCGGAACAGGCGATGGTCTTCGTCGAAGACGGCCGCCGCCTGCGCGCCGCACCGACGACCGTCGACGCCACGCGGGAGAAGGCGCATGGCTAGCATTGCCGCCACCTCCTTGCCGCTGCAGAGGGCCGCGGCCCGCGAACGGAGCGAAGCCCGCACGGCTCTGCTCTTCGCCCTGCCCGCCATCATCCTGATCGTGCTCTTCATCCTGGTGCCGATCGTTGCCGTCGTCTTTCTCGGCTTCACGGATTTCCAGCTGGGCGACAAGAGCCTGCGCTTCGTCGCCTTCGAAAACTACGCGCATCTGCTGCGCGACCGCGCCTTCCAGAAATCGCTCTGGAACACGACAGTCTATACGGCCATCGTCGCGCCCGTCTCGATCGTGCTCGGCCTCGGCGTCGCGCTTTTGATCGAAAGCGAAGGCATCGGCCGCAGCTTCTTCCGCACCGCCTACTTCCTGCCCGTCGCCTCGCTGATCGTCGCGATGGCAACCGTCTGGCAATATCTCTTCCATCCGACGATCGGCCCGATCAACGCAATGCTCGCTGAAATCGGCCTGCCTGGCCCGAACTGGCTCGGTTCGTCGGCGACGGCGCTCTATAGCCTGTCGATCATTGGCGTCTGGCAGTCGGTCGGCTTCAACATGGTGCTGTTCCTGGCCGGCCTCACCGCCATCCCGCGCGAGCTCTATGCCGCGGCCGAAGTGGATGGCGCAAAGTCGGCCTGGGATCGCTTCTGGCTCGTCACCTGGCCAATGCTCGGACCGACGACGCTCTTCGTGACCACCATCAGCATCATCAATGCGGTGAAGGTCTTCGATACCGTCAAGGCCTTGACCGATGGCGGCCCGAACCATGCCTCCGAGGTCCTGCTCTTCAGCATCTACCAGGAAGGCTTCGTCTATCTGCGGGTCGGCTATGCCTCGGCGATGACCACGGTCTTCCTCGCCATCCTCGTGGTGCTGACCTTCCTGCAATATCGCGTCCAAGACCGGCAGGTGCATTACACATGACCTCGACAGGCTTCACTCCCGGCCGCATCCTGCGCCTCTCTCTGCTGATCCTGGGCTCGCTGATCTTCCTGGCGCCCTACATCTTCATGATTTCGACCGCCGGCAAGGCGCAGGACGATATATTCACGTCCGCCTTGAAGCTGATCCCGACGCATTTCTATTACGTCGAGAACATCGCCAAGGCGCTGAGCAAGGTTGACATGGGCACGCTGCTGTTCAACGGCGTCATCGTCTGCGGCCTGATCTTCTTCTTCCAGGTGCTGATCGCCATTCCCTGCGCCTACGCCATGGCGAAGCTGAAATTCCCGGCGGCACGCACCATGATGGTGCTGATCATGCTGGGCCTGCTGATCCCGATCCACGCGACGGCGCTGCCGCTCTATGTCGGCTTCAACAGCCTGTCGCTCCTGAACAGCTACACGGCGCTCGTCGCGCCCTTCTCGATCTCGGTCTTCGCGATCTTCATGTTCCTGCAGTTCTTCCGCGCCATGCCCGACGACCTGATCCATGCCGCGCGTCTCGATGGCATGTCGGAACTCGGCATCGTCGCTCGCGTCATCGTGCCGAACGCATGGCCGGCCGTGACCGCTTTCGCGATCTTCTCGGTTGTCGCGCACTGGAACGACCTCTACTGGCCGCTGATCGTCATCAGCAAGCAGGATTATTTCACGCCACCGCTGGGCCTCATGTATTTCCGCGCCGCCGAAGCCGGCGACGACTACGGCGCGCTCATGGCGGCAACCCTCATCATCACCATTCCCCTCGTCGCGGCGTTCCTTCTCGCGCAGAAGCGTTTCGTCGAGGGCATCACCATGACCGGTCTCAAGGGCTGACCGGTTCCCTAGAGCGGATGATTTTAGATCGTATCGATCTAAAATCTGAATCCGCTCTAGAACCAAAGAAATAGAGCATGATGTCGTCCGAAAACCGCCTACACTTTTCGGCATCATGCTCGATAGGAGAACGAGCGATGAAGCATATCACCCAGATTCTCGCCGCCGCGGCCATTTCGATGGTCGTGTCGGTCCCGGCCTATGCCGAAACCACCCTGACGGTTCATTACCCCATGCCCGGCTTCTTCAAGAACGTGATGGACACGATCTCGAAGAAGTTCATGGAAGAAAATCCCGACATCAAGATCCAGTTCGCCGCTCCTTCGGCCACCTATGAGGAAGGCATCCAGACCATCCTGCGCCAGGCCGGCACCAGCGAGATGCCCGATGTCACCTTCATCGGCCTCAACCGCCTGCGCATGATGGACGAGCGCAATGTCGCCGTCGACCTCGGCCCCCTCGTCAAGAAAGAGGGTAACATGGCCGAGCAGGGCTTCTCGGACACGATCCTGAAGCTCGCCCAGGTCAAGGGCAAGCAGGTCGGCCTCGCCTTCGCAACGTCGAACCCGATCATGTACTACAATGCCGATCTGGTGAAGGCAGCCGGCGGCAATCCGGACAACCCGCCGAAGACCTGGGATGAAGTCATTGCGCTCGCCGGCAAGATCAAGGCGCTCGGCAATGGCGTCGACGGCATGGACTTCCGCTGGCAGGGTGACGACTGGATGTTCTCCGCCCTCCTCTTCGGCGCCGGCGGCAAGATGCTGAGCGACGACGAAAGCAAGGTTGCCTTCAACGGTCCGGAAGGCCAGAAGGCCGTCGAGATGATCCAGCGCTTCGTCAAGGAAGGCGGCATGCCGGTCTTCACCAAGGCTGCAGGCGAACAGGCCTTCGCAGCCGGCAAGGTCGGCTTCGAATTCCAGACGACTGGCGCGCTCGTCAACACCATCAAGAATGTCGGCACCAAGTTCGACCTGCGCACTGCCAAGCTGCCGCTGATCGACCCGGTCAACGGCCGCCTGCCGACGGGTGGCAACGCCGTCGTCATCCTGACGCATGATCCGGTCAAGGAAGAAGCTGCCTGGAAGTTCGCCAAGTTCGCCGCCGGCCCCTATGGCGCCTCGGTCGTCGTTCCCGGCACCGGCTATGTTCCGAACAACGAGCTTGCCGCCAAGTCGGCCGAATATCTCGGCGACTTCTACAAGAAGAACCCGCTCTTCCAGGCCGGCCTCAGCCAGATGTCGATCATGATCCCCTGGTACGCCTTCCCGGGCTCCAACGGCGTCAAGGTCACGCAGACCATCGTCGACAACCTCTCGCGCATCGTCGACGGCTCGGCCACGCCGAAGGAAGCCCTCGATGACGCCGCTTCCGACGTCGGCGGCCTGCTGCCGCGCAGCTGATCTTTAGACCCGATCTGAACAATCCACGCCGCCTCTCATCCAGAGGCGGCGTTTCCGTTCGCAGACAGGCGTCAAGATTGAATGGCAAGATTGCGCACTGTGCCGCCCGCGCGCATCCGATAAGGCACGGTCAGATGACGCGGCGGCGCAGCGTTTTCCGCCATGTCGAGCAGCAGCGAGGCCGCCGCCGCCCCCATCGTCCCGTCCGGAATTTCCACCGTCGTCAAGGGAACCTCTCCCAGAAACCCGAGCGAGATTCCATCAAAGCCGGCAACGGAGATATCGCGCGGGATCGAAAGACCCTGACGCCGAAGCGTGCCCATCACGCCAAGGGCAAGAAGATCGTTGGAGGCGATGATCGCCGTCGGGCGCAGACGCGAAACCGCATCGGAGAGGTCGAGCTGTTCCAGGCTGCTCACGAAGGAAATTTCCAGGGCATCGAGAGGCTGATGCCCTGCCGCTTCCATCGCCCTGATATAGCCGAGATAGCGCAGCTTCGCCCGATCCGATGCCGAAAAATGGCCTGATATGAACAGGATGCGGCGATGCCCCTTGCATAGGAGGTGGTCGGTCAGATCCCGGCCCGCACCGAAATTGTCGGTGGCGACGGCGGCCATGAAGCGGGTCGTTGGCAAATTGCCGAGCAATACGGTTGGCGGCAGGGCGGAAGACAGGAGCAGGCTGCGTTCAGGATCGCAAAGCGTCAGGATGAGACCGGTCGGCTGCTGCTGCAGCAGCGAGGCGACGGCGTCGACCTCCTGTGCAGGATCATAATTCGATTGTGCGATCAGCACGCTGTGGCCGGCATGAAGGGCCCTGTTCTGAATGCTGGAAAGCGACGCGGCAAAGACCGGATTGGTAATGCTGGGAATGAGCACGCCGATCGCCGGCCGCCCGTTGCCGCTGCGACTACCCGCCCGATAGCCAAGCTCAGCCGCCGCCCGGCGCACGCGCCGCACCATCTCGTCGCTGACCGGACCGTTGCGGTTGAGCACCCGGCTGGCGGTCGCGACCGAACAACCGGCTCGAAAAGCGACCTGCTGGAGCGTCGACATGCTATCAAGCACCTCCGGCTTCGGATTTTCAGCCCAGACTGGTAGAGCCCCTAAGAATTACGGGGATTTATATCAGACCGATGACAGTTATTTGACGCCGGCTCGCTGCCGTCGCGACGTAGGCGCCCTTGACTTTGCTGCAACGCAGCAGATGTTCGTCGTGATCGCCGCAGCGAATGATGCTGTCATCAACCGGTGCGATGATTGCCGCGTTGTGATCCGCAGATCCGACCCCTTGAAAGGATGCTCTCATGTCAGAAGCAGAAGCACGGACGCCTGCCACCTCCGCCGAAAAGACCGAAAGACTGTTCTTCCTCGACATCAACGATGGACGAATTCTCTCCTCCGCCATCGACGGCACCGATCTCAAGCTGATCGTCCAACGGGCCGGCCGCAGCCCGGATGGCATTCTCGTCGACAGCGAGAACGGCTGGATCTACTGGACGGAGATGGGTAACGACTACAACGCCCATGACGGCTCCATCGAGCGCATGGACCTCGACGGCGGCAACCACATCACGCTGATCCCGCCGGGCAGTACGCTGGTGACGCCGAAGCAGATCCAGATCGATCGCGATAACGGCAAGCTCTACTGGTGCGACCGCGAGGGCATGCGCGTCATGCGCGCCAATATCGACGGCAGCGACATCGAAACCCTGGTGCAGAATGGCGACAGCCCAGGGGACAGCGCCGAGATCGAGCGCTGGTGCGTCGGCATCGCGTTGGACCTGCCACTCGGGCAGATCTACTGGACCCAGAAGGGACCGCCGGATGCCGGCCTCGGCCGCATCTTCCGCGCCGGCATCGATATCCCTGCGGGTGAAACTTCCACAAACCGCAGCGACATCGAAACTCTGCTGGACAAGCTGCCGGAACCGATCGATCTCGAACTCGATCTTGCCACCCGCACCATCTACTGGACCGATCGCGGCAACCTTCCGCGCGGCAATACCGTCAACCGCGCCCAGATGGATGACATCGCAGCAACGTCCGAAGTCGTGCTCGAAGGCCTGGACGAAGGCATCGGCCTGTCGCTCGACCTGCCTGGTAACCGCATGTTCTTCACCGATATCGGCGGCAATCTCTACTCCGCAAGCCTCGACGGCTCGGGCGAGCGCGAACTCCTGCACCATGCCGGCTCCTTCACCGGCATCGTCTATGCTGAAATCTGAGTGCTGGTAGTCATAGGCGCGCAGAGAAAAGCGCGCCTATGATGCGTCTTCCTCGGCAACCATCCGATCCAGGTTCTGGTTGAGCTTCCGCATCAATAGAAGCAGCGTTTGAACTTCGTCGGCACTGAATCCTTCGAGAACCGCCTCACGGCCTTCTTCCAAGGCTTGCCGCGCAGCCGGAAGCCTGGCAATCGCCGCCTCGGTCAAGGACACGAGGCTGCTGCGCCCATCGGCCGGGTCGGGCGCGCGCCGGATCAACCCGTCCCGCTCCATCCGCGCCAGCATCTGCGCCATCGACGGCTGCTCGATCTTCGCGAACTTCGCCAGATCCTTCTGCGACATCTGCGCGCCATTGCGAAGCATATAGAGCACGGGCAGCTGGCCGATATTGAAGCCCAATGCCTTCACCCGCCGCTCGCCGAGACGCGCAAACGAACGCGACGCCATGTTGATGAGCGGCGCCGGCGCGTCGAACAAATCCCAATCCGTCATTTCCACACCACTTGAATAGGTACCTATGTTAATCTATATAGGTACCTATGTACAAAATTACGAGAACCATGTCCATGAGATCCTATCCCCGCATCGCCATCATCGGCGCTGGCCCCGGAGGCCTGACGCTGGCTCGCATCCTCCATCAGGGCGGTGTGCCGATCACAGTCTTCGAACGCGAAGAACACGCCCTTGCTCGCCCACAGGGCGGCACGCTCGACCTGCATGTCGAATCCGGTCAGCTGGCGCTGCGCTGCGCCGGCCTCTACGAAGAATTCCTGACGATCGCCCGTTATGAGGATCAGGGAAGCCGGCTTTACGACAAGGACGGCACATTGCTGTTTGCCGATGACGACGCCGACGATTCCGACAGGCCGGAAGTGGATCGCACGGCGCTGCGGCAAACGCTGCTCGCCTCATTACCATCGGAAATCATTCGCTGGAACCATGCGCTGCGCGAGGTGCGCCCGCGCGACGACGGCAGATACGATCTAGTCTTCGAAAGCGAAACAGTCGGCCCCTTCGATCTCGTCGTCGGCGCCGATGGCAGCTGGTCCAAGGTTCGGCCGCTGGTCTCCTCCTACCGCCCGCAATATAGCGGCATCACTTTCATCGAGTTCGGCATTGATGACGTCGATACCAGCCACCCCGATCTCGCGGCGCTTGTCGGTCGTGGCAAGATCGGCATCGAGGCTGCGGCAAGGGGCCTGATCGTCCAGCGCAATGGCAACGCTCACCTGCGCGGCTACGCCATTTTCCGCGTACCGACCGACTGGGCCGACAAGACCTTCGATTTTGCGTCGCCGGCAAAAGCCCGTGAGCGGTTGGCGGCCGAATTCGAAGGCTGGGCACCGACTATCGTTGCCCTCATCGAAGCCAGCAACGATCATATCGTTCCGCGCCCTATCTACGCACTCCCGGTCGGCCATCACTGGCAGAACCGTATCGGCATCACGCTGCTTGGCGATGCCGCGCATGTCATGTCGCCTTTCGGCGGCGAAGGCGTGAACGCTGCGATGCTGGACGCGGCGGAACTCGCCCGCCGGCTTCTTGAAAACGACGACTGGAAAAGCGCCGTCAGAGCCTATGAGGCAGACATGTTCGAGCGCGTCATCGAGCCGGCAGAGCATGCTGCGGAAGCCGTCGCCACCGAGCTCTCTCATCTCGGAGCGGAGCTCTCTCTCCAGCACTACAAGGCCCATCTCGACGCCCGCCTTCAAGGCTCCGCCGCCTAGCATCGCGTAAGAGAAAGCGGGCCAATCCGGCCCGCTTTAAAGACGCTATTTCATCCGGATAGCGGCTTAACTGCCCTTGCGCACGCCGTCGAGGAGATGCGGCAGCGACTTGACGCCCTCGTTGCGAAGCTCAGCCGGCAACAGGCCTTCCGGCAGATCCTGATAGGAGACCGGACGCAGGAAGCGGCGGATGGCCAGCGTGCCGACCGAGGTCGTGCGGCTGTCCGACGTCGCAGGAAAAGGCCCGCCGTGCACCATGGCGTGGGAAACTTCGACGCCGGTCGGCCAGCCATTGGCGAGGATGCGCCCGGCCTTGCGTTCCAGCACCGGCACCAGCTTGGCCGCCGTCGCATAGTCATCCGCTTCGATCTGCAGCGTCGCCGTCAGCTGCCCCTCGAGCTTTTCCGCAACCGCGATCATCTGGTCGATATCCTTGCAGCGCACGAGAAGGCTCGCCGCGCCGAAGACCTCGTGTCCCAAGCGCTCATCCGCCAGGAACTCATCGACATCGGTCTCGAAGAAGATGCCGGGGCTGCGATTGACGCCTTCGGCCGGCGCGCCGTGAGCGACGGTCTTGACTGCCTCATGATCCGCCAGTGCGGCAACGCCCTTGTCGAAGGCTGCGTGAATGCCCGGCGTCAGCATCGGTGCGGGCGCGCGGCCGGTCAGGGCACCGCTCGCAGCCTGGACGAACCGGCCGAGATCGGGGCTCTCGATCGCGAAAAGTAGGCCGGGATTGGTGCAGAACTGGCCGGCGCCGAGCGTCAGGGAATCGATGAAGCCCGTACTGATCGCCTCGGCGCGCGCTGCAAGCGCCGCCGGGAAAAGGAAGACGGGGTTGACGCTGCTCATCTCGGCATAGACCGGGATCGGCTCCGGACGAGCGGCTGCAATGGCGCCAAGCGCCAGACCGCCGCCGCGCGAGCCGGTGAAACCGACAGCCTTGATACGGGGATCGCGTACCAGCGCGGCGCCGGTCTCGTTGGCGCCGGTCAGCAGCGAGAACGTGCCTTCAGGAAGACCGGATGCGGCAACGGCGGCGCGGATGGCGCGGCCGACAAGCTCGCCCGTCCCTGGGTGGGCCAGATGACCCTTCACCACGACTGGGCAGCCGGCGGCAAGCGCCGAAGCCGTATCACCGCCGGCAACCGAGAAGGCGAGCGGGAAATTGCTGGCGCCGAAGACGGCGACCGGGCCGAGCGGGATCTGGCGCAAGCGCAGGTCGGCGCGCGGCAGTGGCTTGCGCTCCGGCAACGCAGGATCGACGCGCAGATCGAGCCATTCGCCGGCGCGAACCACCTGCGCAAACAGCCGGAGCTGACCGACGGTGCGGCCGCGCTCGCCCTGCAGGCGCGCGACAGGCAGGCCAGTCTCTTCCGTCGCCCGCTCGATCAACGCATCGCCGATCTCCATGATGTTATCGGCAATCTTTTCAAGGAATGCCGCGCGCTGCTCGGGGCTGGTCGCACGGTAGACGTCGAATGCCTGAGCCGCCAATTCGCATGCTTTGGCAACGTCGCTTTCGCTGGCAATCGCAAAGGCCGGTTCCAGGTTTGCGCCGGTTGCCGGATTGATGGCACGCGCGGTCCTGTTGTCGCCGGTGGAATCTGAGCCGATCAGCAGATCGCCGCGAATCTCGAAAGACTGTGTCATGGGTATTCCTTGATGAGGTCGGAGCGCTAGGAGATGCGCTGCGAGAGCAGATAGCAGGATGGGATGACAGATGTAAGATGATAATCGTCATCTAATTATCAAGACACAGGTCGGTGGAGCGACGTTTCAGTAACCTTCAGGCGTCCATGACCCCATATGGCGTTGCGGTCGCTTTCGTGCCAATTTAGCGTCCATCCGAAAGATTGAGTGCGGCCAAGTCCCAATGTCCATTGCACTTCTTGGCGATCCGATCGTCCAATTCTGTATCCTGGTCGTCATCGGCACATTCGTTAGCCGCATCATGCTGCGTCATCAGCGCGCCGGGCGTCTGATCGGCCAGATCGTCTTCTTCGCCAGCCTGACCGTGCTTTTGCTCTATCACGGCATCGTCCCCTATGAGCCGAGCCCGCCGGAGAATTCGGTAACGCTGCGCACCTTCACGGCCGTCGCCAAGATCGTCTGGTGGCTGAACGGCGCCTGGGTGCTGATCGCCTGTGTGCGGCTGTTCCTGATCTTCGAGCGCAAGCCCCGCGAAGGCCGGCTGCTACAGGATCTGATCGTCGGCATCATCTATCTCGGCGCCATTCTCTCCGTCGTCGGCGACGTCTTCAGCGTCCCAATCGGCACGCTGATCGCCACATCGGGCGTCTTCGCCATCATTCTCGGTCTGGCCTTGCAGAGCACGTTGAGCGACGTCTTCTCCGGCATCGCGCTCAATCTTGGCCGGCCCTATTCTGTCGGTGACTGGATCGTCCTCGACAACGATATCCAGGGTCGTGTCGTCGAGACCAACTGGCGCGCCACGCAGCTGTTGAACGGCACCAATGATCTCGTGGTGATCCCGAACAGCGTCCTTGCTAAGACCCGGCTGACCAACCTCTCCTCGCCCGAGGAGAGCCACGGCGCCACGGTCACCGTACGGGTGCAGCCGACCACCCAGCCGAGCATTGTTGCCGATGTGATGCAGAACGTATTGCTCAGTTGCAACTCGATCCAGAAAACCCCCGAACCCAGCGTCGCCATCAATTCGATCGATGGGCAGGCGATCGAACTGCAGCTCTGGTTCAGGGTGCGTGACATGTCGCTGACGACGGCCGCAAAGAATGAGATCTACGATCTCCTGTATCGTCATACGAAGGCGGCAGGCCTGAAGCTCGCCGGTCCCCCCGGTGCGATGACGATCCCGATGGAGCAGAAGACGGAAACCCAGGGCGAGCAGCAACATGCGCCTGGAACGCCGTGGCGGCTAATCAGCAATATCCCACTGTTCTCGTCGCTGACCGAGGACGAGAAGGAGCATGTGGCGTCGCACATGCAGCGCCGCACCTACCGCAAGGATGCCGTCATCGCCGAACAGGATGTCCGGCTTCGCGCGCTGACGATC
The DNA here is from genome assembly GCF_044769665.1 of Rhizobium sp. NPDC090279. Lineage (NCBI taxonomy): Bacteria > Pseudomonadati > Pseudomonadota > Alphaproteobacteria > Hyphomicrobiales > Rhizobiaceae > Rhizobium > Rhizobium sp. NPDC090279. Next base: position 10,209 of record NZ_JBIVYI010000002.1, on the reverse strand, counting down.
GTCCGGTCGGGCGTCATCAGCATCACCCGCCGCGAGGGGCATCGGCAGATCGAGCTGACGCGCCTCGCGCCCGGCGACTATTTCGGCGAGAACGGCCTGTTGATGGGATCAGGCGAGGTCGGGACGATCCGCGCGCTGACCTTTGTCGTGACTTATGAAATCGGCGAGGAGTGCCTCGCCCCGCTGCTGCATGACAGACCCGTCCTCGCCGAGGAGTTGGGTACGATTATGGCAAAACGTATCGATGCCGAACGCCACCTCTTCGCCAACGCCGATATGCTGGTCCACGGTGCTCCGGTCAGCTCATTGACCTCACGCATCAAGCATCTGTTCCAGCTGCAGCAGCACGATTAGGCCGCGTCTGCCGTCTTCTCTGCCGGTGACGTGGCAAAGAGATTGTGGCCAATGGCGCGCGCGGTATCGAGATGAGGCGCCATGTCCTGCGTTTCGCCGAGAAGAAGCTCGGAGGTCGCGACCGACGCACCGCAATATCCGAAAATTCCATGGTCGATCTGCGTCTTCATGGCGCCGAAATAGCCGTGGCGCGCATAGGTGCGCATGTTGGCTCCGCCGATGGCGATCAGATGGACGCGAAGATGGCTCAATCTTTTGATCGTGCCGCTATCCGGCATATCGTCATAAGCCCACCCATTGCTGAACACCCGATCGATCCATCCCTTGAGGAGCCCCGGCATGGACCACCAATAGACGGGATAGACCAGCACCAGCGCATCGGCACGATCGATTCGCGCCTGCTCCGCGACAACATCGGCAGGCGATGGTCCTTCCCTGAGATGGACGGCGACATCGGCAGCGCTGAACCTCGGGTCAAAGCCTTCTGCCGCAAGATCCGCGATTTCGAACGTATCGCGCGGGCCTGCCTGCGCCACACCTTCGGCGACTTCGGTTGCGACGCTGTGGGTGAACGAGCCAGGGTTTGGATTGGCAAAGACGATAAGCGCATGCATGTGAAAAACTCCTGCTGACACGTTGCGAGCGGTGGCTCAAGCCTATATACTTTTAGTAAGTTACCTTTGGTATATAGCGATGTCAAGCATACAGACAAGGAAAACGGAGCCCCGCAGCCGGCTGACGCGGGAGGAGCGCTACCGGCAGCTTATAGAGATCGCCTGGCAAATCGCCGGAGAAGAGGGGACGGAGGCCTTGACGCTGGGTCGGCTTTCGGAGCGTGCCGGCGTGACGAAACCCGTCGTCTATGACCATTTCACCACCCGCTCCGGCCTGCTCGCTGCACTCTATCGCGAATTCGATATCAGGCAGACGGAGGTGATGGATGCAGCACTTTATGCAAGCGCGCCCACGCTAACGGGGCGGGCCGAGGTGATAGCGGCCTCCTATGTCGATTGCGTTCTGCGGCAGGGGCGCGAGATACCCGGCATCATCGCCGCGCTTGCGGGCTCGCCCGAGCTTGAAAAGATCAAGCGCGACTATGAAACCGCCTTCATCGAGAAGTGCCGCGCACTGCTCGTTCCCTTCGCAAACACCGGTTCCATTGCATCGGCCGGCCTATGGGCGATGCTGGGTGCGGCCGAGGCCCTCTCCTATGCCGCCACGATGGGCGACATCAGCCCGCAGCAGGCAAAGGACGAACTCTTCGAAACCATCAGGGCCATGGTCGCGAGAAACGCGTGAAGGCAAGTCTCGCGACGCCGTCAAATTTCAGGCCGGAACTGGCAGGCCGGCTTCGTCAGTTCGATTGCGTCGCCGGTGCTGGCTGAACCTGCCCGGCATAGAATGCCCTGGCATCCGTCGTGAACTGCTCACGCGATGTCGGGCGTGTATAGAACATGTGGCCGCCGCGATAGAGCTTCAGCGCCACGCGATCGGCAAAGGCCGGCGGCATGTGGTCGAGCACATATTTGTTCACGCCGAAGGGAATGACGAGATCGCTGTAGCCTTGCCCGATCATCACCCGGAAGGAAGGGGACAGCGACAGCTGTTCCTTGAGATCATCGGTGACATCGGCGGTCCCGCGCGAGCCGCCATGTTGGCCGCCCCATTTCCACTCCCTGTTCACGGTTTCAGACAGCAGCGTGTAGGTCATGTCGGTGTGAAAGCCCAACTCGTCGCGGGCATAGCTGGAAAAGGCACCGCCATAGGCGCGCACGAACCCATCCAGGATCGGATCGCCGCCATGCTCGGACTCCGACTGCGGATAGGGGTCAGGCGCCAGGAACGAGGCGTCATAGGCGCTCGCCACATCCGCGCCGTCACCATCGGAATGCTTGCGGTAGACGCGGCTGAGAAAGCCCTGGTTCTTGGCAACGACATCCTCGGGAATACCGGTCAGCGTCGCCACGCGGCCGTAGAAAGCCTTGCCGGCATCGCCCGACGGCGGTCGCCCGGCAAGCGCTGGCAGATATTCGCTGAAAGCGAAAGCTTGAGCATCCTGGACTGCCTTTTCGCTGAAGGCGTTTTGACGCTCCAGCTCGGCTGCCGCCAGCGACGGCAGTTGCAGGGCAGCGCCGAGCGCATCCTCTCCGCCGCCGAAGACGAACCGGCCTTCCAGCAGGGGCGACAGCATGACGACGCCGGAAATCAGGATGCCCTGATCCTCACGAAGGCTGTTGGCGACCTTGACCGAACGAAAGCCGCCATAGCTCTCGCCGAGAATATATTTCGGCGACGCCGCACGACCATTATGACTCACATACAGGGCGATTGCCTTGGCCAGGCTTTGGGCGTCGCTGTCGACGCTATAGAAATCATTCTGGTCATCGGGCTTCACCGTTCGGCTCCAGCCGGTGCCGATCGGATCGATCAGCACGAGATCGGTGAATTCGAGCCAGCTTTGCGGATTGTCGACCAGCTTGGCATTGGCGCCATCGCGACCGTTTGCGCCGAAATCGACAATACGCGGACCGACGAGCCCGAGATTGAGGAAGGCGGAGGCCGCTCCCGGCCCGCCATTGAACACGAAGGTCACAGGCCTGTTCGCATCGCGGTTCTTGGCGACATAGGCGGTGTAGAAGATCGCAGCACTGCGCTGACCATCCTGCCCGAAGAGATCGAGCGTTCCGGCCGTCGCTGTATAGGGAATGGTCTTGCCATCGGCATTCAGTACATGGTCGCTCGTAGCATCAGGCGGTAGAAGCGACAGCACGCCACCGCTGCCGGCAGGCGCACCATGGCCTTGCTCGGCCGGCGCGGCGGACGCCGTTGCCGATATCAGGGAAAGAGCCAGCGCCAGGCTGGGAGCCATCTGGCGAAAAGACATGAAATCGCATCCTCCAAAGGGTCATCGCATAGACGTCGTTGCCGGCGATACTATGTCACGGACGACGAGCTTCGAAACTCAAGAGATGTTGATCGATCAGCTCGGCAGCTTTGAAGGACGATGTTCTTGAGGGCCAGTGGGCCGTTTGCGAGATTAACATGCGGCGCTGGGTCATGAGCCGACAAAAGATCACAAGGGATTCGACGATGAGGCAGGATATAGAAATTCGGCACGCCTTGCCGAGGCGCTCCGCACCGGCGGGGTGGATCACGCCATCGAAAACTATGTCGGCATGGCGCACGGTTGGACAGTGCCCGACCACCATGGCGTTTATGACGGGGCTGGTGCCGAGAGACACTGGAAGCGGTTTCTGAACCTGTTCGACAAGGCCTTCGCCTGAACATTGCCTAGGGATATCCCGTTACCGCCAAGGAAAGCGGGATATCCTCCATCCAGCCCACGAAATCAGAATTTGATCCTGTCGATGCTGGTGAGCGTCGTCTTCTGCGAGACGCCGGGCGCGTTGACCATGTGCCAGGCCACATATTGCTCGCCATAAAGCTCCGTCGACGACATGCCATCGACCGGCAGCACGATATTCATGCCGTTGAGCGCCGCATCCGTGGCCGTATCGAGCACAGCACCTTCCGAGGCCGTGCCTGTCACGATGACGGTCTTGATGCCCTTGTCGGAGAGAATGCTGCGCAGGTTGGTGCCGATGAATTTATCCGGCCCTGATTTGACGACCGGCTCGCTCGCCAGCGGCGCCAGAAGCGTTGCGATATCCTGCGCCTCGCCGGCACCGCCCAGGCTGAAAACGACCAGCATCTCTTTGGCGCGCGCCTGATCGAGCAGGGTTTTGACCTTCGGCACGGAGGCCAGGCAGCGCGGCTTGGTTTTTTCGTTACACGGCCCCTTGGTCGGGTCCTGTGCGCCGTTGAAATCGAGGATGAGCAATGCCGTCGTCTTCGGATCGACCGTGACCGATTTCAGCTCTGGCGGTGCCGGCGGCTTCACTTTCTGCCAGTCGTCGATGATCGTCTGCGCTGCCGCCGGCAACGTCAGCGCAGGGCTGAAGGCCAGGCTAAGAGCTCCAAGGCCCACGCAGAAAGCAAAGACCGCCTTCCGCCTCATGCCACTTGCCCTGCTGATGAAGTTCCTCTCCGGCATCGACGTCCCCTTGGGTTGACGGTGGTGCAAAAGACATAGGCTAGAAATCCCGACAGAGCACCGAAACTCTTCGTGATACAGCACGGAGTGTTCGACAGGCATTGCAAGCAACGGGAAGCCATTACACGCCGGCATCATCCGACGGAACGTCGCCGCTCTTGTCGCCGCCGCGCAGCTTCTCCAGCAAGTTTTGCAGCGCCCGCTTCAGCGCCTCGATTTCGTCCAAACCGGCAATGTCGGACCAGCGCTGATCCACCAGCCGGCCAGCAGCCATGGCGACAGGCCGCACCCCCTTGCCGCGCTCGGTCAGGAATACGAGCCGCGCGCGCCGGTCGTTGGGGTCTGGCCGGCGTTCGACGTAACCGAGGCGTTCCAGCTCCTCCACGGCCTGCGTCATCGTCTGCTTGCGGACATGGGCGAGCCGGGTGAGCTCACTCACCTGAATGCCTTCCGGACGCGCAAAGGTAAAGACATTGGCATGTGGCGGACGGATGTCGCGGAAGCCGGCTTCCTCAAGCGCTGCGTCAACGTCCTGAGCATAATGTTGATGGATGAGCCGCAGCAGCAGCCCCAGCGACAGATGAGTAGGAGCAGATTCTTTCATGGATATAGACAGGCGCCTGACTATTGCAGTAAATAGACAGGCACCTTACCATCTTATCTCAGGAAAGGATACTCACATGCCTTCGCTCAACGTGCTGAATTCGACGATCTTTTACGAGGATGCCGGAACGGGAACGCCCTTCGTCTTCCTCCATGGCAATCCCACCTCTTCCTACCTGTGGCGGCATGTGTCACCTGCCGTCACCACGCCGGGCCGTCGCCTGGCGCCCGATCTCATCGGCATGGGCCGCTCCGGCAAGCCGGACATCGCCTACACGTTTGACGACCACGCACGCTATCTCGACGCCTGGTTCGACGAACTGGCGCTCGACGATATCGTATTGGTCGGTCACGATTGGGGTGGCGCTCTCGGCTTCGACTGGGCTGCCCGCCATCCCGAGCGCGTACGCGGTATCGCCTTCATGGAAACAATCGTGAAACCGATGACCTGGGGCGATTTCCCGAACGCACGCCCTCGTTATGAGGCGTTGCGCTCGCCAGGGATTGGCGAAACGAAGGTGCTGGATGAGAATTTCTTTATCGAACAGGCGCTGAGGGTTACCGTTCTCAGGGGCCTCAGCGAAGAGGATCATGCCGTCTATGCTGCGCCCTATCCGACGCGAGAGAGCCGTCGCCCGCTGCTGGCGTGGCCGCGCTCCATGCCGATCGAGGGCGAGCCCGCCGATGTAATCAGGCGTATCGAAGCCTATGACGCCTGGCTGGCGAAAAGCGCCGGTATTCCCAAGCTGCTGCTGACCTTCGAAGGCCCGGCGGATACGCTGCTGATCGGCGAGGCGATGACGGCCTGGTGCCGGGCGAACATAGCCGATCTTGAGGTCAGAAATTGCGGGCCGGCCAGGCACAATGCGCCTGAAGATCAGCCGGAAGCCATCGCATCAGCGATTTCCGACTGGGCGGATCGTCACGCCTTGTCCAGATAGGCCCAGCTGTCGAGCATGCGTTTCGCCACCCCTGCTCGGCAGCGAACGATTAAGGACAATCCATCGTTGACAAAAACCTGCCAGGCCATAATCTGCGCCTAAGCCTTTGCGATTGCCCAATTTTCTTTTGGAGATCAGGTTCATGCCGGCAAATTGCATGAGACGACTGGTTCTGGCAGGCATTATCCTCGGCATATCCGCCTATACGGCAGCCGCCGCGCAGACGCTGGACCTCATCGCCCAAAGAGGCACGATCCGGATCGGCTATATCAATGACGAAGCGCCCTTCTCCTTCAAGAACAGGGATGGCAGCCCCACAGGATATGCCATCGACCTTTGCGGCAAGATAGCCGATGCCGTCGGGCACAAGGTCACCAACCTCAAGCGCGACTATGTCGAAACCACGCTTGCCGATGGCTTCGACGCGGTGAAGAGCGGCCAGATCGACCTTCTCTGCGGCGCCCTGACCATCAGTCTCGGCCGGCGTCAAAACGTCGATTTCTCGCAGCCGATCTTCATCACCGGCGCCAGCGCCCTGCTGCGCAAGGATTCGCCGGACTATCTGATGGTGCTCTTCCTCGACAAGCGGCCGACGCAGGTTTCCGCCAAGCAGGCGCCCGCGACGAGCACGATCGGCGTTCGCGCCGACACGACGACGGGCGCGACGCTACGCGAAGCACTGGGTTCCGACGTGCCGAAGACAAGGATCGCCGAATTCGCCACGCATCAGGACGGCCTGGCTGCACTCGAGAACCACAAGATCGACGGCTATTTCGCCGATCGCGCTCTGCTCTTCGATCTTGCATCGCATGCCCGTAAGCCTTCCGCGCTCGCCATCGGCAATCGTCTCTTCACGCACGAGCCCTATGGCATTGCACTCAGGCAGAACGATTCCGCCTTCCGCCTGCTCATCGATCAGACACTGACCGAGACCTACCAGTCGGATGATTTCGCCAAATTGCTGACCACCTATTTCGGCGAGGAAGGCCCGATCCTGCGCCGCGAGATCATGATGCAGTCGATCCCGCAATAGTGCAGCAATAGCTCGCCGGCGATAATGAAGTCGCCTTTGCGACATCTCCGCTGGGCATATGTCGCCAACAAACCTCGCCATTTCCAGATGGGACGGCGTGACGGTCGTCGTGCAAGCATCTTGAATATGTCGTAGACAGGCTCTGGTCGTCGTCGCACACATCATAAAATCCGTTTTCAGTATCAATCAGGGTCGCACGCAATGGCAGTATTTCCTCAAAAGGCGAAGGTCGTCATCATCGGGCTTGGCGGTATCGTCGGCGCATCGATCGCTCATCATCTGATCGAGCGCGGCTGGGACGATATTGTCGGCATCGACAAATCCGGCATCCCGACGGATATCGGCTCGACAGCGCACGCCTCCGACTTCTGCTACACGACCAGTCACGATTTCCTGTCCTGCTGGACGACCCTTTACTCCATCGATTTCTACGAAAAGCTCGGTCACTACGCCCGCGTCGGCGGCCTGGAAGTCGCGCGCGTCGGCGATGACGACCGCATGGCGGAAATCAGGCGCAAGGTGACATCAGGCAAGGCCTTCGGCACGCGCGTGAGCATAGTCGACCCTTCTGAGATCAAGAAGAAATTCCCGCTGATCGAGGAAAGCATGGTTCAGGGCGGCATGTGGGACCCGGATGCCGGCCTCGTCATTCCCCGTTCGCAGACCGTTGCCGGCAAGCTGATCGATCAGGGCGAGAAGAGCGGCAAGCTGCAGTCCTTCGCCAATACGCCGGCCCAGTCGCTGATCGTTAGGGATGGCCGGATCACCGGCGTCGTCACCCATCGCGGCACGATCGAAGCCGAATATGTCATCGTCTGCGCCGGCCTCTGGGGCCGCCTGATCGCCGAAATGGTCGGCGAAGACCTGCCGGTCATGCCGGTCGATCACCCGCTGACCTTCTTCGGCCCCTACAACGAGTTTGCCAACACGGGCAAGGAAATCGGCTTCCCGCTGATGCGCGACCAGGGCAATTCCGCCTATATGCGCGACACCGGCGACCCGAAGACCGCCGAAGGCGGCCAGATCGAATGGGGCTACTACGAAGAGAAGAACCCGCGCCTCTGCCATCCACGCGATCTCCTCGAAAAGCATGAGGCCCGCCTGTCACCTTCGCAGCGCGATCTCGACATGGAGCAGATTATCGAGCCGCTGGAACGCGCCATGGAACTGACGCCGATCCTCGGCGAACTCGGCTATAACGAAGGTCATTCCTTCAACGGCCTGCTGCAGGTCACCACCGATGGCGGCCCCTCCGTCGGCGAAAGCCAGAAGGTCCGCGGTCTCTGGTACTGCGTCGCCATCTGGGTGAAGGATGGCCCGGGCTTCGGCAAGCTCGTCGCCGACTGGATGACCGACGGCCGCACGCCGATCGACCACAACAGGATCGACTACTCCCGCTTCTACCCGCATATGCTGGAAGAAAAATTCATCGAAGGCCGCTGCACCGAGGCGGCACAGAAGATCTACAATCCAGCCGTGCATCCGCGCGAACCCTACGCGACCGGCCGCAATGTCCGCCGCTCGCCCTTCTATGAGCGCGAGAAGGAGCTCGGCGGTTATTTCATGGAACTTGGCGGCTGGGAGCGCGCGCACGGCTACGCCGCAAACGAGCACCTGCTCGAGAAATACGGTGATCGCATCCCCGTGCGTGCAAACGAATGGGACAATCGCCATTTCTGGCGCGTCTCCAATGCCGAGCACCTGGCACTGAGCGAGGATTGCGGCATCATCAACCTCTCGCATTTCGCCATGTACGACATCGAAGGCCCCGACCATGTCGAACTGCTGGAATGGCTCTGCGCCGCCAAGATCGGCGGCGACGGCAATATCGGCAAGGGCATCTACACCCACTTCCTCGACGACGAGGGCATGGTGCGCGCCGACTTCACCGTGATCCGCATGGCCGACCGCTGCCGCCTGATCGACGGCGCCGATGCCGGCCCGCGCGATTTCCACTACATGCGCCGCGTTGCCGAGGACAAGGGCTTTGATGTCACCATCACCGATGTCACGGAACGCTATGTCACGATCGGCATCTGGGGGCCGAATGCCCGCACCAACCTGCAGAAGGTCGTCGAGGAACCTCAAAACCTCACGCACGAAAACTTCCCCTTCGCCGCGATCAAGCAGATCCGCATTGCCGGCAAGAACGTCACGGCATTTCGTATTTCCTATGTCGGCGAACAGGGCTGGGAACTGCACATGGCCTACGGCGATGCGCTTGCGGTCTGGGACGCGCTGCGCTCGACGGGCGCCATCGCCGTCGGCGTCGAGACCTATGCCAACAGCCGCCGTATGGAAAAGAGCCTCCGCCTGCAGAATGCCGACCTGCTGACGGAATACAATCTTCTCGAAGCCGATCTCGCCCGCCCGAAGGTCAAGGACGCCGATTTCCGCGGCAAGGCAAAGCACCTCGAATATCGCGCCCGCGAACACCAGCCAGCCATGCTCTGCACGCTCGTGGTCACCGATAACACCGATTCCAATGGCGTTGCCCGCTACCCCGTCGGCATCCTGCCGGTCATGGACCCCGAAACCGGCGAAACGCTCATCGACGACCTCGGCCGGCGTTCGTTCACGACGTCGATCGCCTACGGCCCGACCATCGGCAAAAACATTGCGCTCGCCTACCTCCCCTGGTCCCATGCCCAGGAAGGCCGCAAGCTGAAGGTGGAATATTTCGGCGAAACCTATCCGATGGAAGTGCTCAGCGTTGGCTACAAGCCGCTTTACGATGCAGAGAATTTGAAGCCGAGAAGCTAACCACTTCGTCTGTAAAACAACCAACGACATCCCCTGCCCGCTGGCAAGCCAGCGGGCAGTTTTGTCTGGTGCCATGCCAGTTTGCGAATGATAGTGCCCTCTTCTGACGGGATGCTGAGCGCCCGCCTCCATCGGGACCCTTCAAGCTGCCAGCTCATGAAGGTGTAAGGCTTGAAAGCATACGCCCAGAAACACGAAAGCCCTCCTTGCAGGAGGGCTTATTCATTTGATAAATCTTGTAAACTTAGGTTTTGTGGTCATGCTTTGCGGCTGCGGCGTTTTGGTTCTGGTCGTTAGGCTTGGGGCGCTAGCGATGGCCATCGCGGATGCAGTCTTGGCGCGGGGGATCAGGATCTTGGTTGTGGAGAAGAGAATTGGTTGCGGGGGCAGGATTTGAACCTGCGGCCTTCAGGTTATGAGCCTGACGAGCTACCGGGCTGCTCCACCCCGCGTCACCAGCG